>NZ_JBEUMK010000002.1:0-700945 GCF_040492155.1 Cytobacillus sp. T106 | reverse complement strand
TCAGTTTATTAGCAACTTTCCCGATATACTAGCAACTTTCACGTTTTATTAGCAACTAGCCTAAATCAACACAGTCCCAGCCCCAGCTGACAAATAAAAAAGCACTGATTACCAGTGCCCCTTCGAAAGTCAGCTTAAACCGTTTTCGCTGCTCCCTTCCTGCATACTTCATCAATTTTATGGACAAACATCTGAAATACCTTGCGCTTTTCTTCCAAATCCCGGATTGAGCCCTTCAGCTCATTATATTTTTCCTCAAATGGGCGGTGGTACTGCTCGCGGATGGTTTCAATGATCTCATCATTGACCGTTGATTGTATAACCTGCTTTGTTATCCCGTATTTGTATGTATACACCTGCAATTCCCTTTTGACCTCTTCATAATCCTGATTGATCTGGTCCAACACCTTGGAAATATCTTCTTTCCATTCATTAAGGGAATCTTCGATATAAGAATGCATGGGCTGCCCCCCTGAAACTCTTTTTCTTTATTATAAAGGCTGCAGTTTACAGCCCTTTTTCTTTTCGTTTACAGAGTGGTGTCAATCTTCCTGCAGCCTGGCATATTCCTTGGCAACCCGGTCTGCAATCAGGTCATATCCGCGGTCATTGGGATGCAGGGAATCATAGAAAAAGAGATTTTTCTCCTTGCCCTTAAACAAATCGTCAGTAGGAACCCATCTTACCTGATGATGGCTCGCAGCTGCTGCTTTTACTTTCTCGTTCCAGCCCTCTATGATGCTGCCGATTTTTTCATTGCCTGGATAGGGATTATAGAGGCCAAGCAAAAGGATTGGACTCTCAGGATTGTTCCGCTCTGTCCACCGGACTGTTTCTTCCAGGTTTCCCCTATAAATTTCTTCTGCCTTCTTAAGCCTTTCTTTGTGTAGTGGTGCCAGATCCCCGCCATTTGCATGAAGCAGGTCATTTGTGCCGATAAAAATGATGATTGTGTCTGCCTCCTGCACCTCTTTTAAAACAGCCGGGGTATTCAGCTGTTTTTTGACGTTCAGTGTATCCTGTCCATAGATTCCAAAGTTTTCAACTTCAACGTTTTCCTCATAAATCTTGTCCAATTTTCCCTCAAGCCTTCCGGTATACCCTTTTCCGTTTTTATCGCCATACCCATAGGTGAGAGAATCCCCGAGTGCCACGATTTCTGTCTCGCCATCATGCGAAACAGTATTTTTTGCCTGGATGGCGACAGCAGAGCCAATTAACAGTATAAAGCCGATAATAATCCAAATATATTTTTTCATCATGAACCTTCCTTTTCTAATTAAGGTTCATTTACCCGATTCAGCGGGAGGCAATCTGGCAATATTCAGCAGTAATTCCATCATCCTAAAAAAGCGAGCCCGCAGTAATTGCGGAACTCGCTTTTGGGTTTATGCTTTTGATACGCTTGTTTCTCTTTCTTTGACCAGCTTCTGCATGCGAATACGGTCTCTGTCCAGGATTGGCTTTAGATATTTTCCGGTATAAGAGCCTTCTGCTTCAGCCACTTTTTCCGGGGTGCCCTGGGCAATGATGGTTCCGCCTTTATCGCCGCCTTCTGGCCCAAGATCGACAATATAGTCGGCAGCCTTGATGACATCGAGATTATGCTCGATGACCAGGACTGTATCCCCGTTTTCAACAAGCCGCTGCAATACAGTGAGCAGCCTGGAGATATCATCGACATGCAGTCCGGTCGTCGGTTCATCCAGTATATAGAAAGAGCGGCCGGTTGACCTGCGGTGCAGCTCTGAAGCCAGCTTCACACGCTGAGCCTCCCCTCCGGACAATGTGGTAGCCGGCTGGCCGAGCGTGATATAGCCCAGGCCAACATCATAGATTGTCTGGAGCTTTCGGCTGATTTTTGGAATATTTTCAAAGAATTCAAGTGCATCCTCGACTGTCATATCAAGGATATCTGATATATTTTTCCCTTTATATTTAACTTCAAGAGTTTCTCGGTTATAGCGTTTCCCGTGGCAGACCTCGCATGGGACATACACATCAGGAAGGAAATGCATCTCAATCTTAATGATTCCGTCTCCCCGGCATGCCTCGCATCTTCCGCCTTTAACGTTAAAGCTGAAGCGTCCCTTCTTATATCCGCGTACCTTTGCTTCATTCGTAGAGGCGAAAACATCGCGGATATCATCAAAGACACCGGTATAGGTGGCCGGATTAGAACGCGGTGTACGTCCAATCGGCGACTGGTCGATGTCAATTACCTTATCAAGATGCTCAATTCCTTTGACATCTTTATGCTCGCCTGGCTTTGTTTTGGCTTTATGGAGCTTTTGCGCCAGGGTTTTATGAAGTATTTCATTGATCAGCGTACTTTTTCCTGATCCTGATACACCAGTGACGGCAGTAAACGTGCCAAGCGGGAATTTGACATTTACGTTTTTCAGATTGTTTTCCTGTGCACCCTTGATTTCAATGAAGCGACCGTCGCTTTTTCTCCGCTCAAGCGGCAGCGGGATAAACTTCTTCCCTGACAAATACTGGCCGGTCAAGGAATTCGGATCATCCATTACCTCTGCCGGTGTCCCCTGGGAAACAATCTGGCCGCCGTGGACGCCGGCTCCCGGGCCGACATCGATAAGGTAGTCGGCTGCAATCATCGTATCCTCATCATGTTCAACAACTATGAGCGTATTCCCGATATCACGCATATTCTTGAGCGTATCGATCAGCCTGTCATTGTCGCGCTGATGAAGGCCGATTGACGGCTCGTCCAGGATATACAGGACACCGGTCAGGCGGGAGCCGATCTGAGTGGCAAGACGGATGCGCTGAGCTTCCCCTCCTGAAAGCGTGCCTGCTGCCCGGCTTAGTGTCAGATAGTCCAGTCCCACATTGATGAGGAATCCGAGCCTTTCTTTTATCTCCCTAAGAATCAGGTTGGCAATCTGCCTTTCTTTCTCAGAGAGAATCACATGTTCAAAAAAGTCTTCTGCCTCTTCAATGGACAATGATGTAATCTTTCCAATATGCTCCCCTGCAATCAGGACAGCAAGACTTTCCTGTTTCAGGCGGTTTCCTTTACAGGCCGGGCAAGGGTGCTGGGCCATATACCTTTCCATCTGTTCGCGGATATAGTCAGAGCTTGTTTCCTTGAAGCGCCTTTCCACATTGCGGATCACACCCTCAAACTCAATAAAGTTTTCCCTTACCTGGCCAAAGTCGTTTTCATAGCGGAAATAGATTTTTTCCCCTTTTGCTCCGTAAAGAAGCTTATCAAGCAAATGCATCGGTATATCCTGTACAGGCATATCCATGTCAATCCCCAAATGGCTGCTGACTGCCTCAAGCAGCTGCGGATAATACTGGGAGCTTGTCGGCTCCCATGGTGCGATGGCATGCTGTCTTAAAGATAGTCCGCGGTTTGGGATGACAAGGTCAACATCCACTTCAAGCTTGCTGCCAAGACCATCGCAGGATGGGCAGGCGCCGAATGGGCTGTTGAAGGAGAACATCCTCGGTTCAAGCTCGCCGATGGAGAAGCCGCAGTGCGGGCAGGCATGGTTTTCGCTGAAGAGGAGCTCTTCCTCTCCGATTACATCAATGATGACTTTGCCTTCACCGAGCTTAAGCGCCGTTTCAAGGGAGTCAGCCAGCCTTGCTGCTACGCCCTCTTTCACGACCACGCGGTCAATGACCACTTGTATGCTGTGTTTCTTATTTTTTTCCAATGTGATGTCTTCGCCCAGGTCATGCATTTCGCCGTTGACTCTGACACGGACATAGCCTTGCTTTTTCACATCCTCAAGAACCTTGACGTGGGTCCCCTTCCTGCCCTCAACGACCGGAGCGAGGACCTGCATCTTCGTTCTTTCCGGATATTCCATGATCCTGTCGACCATCTGCTCGATTGTCTGGGAGGATATCTCCACATTATGGATCGGGCATGTCGGACGGCCGACCCTGGCGAACAGCAGCCTCAGATAATCATAGATTTCCGTCACGGTGCCGACAGTCGATCTTGGGTTCCTGCTTGTTGTTTTCTGGTCGATGGAGATTGCCGGCGACAGCCCTTCTATGGCATCGACATCAGGCTTATCCATCTGGCCGAGGAACTGGCGCGCATAGGCGGAAAGAGATTCCACATAGCGGCGCTGCCCCTCTGCATATATCGTATCAAAGGCCAAGGATGACTTCCCGGATCCGGAAAGCCCCGTCAGCACCACAAGCTTATCCCTCGGGATGGTGACATCAATATCCTTCAGGTTATGGGCCCTGGCGCCTTTTACAATCAGTTTTTCCATTGCCATCAGTTCGTCATCCTTCCGCTTTCAGCTCTAATAATAGATCACGAAGCTCGGCCGCCCGCTCGAAATTGAGCGCCTTGGCAGCTTCCTTCATTTCCTTTTCCATATTTGCGATCAGTTTGTCGCGTTCTTTCTTCGTCATTTTTGCCGGTTTGGCTGGTGCAGCATAGTCGGCCTGCTCCTCGGCAGCGTGGGTGGCACGGATCACATCGCGGATTTCCTTCTGGATTGTCTGCGGTGTGATGCCGTGCTCCTCATTATAAGCTTCCTGGATTTCCCGGCGCCTTTTCGTCTCGCTGATCGCCAGTTCCATTGAATTGGTGATCTTGTCTGCGTACATGATGACATGGCCGGAAGCATTCCGGGCCGCGCGCCCGATTGTCTGGATGAGGGACCTCTCTGAACGGAGGAAGCCCTCTTTATCTGCATCAAGTATGCTGACAAGGGAAACCTCCGGTATGTCGAGCCCCTCCCTCAGGAGATTGATCCCGATCAGTACATCATATTTTCCTAGGCGGAGCTCACGGATGATCTCAATCCGCTCCAGCGTCTTGACCTCTGAATGGAGATATTGCACCTTTATGCCGATTTCCTTCAGATAGTCGGTCAAGTCCTCTGACATTTTTTTCGTCAAGGTCGTAATGAGGACCCTCTCATTCTTCTTTACCCGATCATTGATTTCGCCAATCAGGTCATCAATCTGTCCTTCGATCGGGCGCACCTCGATCGTCGGATCAAGCAGCCCTGTCGGCCGGATGATCTGCTGGACCATTTCCGGCGTATGCTCTATTTCATATGGACCCGGGGTTGCGGAAACATATACAATCTGATTGATATGCTTTTCGAATTCCGGGAAGGTGAGCGGCCTGTTATCCATCGCGGATGGCAGCCTGAATCCATGATCCACAAGGACTGACTTCCTGGCCTGGTCCCCGTTGAACATCCCCCTGACCTGAGGGATCGTTACATGTGATTCATCGACGACCATCAGGAAATCGTCAGGGAAATAATCAAGCAGCGTATACGGCGTTGATCCGGCCGGACGGAGAGTCAGATGGCGCGAATAGTTCTCGATCCCTGAGCAGAAGCCCATTTCCCTCATCATCTCCAGGTCATAGCGCGTTCTCTGTTCCAGGCGCTGAGCCTCAAGAAGCTTGCCGTTTTCACGCATTTCCTCCAGGCGCTCTTCCAATTCCTTTTCGATATTCCCGATCGCAATTTTCATCTTTTCCTCGCGTGTTACGAAGTGGGAGGCCGGGAAGATGGCAACATGTTCGCGCTCGCCCATGATTTCTCCGGTCAGTGCATCCACCTCACGGATCCGGTCAATCTCATCACCGAAGAATTCGACCCGCATGCAATGCTCATCCCGTGAAGCCGGGAAGATTTCCACCACATCGCCGCGGACTCTGAAGGTCCCCCTCCGGAAATCAATATCGTTCCGCTCATACTGGATATCAACAAGGCGGCGCAGAAGCTGGTTCCGCTCAATTTCCATCCCTGTCCTCAAAGAGAGAACAAGCTCCTTGTATTCCTCAGGTGAACCGAGGCCGTATATGCAGGAAACACTGGCGATGATGATAACGTCCTTCCGTTCAAAAAGCGAAGAAGTTGCTGAGTGGCGCAGCTTGTCAATCTCATCATTGATGCTTGCATCTTTTTCAATGAATGTATCTGTCTGGGGCACGTATGCCTCAGGCTGGTAGTAATCATAATAACTGACAAAATACTCTACAGCATTGTTCGGGAAAAAGTCCTTGAACTCACTGTAAAGCTGGCCTGCCAGGGTTTTGTTATGGGCTATGACCAATGTAGGCTTGTTAACCTCTTTAATCACATTGGAAATGGTAAACGTCTTACCAGTACCAGTTGCACCCAGCAGGGTCTGGTGCCGCTTGCCGGAGCGGATGCCCTCGACAATCCTGCTGATGGCCTCTGGCTGATCGCCCTGCGGCGAATATTTTGAGACTAATTCAAATTGGTCCTTCACAAAAAAAGCCTCCTGTTCAAGAAGTTGATTTTAACATTTTATCTATATTTGCAGGCAGGCATACCAGTAAGCAAGAACCTTGCTTCTGTTGCCCCTGTTCTTTTAATGGTTAAGCGGTCCTGAATGCACGTGATGATTCCTGCTGAAGTTATATTATAGAAGAAAAAGGTCTGAAGCCTTGTACGAAGCTGAAAAACTCATATCCTCATTCTACCACAAAGCACATGAAAGAAACCAGGAATATGCGAACGGATATTCGTTTTTCATGAAATAGCATGTGATGAGTAAAAAGGCTCCTGCCAGGAACGGCTCGATTCCTGCCGAATAAAGGTTAATCAAACGTTTGATTAAATGGTGGACCGGCCCTTTAAAGCTGGAATATTTCCCGCGAAATATGTCGGCAGGAAATATGGATGGAGATGACAGCTGAAAGTCTTGCTTGCCAAATAAAATAACCTGCCCGATTAAAACCAGGCAGGTTTTTGAGAATCATTATAAAATCAAGCTCGCTTCTTTGCTCTTTGTTTCATAATCTGCGCATACCAGAAACCGGCAGTCAAAGAAAAGGCATCAACAACAATAAGCCCCCAGCTGTCTGTATAGCCCTTGTAGACGGAGGCGGCAATCAGGGCGACTGTCAGAATGAGCCCGATTACATGATTATACGTCACCCTCGTAAAGAACATGACAAGCAGTCCGGGCAGCAGCAGGGCTGAAAGATACTTTAGCGCCACTTTTTCACACCTTCTTTATGATAGATTCACTATGAATTGCGGACAAGTATAACATTAGAATAGCGGTTCAAACTATATGATACAAGCAATTTCAAAAATATGCCGCTGTATTTTTTTGCTTAGGGCATTGTTGTCCATTCATCGATTTCTGTTTGCAGCTGATTATATGGACGGGCTTCGCTTAGAAAAAGGCTGTTTGCAAAATACTATCCATAATGAACGGAAAGGAGGTTTGCATAATGTCCAGAAGAAGGAGGCGCCCCCTAGTTCCAGAATCCCGTGAAGCCCTCGACACATTGAAGGCACGTGTTATGGCTAACCAGGGCTATAAGGTCGGACCGGATGCGCCGGAGGAAGTAAAATATGAGGTGGCCAGGGAAAAGGATGTTCCGCTTCAGCATGGATATAACAGCAGGCTGACATCGCGCGAGGCCGGCAAAGTCGGCGGCCCGATCGGCGGCAGCATGGTGAAGGAATTAATCCGGCTGGCCCAGGAAAGCCTCAACAAAAAGCAATAGTATAATGGAAAAATGGAGCCGCCATATAGGCAGCTCCATCCTTTATTTTTGCGCTTCTTTGTTCCTAGCGAACTCTTCTTTAATGGAAGCAAGCAGTTCAGGCTCCGTGATAAGCCGGAATGCGGTTTGTGCCAGCGCCTTTGCACCTGTGAGCAGGGCTTCATCGCCTTTTTCCGACCGTGCAGCTTCACGGAAAGGTGCAGTATGGGCAACAAGATCATCGCTGCCGATCTTGATATAAGGGTGGATCGTCGGTACCTGCTGGCTGATGTTGCCTGCATCTGTTGAACCGATTCCTTCCCTTCCTGACAGATCGACCTCTTCCCCCAGTTCCTCGATGACTTCACGGAACGCTTCATCATACGCTCTATTTAATAGAAGATTATCGACTTCATTCTGGAATGCAATTACATTCAGTTCAGCGCCTGTTCCAAGGGCGGCAGCTTCTGCCACCTTTTTCACTTTTGCTGTAACTTCATTTAGATAGGTTCTTGTCGCTGCCCGGATGAAGAAACGCGCTTTCGCATATTCCGGAATGATATTTGGTGCGTCTCCTCCATGGGTGATGATGCCATGGATTCGCACATCATCTTTCAGCTGCTGGCGCAGGGCATTGATGCCGTTGAAGAGCTGGATGACCGCATCAAGTGCATTAATTCCTTCGTGCGGTGAAGCCGCAGCATGGGCAGGCTTGCCGATATACTCAAAGTCCAGCGGATCCACCGCCAGGGAGGAGCTTGTCAATGCCGTCTTGCTTGAAGGATGGATCATAAGCGCCGCATCAATTCCCTCTGTCAGGCCGTGCTTCACGAAGCTGCCCTTTGCACTGCCGTTAGGTCCGCCTTCTTCGGCGGGTGTTCCGAATACGACGACCTCTCCGCCTGTTTCTTCAATCACCTTGCTTAAAGCAATCGCCGCCGCTGTGCTTGTTGTGCCGATGATATTATGGCCGCAAGCATGGCCGATTCCCGGCAGTGCGTCATATTCGGCAAGGAAAGCGATTGACGGTCCCGGTTTGGAGGATTTTTTCCTTGCAGCAAAGGCTGTTTCATGGCCGGCAACAGCACGCTCAACCTCAAAGCCCTCTTCTTCAAGAATTCCTGAGAGCAGCCCGGATGCGAAAAATTCCTGGTTGCCGATTTCCGGTTTGTCATGAATCTGGTGGCTTGTTGAAAGGTAAAGCTCCCTTCCAGCTTCCACACTTTGATTGATTCTTTCCTTCAGCTCGGTTACAGATTTAGCAGGTGCTGACATAATGATCTCCTCCTTGGGTTATAGCGGTGCCAGGCACCGGTTATTATTCTCCGATTTCACTAAGCGGAACGAATGTCGGGATTGTGCTGCCTTTGTATTCTTTTTCAATGAATTCAGCTACATCATCTTCCTGATACAGTTCGCCGAGGCGCTTCAGTGTCTTATTGTCTTTGTCTTCTGTTCTGGCGGCAATGATGTTGATATATGGAGTTGCTGTTGCACTTTCATGGAAGATAGAGTCTTCTACAGGGTTGAAGCCAGCATCAACAGCGATTCCATTATTGATGATGGAGGCAGCTACATCCGGCAGGACGCGTGGTGTCTGGCCCGCTACTACAGGGACGATTTCCAGGTTTTTCGGGTTGTCGACGATTTTGTCGATGCTGCCATTTCCGTCAAAGTCTTCAGGCAGCGTGATCAGGCCGGCTTCCTGCAGAAGCAGGAATGATCTTCCCATATTGGTTGCTTCGTTCGGCACGGCAATCTTTCCGCCTTCCGGGATATCTTTTACATCTTTATATTTTTCAGAGTAGATCCCCATTGGTGCAATAACGGTTGTCGCGATTGGTGAAAGATCCAGATCATGCTCCTTTTTAAAAGCGTTGAAATAAGAAATGGTCTGGAAGGCATTGGCATCAAGCTCTCCCTCTGCTAGAGCGATGTTTGGCTGGACATAATCAGAGAAGCGGACGATTTCCACTTTGATTCCTTCTTTTTCAGCCTTCTTGGCTACAAAGTCCCAAATGCGGTTGTCTGACCCGCTGACCCCGATTTTCACTTCTTTTTCTTTTTCCTTGCCGCTTGTTGATGATGAGCAGGCTGCACTGAAAACCGCCAGTGCGAGGATGATTGCCGTTAATAGTAGTTTTTTCATGGATGATTCCTCCTGTTATCGTCTTCTGATTTTTTTGGATAAAATATTGCCGAAGCTTTGCAGCCCCTGGACCATAATGACCAGGATAGCGACTGTTATGAGCATGACCGTTGTATCAAAGCGCTGATAGCCATAGGTAATGGCCAAATCGCCAAGCCCTCCGCCGCCGACAGCCCCTGCCATGGCGGATGCTCCGACAAGTCCGACGGTTGCAATGGTCAGTGCCAGGACAAGTGAGCTGAGTGCTTCCGGTACGAGAAACTTAAAGATGATCTGTGCCGGAGTCGCTCCCATCGCTTCCGCTGCCTCGAGGACACCAGGATCAACCTCGAGGAGTGAGTTCTCGATTAATCTTGCAATATATGGGCCGGCATAGAATACTAGCGGTACGACAGCAGCCGCCGTTCCGATTGAGGTGCCTACTAAAAGGCGCGTCACCGGGATGATTGCGACCATCAGGATGATGAATGGAACAGAGCGGAATATGTTAATGATCCCATTCAGCACGTTAAAAACGGGCAGATTCTCCAGCAGATGGCCTTTTCTCGTAATAACCAGCAGGATGCCCAGCGGCAATCCGAGGATGGTTGAGAAAAGAAGCGAGAAAGCCACCATTTGAATGGTTTCGATGAGTGCTTCTATGATTTGCGTGTGATCAACTAGCATGTGCTTTCACTTCCTTGATTGAGACTTTTTCCTGATGAATATACATAAGCGCGCGCTGCACTTCCTGGTCGGTTCCCTGGAACTCGACAACAAGGTTTCCAAAAGGGATTCCCTGAAGCTCGGTTATATTCCCGAACAGCACGTTGATATCAATATCGAACTTCTTGGCAAGTCTGGAAAGCAGCGGCTGTCCGGCTGACTCGCCGACGAAATTGATCCGGAAGATCCTTTCCTTTCCATCGTTTTTCTCTACAAGCTGCTTTACAGAATCAGGGATTGAATCATTCATGACAGAGCTGACAAAGTTCTGGGCCGTCTGTGTTTTCGGCGCCGAGAATACATTGAACACTGACCCTTCTTCAATGATTTTTCCTGCCTCGATCACTGCCACCCTGTCGCAGATTTCCCTGATGACCGTCATTTCATGGGTAATGATCAGGATGGTGATGTTGTATTCTGCATTAATTTTTTTCAAAAGCTGAAGGATGCTGCTCGTCGTCTGTGGATCAAGGGCCGATGTCGCTTCATCGCACAGAAGAATCGATGGCTGTGTCGCAAGCGCCCTGGCAATCCCGACCCTTTGCTTCTGGCCGCCTGAAAGCTGATCCGGATATTTATCCGCTTTATCGGCAAGGCCGACAAACTCAAGCAGTTCAGCGACCCGTTTGCGGATCTGCTCTTTCGGCAGCTTTGCCAGTGTGAGCGGCATGGCTACATTGGCGAACACCGTTTTTGAGTTGAGCAGATTGAAATGCTGGAACACCATGCCGATATTCCGTTTAACTTCCCTCACCTCTTTGGGCGAAAGCGAGGTTAGATCATGGCCATCGACGATCACCTTGCCCGAGGTCGGCCTTTCGAGCAGATTCACACAGCGGATCAGCGAGCTTTTTCCCGCTCCGCTGAAGCCGATGACACCAAAAATTTCTCCTCTTTCTATTGCTAGATCAATCCCGTTGAGCGCGGCAACCTGCTGCCCGCCGCTTTCATACACCTTTCTGAGATCCTGAAATTCTATCATTTTGCTTCACCCTCCATATCAAATAAAAAACCCTCTTCTGAGAACAGAAGAGGGCATGTATCATCAGCATCCGCTCTTCTTATCTCCCAGGCTCACACCTGCTGGAATTGGCACAGTACTCATAAGAGTCCGCTGCCGAGGCTTCATTGGGCCAGTCCCTCTGCCTCTCTGGATAAGAAATTATGGTTTTCCTATAAAATTAATTGGTTTTAACACAATAGCTATGCAGCATCACGCACTTTTATTCCGGAAAACAAGAAAGCCCTCTTCAAAAAGAAGAGGGCAGAATAATAGGCGTTCGTCCTCTTCTTATCTTTCAGGCAATCTGCCTGCTGGAATTGGCACGGTTCATCAGTCCGCTGCCGAGGTGTCATAGGGCCAGTCCCTCTACCTCTCTGGATAAGAAGCTATCGTATTAAGTTTATTTGCTTGATTAATTGTTTTTTACTTTACACGCGTTTCAAAGTTCTGTCAAACCCTTTTTAAAATTTTTCGGATAAAAATTCTTATCCACAATTTTTGAAAACCCTTACTTAATTTTGGGGAGTTTTGAAAAAATAAAACTCCATCTGCTGTGGATAAAGGAGGTTTTCCACATTTTTTCCTCCCCTTATCAACATTCTCCCCAGACTTCACACAAGAAGAGGGAGTTTACTCCTATATTTATGCCCGCTTGTCTATTGTATAATAGTGGAAAAGAGCAAATTGAACTGCATTCCGGGAGGGAGAATGGTTTTGATTGCAACAAACAGAGACTATCAATCTGAATTATTTGTGGACAAAGTTGAAGCAAAGAATCTCGAACTGGCTCTGAAGCATTCGGCAGACCTGATTTCAAGGCATACAAAAGAAGGCATCTTTTTATATGTTTCCCCATCCTGCAGCACCCTTTTGGGCTATTCACAAGAGGAACTGTACAAGGACTGCATTCTGGCCTACTGCCACCCCCAAGATAAAGAAATCCTCAAAAAAGAATTCCGCGGGCTATCCCCGGGCAGCAGCTCACGCATTTCATTCCGGTTCCGCCGCAAGGAAGGCGACTATATCTGGCTGGAGACCAGCATCAGCACACTCGGCGACGGCCAGGAAGCCATGTGCATATCAAGAGATATGACCGAGCGCGTCAATATGGAAGAAGAAAACATGGAAACCCAGGAAAAGTACCGTTTCCTTGTCGAATACAGCAGGGATACCATTGGCATGACAACCGAGAAAGGCATATGGACCTACATGAATGATGAAGGCAAGAAGGTGTTCGGCTTTACTTCAAGCAAGGAAATTATAGGCGCTTCTTTGTATGACTATGTTTCACCTTCTGATCATGGCTATCTGAAGGATTTTTACCAGGCGAACCAGACTGTCTCTTTTGAATTGAATATCATCAGGAGTGACGGGAACACCCGGAAGGCCGCTATCCAGCTGATCCCCACCGTTTTTAAGAACCGGAAGCTTTTCCAGATCATCATCAAAGACGTCACCGGCCAGAAAAAGACCGAAGAAAAGCTTCATAATGCAGAAAAGCTCTCTGTCGTCGGGCAGCTTGCAGCAGGAATCGCCCATGAAATCAGAAATCCCCTTACCGCCATCAAAGGCTTTACCCAGCTTCTTACAGAGCGTAAAACAGAAAAATATGCAGATGTAATCCTTTCCGAACTCGAACGGATTGAAGAAATCGTCAATGACCTCCTTGTCCTCGCCAAGCCTGTTGTGACAGAGGCTCAGGAAACCAATCTGGTGAATATAGTCAAGAGTGTCGTCACCCTTTTAAACACACAGGCGCTTATCTATAACATCATGATAGATGTAAAATACTCTCTATCTGAAATCAGCGTCCGCTGTGAAATCGATAAAATCAAGCAGGTGCTTATCAATGTGATCAAGAATTCAATTGAAGCCATGCCCCATGGCGGAAAAATCAGCATTGAGGTCAGGCAGGATAACAGCTTTGCGATGATCAGCGTGAAGGATGAAGGGATCGGCATTCCCGAGGAAAGGCTGCCGAAGCTCGGTGAACCGTTCTACAGCACGAAGGAAAAGGGGACAGGCCTTGGGCTCATGATCTGCAACCGGATCATTAAGAGCCACGGCGGGAATATATATATAACAAGCAAAGAAAATGAAGGAACCATCGTGAAACTGCTGATTCCTGTGGTCTGATTGAAGCCTCCGGCGTTCCTGCCCGGGGCTTTTTTGATTCTGCTCCAGCTTCTCGCTGCAGACCCTTCTTGAAAACAATTGTACTTCTGTTTAAACAATAGTAAAAACTTCCCCTATATTGCCGATATAAAGCAGGATAATAGATATAGAAAATGGGAGTGTTTCAAGTGCTTTTTACGAAAACAGCAAAACCGAAATCGTTTGACCTTGAAAGCCTGATTCAGAAAGAACTGGAACATGCAGTACAGGAAACTGAATTTGATCAGGATTTAAAGCTTCAGATTGAAGTGATGGGCCTGACAAAAGAAGATTTGGCTATTTTGCGGGCAGTGCGCCCGATTGCCGAAAAGCATATCAGCGCCGTTTACAATAAACTTCTCACTTATGAACAAGAGGATGTCAGGAAAATAACCGATATTTCGAAAATTGGCGTGACTACAGAGATGAGCCAGCAGTATATCCTCAGTCTGTTCAATGGCATAGTTGACGGCGAATTCGTTGAACGCCGCAGAACAGCAGCAAAAGCTTATGTGCAGATCGGGGTGCAGATTCACTGGTATATGTCCATTTACCAGCTGCTTATGAAAAACATCTTGGAAATTGTCCTGCAGGAGCTGGAACTGTCATCGAAAGATCAAAGCCGCGTGACTTTTGCGATGGCGAAGATTTTCAATCTTGAAATCCAGCTATGCATTTCCATCATGCAGCAGACGATGGAAGCATTCTCAGCCGAAAGGGAGAATCAAGCGAAGGTCGAGCTGAAAAGCTATGTCGGGGAAATCGTTGAAAATCTGGCTGCCATGTCAGAGCAGACAGGCGCTTCTGTAGAACAGATTGTGCATCAGTCCCGTCAGATATCCGGCAATGCAAAAGATGGCGCCGCTTCTTCGACTGAAATGGAATCTCGTTCATCCAAAGGCCGCGACCAGCTGAATCGGGTTGTCGATAATATGCATGAGCTGAAAAGCAATGTGAATGAAATTACCAGCACCATCAGCAGCCTGGAAAAAACCTCGAACCAGATCGGCGAGATTGCCGGCGTGATTACAAGCATTGCAGACCAGACCAATCTGCTCGCCCTTAATGCTGCCATTGAGGCGGCCAGGGCAGGCGAGCATGGAAAGGGATTTGCCGTTGTTGCCGATGAAGTCAGAAAGCTGGCAGAACAGACAAAAGACTCATCCTCCAACATCACCTCACTGCTGAACAGCACAATCAGGCAGATTTCAGAGGTGATTTCGCAGATTGGCACCATTGATGGAATAGTCGTGAACGGGAATAAAGAGATCGAAAACACAGGAAATGTCTTCAAAGAAATCCTGTCGGCAAGCACAGAAAGCAAAGATAAAAGCCGCCAGATCGAAAAGGACATCGAACTTCTTACCGGCCTTCTTTCCGAAATCAGCAGTGCAGCTGCCAAATTATCCGATTCCGCTGAAGAACTAAGCTTAACAGTGGCTAATTTTTAAAAATGCAAAAGAGAAGCATAGGCATCACCGCTTCTCTTTTTTTATGTTGATAGCTTTCTGTTCACTGCACAAATTTAAATAGGGAACGGATGAGAAACCGGGACAGAAGGTATATCGGCTCTATCAGATCGATTGCAGCATCAATCACTTCAAGCTTGTTATTCTTTTTCTTTTCTTTCTTCCGCTTTATTCTGAATTTCAAAATACCGCCCCCCGCCTTTATTTGTATATATTTTACAGCAATACGTTTACTTTGTCATTTCACAGCGAGCCAGATGGTCCAGCAATCCTGCTCCGTAATTTTCCCGGCATCTGTCAGCCTGCTTTCAATATGCTCTACGAGCTCTGCCAGCTCGCTGTCATTCAGCTCATGAAGGATGGAGCGCCCTGTTCTTTCAAGGAGATCATGGCGCAAACCGCTGATATCGCTGTACGTCTTCCTTACTTCCCATAAGGAAATCTCTTTGACGGATGAGAACCCTGCCTCCTCCAGCGCTGATTGTACAGCTGAACTGCTATATCTCCGGGATATCTCTTTCTCCGCGAGCTCCGGGAATTTTTCAAAAAAGAACCCTCTGATATGTGTCCTGCTGCCAGGAAGCAGGCAGTCCTCCGGTGTCCGGTCCTGAATCAGGCAGAAACCGCCTGGGCGCAGCACCCGGAAGCATTCAGCAAAGGCGTCCGGAAGCCGGTCGAGATGATGGATGACAGCCCTTTCAAGCACCATATCATAAGCATCTCCCTCCAAGCCGGTTTCGTACGCATTTCCATGCACAAATTCTATTTGCGGATAACCATCTGAAGCCCGGTCTGCCGCCTCAAGCAGCTCCCGTGAGAAATCCAGTCCTGTCACATGTGAGGCTCCCATATCGGCTAGAGCTCTTGAGTAGATTCCCCCTCCACATCCAATGTCGAGAACACTTTTCCCCCTTAAATCAAACTCTTTCCCAACCGTTTCTATCCAAGTTGAGTCAGCTTTCCGGGAAGAATAGGTATCCTGATTCGTTTTATCGTGAAAATTGATTGGCATTGGAATCCCCTCCTTATTAGTTATATTATAAGGCAGGGTGATGAAAGGAAAAATATTGAAATTTCGATCGTATGTGATAGGTTTTGCTTATTCTTTTTCCAGGACCGTCAGCTGCACGCCTGGTTCAGGCTCCAGCTCACCTTTTTCTTTAAACCCGAAACTTATATACAATTGAAGGGCTGGCATATTCCCCTTCCCGGTCAGTACCCTCCATTTTCTGCCGGTAAATTCACTGGTTAAATGAGCAAGCAAACTCTTTGCAATCCCTCTCCGGAAAAACGATGGATGAACGGTCAAACGGCTGATGACCACCCAATTTTCATCCTCTTCATAAGCAAGAACGCCGGCCAGCCTGCCATCCAGGCACATTCCAACAAAACTTTCACGGGAGGCCATCAAGCTTTCAGCTGTATCAAACAGCTGCGGGATAGCATCAAAGCCTATAATCTCAGCTTCTATTTTATAGGCTGGGATCTGGATGCTTAAGACTGCCTTTGCAGTTTCAAAGTCTTTGATATTCAGGTGTATAATTTCTCTTGCTGTCTCCATCTGCCCCCTCCTTTACTTTTTTTAAAATCCCGGCTTTAATTTATTCAGCTGCTTTTTCAGCTCAGGGGCCGGTAAGGGTTTGCTGAAATAATAACCCTGCAGCTTGGAGTCACTGTTTTCCCTGATATATTTCAGCTGTTCCTCTGTTTCGATGCCTTCAGTTACACAGTCCAGCCCCAGTTCATTAAGGATTTTGTAGATTCCCGTCAGCAGTACAGTATCAAAGGCTTGAAAGGGAACCTTTTTGACAAAATTACGATCGATCTTTATTGTATCGACCGGGAGATCTTTAAGGAAGATCAGCGAGGAAGTACCGACCCCAAAATCATCAAGAGCAATTTTGACCTTCCTTTTCCGGAGGTCTTCGACAAATGGCAGCAGCTCTTTTTTATAATCGCTCACATCGCTTTCGGTAATCTCGATTTGCAGGAGCCCAGGCGGAAAATGATAGCATGCAAGGACCTCATCCAATTTTTCAACAAAGCGGCCGTCCTTCATTTGCGATTTGGATAGATTAATGGCCAAACCAAGCTTTTCAAGGCCGTCCTTATGCCATTTACCAACCTGCTTAACAGCCTCCTCCAGTACCCAGGAGCCCATCCTATTAATAAGACCTGTTTCTTCAGCGATCGGAATAAATTTATCGGGGGAAATCAGGCCCTTAGCAGGGTGGTTCCAGCGAAGAAGGGCTTCAACACAGACGATATGTTCCCCCGCTTTATCCATAATAGGCTGATAATAAATTTCAAGCTCATTCCGTTCTACCGCATATTTCAGCTCATGCTCCAGCTCCAGGAGATTTTTATAATAGCTGTCCGATGAGATATCCTCATAGAAAACATATTGGTTCTTGCCTGTGCTCTTAGCCTCATACATCGCAATATCGGCCTTTTGCAGAAGTGCGTCCAGAGCAGTTCCATCCAGCGGAGACACTGCAATACCGACACTGGCTGTTGTAAATGCCTTGTACTGAAATGTCTCATACTCCTTCCCAACCTGAGACAGAATTCTCCTGGCGATTCCTTCCAGCTCCGTCCTCTCGCTGGTGCCGACAAGCAGGGCAAATTCATCGCCTGCCAGCCTGGCAAAGAGGCCGTTCATTTCGTCTGCAAGCGCCTTTACTTTTTCTGCAATTTCCTTTAGAAATATATCGCCTGCCTGGTGTCCCAATGTATCATTGATCCGTTTAAATCCATCCAAATCAAAAAAGAATACAGCTTTCATGCCTTTCAAGCCCGTCAAGTAATGCTCAAACAGATAGGCCTGATTGGGAAGGCCGGTCAGCTGATCGATATAAGCAAGATTTGTGATTTCCCGGTTCTTATCTTCAAGAGAGGCCAGTACCTTATTGATGGATTGCTCCAAATTTGTAATCTCATCCCTGTGCTTTGAACTGATGGGCAGCCTTAAGCCAGTATCCCGCCTCTCCTGTATTCCCCTTAGATTCTCTGACAGACTGGCTACCCTGGAAAGGATGAACCGGTCCAGCAGGAACAAGACCAGGAGCAGCATAATGGCTGAAAATCCCGCAATATAATAGCACTGCTGAATTAAGCTTGACCTTTTTTGCTGATAAAATTCTCTGTCCATCAGTATGCTGATGCCATAGCTCCCTCCTCCCTCTAATTCTTTTATAAGCAGGTTGCCCTTCATTTTTGTTTCACTAGCAGTCTCTACTGCCAGCTTTTTGCCCGGCTTTTCTTTCTGTTCACTGAAGGACAGTAATAGGCCCAGCTCTTTCCCCATTTTATCAACATAATTATGATCCAAAAACTTCCCCATTACCAATGAACCGGCAGCAGTACCGCTACCATCGCTTTTGTATACAGGCTGTTTCGAGTAAAACGCCAGTCCCAGTTCTGTCATGACATACCCCTGGGCTTTATCCAGCCTGCTGAAGTCTTCATAGTATTCAGCAGGGAGTCTGATAGGCTCTACCCTTTTCAGGTCATAGGCAGACTGATAAATATTAGAACCAGATCCATCCGAGAAAAGCATGAAATTCACTTGGTTATTTTCGAAGGTCTCCGGCAGCAGATTGACTGCAGGATAGTCTGGGTATTCTCCCTTTAGGAATAAAAAGGTATCATCCCAGACAGCCCAGTCCAAATTAGTTCTGTTCAAAACATCCGCTTGCGAACTCAGATGGCTTTCTATTCTTTGCAGTTCTTTTAATACAGTCCGCTTGTCCATCTGATTTGCATCCTTAAGCAGTGCCGGCCAGATAAACAAGAAAATAACAGATAAGAATAAGGCAATGGCACTGCCGACCACCAAAAATGTCTTCATGATTAGTTTCATAGCAATTCCCCTGTCCGGCCTGCTTAGGCCTCCGCTCATTAATATCATTACTTATATCGGCCCAATATAGGACTTTTGTTATAGAAGAAGTCGAATTTGAATAATCTAAATATTTTTATTTTTATGTAAAATTTTCGATTATTGTGCCGATAAATATATTAACTTGTCAGGAAAATAGCAGATTTGGGGGAAAAGGAAATGAACAAAAAAAGAAACTTTAAATTACCTGGATTAACTATAAAAAGGAAGCTGATTTTGGCTTTTGTATTAGTCCTTATCATTCCAAGCGTGTTGATCGGGGGGTTCTCCTATCTGTCGGCCAAAAGAGAACTTGAAACTACTATCCTCTCTGCAGCAGATGAAAGCATTGAAGCTATAAATAAAAATATAAATAGTATTTTCACACCTAAAGAAAATGATCTGGAATACTTCTCCACCCACATTACCCGTGAGGATTTTGGGGATAAGGAATCGATGCAGACTAAATTCGACCAATACACAGATCTCCATAAAGAGGCTTCGGCCATCTATGTGGGGACGGATACCGGAGAAACGACTATTTCTCCGAAGATTGATCTGCCTGCTGACTTTAATCCTAGAGAAAGGCCCTGGTATCAAGACGCAATGAAGAAAAAAGGGGAAATTGTCATCACAGAGCCTTATACAGATGTAAACACAGGAGAAACCACCATCTCACTTGCCAAAACCAACAAAGATGGAAGCGGGGTTATCGGCATTGATATTGATCTAGGTATGCTTGCTGAGACAGCGGGAGGCAAGATTGGAGCGGAAGGGTATGTGCTTTTGCTGGACGCAAGCGGAAAGTACCTCGTTCATCCTAATAAAGACGCCGGTACACAAGCAGCCGAAAGCTGGAAAAACAAGATTTATGAGATGGATAAAGGGCAGTTATCCTATCTCTTGGAGGGACAGGATAAGAAAATGACCTTCCTCACCAATAAACTTACAGGGTGGAAAATTGTCGGTACCATGTATAAAAATGAAATCAATGATGCTGCCCATCCTATTTTGATTAGCCTGGCAGCTGTACTTGGAGCCTCCATCTTAATTTTTGGAACAATCATTATTATAATAACCCGGTCCATAACGCGGCCGCTTAGCCTATTGGCTGCAAAAGCGCAAACCATTGCCGAAGGCGATTTAACCAGCCGCATCTCCCTTCACAGTAAAGATGAAATTGGCCTGCTTGCTGCAAGCTTTAATCATATGATTGATTCTCTTTTGCACATTGTTGCAAATGTCAGGGACTCCGTTTCCCATGTAGCTTCTTCATCCGCACAGCTTACCGCAAGCGCGGATCAAACCACACAGGCTACGGAGCATGTAGCATCCGCTATTCAGGAAATTGCAGGCGGCGCCGAACAAACTTCAGGGAAAATGGAGGGCAATTCCGTCATTTTAAAAGAAATTAATCAAGGCATTGAGCATATAGCCGAAAATTCTTCTGTCATTTTCGGATTATCAAGAGAAGCAGAAATTGAGGCTCAGGCGGGGGAGGAATCGGTACAGCAAAATCTTGCCCAGATGAAAAGTATTCACCGGTCTGTTAAAGACTCGAATACAGTTATCCAATCCTTATCACAGCGTTCCAATGAGATAGGGAATATTCTGGACGTTATAAGCGGCATCTCCAATCAAACCAACCTGCTCGCCCTAAATGCCGCGATTGAAGCTGCACGAGCAGGCGAAGCCGGCAAAGGATTCGCTGTCGTGGCCGATGAGGTTAGAAAGCTGGCAGAACAGACACAGACATCTGCAAAGCAGATATCGGAAATCATTCAAAGCATCCAGGAAGATACAAGCAGATCTGTATCCGTCATGGCGGATGTATCCAGGAATACTGAGGAGGGGCTTGCCATTTCGGAAAAGGCCTCACTCAAATTCAATCAAATTTTAAAAAAATCAAGGGAAATTACGCCACAGGTAGAAGAGGTCACCCTCGCAATCAACCGAATCTCCATAGGGGTGGATAAGTTTACAGAATCGGCAGAGCAATTGTCTCTGATCGCAAAACATAATTCCTCCAGCACTGAAGAAGTTGCTGCTTCAACAGAGGAACAGCTTGCTTCGATGGAAGAAATCGCATTATCGTCCAAGTCTCTCTCCTCAATGGCTGATGAACTGAGGGATCTTATCCGCCACTTTAAAATATGATGGCAATAATGACAAAAGCCCTGTTCCTTTATTTCAAGAACAGGGCTTTTTTTACCAATTTTTTACTATGTTTAATTAAACATACGATTTTCATCATATTCAGACACACAACGGGTAAAGGGTAATAACCCTAATGGAAGGCGGGATAGACTATGCATGATACCAGTTCATTCAGTGACAATCAGCTGACAACCTTTGAAATAAAGGATCTGCTGACCCTTTATATTACCCCTTTCAAAGATATGTGCATCAATACACCCGAGGAATCAGTAAAAATTAATCGCACTAAGGCGATTAACCTTCTCCTTGAGCGGCTGAGCAAAAAACAATTATACGAACTGCTAAACCAGCTTCAGCTGATCCATAAGAAAAATCAAAATGACTTATACTATATTCAATATATTTTGATTGCTGTCATGAGTCTCGAAGCAGGCAGGAAAAAGAGTATACATTAGCCATTCAACCCGCCTGTGCGATTACTGGGTTACCTCTCTCCTGTATCAAAGTTCTGTATGATAATTGACGGTCATAGGAGGAACCCTTAAAGGTCCCAGCGAAGCATTAATATTCTTCAGAGCTTCAAGCTGTTAATTTGAGGATATGTTAATTTTTCCCCGCATGCTGCAGCAGACTGCCGGGATCCTGCTGCCATGCTAAGACTGGAACCAGCTGCTTCCTTGTCTCGATTCATTCATGCCGAACCAATTGTAATGTTCTTAATCGCTTAGACCACCCTATTAATTGTGTCATTTATAGATCTGAAGGCATTCTCTGCATCTGGCAAGCTGTTCCCAGGGCTGGCTGCGATTTCTTTGGTTCGGCCCATTTCTTTTATTGCCCGTGCAGATTCCTGAGCTGTTGCCTTCATTTCCCCTATTGCTCCCGAAAGACTGCTCAGCCAGCTTACAGACATCCCTATTCTGTGGCAGGAAGCCTTTTGCCGCGGCCACTTGACCCTGGCTGCCCCAAAATTGATGAATTAAAAGCCAACAGGTTGGTTTGCTCCGTAATTCAACAATTGTAATATAACCTTTTCTATATTATTAATCTTGTTATTTAAACGCTAAATGACTATTTCTATAAGGGGCAAGACACCGATCAAATATCTGCCGGATACACGACTCCCATCTGCCTCCTGGCCTCATCCAGCAGGTTCATGACTTGCATGGAATTCTGGAAGGTATTTATATCCGACTCTGTTACCCCCGACTTGACAAGACGGATAAATTCCTGGAGCTCATAAAAAAGACTGTTATTATTCTGGGCAACAGAGATGATTTCAGGCTCCTGATTGCGCAGCTGCAGCTCCACTACATCCATTGTGGAAATCCGGTCTATTTTTATTGAGCCCTTTTCACCCTGTATTTCGGCCGGCAGGGAGGAATCGGTGATTTTTGAAAAAAGGACAGCCGCATCCATATCTTCATAGGTAAACACAATGCTTCCGGACGCATCTGATCCGGTTTCCAGCAGAAATCCGCTTGCCTGGAGGCTTTTCGGCTTACCGAAAAGAACCAGCATCGGATAGATCGCATACACGCCGACATCCATTAAAGCGCCGTTCGACAGCTTCGGATCAAAGGCATTCGCCTGCCTTCCTGCCTTGTAATCTTCGTACCTGGAGTCATACTGGCAATAGTGGGCGAAATATTGCCTCACCTTCCCGATTCTCGGCAAATGCTCCCTGATCTGCTGGAAGTTCGGATAGAATGTCGTTTTCATCGCTTCCATGAACAGCACATGATGTTCTTTAGCAGTCTGGATCATCCTTTTCAGCTCAGCCGTATTTGAAGCTGCCGGCTTTTCACAAAGCACATGCTTCCCATTTCGCAAAAACAGCTCTGCCTGACCGCTGTGAAGCGAATTCGGGCTTGCAATATACACCGCATCAATCACTTCGCTTTTGGCCATATCCTCTAAATCTGTGAATATATGCTCTGCACCAAATTTCTCTGCGAACCTCTCGCCTTTATCCCGTGATCTTGAATAGACTGCTGCCAGCTGAAAATCCTCCAGCTCTTTCCCGGCAAGAACTAACTTTTCCGTGATCCAGTTTGTACCGATGACGCCGAATTTGACCATGAGCAGGACACCCCTTTTCTTTTTTTGATCAACTAATTCCAGTGTATACCAGCAGGGAGAATGGAGTCTATGTAAAAAAGCCGGCTGCGTTAAAATTGCAGCCGGCTTTTTATTTGGCCATCAAACGGCCCGCTCATCTTTCTTCCATTCATCCTGCACAAACAGAATGCCTAGCTCATGATGGTCGCCTTCATATAATGCCTTCTGAACAAAGCGGATCTGTCCATTGACGTCGAATACTTCCAATTTGCAGTGGGCTCCGTTGCGCTGAAGGGCATTGTATAAATCATTTTCATCTTGGACCTTCAGTCCATTCACCTTTGAAACCAGTTCACCAGTTTTAAGGCCCATCGATTCTGCGGGCGTGCCAGGCTTCACTCCTAGAACAACAAGGCCCTCGTTCCTTCTCGAGAAAAAGAAAGGCTGGTTCCGGTCATATACCTTTTGGCGGTATGTGATGAATTCCCTTCCGATCACAGCCAGTGCAGCAACCCCGATTGATGCCAGCGGGTACCAATAGCCTGCTGCCGAAAGCAGGAGTAGGATGATAGAGAAGACCAGCAGCCTTCTGCCTGTCCGCTTGGCAGCCGTATCCGGCAGCATACCCTGAACCTGCTGAGAGAACCCAACTGAAAATGGAACTAAGATGATTGCATAAGAGCTGTCTCCTATGGAAAACAGCGGCCACCAGCCAAACAACCCAGAGATTGCATCACCAGGGATAAGCAAAAATAACGGAAGCAGCCAAAGCCTTTTCGTTTCATGGACACCGATGGTCTGTCCCCTCTTGCTTTTAATGAGCTTCGGAGACGTTGCCCGGCCGCCGTTCCGCAGAATTAGGTAAGCCTCGCCAATCATCAGCAGAGCGAGCAGAGATGCACCTGCGGGGAACAGCATCTCCGCCGTCCAATTGCCTGTCCCCTTAATGAGCGGGATACTAAAACCCCTGTCAATGATATAAATACTTGCGAAAAATGCTGCGCCCACTGTGTAAGCCGGGGCAAGCAGCCGTACCTTTCCTGTCAGACTCCAAAGAATGGTGAATGCAGCTGTCAGCCACACAAGCTCTATCGGGATCAACATGCCGGTTCCCAGAGTAATCACGGAAAGAACCAGACCTGCTGCAAGTCCAGCAGGGATCAGCTGGCGAAGCTCAAAGTAGGCATTTTCCACCCTGATATGAAAATTCTTGCGCTCTCGCTTCACTCTGGAAACCCCAAGCAGCGCCGCTAAAAAGAACAGATAATAAAACACGGGATTCAGCAAAAGCTTTCCCGCACCCTTTGCCAGCTCCAAAAGCCACTCCTGAATCAAATCCTCCCACCAACCTCTAGTATAAAAGTTTCTATTACTTCTATTCTATCAAAAAAACAGGGCAGCAGGCACCTGTTATATTCGATATGGCGAATATTACTGATGCCTGCTGCCCTTTAATAAATTCGACAAAAACCGGGAGGTGCCTGTCACCGCTCTGCGGTCACCTGCTGAGATAGCGGATAGCGGCCTGCAGCTGAATATCGTTTTCTTCTTTCTTGGTTTCCGCGATGATAGCCTGCTCAAGCGCGGCAGCAGTTTTGCTGTCAACCTTGCCTGTTGCCTCCAGTCCCTGATGCTGCTGGAAGGCTTTGACCGCCGTTTCGGTCGCTTCACTGAAATAGCCGTCCTTCCGGCCTGGCGACAGCCCGAGCCCATCAAGCATGATCTGTGCATTTTTGACCTGCTCATTATTCATATCCAGCACAAGCGGCTTTTCCAGATTAAGCGGGTGGGTATGGAAGATCTCCGGCTGGACGACTTCAATCGTCGGCTTGATCCCTTTCCTATGAATCCAATTTCCATCCGGAGTGAGCCATTTGAACAATGTCAGTTTAATATTGCTTCCATCTCCCATCGGAACGGGCTGCTGGACGGTCCCTTTCCCAAAGGTGGCTTCTCCGATGAGCGGGTAGCCTGCCCCTTCCTCCAGCGCTCCGGCAAGAATTTCAGACGCAGATGCACTGCCTTTATCAATCAGAACGGCTACCGGATAGTCTTTTTCTTTCTCAAGCTCTGAGAAATATCTTGTTTTATCTCCGTTTCTTTTTTGAATCTGAACATACGGCTTTTCTTTAGTAACAAGACCTTTCAGAATTTCCTCGACGCTGGACAGCAGTCCCCCCGGATTGCCGCGCACATCAATGATCAGTCCATCCAGTCCCTCTTTCTCAAGCTTTTTCAGCTCCCTGGTGAATTCCTTTGCTGTATCTTCTGAAAAAGTCGTAATTTCAATATGTCCGATTCTTTTATCGTTTTCTTCTTTCATTTCCGCATAGACAGTAATCTGCGGAATTTCATCTCTTTTCACCTTTACCGAAAGCGGCTCCTGAAGGCCCTGCCTCCGTATTTCCAGCATAACATTGGTTCCTTTTTCACCGCGGATTTTCAAAGTGGCTTCATATAAATCAAGGCCATCAACGCTTTCACCATCCACCTTCAGGATTTGGTCGTTCGGCTTCAGGCCGGCTTTTTCTGCTGGTGAATCTTTAAATGGAGATACAATGATCACCTTGCCATCTACCATGCTTACTTCCGCTCCGATCCCTTCAAACGATGACTCCAGTGTTTCATTGAATTGCCTGGCCGTTTCCTCGTTCATATATACCGAATAAGGATCATCCAATGTTGAAAGCATCCCCTGGATGGCCCCTTCTGCCAGCTGCTCTCCCTCTACCTTCTCTACATAGCTTCCGAGGATCAGCTCATACGCCTGGCCTACCTTCCCGAGCTCCTCGGGTGCTCCGCTGCCTGGATCTTCCTTGCCCTCCAGCCCGGCTTTAGGCTCAAGGCCGGCCTCTTTTTGCGAATGATAGAACCACTGCATCCCTGCATACGTTCCTCCCGATCCGGCCAGCAGTGATCCGGCCATAAAAAAAGCGATCACTCTTCGATTCATAGGTATCTTCCTTTCATAAGCCTGTTAAGCTTGATACTTCACTATATGAAAGATAGGGACAGGTTATGATGGAATCCACTTTCCCCTTAGATTTAAATCGCATTCTTTCCCTTTTTATTGGTATTCACCCCCGCTAAAGGGTAAAATGGTAACGAAGTTTATGAATAACTTGCTGGCTGAAGGAGGAAAGGTTTTTGGAGGAGAAGACTAATAATGAGTATAAAATCGGGCAAACGACCATCCAATGGAATGAAAGCAGCGGTTCCCTTGATTTTGAAGGGGATGATGCTATTCTCCTTTGGACCAAAACAGCCTTGAAAACCTTTATGAATACAATTGAGGAAGTAGCTGGAGATGATTCCGCCAGGCTCGTGCTTGAAACAGCAGGCTACAGGACCGGTGAGGACGTTAGCAGATTTTATAAAAGCACAGGCAAAAGTGTAGAAGCAATCATTGAATATCTTCCGCCGCTTTATAGCAGTGCCGGATGGGGGCAGGTGGAAATAACCGAATATTCCATGGATAAAAGAACGGCTGCACTCCGGCTGAAAAATGATTGGGAAGAAAGGGTCATCCGCGCCCAGGGAAAAAGCACGGCAGGGGCCTTCATTCCGGGCCACTGGGCAGGAGTGCTGTCAGGCCTTTTCGCTACAAGCATCTGGTATGAAATCACAGCGAGCACCTTTGAAGGAAGCACCTATACGGAAATCAGCTATTTCCCTTCTCAAATCACTCCGAAGGACAATATCCATGACAGCATCCGAAAGAAAGAGCAACAGGCAATTCTCGAGCTGGAAAGAAAAGTCGATCAGCGTACAAGAGAATTGAGCGAGCTGGTGAATGACCTGTCTTCTCCGCTTATCCCCGTAATAGATGGCATTACAGTCCTTCCTTTAATGGGCAAATTTGAGGAGAACCGTTCATCACAGCTCATCGAAAAGGTTCTTTCCGGCCTTTTGCTTCATAAGCCCTCTACACTGATTGTGGATATTACGGGCATCAACTCAGTTGATGACTATATTCTGGAGCTAATAAATAACCTGACAAAAACAACCACCCTTATGGGGGTCAAGCCTTTCATTGTAGGCATCTCCCCGCAGATCAGCATCCAGCTGACCGAGCGGAATATCACGCTGAATGACCAGCACTGTTTTGCCACACTCAAGCATGCCATCAATGAGGCACTGAGCATGGAAGGGCTTGAGATTGCACCTGTAAAAAAGACTGACTGATCTTTTTGCAGATAAAAAAAAGGAAGAAGCATCTAAGCTTCTTCCTTTTTTATTACATCGGTACGATCCCGATCGGATTGATTGCATTGGATTTAGATGCGTTCCAAGGGCCTCTGTGCAGTTCGAAATGCAGATGCTGTCCTTGTGAATCACCGGTGTTGCCCATGATCCCGATCTGCTGTCCTTTTGAGACAGTCGCTCCAGTGCCGATTGAGCGGCTGCTTAAGTGTGCATAAACAGTTGTGTATACTTGTCCCTCAATAGAATGGGAGATGAATACGACATTTCCATAGCTGCTGGAATAATATGATCTGATGACAACCCCATTTGCCGCTGCTACCACTGGGACTGTTCCGCTTTTAGCGATGTCCACCCCAGCGTGGAAAGTTCCCCAGCGCTGTCCAAGTCCCGATGTCACAACACCTGCAGCAGGCTTCGTAAAGTTGCCTCCCGAAATCGAAGGTGCGGATGATACTGGGCCGCCGCCTCCACCGCCGCTATTGCTGCTGCTATTACTACTACTACTACTTCCTGATGAGCTGTTTTTCTTGGCACCCGCTGCTGCAGCCGCACGTCTTTGACGCTCAAGCTCAGCCTGCCTTGCCAATTCTGCCTGATGCTTTTTCTCAAGCTCTATTGCCTGCTTGATGGCAGCTTCCTGGGCAGCAAGCAGTTCATTTTCTTCTTCAAGATTCAGCTTTTCAGCATGCTTGTGTTCTTCCTGGTTCTTTAAGCTGGCCATCAGCTTGTTCTTTTCAGCTTTTTGTGCATTCAGCTGCTTTTTCATGCTCTCAAGGTCAGTGCGCATCTTCTCAAGGGAAGAAAGCTCACTTTCCACCTTTGCCTGAGTCTCTTCAAGGAGCTTTTTGTCTGCCTCGTGCTCGCGCAGGATATCCTGGTCTGCTTCCACAATCGTAGCGACTGCTCCTACACGGTCAATGAAATCGCTGAAGTTCTGTGCTCCCATCAGGACATCGAGATAGCTGACCATACCGCCATTTTCCTGGAATGAACGGGCGCGGTCCTTCAGCATTTCATTACGTTTGTTGATTCGCTCAGTGATGACCACGATCTCGGCCTTCAGCTTTTCTATTTCTTCTTTCGTTGATGCAATCTGCTCTGTTTTTTCCTTGATCTTCGTTTCCGTATCGGAGATGGACAGGCTAAGACGCTCAAGCTCCTTGCTCACCTTGTCCTGCTCTCCCTGGAGTCTATTAATCTCTGAATCCGCGCTGTTAATCTTGCTGTCATTGCCGGAGCGCTGTTCTTGGAGTTGATTCTTCTTGCTTTCCAGATCACTGATTTTGCTCGCTGATGCCTGGCTGGCAGGGATGCCTCCAAAGATGCTTCCCAGGCCGACAGCCGTGGCAAAAGAAAACGCTGCTATTGATTTTTTCAAGTTCCGATTTCTCCTTTCCAATGGGGCCATATGTACGGGTTAGATCGTCTTCTATATGTTTTTGAAACTTTTCATACTATTCATACGTCTATTCTATGACGCATAAAGGGCCCGGAGTATGGTTCCCCCCTGCAGGGCCCTTCCATGCATCTTTTCTTTTATACTTTAAGGAATTTGCGGACACTCATCAGGCTGCCCCAGACTCCGATCAATGCTCCCATTAGAATGAGGAGTGCGGAAACCTGGTAGACAAATGGATTGAATTCCAGCAGCTGGATGAAATGGCCCTGAAGCCTTGGCGAGATATAATCATAGGCATAATTATAAGTGGTTGCGACCAGCACGATCGGCAGGATCGACCCCAGCACGCCCAGCCACAGCCCTTCAAGGAAGAACGGCCAGCGTATAAAGGCATTGGTCGCCCCTACCAGCTTCATAATCTCAATTTCTCTTCTTCTTGCTACAATTGTAATTTTAATCGTATTCGAGATCAGGAACATGGCGGTGAACAGAAGGCCCACTACCAGGACAAGACCGACATTCCGGCTTGTATTGATAAAGCCGAACAGCTTCTCAACCTGTCCCTGTCCGTATTTAACCTTTGTGGCATACTGCAGCTTCTCGATCTTTTCTGCCGTCTTCATTGTATCTTCCGGGTTTTTCGTTTTTACGATAAATACATCGTTCAGCGGATTGTCCTGTTCAAAAAGTTTGAAGGCCTGGCCTTCATCTCCAAGACTATCTATCAGATTGGTCAATTCTTCTTCCTTGGCTGAATATTCGACACTTCCCACTTCGGGTATCTGTTCAATTTTACTCCGTAAAACCTGCTGATCCTGCTCATTTGCAGCAATATCGATGTGAACGCGGATTTCCACGTCCTCTTCAATGGTTGTAGCCACTTGATTAAGATTCATCATAATAACGAAAAACACACCTACCAGGATGAGAGTGACCGTTACCGCACTGGCGGAGGCAAAAGTCATCCATCCGTTCCGGCCGAGGCTCTTGAAACTCTCCCTGATGTGACGGCGAAGGGTTCTAGCTTTCATAACCGTAATCTCCCCTTTGCTCATCACGTATGATTTTTCCGCCTTCAATGGCAATTACGCGATGCTTGATTGTATTAACGATTTCTTTGTTGTGCGTCGCCATTACGACTGTAGTGCCCCTCGTATTGATCTCATCAAAGATATTCATGATCTCCCATGAGGTATCAGGATCAAGGTTCCCGGTAGGCTCGTCGGCGATGACTACCTTCGGCGAATTTACAATGGAGCGGGCAATGGATACTCGCTGCTGCTCTCCGCCTGACAATTCAGTCGGCAGCATGCGCGCCTTATGCTTCAAATTGACCAGCTCAAGGGTTTCCATAACCTGTTTTTTAATATATTTTGGCTGCTCCTCGATAACTTCAAGGGCAAATGCGACATTCTCGTAAACTGTCAAAGTAGGAAGCAGCTTGAAATCCTGGAATACAACGCCGATGTTTCGGCGGAGCAGCGGAACTTTGTTAGGCCTCAGCTTTTCAAGATTCACGCCATTTATCGTAATTGTGCCGGATGTGGGCCTCTCTTCCCTGTACATCATCTTGATGAAGGTCGATTTGCCGGCTCCGCTCGGACCTACAACATATACAAACTCTCCTTGCTTGATCCGTACGTCTATCCCGTTGGCAGCAGTTACTCCGTTGGAATACTTCTTATATACGTCTTGCATTTCGATCATTTATATCACCTGTAGTTTAGTGTTAAGAATAGAATTAACTTTTCGCTAGAAATCGACAGCAATTCGACAACAGTGTTTATTAAATCGTGACAAAATTAAACACAAAACTACTAAAAGCAGCTTGTTCGTATTCTCACTCAACCCATTATAACATCATACTTTGTCAAAATAACGGAAAAAAATATTACAGTTTCTTTTCATTTGTATAAAAAACGGTTCTTTTTACCCAAAATCGGGTATCGTAATTTGTTAAAATACGACAAAAACATTGGAAAAACCTTCATATTTATAAATTAAAAAAACCGCCATCCTACTAAAGTAGGATGAAACGGTTTCTCCCTCTTACTTCTTAGCTGCCAGCCATTCTGCCACCGCAGCGGCATCCTCGCCTTCAAGAAGCCTTGGCGGCATGGCACCTTTACCTTCTGCAATCGTCTTTTCAATTTCTTCCTGGGAAAGCTGTGATCCGATCTTCTCAAGGCTCGGCCCAACCCCGCCCTGCAGATTGTCGCCATGGCAGCTTGAGCATTTCTGGGTGAACATTTTTTGCGGATCGCCCGCTCCTGCCGATTCACTGCCTTCATTCGCTTCTTCCCCGCCGCCGCACGCAGCAAGGACTACGGAAGCTCCCATAAAAATCATCATCAATTTCTTCTTCATTATAAATACCTCCTATATCCGGATCATTTCCGGACATCTGCAAGCCTAGGCACGTTTGAAGCCTTCGCCGAGCACTTCAGATGCATCCATTACTATAATAAACGCTTGAGGATCTATGGTCTTGACGAGTTGTTTCAATTTAGTGAACTCCGTCTGATCAACAACACACATCAGGATTGGCCGTTCATGGTCGGTATATCCGCCATATGCTGATAGTTTTGTCACTCCGCGGTCAATTTTATTCAAGATGCCTTCCCTGACAGCTGCCTGATTGTCCGTAATGATCATGGCCATTTTCGAACGGCTGAAGCCGACCTGGATCAAATCGATCGTCTTGGTTGTCACGTAAAGGGCAATAAGTGCATACAAACCTCTTTCAATATCAAAGATGACCGCTGCAGAAAGGACGATCAAGCCATCAATGATGGCCACACATGTCCCAAGGGTCAGCCCTGTATATTTATTGATGATCTGGGCCGCAAGATCAGTGCCTCCCGTTGAAGCCTTCCCGCGGAATACAATCCCAAGCCCAAGACCGACCCCGATTCCGCCGAACAGGGCGCCAAGAAGCGGATCCTGTGTCCATGGGTCTGCATGGCTCGTCAAAAATACAACAAGCGGCAGGAATATGGTTCCCGCTAAGGTCTTTGCCCCAAACTGCCTGCCCAAGAATATCAGCCCTGCGATGAACAGCGGAATATTAAAAGCCCACTGCACATAAGCCGGCTCCCAGCCAACCAATGCGTCCAATATTGTACTGATCCCGCTCACTCCCCCGGAAGCGATCCGGTTCGGCAGCAAAAACACATTGAACGCCACCGCCACAATCCCGGATCCCACCAGCACAAACAAATACTCAAGCGCCCGCTCCGCCCCAGGGTTATATGTACTTCCTCTCTGTCTCTTGCTCACTTGCATCCTGCTCCTTTATTGGTGACAGGCACCTCCCGTTATTTGTCGAAAGTTTCCTGTTTACTTTTTTTCTTCCATGGGCTTTTCATAGCCGAAAGTGAGTATAGCATGTTGAAAAAAGGCTGTAAATGCCAATAAAGTGACGTATTAAAGGAGTGGAGCGGAAGTGTATGGGAACAGCGGAATCCAGAAAAACTAAACCAATGCTATCTTTAGTTTTTATCTTTTTTACAAAAATATACAAAATGAATTTCCGCATACAGAAAAGTGGTATAATGTCGAAAAGGAGGTGAAAAAACATGGAGAAGTCACTCGAACAAATCCTGGTCATCATGCAGGAGCAGATAGTGGATCTTGGGTCACAGATGAACAGCCGGTTTGATGCAATGGAGAAAAGGCTCGACGGGATGGATGAAAGATTTGACGGTGTGGATAAAAGATTTGATATTGTTGATAAAAGGCTCGATGGTGTGGATAAAAGGTTTGATGCTGTTGATAAAAGATTTGACGCTGTTGCAAAAGGTTTGATGCTGTTAATAAAAGGCTCGATTCTGTGGATGAAAGGTTTGACAATCTGACCACCGAAATGAGAAGCCATTTTAAACATATTGAAACGAAGCTTGATCATCATGAAAAGCTTTACCAGGTGGTTTCAAATGAACTGAATGCAGCGAAGATTGACATTGAGTACTTAAGCGGGAAAACCGGTGTACATGATAAAGAGATCAACCAGTTGAAAAAGACGATTAAAGTATAGAAACCTTCCCGAAAACCTCATCACTGGCCTCACACAACATCCACAAAAAAAAAGCCTTTGCCATTTCCGGCAAAGGCTTTTCCTTCAATATTATAGGCTTAGTCTTGAACGCAGATAAGCATTGATGAATGGATCGAGATCGCCGTCCATTACGCCCTGGACGTTTCCTGATTCCGTGCTTGTGCGGTGGTCCTTGACCATGCTGTACGGATGGAACACATAGGAGCGGATCTGGCTTCCCCAGCCGATTTCCTTCTGCTCGCCGCGGATTTCCAGCAGCTCCTGCTCCTGCTCTTCAATTTTCTTCTGATAGAGCTTGGCCTGGAGCATTTTCATGGCGCGTTCACGGTTTTTGATCTGAGAACGCTCGGTTTGGCAGGTTACAACGACATTTGTCGGCAAGTGGGTGATCCGTACAGCTGAGTCAGTTGTATTGATATGCTGTCCGCCGGCTCCGCTTGCCCGGTACGTATCGATTTTCAGATCTTCTGTACGGATATCGATTTCGATTTCATCATTGAACTCCGGCATAACCTCACATGAAACGAAAGAGGTATGGCGGCGGCCTGAAGAATCGAATGGCGAAATCCGGACTAGGCGGTGGACGCCTTTTTCAGCCTTCAGATAGCCGTAGGCATTATGCCCTTTAATCGCAAGTGTGACACTTTTAATACCGGCCTCATCACCTGGCAGATAATCAAGCGTTTCAACCTTGAAGCCTTTTTTCTCTGCCCAGCGTGTGTACATGCGCAGCAGCATAGAGCCCCAGTCCTGGGATTCTGTTCCGCCGGCACCCGGGTGAAGTTCAAGGATGGCATTATTTTTATCATATTCCTCGCTAAGCAAAAGCTGCAGCTCAAACTGTGCAAGGCGCTTGCTCAGCTCGGTCAGCTCTTCGGCAAGCTCATTCTGCAGATCCTCATCGCTTTCTTCCTTCACAAGCTCATAAGTGAGCTCCAGGTTTTCAAATGTTTCATACAGGTCATGGAATTCATGGACCTGATCCTTCAGGGCATTCGACTCGCTGATAACAACCTGCGCCGCTTTCTGGTCATCCCAGAAATTCGGGTGCAGCATTTCTTCATCAAGCTCGGCGATGCGCGCCTCTTTGTTTTCTAAGTCAAAGAGACCCCCTAAAGTCCGCTAATACCTTAGCTGTTCTCTCTAACTCATTGCGAATGTCTGCTAATTCCATTCCAGTCACCTCTAAATAGTTTTTTTACAGTGTATCAGGAAAAAGAGAGCAGGCAAAGCTGATCGAGCTTTACCGGCCCTCTTCTGTTCTTATGCTTAAGCTTCTTTGCCGCAGCAGTTTTTGTACTTTTTGCCGCTTCCGCAGATGCAGCTGTCGTTGCGGCCGATATCCATTTGCTTAACGGCCGGTTTTTTCTTCACTTTTCCGCCTTCGTTTTCCTTCGGGTTGACTGCCTGGCCCTTGGCCACTTCTTCACGCTGAAGGTTGTTGCGGATTTCCGCTTTCATGATGTACTTGGCCACATCTTCTTCAATGCTGGCAATCATGTTCTCGAACATCGCAAAGCCTTCATGCTGGTATTCGCGCAGCGGGTCGATCTGGCCGTAGGCGCGAAGATGGATGCCCTGGCGAAGCTGGTCCATTGCATCGATATGGTCGATCCACTTAGAATCAACCGCACGGAGCACAACAACTTTTTCGAACTCGCGCATCTGGTCTTCAGCAAGAATTTCTTCTTTTTCATCATAGCGCTCTTTTACCTTCGCATAGATGGTTTCAAAGATTTCCTCTGTATCCTTGCCGCGCAGGTCATTGACAGTGAGGTCGCCTTCATTGAGAAGGTTGCCGTTCACATAGTCAAGCAGGCCATCCAGATTCCAGTTCTCTTCATCCTCAACAGCAGGGGCAAAAGCCTCGACATTGCGCTGCAGGGCAGCCTGGATCATCTTCTCGGCAATTTCGCGGAGGTTTTCAGACTCAAGCACCTCATTGCGCTGTGCATAAAGGATTTCACGCTGCTGGCGCAATACATCATCATATGACAGAAGCTGCTTACGGGCATCAAAGTTATTGCCCTCAACGCGTTTCTGCGCAGATTCAACCGCTCTTGATACCATCTTGCTCTGGATCGGCTGGCTGTCATCCATGCCAAGGCGCTCCATCATTGATTTCATATTGTCAGATCCGAAGCGGCGCATCAATTCATCTTCCATGGAAAGATAGAACTGCGTCACACCTGGATCTCCCTGACGTCCGGAACGTCCGCGGAGCTGGTTATCAATCCGGCGGCTTTCGTGCCTTTCCGTACCGATGACCGCAAGTCCGCCGACTTCCTTCACGCCTTCCCCAAGCTTGATGTCAGTACCGCGCCCCGCCATATTGGTGGCGATGGTAACAGAGCCTTTTTCACCGGCGTGGGCAATGATTTCTGCTTCGCGCTCATGGTTTTTCGCATTCAGGACATCGTGGCGGATCCCTTTTTTCGTCAGATATTTAGAAATGATCTCAGACGTCTCGATGGCCACCGTACCAACGAGCACCGGCTGGCCCTTCTGGTTGCGCTCGGCGATATCCTCGACCACCGCGCGGAACTTGCCGTCCATGCTCGCATAAATGAGATCGGCACGGTCGTCACGGGCAATCGGCCTGTTCGTCGGGATGACCGTTACATACATATTGTATATATTGCGGAATTCCTCTTCCTCTGTCTTCGCTGTCCCCGTCATACCGGCCAGCTTTTCGTACATACGGAAATAGTTCTGGAAAGTAATCGTCGCAAGCGTCATGCTTTCGTTCTGGATTTCCAGGCCTTCCTTCGCTTCGATCGCCTGGTGCAGACCGTCGCTGTAGCGGCGTCCCTTCATCAGACGGCCTGTGAATTGGTCAACAATGACGATCTCGCCGTCCTGAACGACATAATCGACATCAAGATGCATGCTCGCATGCGCCTTCAACGCCTGAGTGATATGGTGGTTGATCGCCACATGGGAAATGTCGAACAGATTCTCGATGCCGAAAGCCTTCTCTGCCTTCGTCATCCCGTCCTCTGTCAGCTGGACTCCCTTGGTTTTTTCATCATATGTGTAGTCGTCTTCTTTTTTCAGGTTGCGGACAAAAGCATTAGCCTGGATGTAAAGCTGGGCAGACTTCTGCGCAGACCCGGAAATGATGAGCGGTGTACGCGCCTCATCGATCAGGATGCTGTCGACTTCATCGATTACAGCATAATACAGCGGGCGCTGGACCTTCTGCTCTTTATAAAGGACCATATTGTCGCGCAGATAGTCAAAGCCAAGCTCATTATTCGTACCGTAAGTGATATCAGCCGCATAGGCAGCCTGCTTTTCTTCTTTTGAAAGTCCGTTCAGGTTCAGTCCGACAGTGAGGCCCAAAAATTCATAAAGACGGCCCATCTCTGTCGCATCACGGCTGGCCAGGTATTCATTGACCGTCACAACATGGACGCCTTTTCCTGCCAGTGCGTTCAGGTAAACAGGCATGGTCGCCGTCAGCGTTTTACCTTCACCGGTTTTCATCTCGGAAATATTCCCCTCGTGAAGGGACACGCCCCCCATCAGCTGGACCGGATAAGGATAAAGGCCGAGCACACGCTTTGCTGCCTCACGGACAACAGCAAATGCTTCGACAAGAATGTCATCAAGCGTCTCGCCTTTTTCCAGGCGCATCTTAAACTCAGCCGTCTTGTCGCGCAGCTGGTCATCAGTCAGTTTATCTATAGTGGAAGCCAGGGCATCAATCTGCTCCGCCTTCTTTGACAGTTTCTTCAAATCGCGTTTATTTTGATCGAACACTTTGTTTAAAATCCCAAGCATCAAAAACGCTCCTTTATATTGGATATGGGCTCGTCAATTGGCCTCAGAGCTTTTTATGAAAAATAAACAGCAGCCTCTATGGCAACTGCCGCTCCTGTACCTTTCGCTATTACAGCAGCTATCTCCTCCTGCAAAATATCGCAGGTTTCCTCCTTAATTCTACCACTTCCTCTATAGAGTGACAACAATTGTGAGAAAGTGCACGAAGTATGATGCGGTTCTGGTTGGGCGAGAGGATGGGTTTAGAGGTATGGATGAATTTAATTAATGGTAATTTGCTTGCAAAGGCCTCTCAGACATTATATATTTTGACTGCTAGTGAGTTGCATAGCCAATGGGCATGCTTATGATGATGTTTTTGGGTGAAATTTCACCGCAAATTTAGCCGCACCGCCGCGGATTATCCCCGGTTTGGTAAGTTTTCTACCCAAAAGTGATTTTTTTCACCCTAGTTTCTCTATGATTCTACCCAAAATCCCGTTGACTCTCCCCAAAAAGAGCTATAATTTTTCCTTCTTACATTTTTTGCAAAATCTACACCACAGAACTCATAGCATAAAAACCGGCACCCCCAACCAAGGAGTACCGGCCCACCAATCAAAACCTCAACAAAGACGTAACAACCACTATCCCCAGCACAGAAAAAGCGAACGTGCTATATTCCAGCTTCTTATTCTGGTCGCCGAGGAATTTAGCTGTAATGGTTTCCAGCACCCGCACCAGGACAAAAAGCACCACCAATACCGGAATCAGCAGATAGATATTTTCCCGCACCGGGCCGAAGTCAATGATCCTGACCAGCAGCAGGAGCACGCCCAGGGAGACCAGGTCGCTCAGATTGCGGTAATTCTTTTTAAACAGCCATCCGAAAAATGTATTCAATATGTCGCACCCTTTTTAGTTATTTTGCAGCCATGTCTGAATCCCGGGAATTCCCTGCCATAAATGAAGATGTCCATCCGCATAGGTGATAGCCTCATTCTTGTCACCCCAGCTGTAATAGTCCGGAATTGTACGCGGCATTTTCTTTTTCCCTGAAAGATAATCTGAAGCATGAGGATTATGTTTCTTCGCTTTCTTCAGCAGCGCAGCCGCTTTGCTTGTGAAGCCTTTTTCCAGCAGTTCGAGCAGGACCTGATTGAAGAGGCCTGCAGCCATTTCTTCCGGATAAGCTTCTAATAGCTTTCTGGCTTTCTTGTATTGCCTGCTTTCACAGTAAGCCTGGAACACCACAAACCTGACACCCTGATTATCATTCGGATTTAGCTCAAGAAGCTCTTCATAATGCCCAATCGCTTCCGGCAGATTGCCAAGCGCATGCAGCGCCTGTGCATAATTGGCTTTAGCCCTCATAAATGGCCGCGTTTCAACCAAGCCCCAAAAGTGGCCTTTATTTTCCTTGAAAAAGCCGTCCCCGAGATCCTTCTGTCCAGCCTCCATCCCCTTTTTAAACAGCTTAGCCGCTTCCGGAAGATCTTCCTTTTCAGCAAGGATATTATAGGCATCACTATTGAGCGGATTCAGCTCAAGCGCTTTCTCGGCAAGCTTATATCTTTTAGCACCGGATGCTCCGAATGCTTCATACATGATATCCTGGGCTTTACCCTTCTTGGTGGCCGAAGCTTTTTTCGGCAGCGGTTTATTCATGAGCCCCTGAAGGAAGCTATCCAAATCCTGTTCGTTCTCGAACTCCTGCTCCCCGATAAGACCCATCATCCGCTCAGACTCCATCAGGGAAGCCGGCTCCTGGAGCTCACATTGAAAGATTTCCTCCAGCACGTCCTCGATCGCATGATAGATTTCACCATAAGCATGCGATATGCTGGCTGCAGACACGCCATAGAGGGTTCCCAGCTGTTTTTGAGTATACGCAGGGCCCGACGGATTTGCCAGAGTGCCGACAAGATAGCGGAGGCCCGCCACATAAATCCCGGCCTTCTTTGGCTTTTTGCCGGTCTTCTCGATATATTTCATCCAGAGGGTGACCCCCATATCAATGACCCAGCTTTCCTCGCCTTCCTGCTCCATATCTCTGGCAAACAAATCAGCAACCTCCGCCGCTCCTTCGTTCGGCCACTCAAACGAAACAGCTGTCCTTGGCACCTCCTCCATCATCTCAAGGAAGAACTCCTGCAAAAATTCCTGCGGATCATCCATCCGGGTGGCTTTATATTCCCTTAAAAGAAAATCCCTGTATGCGTCGGAGTTTTCCCCGCCAAGTTCAAATGGCGCCGGGAAAAATACATGATGATCCAGATAAGGAAGCAGCATGCCGAATGCAAAACGGCCAGTCTCTATATCCCTGTAAGGTTCAAGGATGGTGACTGTAAAAGATTGTCCGCTCATTGCATCCTCAACCAGAAGCTTGCTTTCATTTCTTTCCTTAATAATACCTGCAAAGGCAAACGGCTTGTCCCATTTCTGCAGGATATCCTTCAGGTAGGAATTCTTCAATACAGGGAGCATCTCTTCTATAAATAAATCCATGATCCTCTCCCCGGAATCGAGCTCCCCAAAAGCTGTGAACCAGAACATATGGACAAATTCATAAAAGTCCCGCTCTTCCTTATCAAAGTATGGAAGATCCTCTAATTCGAAAGACTCCTGAAGCGGTTCTCCGTATACATGCTTGGCAAATTCAATCGCTTCTCCCTGGAGAGCAATGATTTCTCCTTCCATCCTGTCCGATATCACAATTACATCCTTGCTGCCGCAGCATTTTTTATATTTTTTCCCGCTGCCGCAGGGACAAGGATCATTCCGGTTGATTCTTCCGCTCAACATCTCTCTCTCCTTCCGCACATTCATTCTATCTTCTTTTTAGCATAATCCCTGGAAAATTGAAACCACTTATAAAAAACAGCCGCCAAACGGCAGCTGCTATTCTTGTTTCTTCATATATTCCAGTATATCCAGATCTAATTTCCCCTCATCCTGCTCGCGCTCTTCGAAGTTTTCTGTATGGATATAGGTTTTCAGCGCTTTGTATAACTCCCCGCCAGATGCCTTTTTCTCAAGATAGCCAAGTCTCACGAGCTGGATGCCCAATTCTGCCTCCACATCTCCTTCAATGTCAGCCACCCTGCCCTCTCTGCTTGGTGCAAAATAAAGCTGCTGCAGATGATAGATTCGGATTAATTCAGTGATCGGGTCAGGATGGTCATCGACACGCAGATCGATATAGCGGTCATTAAAGCCGCCATACCCCCCTTTTTCTTTTACCACCAATAGAGCTGCTGACTGCTGGCCGCGGCTGTCCCCGCCTGCTTCCTGGCCGGCATTAAGGGAGGCAAGCAGCCGTTCGGCCAGAGTGCCTTCACTGCTGGAAAAAGTATCAGCCATGGCCTTTACTGTATTTTCATCTACTAAAATATTGCCCTGCGCTGCGAAATATGTGCCTGCAGTCCCGCCGGCCCAGTCATAGCAGCCGCTCCCGGTAAAAGTAGCCCCATTTCCCTCGAAATCAACGATTCCGACCTGGCGCAGTTCCTTTTCAGGGTCTTCGGCTGTAATAAGGTCAAGTGCCTCCTGGGCAGTCTTCCCCTGCGCCATTAATTCAAGAGCCTGGGGGCCGTAAGCTGTGTTCGCATAAGACTGGGTTGCCACCGCACCAACGCCAGCCTTGGCAAATGGCACGACTGCACCAACACCTAAAAATTTGGACTGAACCGCAATCCCCCATTCCTTTTCCTTCGGATCATAGCCGATAATTGAAAAAGTCATTTAGTATTCCTCCTCATAATCTCTTTTTATATTCTTTCGCTTCCCTAAACGTTTTCTCCTTCATCTTCCATCTAAATAAATGTCCAAATTTGTCGATATACTTCTCGTGAGAAATTTTTAATAGAGGTGAATAGAATTGATGAAAAAACTAAGCCTGCTTCTGCTGGGCATTCTATTGCTGGCCGGATGCTCATTGCCAGGCGATGCAGCAGAGGAGAAGCAGGAAAAGCAATATAAAATTGGCGTTTTAATGTCGACGACAGGATTGGGGGACGACTCCTTTAATGACTCGGCCTTCCGCGGCCTTGAAAGGGCCCGCGATGAACTTGGCATCCTGTTTGATTATAAAGAGGCACCAGACGGAGATTTAGAGGAAAAACTGACAGAGCTTGTAGAGGATAAAAATGACCTTGTCATCGCCCTCGGTTTTTCTTCACAAGAAGCGCTTGAAAAAACAGCAAAAAAATATCCTAAGCAGCAGTTTCTATTGATTGATGCCGTTTCAGAATTGCCTAATATTGCTTCCATTACATTTAAGGAGCATGAAGGCAGCTTCCTGGTCGGGATGGCAGCGGCCATGGCCAGCAAATCAAACACACTGGGATTCATCGGTGGTGAAGATGCAGAAGTCATCCACCATTTTGAGCAGGGCTTCATCGAGGGTGCCAGGCACGTAAAGCCTGATATCAAGATTCTGACAGAATATGCCGGCACATTCAGCGATGCTGAACTCGGAGGCAAGATTGCTGAAGCCCAGATTGCCAAAGGAGCTGATTTCATCTACCCGGCAGCAGGGTTTACCGGATATGGCGCCCTACAGAAGGCCCAGGAAATGATGGTTCACGCAGCCGGTGTCGATTCAGACCAGTTCTTTGTCGCTGAAAAAGCCATTATTACAAGCATGCTGAAAAATATTGATGTTGCTGTTTATGATATGGCCAAGCTTCTGAAGGAAAAAGGGAAAATCGAGCAGCATTCCTTTGTACTCGGCCTGGCTGAAAACGGCGTCGGTCTTGCAGAGCTGCGGGCCTTCCCATTCACGGAAGAGCAGAAACAAGCCCTTACAGCAGCCAAGGATGAAATCATCGCCGGCGACATCACTGTAAATTCAACTAAACAATAAAGGAGGCAAAAGCATGAGACTGCGCAATCGATTAATGATGATAGCCATCATTCCTCTTATCTTATCGACTATTATAATCGGCTATATGATCACCGAGATTCTGGACCTCCAGAACTCTACGAAGAAAGACGTAGAAATCCTCCTTCAGATAGAAAATCTGAACGGTGACTTTGTCAGTGCCCGGCAGTCAATGGCCAACGCTGCTGCAACCGGGACCGATGCGAATAAACAGGAAGCCTCCAGCATGCTGGAGAGCATCGGCAAACTCATGAAGCAGCTGAAATCTGAGATTAGCGAGGCTGACCAGAAGGCCACCTTTGCCAAGGCTGAGAATAAATTCAACACTTTAACAAAAGAAGCGGGCGATGCCCTCGCAGGCGGGAACCAGCCTGAAATCAAGAGGCAGTCCATCCGCATCGCAGGCATCATGAATGACTTCTATCTGCTGGATAAGCAGGCTGAAGAATGGTATGAAGCAAAAACATCACAAATGGAAAATCAGATCCGCTTTATTGTCATCTCCTCCCTGATTGCCAGCATCCTGCTGATCATCCTCTCAGGCGGTTTTGCATGGATCGCAGCAAGAAAGATCACAGGGCCGCTTAATGAAATCGTCCAGCAGGCAGGTCAGGTCGCCAGGGGAGATTTAACGATTGAGATTAAAAAAGCCAAGCCAGCGAGCAAATACGAAATAGACCTTCTGCGTTCAGCCTTCGCCGACATGATCATTAATGTAAAATCAACCGTTGAATCTATTGAAGGCGTCGGCAAACAAGTATCTGTTTTTTCCAAAGAAGTGTCAGGATATATGGAAAGCGTGTCGGAAAGCAGCAGCCAGGTTGCCGTTTCAACCGAAGAGCTCGCCAAGGGCAGCCAGGCAATTTCCGAGGATATTCAGTCAACTGCCGAACTGATGAGGAGTATGGGAGACAACTTCGTACTGGTACAGCAGGAAAGCCAGGCATCGCTACAGGCAAGCATGGAGGCATTGACTTCCATCGATGACGGCCGCAAGTCGCTCGAAAAGCAGGCAGCCTTTGCAGGGCAGCTATCCAGCTCATCAGAAGGAATCAAAACATCCGTCCAGGAATTTGCCGAGTATACAGGCAAAATCGAGAACGCGGCCAATACGGTCAGGGAAATCGCAGAGCAGACAAATCTGCTTGCACTCAATGCAGCTATTGAAGCTGCCCGCGCCGGCGAGGCAGGCAAAGGCTTTGCCGTCGTTGCTGAAGAAGTCCGGAAGCTGGCAGACGACAGCTCAAAAGCCACTGTTCTGATCACCAGCATGGTGTCAAGCATTAAACAGGGCGTTTCTACCATCCTGAATGCAACAGAGCTGGGCAGCAGGCTGACCGACGAACAGCTGGGGTCCATTAAAGAAACAGAAGACAGCTTCTTCACCATCGCCGGCCATGTTGCCGGAATTTATGACCAGCTGACCACCCTCACCGAAGGTACGGAAAAGTCAGCCAGCATGAGCCAGCAGGTCATCGCAGCCATTGAAAATGTCTCCGCCGTCACCGAAGAAACCGCGGCCGGAACAGAAGAAATTTCTGCAACCACTGACGCCCAGCTGCGCTCATTCGAGCAGGTCGGCGAAAAAGTCATGGAACTTGAAGGGCTGACAGAAGAAATGAAACGGGAGCTTGGGAAGTTTAAAGTTAACTGACCGGATGATAACAGGCTCAAAATAGAAAGAACCGAATCCATTTGGACTCGGTTCTTTTTTTCTCTCTTATCCCAAAAATATTCCGCCATAAACAAGCGACCCGGCAATAACATATGCAGGATGCACCTTGAACTTTTCCATAAGCACGAAGCTGACAAGCCCGATGAAGAGAGTCTGCCATAGGCCGGCACCTTCGTAAGAGGAAAACAGGAAGTCATACGTCATGACCCCAAGAAGGACGGCAATGACCGGTCTGATAACAACCGTCATCCGCTTGACGCGCGGCGATTCCTTGTATTTCATCAGCAGTCCGAGAAGGCCGATCATCAGGATCAGCGAAGGGGCGACAGTGGCAAAAACGCCGACCGCGGCACCCAAAACACCAGCCTGGTCATAGCCGATATAGCCGGCCATCTTGGTGGCAATCGGGCCGGGAAGTGTGTTCCCTAATGCAAGCATCTCACTGAACTCACTTGTGCTGAGCCAGTCATAGCGGTCGACCACTTCATTCTCAACCAGCGGGATGGAAGCCGGGCCGCCGCCATAGCCCAGGATTCCGGGGATGAAAAACGCTAAAAATATCTGGACATAAATCATGCTGAGCTTTTCTCCTTTTCCGCATTTTTGCCAGCCCTATCCTTTTTAAGGAGCGCCCCGAGCAATAAACCGATAATAATGATTGCGGGATGAACGTTCAGGACCTCCAATACAACCAGGCTTCCGGCCACAAAAAGCAGCGTCCAGCCCCAGCCGAGGTTCGATTTGACTGATTTTTTCACAAAATCCCAGGTCAAAGTGCCGAGCATCACAGCAACGACAGGCACTACGGCCATTGACATCCCCTGCACCCAAGGCTGATCTTTGTAGGAATTCAGCACGGTCAGGAGAAGCACCATCAGGATGATCGTCGGCACGATTGTCGCGATGATGGCATTCAGCATCCCCCAGACCCCTGCAACCCGGTAGCCGATATAGCCGGCCATTTTCGTGGCAATCGGTCCCGGGAGCGCGTTGCCGAGCGCAAGCACATCGCCGAACTCATCTGAATCCATCCATTTATATTTTTCCACAACTTCTTTATGGACGAGCGGAATAGAGGACGGGCCCCCGCCATAGCCCAGGATTCCTACCCTGAAAAAGGCTAAGAATATGTCTGCATGCTTCATGACTGATTCACCTTTTCATCCTTTCCGGCCTGCCCGTTGAACAGGCATCCAGCAGCCCTCCCGGCATAATGCCTGGAGGGCTGCCCTAATTATTATTATTTTCTAATTATAACGCTCTATAACTGGTTTGCCTATCCATTTACTTTATTTCGTTACCGGACAGCAATACATCCTTCCTGTCCTGACACTGTTTGCACATGCTAAGCTTACAAAAAGCCATTATAAGGTCATCACAAGAATGGGTTAATAAAAATCATTGATTTTTCTCATCATATTTTGTACAATAAATCTATAAATTCATAGCACGTCTCCCACAAAGGGGAGTAGCTTTTACAGCATAGTCGTCATTACAGAGCATACGCTCTCGGCTTTGCTGGCAGACCTGATTCTGTTAGCCAGACCTTTGCCTGAACGGCAAAGGTCTTTATTTATACTCTAAAAAGGCCTTTGCCCGCTGGATGATCCCAGCATCGGCAAAGGCCTTTTTCCGTTGCGGGACATGCGCCTTTTTTGGCAGACAAGTGTAGTAATTGGCTGCGGGCGTGCATATGAAAAGAAAAGAGCTTTGTGGCTGGAATGCCAGAAGGAGCAGGGAATGTAAAAATAGAAGTTTCCAAAATGAAGTTTCAACAGGACAACCAAGGACTAACAAAATAATAAAACACAAAAAAACTATTAGGAGAGATTTATGTTGCTTTTACGAAAGTATATGTCATTGATAGGTGTCGGATCGGCGAGGATTGACCTTATATTGCCAAAGCTGAGCTACCATCCAGGCGAGAGCATTTGCGGCTATTTCAACATCGAGGGAGGCACAATCGAACAGCAGATCAAACGTATCGAATGCGACCTTGTGATGACTGATGAAATGGGAGAGCAGGTCATAGACTCCAGCACCATTCTGACTTCAAAAAGAATTGAATCGGATGAGTGCAACCATATGCCGTTCCACTTCACCCTGCCAGAAGCACTCCTGCCTTCCGCGAAAAAGCGGTCGTACCGTTTCAAAACGCGGATGGTCTTTAACGAAGGCGTTAAAAGTGCCGACTTAGATGAAATTACGATTGTCCGCAGTTAACGGAGGAGCTGCTTTAGTGAGATCAAGCAGCTGATGATGTTCGCGGCGTTTATCAGCATCATAGAGACCGGGTACCAGGCAGCATCAATGCTGGAGATCAAGAACCCGCCGTGGGTATAGCTTGTCCAAGTTAATCCATCCCCAGCAGATCCTTAAGCCGGTAAAAGCAAGACCCTGCCCGAATGACGGGCAGGGTCTCTTTATCATTATTGAGCTTCAATCAGGCCATAGCGGCCATCTTTACGCTTATAGACAACATTGGTGCGGTTCGTTTCCGCGTTTGTGAATACATAGAAGCTGTGGCCGAGAAGATTCATCTGCAGGATGGCCTCTTCATTATCCATCGGCTTCAGGTCAAAGCTCTTTTGGCGGACAACTTCCAGCTCATTATCCTCTTCTTCCAGGACCGGTGCCTCCGGCTCATCAAAAGAAGCAAACATCAGCGTCGGGCTGCCCTTCTCGCGGAATTTGCGGTTCACCTTCGTCTTATGCTTGCGGATCTGCCTTTCCAGCTTATCCACGATCAAATCGATGGCCGCATACATATCTTCATGATCCTCCTCAGCACGGAGCACCAGGTTCTGCATCGGAATGGTCACTTCCACTTTGGAGCGGTTATTATTATACGTTTTTAAGTTTACATGTACATTTGCATCAGGAGTTTCAGTAAAATATTTTTCCAGTTTCGCAATCTTCTTCTCTACGTATTCTCTAATCGCTGGAGTTACCTCAATGTTTTCACCACGAATGTTATAATTCATAGATGAACTCCTCCTTTTCATTATACAGTAAAGCTTATCTCAGGCTGCTGCGGCCTTTGAAGCGCCGCTTCCTGAAAAAGCCTAGTCTTAAATTATTATTAAGACTATGTAAATATAATTCTACTGTACCCCAGAAAAGTCCTGCAAAAACGTTGAGATATTTTGAGAATATTTGTCGAAAGATTGTCGTTAGGAAAAAGTTATTTTAAAAGCTGAAGAATGGCCTGCGGCTGCTGGTTGGCCTGGGCGAGCATCGATTGGGCAGCCTGGGCGAGTATGTTTTCTTTTGTCAGTGCCGCCATCTCCTTTGCCATATCCACATCTCTTATCCTTGACTCTGCCGACTGTGTGTTTTCAAGGGTATTTTCCGTCACCTTCAAGGCGCTTTCCAGCCTGTTTTGATAGGCTCCAAGACGTGACCGCTCACCAGAAACAGCAGTGATGGCACTGTCAAAAAGAGAGATGGCTGCATCAGCATTCTGGACCAGGGCTGCGCTGTATATGCCGAGAGAGGTGCTGTCAACAAGGCCCAGATTCAAATCCATGGTCTGACCGGCATTTGCGCCAATCTGCAGCTTCAAAATTCCCGTATCCTCGAATGAATTCGCCCATATGGAAATCATCGGGTCTGCTGATGGTGTATAGCCTGTGCTCGAAGACCAGTTAAGAGAGAAATCAAAATTAACCGGCACCGGATTGGAGGCATCCGAAACAACGGAAAGATCATCTGCACTGCCCGTGATGCTTCCGACTCCATCAGTATCCCCTCTGCTGAGCAGCGTATCAATGTAACTTGCCCCATTTGCTTTAAAATCGTTCATAAAAGCTGTGAGGCCGCCGCTATACAAGCTCGTACCGCTGCCATCCTTCAGTTCCTTTAAGGCAGTGTCAACTGATTTCAAATTGCCGTCCGCAAGGATCATCATTAAATCTTTAATGCTCTGTGTGCCTCCTGATTTTGTCTGCAGCTGCTCATCCAGATATTTCACTGCAGCATATGACGCTGAATAGAAGTCAGATGAACTATAAGGCCCAGTAATATAATCCACAACCCTCTGAGAGCTGCCAAGAATTGCGACACTGGTCTCCAGGCGCTCATCAGCACCAGGCAAATACTCTGCCGCGCCTTCCTTGAACCACTTGGGCATGGCTGAATCAAGCATATTCATCCCGGAGGCGCCCATAACCGCATGGACCATCTCGTGGGCTACTATGCGGTCCTTTGAAATCCAGAGGCCGTCCTCATTAAAGAAATCCGCTTTATCAAGCACCAGCTGGAAGCCGGATGCTGCCCCTGTAGCTGTATTGACCATAGAAGAAACATAGGCAACCGTCCCGCCAGGCGCATCGTATTCATAAATGATGTCGAGCTCTGTTCCCGGTCTGGCCGATATTCCGTAAAAATTGGAAATCATCTGCACAGGTGTGTTCAGCATATAATCATTCAGCGCGGCGCTCATCTCTGCTGCGTCAGCATAAAAGGCATCACCTGCCGGGGTAGAAGTACCTCCTCCTCCTCCAGACGGCGGCGGTGCTGCTATGCCCTTGCCTCTTAGCACCTTAATGGTATTGAACTCTGTACGCTCTGAAATACCATTAATTTCATCAATAATGTTCTCCACTTCAAGCTGAAGCTGCTCTTTGTCCTCCGGCGTATTTGTATCATTCGCCGCCTGGACGGAAAGCTCCCTTCCTCTTTGAAGAAGGGAATGAACTTCATTTAAGGCACCTTCCGCTGTCTGGATCAGAGAGATGCCATCCTGGATATTCCTGGAGGACTGATCAAGTCCGCGGATCTGTGCCCTCATTTTTTCAGAAATGGCGAGACCGGCAGCATCATCTGAGGCACCATTAATCCTCAATCCGCTGGCTAAGCGGTTCATCTGATTACTGATTACCGGGCTTTTTTCTTTCATTCTGCCAAGAATCTGATTTGCTGCTGCATTCGTATTGATGCGCATACTCTTTCACCTGCGGTTTCTATTATTTTAATAACGCCAAAACCTCTTCGCCTGATTTATTGATTTGAGCAGCCATCGCCTGCTGTGACTGTGCAAGAATCTGATAACGGACCAGATTCATTGCTTCCTTCGCCATATCGGCATCCTGGATTCTGCTCAATGCTGATAGAGTATTTTCCTCGACGGAGGACAGATTGGCTGATATATACTCTAGCCTGTTTTCAACAGCCCCAGCATTGCCGAGCTCTTTTAAAATAAAGTTCAGAGATTTATCGATAAGCTGAAGTCCTTTTTCGGCATCTTCGTAAGTCCTGACACAAATGATGTTCGTATCCTTAAGCATGTTATCAAAGGACTCAATTTTCACATTATAGGTATCTCCCGCATTCGCCCCGACCTGGAAAGTAAAGCTGTTTGGGCTGTATTCCTCCGGATGCCTCACCCGGTAATCCACCTTCAGGCTATGGCTGCCAGTCCCTAAAGTGATCATATCAGCCTTTAAAACAACCCGGCTGCTCTCCAGGCTGAATTGGTCAGCAGACAGCGCCTGGCCGTCCAGGTAAACGGCGAGATTTTCCGGATCGATCTCTGCCCCAAGCAGCCCGCTTCCAGCTTCATGCTCGCAGTAGGCATTGAAAAAGTCATTGGGTGCGCTGGCATTCAGCCCAATATCCAGTGCATCGAAGTACTCTACTTTCATATTTACATAGCCCATTGTATTCGTAACATCCGGACGGGCAGAACCGATAATCTCAATTTGATTGCCGCTGTGAAAGTATCCGTCCCCATCCGGCTCCGAAGTCTCGCTGATTTCTTCTCCATTAAGTATCACTTTATAGATATAAGAATTTTGCGGCACCGTTGTTTTCAAATCACTTGATGTGATGGAATATACCTTATATGCCCCATCGATGTCTTCCTTGTCAGGGCGGTACTCTCCGTGCAGTGACAGCATCCCGGTATCTGGATCATAGGTGTATCCATCATTCTCATCGTAGGGCACTTCACTTCCATTATGATAGACTCGTATTGCCTTTGGCCCTGAATTCCCTTCAATCCCGTAGCTCTGCGTATCAGTGCTCAGCCTGAAATCATAGCTTCCATTCTCTTTCGGCACAGCTGCGCTTTCATATACATAATAAACATCTACGTCTGTACTCAAGCCGGCAGCCGGCCTTGAATCTCCATATAGTTCGATGTTATTTGTCTGTTTATTATAAAAATAGCCATTTGTCTTCGCTGCATCATACTCCACCTCAGTTCCATCGACCATTACTTTAAAGGCTGACGAAACGGAAGCCGGATCCGCCCCATAGGTTTCCGGGGGATAGGATAGCTTCACCTCTACTTTTTCATCCTGATAGGAAGGGCCTCCGGAGGCCGCCACCATATAGACAGAATACATATCACCTATATTAGGGCGGCTTGTACCATAAAGCTCAATCGTATTCGTAGCCTTATTGTATTGATAGCCGTTTTCGGCGGAATACTCAATAGCCTCTGATCCATTCCGCAGGACTTTTATAGAGCTTGGAGAACTTCCTGTTTCGAGATTATAAAGTTCCGGGTATCTGTAACTGAGCGGGATGCCATAAACGTCCTTCGATGTGTTCGATGTGTCATAAATGTACTGCACTTTAACCTCTTGGCCCGAAGGCACATCCGGCCTTGAATCTCCATAAATGCTGATTTTTCCGGTGGATGAATCATAGGTGTAGCCGTTCGTTTTGCTTGCATCGTATTTCACTTCATTGCCGCCTACATAGACACGCAGAGATCGTTCTGCAGACAAATCGCTGTTTTCCAGATTATAAGTGTCAGCGCTGTTTGTAATGGATCGCGAGTAGATTTGATTCCGGCCGTCAGAGTCACTGAAATGCTCAATGCTGACAGACTGATTGTACGCAGGACGCAAATCCCCATAAAATTCAACCTTGCCTGAAGCGGCATCTACATATACACCGGTCGTTCCCTCAACGTCAGCCGGCCGCGCTGACAGCAGCTGGGAACGGTCAACAGACACACCGCCGACTTTAATATCCAATGACCGGGGCCCGCTTTCGCCGTGCATATTATACACTTCCGATCCATAGGGAAGGGATACTGCATGGATATTATTAGGGCTTGAATCTGAAACATAGGAAAATGAGTAATGGTCCTGTGCATCATCTCCTGCTTCATTCCCAATAATTGCATCTCCATAAAAGGTAATGCTGCTGCCGGTAACTTGATAATACCCGCCTGCCGGAGGATCTCCCTGCCCGTCCCAGTAAGTGAGTTCCCTTGAGGTGCTGTCTGTCACTTTATATACCTTCAAGGAAGCAGTGTTCGTATTCATCCGATATAAATCCGGACTATCCGGCATTGTAATTGTATTATTCTGCGGCGGGATATTCAGCGTATCTCCGGTTGTAATTAGATTGACCCCGTAATTGGAGACAGCCCCCCTTGTGTTAACATCAACCCGCTTAATGTTTCCGAGGCTATCTGCGTAGGCAAAGGAAGTATTTCCTGAAGCATCTACTATGGGGGAAAAACTGAAGTCAGAGCTGCCATCGGAAAAGGAACTGACATGTGACCAATAGCTTGTTCCTGTACTGCTTCGTCTTTCCAGGTTCAAATAAGTTCCATCATATTGCAGCCTCATCAATCCATCTTTAGAAGTGGTTTGCTGAGGGAGAGCCGACTCCAACCCTCCTGAAACAGGATCTGTCCCTCCCATTGCACTGACAGTGTACTGCCCATTATCCCTGCTTGAAGTAAATACCACCGTCTGCCCGTCACTTGACCATTGGGGATTGTAGTCCCTTACTGTTGTCCCAATGTAAGATTCGGGAGGAGTAGTGACTGGAATGGAATTAAATTCATCGGTCCGATTGTAATTGTTTGATACTGATACAGGGCCAAGCGAATTACCTAATACCCTGCTCGTATTAATATCAACTGCAGGCCATTGATCTTTCGACATCAGAGTGATTGTCTTCATAGCCGACCTGTTTTCATACACATATTCACCCGGCTTTTCATTTGTCAGGAGCTTGATAGTATTAAACTCTGTATCATGCACCACATGATTCAATTCTTTTTTCAATTCATCAATTTCATTCTGTATAATCAATGTGTCCGCCTGGTTCATCGGCACATAATTGCCTTGTTCAACGGATGTATTCGTTCCATTCATGGATTGAACGGTGAGTTCCCTGATGCGGTGGATGATCTTCGTCATCTCCTGCATGGCTCCATCTGCGACCTGTACCATGGAGCCGGCATCCTGAACATTGCGGATCGCCTGCCCGCTCCCGCGGGCAAGAGCGTGGAGCTTCTGGCTGATTGCAAGGCCGGCAGCGTCATTTGCCGCGGTCCTGATCCTTTGTCCGGAAGCCAGCTTTTCCATTGTTTTTTCCAGCTTGCTCTGGTTCTTCTTGATGCGGTTGTTCAGGTTAAGAGACAGATTGCCGCCGTTAATGATCATCTTAAACACCTAACCTCTCTGCTGTTCTTGCTGTTTTATCTAATGCGGTCCAGTGACTCCTGCCATACTCTCAATATTTCTCTTAAATACTCTTCTGCTTCCTGTAAAGGCTGCAGCTCTGCATCAATGTTTGCCATAATCAGCTGCCTGTATATAAAATTCAATACTGCAGCAGTCTCGCTTCCGCCTTCCGCTTCGCCATTCACGCACAGACTCAGCTCCGAGACGATCAGCTGGGCTTTTTTCAGGCTGTCATTCCTTTCTGCAATATTCCCGCTCTTGATGTCTGCCGATGCCTTTTGGATATAAGCAATGCCGGCCTCAAGCAGGAATCTGACCAGCTCTTTCGCTGGCGCTGTCTGCAGCTGATTATTTTTATATATTTCAATCACTTGATTATAGTCCATATAAGCAAACCCCTATTTTATATCGGCATTATATAGACGTTCTTAATAACACACTGAAGAAATGTTAAATTTATCCGATATTAAGAGAGTAGTTATTTTTACATAAAGGGGGGATTAGATGAAAATTCAAAACCAGGCAATGGTGTCTTTTTCGGTAACCCGTTACCAGAAAAACAACACAAAGATGGATAAAACGATTGAAAAGCTTGCATCCGGTATGGAAATCAAAAAGGCGAGCGACAATCCGACCGGCCTTGCCATCTCGGAAACAATGAGAGCGCAGATAAGAGGGCTTTCACAGGCACAGAGGAATATGCAGGATGGCCTTTCCGTCCTGCAGGCAGAGAATGAAGGACTCAACCATGTAAACTCTCTTCTGCAGAGGGCAAGGGAGCTGACAGTCACAGCCTCTAATGATACTCTGACATTTGCAGATAGAGAAGCAGCGCAGACAGAGTATAATGAATTGCTTCAAGGGATCAATGACACGGCGGAAAAGCTGGAATTCAACACGAAAAAAATTCTGGGCGAGAATGCACCACTCGTAATAATGGTCGGATCCAATTCCGGACAGCAGATTAAAGTAGATCTCGTAAACGTGAGGACTTCAGAGCTAGGGCTGGATGGTACCTCGATGATTTTGCGGGAAAATGCTGAAGATCTTATCACAAAATTGGACGGCGCCATTACAAAGGTAACAGGCTATCTGACGAAGGTAGGCTCCGATTATGAAACAGTAGAGCATCACTTAAGAAATGCATCACTTTATGAAGCGAATATCACAACATCCTATTCCATGCTGAAGGATGCGAATATAGCAGAAAAAATGCTGGACTTTGTAAGCCTGAACATCCGGAAAAATGCCGACCAGCTGCTGGTTTCCAATGTCAACCAAGGGACACGCGAGGCACTGGAGCTATTAAAATAGGAGGAACCAATTGGTTCCTCCTTTTCTTATGACTAATTCCGCTTATCGTAGAAAACCCCGTCCAGCTGATGGCCTTCATATGGATTCGAATACTTAACCATATTAGTCTTCTTTTTCTTTGTCTGCTGAATATCAGCCTTTACCCGAGAAAACAGATTTTTTAGGCGTTTATCAATGGTTTGATTCCATTCATTGATTTGCTTTCCCATTGCCAGCTCCTCACTGGAAAAAGGAGGCTTAATGTTTTGAAGCAAAGAATCTCTTTCGGACAGCAAAGCTTCAATTTCTTTTATAACGCTGTTTCTTTCTGATCCCTCAAAGGATTGCTGGCACACCAGAAAAAGCTTTTCTGTTGCGTCATAACAAAGAGCGACAGCCCCCATCAGACCCGGCCGCTTTCTGTGTACGTACTTTGGCGGTTCTCCTGGATGACCTGCTTCCATGTATCTCGGAACTCTGTGACAAACCCCTCTACTTCATCAAGGATTTCGGTATCATTTTTGAGGTTCGCTTCTACCAGCCGTCTTTTCAGATAGTCGTAAAGCTGCATAAGGCTTTGGGAGATTTCCAATTCCATATTCAAAGTCACCATAAGCTCGTTTACTATATTTTGTGCTTTTAACAGGTTTGTATTTTTGCCGGTAATATTTCTTTTTTCAATATCCATTTTGGCCTGGTGGATGAATTTAAGGCATCCATTATATAGCATTAAGGTCAATTCGCCTGGCGAAGCCGTGTTGACTGAGTTGGTTTTATAAGCCGCATAAGGGTTCGTAATCGCCATCATGACACTCCTTTTTCTTTTTATTACATGCTGAACTGCTGCATCAGGTAAGCTGACTGTTCATTGGCCCGCTGAATGGCTTTTTCCATGGCAGTGAATTGGGACCAGTAGCGATCTTCCACCTGCTTTAGCCTGTCTTCAAATCGGATGATGCGGTCGCCAATATCATCTAACTCGCGGCCAATAGTATACTGCTTGCTTGTAGAAAAACTGTTCCCAGCTTTTACCTTCAGCTTGTCCATTATATTAGTAGCAGTATCATATAAACGGTTGATAACGCCTTTTTGTCCTTCTGTAGTTCCTTCTCCCCTAAAGAAGTTTTCAACGGATTCAGGATCATTTTCAATAGCAGCCTTCAGTTTAGTTTCATTAATAATTAGCTTTCCGCCCTCTAAGTAGTTCGAGCTAGTCTCGATTCCCAGTTTGGCCAGTTGGTTATATAATGGATTTGCTTTATCATTTGTTACCGTTTGGTATAAATCCATTCGCATTTCATTTAAAGCTCCGCTTAAAATAGGGTCACGGCGAAGCAGTCCGCTTTTCGCCTTCTCATCCCACATTTCCTGCTGCTTGTCGCTCATGGCCTCACGTTCTTCATCAGAAAGCGGCTTGTAGTCGCGGTATCGGGTCTCTCCGATTTTCTTATTGATCGTATCAATCATTTCATTGTATTTGTTAACGAATTGAACAATATTATCAAAAACCTCGGTTGAATTATTGTTAACATTAATACTTACAGGACTTGCAGTTGGATCTGTGGTGCCCGGAGCTCCAAAGGTTTGTTTAAGGGTAAAGGTTACGCCTTCCATTGTAAATGTATTTGAGCTACGTTCTGTGGTGATGCCGTTTATCTCAAACTGTGCATTGGCACCCTCCGTTATGGTTCCAGTGCCAAACTTAAAGATTTTATCAATAAGGTCTCCATTTGTATCAATATCCGCCAATAGATTCCCATAAGCATCTGTTTTTGTATTGAACTTGCCCGTTTCTGTTCTTGTCATAGACATTTGGCCTGAAAAGCTGTCATAAAACATCGAGACGCCTGCATTGGCAGCATTTACTTTGCTAGAAACCGAACTGATCGTTTCATTTCCCTGTACCAGGAAATTCTTGTGGACATTTCCCTTTGATGTCACAGTATCGACGGAAAAGTTGGTGTAATTTTGATTATACGTAAGTTCTATTTTGTAAGTATATTCTTTCCCTTCCTCAGGCTTTTCTGGAGGGAGATATCCTATTTCATTCATCTTCACATTATCAAAAGTAATTTTTCCGCTTTCTTTATCCAGACTGCCTAAAACGGTCGATCCATCCTCATCCAGTATTTCTCCGTTTGCATTAATACTCAAAAGAACATCCGCTTGTGAAGATGATGTTTCACCTTCTTTTACAATCCTTGTCAGCTTGATTTGCTGCCCGGTTACTTCGTTGATTGACCCGCGGGAAAGCTGAAGGCTTGAGGTATTATAATTCAACTTTATAGACTCAGTCTTTGTTTCAGCTATATAATCCACTTTAACTTGGCTGTCCTTCGCAAGCACAGAATTGAATTTCAGATTTCCGTCTGCGTCTATTAAAACAGTGGAATCACTTAAGTCTGCTTCAGAAGAAACAACCTTATAGCCTTTGCCATTTACACTGACACTCCAGGAGGCAGTATCCTTAAGTTTTACATCGGCTACTCCCAATGACAGCGGGTTTGCCGTACCGTTTGCTGTCAGCGTTTTTGACTCAACAATCCCCTGCTTCCACATAGTCTCTGAGCTTGTCTGCCCATAAAGACTTTTGCTGGAGTCAAGACTTACCTTATCTCCGTTTAACATTCTTTCAGAGGAAGCCAATTGTGTAACCTTTGAGACGGCTACAGAGGATTGGGAAGCTGCTCCAGTTGCAGTTGCTGTCAGCTTTGAGTCATCCGTTGAAGTCGTTGCCCTTGCACGATATTTGGAAGTTAACTTCATTTGGGTAAGTTCAGAACGAAAGTCCAAAAAGAGAGTATTCATTGCACGATAATCGTCACGCTGCCACTCCAAAGTCTGCTTTTTCTGAAGAAGCTTGTTGAGCGGGGTTCTTTCAGCCTTCATAAGATCCTTAACTAAAGAATCAATATCCATTCCACTTGCCAGTCCGCCTATACGCAAGTCTAATCACCTCTATATCTTTTTATCTACTAATAAACCTAAATACTCCTTCATTGCCGAATACATATCAAGCAGCTTCTTTGAAGGAATTTCTTTTATTACTTCTTTAGTACTATCATCCACGATTGTAACGTAATATTCTTTTAAGTCCTCATGAAACTCAAACTTTAAATGCGAATTGGCTGGCTTTAAAAAGTCATTAATGCTAGCGACAACCTTTTCAATATTCTCCTTTGACTGAATCAGCTGAGGGTTCTGTTGCTGAGGAGTTTGGGTCTCTTGTTCTCTAGGTGTGTATTCTTTTTCCTTTATCATTTGATTGGCCAAAGGACTATTTGATAATCGATTAATCATAAGAGTCCTCCAATTATATTTTCATCTATGATATCGGTTGTTTTAGAAGATTGTTTAGACATTCAATACTATTTGGTTACTTAGAATTCTATTTGTTGTTGGTTGAAGGAGTTTACGAAGGTTTATTCTTATAAACTAAAAAGACCTTGAATAACAAGGTCTTTTTAGCTAACTATATAGAACTGTTAATTAACGAAGTAATTGAAGTACGCCTTGTGGCTGCTGATTAGCTTGAGCCAGCATAGCTTGTGCTGCTTGAGAAAGAATTCCATTTTTAGTAGATTCCATCATCTCTTTCGCCATGTCAACGTCACGGATACGAGATTCAGCGGCAGTCAGGTTTTCAGAAGATGTTCCAAGGTTGTTGATTGTGTGCTCTAAGCGGTTTTGGTTTGCACCTAGTTTAGAACGTTCAGCAGATACCATTTCGATAGCATTATTAATTGTTGTAATTGCAGTATCTGCAGTCCCTTGAGAGTTTAAAGCTCCGCCTGTTCCATCAGCAGCAGTTCTCAGTGATTGAACAGTAGCAGTAAATGTTGCTCCCGTTGCATCCGCTGGGTCCTTAGTTCCTAGTCTAGCTGCATCCATTGAGTTAATTGAAAGCTCAATATTTTGTCCTTGGTTTGCACCAATATGGAAAGTGAATGTTTGAGCAGCACCAGTAAATGCACCTGTGTTATCTTTAGCACCAGTTAAGTTCTGAGTGTTAAATTCTGTATTTCCAGCAATACGATCAATTTCATCAACTAACTGATCTAGTTCTTTTTGAAGTTCACCACGGTCAGTCGCTGTATTTGTATCATTGGAAGATTGAACTGCAAGTTCACGCATACGCTGTAGGATAGAGTGAGTTTCATTCAATGCGCCTTCAGCTGTTTGAATTAAAGAGATACCATCTTGAGCATTACGAGAAGCTTGATCTAGTCCACGAATTTGTCCACGCATTTTTTCTGAGATTGCAAGTCCAGCTGCATCGTCACCAGCACGGTTGATACGAAGACCTGAAGATAATTTTTCCATGTTTTTAGCCTGTGCGTTAGAAGCACTAGACAACTGACGGTGTGTATTAAGAGCAGCAATATTATGATTAATTCTCATTTTGTTTTTCCTCCTTGAATGTCGAGTTCACATCCATGTGAACATTTGTTTTTTTTTTTTACAGGGTTATCAGGTCGGCCGCCCTGTTTCCCTGCTACATTAATAATATCGGTCCATTGATTCATTTATTTAGTATTTTTTAGAGAAATTTATATAAAAATGATATATTTTGTTTCAGCTCTTTTTCGGGAAGGAAATGGCTGCCAGATTAATCGCTTTTGAGGCGCTCTCATTCTCCCCTTTTATGTCCAGGTAGACTTCCTTCCGATGAATATCTATATTTTTGGGGGCATTGATGCCGAGTTTAATTTGGTCGCCTTTTATAGAAAGGACGGTCAGTTCAATTTCATCACCGATTTGTATGGCTTCGCCTGTTTTTCTGGTCAGGACTAGCATGGGTTCACCTCTTTTCCGTTTTTTGCGGAAGGATTCTGTGCTTGGTTGTGTAGCTGCCATCATTTAGGATCAGCTGCTTACCCTGGTTATTCTTTTTGTTGAATACCAGCGGCGCCTGTAGGTTGGCGGTTGTTTTTTCAAATGGTTCCTGGATGGTCAGGATTGAGTACACCATTGTATCTGATTCGTTCTCCAGTCCCAGCTGCTCAACCGCTGCTTCATCCAGGTCAAAGCTGTATTCCTTGAAAAAGAAGAAGGGATTGGCGATGATGAAGCCCAGTCCTGCTGTTTTGACAGATTGCAAAACAGCGTAGATATCATTTTCCGGCAAAGGCAGGATAACAAACTGATGTTCATCCTGAAAGCCGGGAATTCCATTTTTAAAGGTCCAAATATCCTTGTCAGCAATTTCAACTTCGCCTTGATATTTCGTTTGTATATTCATTATTCACGTTCCTTTACCTAATTTTCCTTAAATTTCGGTATTTATGACATCAATTTGCAGACTTGCCTGCTGCCTCAGATTGGTTCTTACTTCTCCGGCCCTATAGTCAATTATGGGTTTTTGCACTTCCGTTTGGATAATCGGCTGCTTCGCCTGTACATAGATGGAGGCTTTGCCCGGCATATAGTTTATCTTTACGCTGAAGGGAGGAGGCACAAAGCCAATGTTATAATCATAATTTATAAGAGCGCTATTGCGGCTTGCCTGGCTTGCAATGGCACTTCCTCCATTTTCTATCGCCATGAGCTCATCGCCTTCTGAGGCAGTCCTGGCCATGCCGCTTAATACGGCATTATAGCCTCTCTGGGCACTTTCTTCAATTCTTCGGAAGATATGCTTGATGTCCATTGACTCCCATGCAGCTGTCTGGTCAATTGACAGCTGGCCGGGAATTGTTTCAATGGACATTTCAGCCTGAGGCTGCTCGATATGCTGCACGGCCTGAGGCTGCTGGATTGTCTGCTGAGCCGGTGTGCTGTTCATTTCAATTTTTGCTGATGTTGACTGCATTCGAATTTGCGAGATTTGCATACTATCACCTCTTATTAAAAAAAGCTATCTGGATAGATAGCTTTTATCTTAAAAAGTCCATTAAGGTCGGCTGGATGATTCGGGAGCCGACAGATAAAGCGGCACGGTGGGCGCTTTCCTGGGCGAGCAGCTCGGTCACGACTTTTTCGAAGTCGATGTCTTCGTTGTCTGACATGACCTTCTGGGAAATGATTTCCTGCTGGTCGACCCGTTCTTCCATCAATTCAATCCGGTTGACCCTCGCTCCTAGATCTGAACGGGCATTTGTAATATTGCTCAGATGGGAATCAACCTTTCCTAAAAAGGAATTAAGTGCATTTCCATCAGATGCCGGGTCCTCCAGACCATTAATCAGATCCTGTATATCCTTGAACATATCTGTACTGAACACGTCCGCAGGATTTACATTTACAGAGATATACACCCCTTTTGAGAGTTCAATTTGAACAGGGTTCGTATTGTTAGAAACAACAGCCGGATCAGCATCGATGTCTACCGGTTTATTGAGCGTGTTCGTGCCGTTAAAGATGTACTTATCGCCAACCTTCGTATTGGCAATTTCGGCTAAATGCTGTTTTAGCTGGGAAATTTCCTGGCTGATCGAGTCCCTTTGCGATCCATCATATGTATCGCTGCTGGCCTGGACAACCAGTTCACGGATACGCTGCATGGCCTGTCCCGCTTTATCAAGAGAAGCATCAGAGTTGTCCGTCCAATTATAAGCCTCAGTGAAGTTTCTCTTAAATTGCTGGACCTCCTGCAGATTACGGCGGTAGGTGATCCCCTTCATCGCTACAACCGGATCATCAGACGGTCTTGTTATTTTCTTTTGGCTCGATATTTGATCCTGGTAAGTGCTCAGCCTGTCAAAGCTCCTGCCCAGGTTTGATAGCATATTACTTGAAAGCATAGATTGAGTTACGCGCATTATTGAATCACCCTCCTCATCTTCCGCCTACGCCCATTCCATTGATTACTTTATCAAGGAGCTCATCCACGATGGTAATCTGGCGGGCAGCTGCATTATAGGCATGCTGGAATTTAATTAAATTCGTCATTTCTTCATCCAAGGATACAGAGCTGACAGACTGCCTGTTTTTTTCTACGGCATCGCTCAGAATCTGGCTGTTCTGTGTAAGACGGTTTGCTTGAAGCGCATCTACCCCAAGCTGCCCTGTCATTCCTTCATAGAAGGAATTGATGGTTCCTGTTTTAATTTCACTAAGAGACGCTAAATCGATAGTATCAGTCAATCCTTCAAGAGCTTGGTTTGAGTTGGAAAGCAGCATGCCGGAAATATTCGATAGATTCAGGGCATTCTTGCCATCCCCGGCATCAACCTTTTCATCACCGTTTGCATCCGTTGTTTTTTTGGTAGAGGCTGCAATGTCAGTCGGCTTCATATTGCCTAATCCTATTTCTTTGGCAGCACCCTTATATGTGCCTGAGCTAAAGGTAAAGAAATCTGCAGTGCCATTTGAGCCATCCAGGGTAAATCCTTTTGAGTGGATTTCATTGAAAATCTTTCCAAAGGAATACGCCATTTTGTCGAGATTATCAAGTGCATCTGGATAAATACCTTTTACATTGCCATCAGAACCCACATAGCCATAGGACTCTATCAGCCCTTTAAGCTTCCCGCTGGAAAAGCCGGTTTCACCGCTGGCGTCCAGGAAAGCTAATGTTCCGGAAGATGTCTTTCCTTCTGAGTCGTATATAGTAAGAGATGATACTCCTGGTGATGGAACATCATAAGTCAACCCATCAGTTCCTGAAAATCCAATTTGTTTAAAATCCGACCCAGTTACTAAATCCACCTTGGAACCGTCTGCATTTACGAGTTTAATATTATACTGCCCTTCAGCAACCTTTAATGATTGCCCTCCAGACGAAGTCTTCTCCACTTCGACTGTAAGATGTTTGGAAAGCTGGTCTACAAGCAGATCCCGCTGATCATACAGATCATTAGGCAGATAGCCATGAGGCTCTACCTCGCCGATCTGCTGGTTGAGATCGCCAATCTGCTTTAATAATGAATTGATTTCCTTGAGGTTTACCCCGATTTCATTTTTGAAATCATCTTTTATCGAAGTCAGCGAGTCATTGAGGTGATGGAAGGTGTCCACCACAGCCTGTCCGCGCTGAAGCACAACCTGCCTGGTTCCCTCATTTTCGGGATAGGTTGACAGATCCTGCAGAGACTGCCAGAACTCACCCATGACTGCAGATAGTCCATTCTCTGAAGGTTCATTCATGATATCCTCCATTTTACTAAGGGCATTTGCCCGTGACTCCCAATAGCCGAGCTTGCTTTGCTCGCCGCGGAACTGAACATCCAGGAACGACTCCCGTATTCTTTCAATGGCCCCGGCCTTCACCCCGGTTCCAAGCTGGCCTGGAATCTGTGCACGGTTCATGGATGCTGTAGGAAAAGCATCTGTTTGAACAAAGTTAACTCTCTGCCTTGAGTAGCCCGGAGTATTTGCATTAGCAATATTATGCCCTGTTACAAACAAAGCGCTTTGCTGGGTAAACATCCCTCTTTTGGCCGTTTCCAGCCCGTGGAAAGTTGAAACCATGTCTTTCCCTCCTCTATATCATCAGGCCTTAGAATCAAATAAAGATATACTCGGCCCTGCGTCTTCATCATCTGGATCTTTTTGATAATTCACTCTATCACTTGGCATCAGTAAATCCAAGTTCATAAATACATACTGCATCGATTGGTCAATTAAACTTTGGTTCAGCTCATTTAAATACTTCAGCTCAGACAAGAGATCTGCAAGCTGATGCTGGATGTGTTCTGCTTCCTCCCTCTCCTCTGAGGAAAGATGGGGGATACAGTCCTGCAGGGTAGCTTTCTGCTTGCCGGGAATCATTCCGGCAACAATGTGTCCCCTTTTGTTTTCAAGAAGCTGAATGGCCGCTATATGCTTCTGCTCATTTTTCATGGCTTCATTTAAAGCATCCAGTTCACCTTTTTTTAGTATCCCGGTTTTCTCCTGTGCAAGCTGAAGCAGGCTTCCATGCAGCTTAAGCTGTTTCTTCAGTACCTCTATTAAAGCTTGGGCTGACAAAACCTCTCCGCCTTTCTATCCGACAAAGGTCAGGCAAAAAAGAAAATCAGTAAAGTATTCTACTGATTTTCAATTGCCGCTACGCTTATTATCGACATTATATTTAAAATATTTATAGCTTTTCCTAAATATCCATCAAGTATAGATATTAACAAGCATCCCTTTTATTTCACCGACAAGGCTTAGAATATTCAATCCGTTTTTCTCTTTCTCTAATACAGCATTAGTCAAGTCTATCAGCTTCTTATCTACTTCCTTGACGATCTTGTATACCTTCGTCCTTCCACGGCGGTTAAACCCGCGCTGGTCTTCAAGTTCAAGTCCATTTTTCACTGCATCATCCATAAACTGCTTTACAAGCTTTTTATATTTCTTAAGATCATCGATTGTCCTGGACTCAGCCAGCACCTTTCCCTGATCTTCTATATCTCTGACCATCTGTGTCATTTTTTCATAAACAAGATTCTGGCGTTTGCTCCCCATCACTTCCGTGAAAGAGATAGATCCTGAGGCTGTTTCTTCCTTCTTCTGGACGGCATGTATACCAGTCTTATTCACTCGTTGAACTTCCACGTTCTTAGCCACCACCTGAATTATTCTATTCTTATTGTAAAAGAATTAAGTCAAATAGAAAAGAGGAGAAGCCGCATTGACTCACTCCTCTTAAAAATTATTTCAATAGCTGCAGAATTCCCTGCGGCAGCTGATTTGCCTGTGCAAGCATCGCCTGGCCTGCCTGGTTCAGGATATTATTCTTTGTAAAGTTCGCCATCTCTTCAGCCATATCCAGATCTCTGATACGGGATTCAGCTGAAGTAAGGTTTTCATTTGCAGTCTGCAGGTTGGTTGTCGTGTGTTCAAGGCGGTTCTGGAAAGATCCCAGCTTGCTCCGTTCTGCTGAGACTTTTTGAATGGCAGTTTCAAATAAACTGATAGCAGATTGTGCACCGGCTGAAGTTCCAACATTGGCTCCACCAATTGATAAAGCACCTGAATCCATAGCGCCGATAGTAATTTCTAATTTTTCACCCTCATTTGCACCAATTTGGAAAGTAAGTGCACCGCTAGTCCCATCAAGAAGATTTTTTTGGTTAAATTGAGTCTTAGAGGCAATACGGTCAACTTCTTCTATCAGCTGCCCGACTTCTGACTGGATAGCTTCGCGATCAGTATCCTCCAAAGTACCATTCGACGCCTGAACCGATAGCTCCCTCATCCTTTGAAGAATGCTGTGAACCTCATTCATGGCCCCTTCAGCTGTCTGTACCAATGAAATTGCATCAAGTGTATTTCTTTCAGCCATATCAAGGCCGCGGATCTGCGAGCGCATTTTTTCCGAGATAGCCAGGCCGGCTGCATCGTCGGCGGCTTTATTGATCCGTAGGCCAGAGGAGAGCTTCTCCAGGCTTTTGGAAGTGCTGTTCATGGTTTGTGACAGGTTCCGATAGGCATTCAATGCCTGGATATTATGATTAATCCTCATTAATAACTTCCCCTTTCAGCTGTGCTGTCTGATTTTTCCAGCACCATAACGTTTTGTTCGTAGGCATTGGCCCTGGCCATGCTTTTTCTTTGCAGCTGGTCAGGCTTCTTCTTAATCGACTGATTCCAGGCATCCGCCAGCATCTCTGCGATGCCGATAACTTCCTTTATTGCCGGGATATCTTTTTTCCTGTTGGCTTCTATGACACTGTCCGCCATATAATTGTACAGGTGGTCCAGCTGGTCCGATATGATACCGGCATTATAATTGAGGCCGGCTCCCAGACGGTACAGGATATCATTCACTTTCTGCAGCATTTTATTGGCAGACATATAGTCTTTATCTTCAATAGCTTGGATGGAATTCTCCAGATTGCTGAGCAGGGCTTCATATAGAAGCGAGGTCAGCTCCTGGGAATTCTTCTGCATGATATATTCTTCAGTTAGAAACTCCACCATTTTTCCTCCTGTATGACAAGCACTTTGATTCTCACTGTTTTTATCGGCCTGAGCCTCAGGATCTTAATAGTTTTTCTCCATTTCTTCCAGCAGAAGAAAAACTTCTGCAATGACAGAGTAAAGCTGAGGCGGGATATTTCCGCCTAGATCTACGTCAAGAAGGTTCTGGAGGAGGCCGGCGTCCTCCTGCATATGCACATCATTCTGCCTGGCCAGCTCCATGATTTTCATAGCTAGATGCCCTTTCCCCTGAGCAACGACTGTTGGGGCTGAACCCTCCTGGCCATCAAAGCGGAGCACGGCAGCTGTGGGGCCATTTACCAATGCGCGTCTTTTTTGGTTAAAAAATTGTGTGGTCATATCGTGAAATCATATCCTCTCTCGGAGAAGCCAGGAGTCTTTGTCTTGGCCGCTGCCGCTTCCTTCTCACTCGTTGCGGAATCAGCTGCAGTAAACGGGGTGAATTGGATTTTTCCGACATTGTATCCGATTTCCTTCAGCTTATCCTGCGCCATGACTGCCAATGGCTCAATCTTCTCTTTGAATGCTGGGCTATCATTTTTTATGGTCAGGGAGAGTGTCCGGTCAACCGCTGATAACAGGATCCCAACATCGCCGAGCTTCTTTGTTTCCAATAGGAAATAGAGGCTGCAATTCTCCCAGTCTATTTGCTCTTCATTATTTTTCGATTGAATAAACACCTTCACATCCTCCGCTTTGTCCTGGAGGAGGTATGGAATGGTCAGCATCATGGTCTGGAGGCCGGATGGATCGCTTTTGCTCAAAAGCTGCTGGCCTGTCAGATTAGCCGTGAGCTGATCCGCTTTCTGTGCCATCTGATGGTCTCCTTCATTCTGCATCAGCTTCAGCATAGCCCCTTTAAGTGTGGAATCGGCATCTGCCTTTCCCTTTTGCACCAAGGCTTGCGCCTGGTCAGACTCATAAGTCAGCCCCAGATTCCTCATATGCTCAAGAATCTGTCTGCCTGAAGCCATTTCCTTCACTGCATGCAAAGAGTTTTCATAAGATGCAGCCAGCTGCTGCAGCCCAGGCTGTTCGAGCTGAAGCAGCTGCTTTGACACAAAATGCTGGACGCGGACATCTGATGGTTTGAAAATAAGCTTGTCCACCATATTCCTCACTTCGCTGACAACCCTGGAAGCATTCGAAACTTCGCCTTTTTCGAGCATCCTCTTTGCTTCCGCAAGCTGAGTACTTGCCTTCAGCAGTTTTTTCTCGGTCGACATATCGGTATAGAGCATCACATCGCTCTTTAAAATCGCATTATCAAGCTGCTTGATTGTATTTTCAAGCAGCGGCTTTGCCTGGGGAACGGCCCGGTTCTGGAACTGGTCGATCAGCTTTTCAACCGTCTGCAGATTTTTGCCGATATCCCTTTTAATCTGCTTGAAATCAATGCTCAGCTGCGACATTTTTTTCGTTATCTCGGTTACAATAAAATCCTTTGATTGAGCAGGAAGGGAAGAGATAAATTCTTCGCTTAATTGGAGTGATTCTTCACCCAATTCATCTGCGTGCCCCGGCGCGGTGGCATCAGTCTCTTTAGAGAACCCGTCCAGCACCTTCATCAGCTCCTGCCTGGCAGCGAGCTCTCTTCCTTTGTCTGCCAGATCGCCGGCTTTTTCCAGCGCCTCTTCCAGCTTGCCGATCTGCGATTCTGTCAGCTCACCCGAAGCTGGCAGCTGTGCCTTTATATTGGACAATACCGCTTGAATATCAGGATTCTTCTGGACTGCTTTCAAGCTGGTCTGCAGACTGTTTTGAATAGAAGGACCGCTCTCATGAGCATTGGCCGCTTTAAGATTTTGAAGGGCAATCTCCTCCAGCTTTACCCCATCGTTCAAGCTCTTTAGCACATTTGAATCAAGGACAGCACCAGCAGCCTGGCTTTTAATATAATCAGCGATGCTGGCGATTGAAGCATTTGCTGATAGCATTTCCTTGACTGCCTGCAGCAGCCTGGCATCCTGCAGCACCTTTACCGCCTCAAGGATCTTCTGGTCTGCCGCCTGGCTGATCTGCCTCGACTGCGCAAGCAGCTTTTTCAATGAATCCGGCAATGACGCTTCTGCAGCTTTCATTCTTCTGAGCATTTCTTTCAGGTCAGATTGGCCTCTGGCTGCTCTATGATTAAAGACACTCGCGTCAACAGGCCTGCGCTCGCCTGGCCTGCCCGCAAGCTTCTCCATAGGCCGGCTTATTCCTGGTCCGTGGAGTGCCTCGTGAACGGCCTTCATTTGGTCAGGGGTATACTCTAGCCCCTTCCTCCCCATGGCGGCCAGGGTTTCCATCTTTTGATCAAACGATCCTTGGCTTTTGTTCATAAAAGCTGCGATATCCTTGGCTTCCTGCCTTGAAACCGCTATGCCTTTTTCCCCCAGCAATGAAACTGCCCTGCCTGCTTCCCCTTTTGCATTGAGGAGAGCCTCTGTTTCTTCCGCTGCTTGTGTTTCCTGTCCGGCAGCCGCATTAGCGGGCTGGGCTGCTGCTTTTACAGTCGGCAAAGCGCCTTCTGTGCTGGAAACCTCAACGGATACCCTATTCCCCTTGGGGAGTTCTCCATCTACTTTCACCTTAATATCCTGTCCCTTCACCTGCAGAAGCGCTTCATTATTAGGAAGCCGCTCCTTTACAACCGCCTGAAGGACGCTCCCTTTTTTTAGATCAAGGGATTTAGGTTCGGCAATAAAAGAGGAAACTGGAGAGTCATTTTTAACCTGCATGCTTTTCACACTCCGCTTATATCGAAAATTAGGCCGCCCGGGCATGGAAACAGCCCTGCGGAATCCGGTATAAAAGAAAAATCAATACAGAAGTGTATTGATTTTATTCTTTGCCATAAAATTTTAGGATGCTTTTCGCCGTTTCTTTTGCGTCCACTTGGTACGTTCCGTTCTGTACCTGGAGCTTCAGTTCTTCCACTCTCGCCTGGCGTTTCGCCGTCAGCTGGGAGACCTGCTGCATTTCCTTGGCCGCAGATGAGATTTCCACTTTATCTGTTTTCTTCGTTTCTTTGCTTTGGTTATCCATGTTGTTTAACTGGCGTTTGTACGGGTTGATTCCTGAAGCTCGGAAATTCTGATTGATCTTCATTATTTTTCCCTCTCTTTCTTGCCAAGCCAATTGTCTTTACCTCTATTATCGGCCATAACGGTCTAAACTTTAAACAATACGCATAAATTAGTAAAAATTACATTGAAAAAATACTGAAAAGCTGTATGAATAGTTCATACAGCCTAGAAGTTACGGCTATTGTTCCTTTGATTCACGGAAAAATAGGTGCTGTTTTTCTCTCTTTCAGCCCGCTCGCGTTTGCGCTCTTCTTCCTCATTGTGGGCATTGATGCCTTTAATCAGAGAATCCTTGCATTTTGTACACAGCTTGCCTTCACGTATAATGGCCCCGCATTTATCGCATGGATAGCCAAGATTAGGGAATTGGGTGATTTTCAGCCTTCCCGTCCTGATGAATTTTAAGATCAGGTCTTCATCTACATTTGTGGCATCTTCTACCTGGACTATCGTCGCAGCCCGGTTTTCCCGTTTACGGATGTACTGGTAAACCGTTTCAAATGCCTTTTCTTCATCCTTCCAGCAGCTCTGGCACACTTCACGGAATTGATTCCGCACAAATAACTCGCCGCAGTTAGGACAGTTTGATAATTCAGCCACTTCTTGCTCCCTCACATTTCCAATTGCAGTTTTACTTACATTATAGCCTGCAGCATGCCTGAAAGAAATGCCATTTTTTTGAACATTCTTTATCCCCTTGCAATGGTGATGGAGCTGATGCTTTCTGCTCCGTGCTGTTTAAGGATAATGGCGGCATGCCGTAAAGTTGATCCTGTGGTATAAATATCGTCAATTAGAAGGATATGTTTAGAATGGAGACCGGTTTCTTCTTTCAAACGGAATACCTGCTGAAAGTGGATCCTCTCATCCCTTGTTTTCTTTGACTGCTTTTCAGAGTGCACCCGAACGAGGAGGCAGGAAGGGGAATAGCCGGCTGTTTTGATCAGGGCCTCTGTCTGGTTAAAGCCTCTTTCACAGAGGCGCTTTTCACTAAGCGGAATTTGCACTATATAGTCAGGCTTCTCTTTGCCGAGCACCTTTCTGAGTTCATCCGCAAAGACTGCGGCCAGCGCGTAATCCCCCCTATACTTATAGCGGGCCATTACTTCCTTCATAAACGGATTATACTCATATAGTGACGTGTTTTTCCACAGCACCCCTTTCCATTCAGGCGCATTCTCCCACCTGATGCAATCCAGGCACTGTTTTTCTTTTATAAAAAGCGGATCCATCCCGGCAAAGGGCCTGCCGCAGACAAGGCAGCGCTCTCCTTCAATCAATTGCAGCTTCCCCCTGCATTCAGAACACACCACTTGCTTCTCGGTCCTCAGCAGCAGCTCAACCCAGCCGATTTCCTGCTCAATCTCTGAATGGCAGATCAGGCAATATTCAGCTGGGAAAAGATTCATAAAGGATCAGCCCCTTTCGTCTAGCTTCCCTGTTCATTCTCATGATCTGATTTTTGGCTTTAATCATTTCTTCTGTTTTGCCGAAGTGGAAAAAGGTAATCATGCCGTGGGGGTAATCGGCACTCCTGCCAACCCGGCCGGAGATTTGGACCAGAGCGCTTTCGATAAATACGTGGTGGTCGGCGCCAATGACAGCTACGTCGATATTCGGGAACGTTACGCCTCTCTCGAGGATGGTGGTGGTTAAGAGGATCTGCGTTTCTTTAGTGCGCATTTTTTGGATTTTAATTTTGCGGTCAGGGTCCCCGGCATGGACGGAATCGGTTTGTGGGTGGATTTTTTGTATTAGGGGCAATGCGGCTTCCATGATGTCGATGCGGGGAAAAAACAAAAGGATCTGTTTGGAGATTTGGATGCGGCGGCTGATCCAGCTGATGACCGGAGAGGGCAGGCGGCCTTTTTTTAAATGCTTCTCCCAATTCCCGCACCAGCGGTATTCCGGGACAGGGAGCGGATGGCGGTGATAGCGGGCCGGGATGGTAATGTAATCTTTCTTTCCGGAGAAGCAGTCTTTTTGCCATTTCTGGTTTGGTGTGGCGGTGAGGTAGATCATGGATGACTCCGGCTTTCTTGCCTGCTTGACGGCGTATTGCAGGTTTGTGTCAACCGAATAAGGGAAAGCGTCGACCTCGTCCAGGATGACAGTATCGAATGCCTGCCGGAAGCGGAACAGCTGGTGGGTCGTAGCGATTGTGAGCGGGGCATAGAGATGGCGATCCACGCTGCCGCCGTAGAGGGAGGCTACCGTTATTTCAGGGAATACTTTTTTCAGGCGCGGAGTGAGTTCAAGGACTACATCGGTCCGCGGTGTGGCAAGGCAGACTCTTTTTCCGGCTTGGAGGGCCTGGTCGATGCCTGCGAAAAGGACTTCGGTTTTTCCGGCTCCGCATACTGCCCAGACCAGGAGTTCGTTATTTTGATGGATTGCTTGTAATGTGCGGTCGGAGGCAGCCTGCTGGCCGACGGAAAGATTGCCTGACCACTTGAGATAGATTTTGGGCTGGGGGTGGGGTGGTTCCGGGCCCTGCCAGCTGATGAGCGGGGTACATGAGCTGATTCGCCCCATCATGATGCAGCTGCGGCAGTAGAGGCAGTCTTCTTTGCATCTGGCGCAGGGGAATTTGGCGAAAAGGTGAGGTTGAGTGTTGCCGCAGCGGGCGCATTGAGGTTTTTTTCCAGTGAAGACGATGCCTTGGCGGTAAATGATGTGACCGTTTTGGTAGTGCTGGTCGATTTCTTGTAATGTGAAAGGGAGTTCGTCTGTGAGGAGCTGCTTGCCGGCGAGCATTTCGGCCAGTTTTTCGTCAGGTTTGAAGGCTGGATTGACTGGAACGACCGGAATTTGGGCCAGTTTGGAGATGGGCGTGCCGTTTTGGTCCTGAATGAGACGTCCGGCTTGGATTTTGAACTTCAAATTAATCATCCTTTCCTGTTTATTTGCGGGATTTTGGATATATTTGCGAGTTTTGAGTTTTATTTGCGACCTCGCCCTTGGGCAGCCTTCCCCGCGAGATACCGCATCCCCCCTTATTAGCAACTTCCCCGATATATTAGCAACTTTTCTCTTTTATTAGCAACTTTCCCCATATATTAGCAACTTTCCATTTTTATTAGCAACTTCGCCCATATATTAGCAACTCCCCCTCCCACAATCTACCCCATCCCAAAACCCGTCCACCCAACCCGCCACACCCCAAACTCTCCCCCTAGATTCCCCCCTCAATTTCCTCTATAATAAACCATGAAGAATCCACCTAAAAAAGGAGATTTACATATGGAAAAAACATTAATTTTCGGACATAAAAACCCAGATACAGATACAATCTGCTCAGCAATCGCCTACGCCGACCTAAAAACACAGCTCGGCCAGGAAGTTGAAGCAATGCGCCTTGGTGAAATCAACGGCGAAACTCAGCACGCGCTGACAAAGTTCAACGCTGAAGCCCCCCGCCTGATCAGCAACGTAGCTGATGAAGCAACAATAGTTATTCTTGTGGATCACAATGAGCGCCAGCAAAGCGCAGACGGAATCGAGAATGTTCGTGTGGCTGAGGTAATCGACCACCACCGTATCGCCAATTTCGAAACAAGCGATCCTTTGTACTACCGCTGCGAGCCTGTCGGCTGTACGGCTACGATCCTGAACAAAATGTACAAGGAAAACAACAAGAGCATTCCAAAAGAAATCGCCGGCCTCATGCTGTCTGCAATCATTTCTGATTCCCTTCTGTTCAAATCACCGACTTGCACAGACGAAGATGTGAAGGCTGCACATGAGCTTGCGGAAATTGCGGGTGTGGATGCGGAAGAATATGGCCTTGAGATGCTGAAGGCTGGTGCCGACCTGAGCGATAAGTCTGCTGCACAGCTTGTCAGCCTGGATGCGAAGGAATTCCAGATGGGTTCTGCTAAAGTAGAAGTGGCGCAGGTGAACGCCGTTGATACAAACGATGTGTTTGCGCTGGAAGAGGAATTGCGCGCGGTAATTAACAGCACAATCGAGGAAAAAGGATTGGATCTGTTCCTGTTTGTTGCAACGAATATCCTGACTAATGATTCTGTAGCGCTTGCGCTTGGTAAGGAAACAGCTGCTGTTGAGAAAGCATTCAATGTGGTGCTTGCTGATGAGAAGGCTGTCCTGCAGGGTGTTGTTTCACGTAAAAAGCAAATCGTGCCTAACCTGACTGATGCATTGACAAAGTAAAAACCAGCCGCTCCGAAAAATATCGGAGCGGCATTTTTTATTTCTTATACCAGCCAAGCCCCATAGAGCCTTCGCCAAGATGTGTGCCGATAACCGGGCCAAAGTAGCCGATCATGAATTCGACGTTCGGCAGCTCTTTTTCCAGCTCAGCTTTCCACTCGTCAGCTTCCTTCTCTCGGTTCGCATGGATGATGACGGCGCGGTATTCACCGCCCCCTGATGCAGCTTCGCCAAGAAGGTCGGCAATCCGCTTCATCGCTTTTTTGCGTGTGCGGATTTTTTCAAATGGCACAATGACCTTGTCCTCGAAATGCAGGAGCGGCTTGACCTGAAGCAGGCTCCCGATCAATGCCTGGGCACTTGAAAGGCGGCCGCCGCGCTGGAGGTGGGAAAGGTCATCCACCATGAAGTAGGCACGTACAGTCTGTTTCATTTCTTCCAGGCGGGCCATGATGTCCTGCGGGTCCTTGCCAGCAGCGGCCATTTCTGCCGCTTCAATGACATAGAAGCCCTGGACCATGCAGCTGATTTCAGAATCAAATGGATACGCCCTGATTCCTTCAACCATGCTCCCTGCGGTGACGGCTCCCTGATAGGTGCCGCTGATGCCGCTCGACAGATGGATGCTGATTACTGCATCATAGTCGGCCGCCAATTTTTCAAACAGCTCCACAAATTGGCCCGTCGATGGCTGTGAAGTGGTCGGCAGTTCCTTATGCTTTACCTCTTCATAAAATGCTTCCGCTGTAATCTCTACCTCTTCCTCATATGTTTCATTTCCGAATATAACACTGAGAGGGATCATATGTATGTTCAGTCGATCCCGCAGTTCCTTCGGGATGTAAGCAGTACTGTCTGTTACTACGGCTGTTCTCATATAAAGAGTACCATCCTTTGTTTTTTCTCTACTATATGTGCAATTTATATTTTATATGAAAACAAGGGAAAATCCTAGGGAGAAAAATAGCCTGGTATTAGGGGAAGCATCAATAATAGGGGCAGCCTTAAGACTATTAATAAATAGAGGCCATTGGCAGAAGATGCGAAAGCTGCCTCCGGTTGATTTCATCGGCAATCAGTTCAATAAAGTCAGTGTCTACATTGCACATCAGGGCATCCTCAAAAACTTTGAACAAATTCTCATCTGATAAAAGCAGCAGGCTGGACATAATTTAGTAAAACCTCCATCCAATACTTTTATCCTATATTTATCATACAATTACATATTTTGTAAACACTTATTTAAAGACTTTTGCATTACAGTAAAATGACAACCGCGATTTACTTCGGGCCTATTCTATCTAATTCTGCAGAGAACGCTCTTCAGCTTAAACCTAATATATGCCTGCTGCAACAGCCAATCCGCAGATCTTTCTCCCCATACAAAAAAGCACGCCGAAGCGTGCTCCCATTATCTTACTTCCACCCAACCATTCTTGATGGCTACAACAACAGCCTGGGTACGGTCGTTCACATTCATTTTCTGCAGGATATTGCTCACATGGTTTTTAACCGTTTTTTCACTGATGAATAATGCTTCGCCGATGCCGCGGTTGCTTTTTCCGTCAGCAAGGAGCTGAAGGACTTCGCACTCCCGGCGTGTGAGCAGATGCAGCGGGCGGCGGATTTCAACTTGTGTGTATCCTTCGCTGCTTCCATTTTCATCAGATGCCAGGCGGCGGTATTCTTTGACGAGATTATGGGTTACCTTTGGATGCAGGTAAGAGCCTCCATCAGCCACCACTTTGACTGCTTCAACAAGCGCGTCGGCATCCATTTCCTTCAGCAGGTAGCCGCTTGCTCCAGTTTTCAAGGCATGTGTTACATAGTTCTCATCATCATGGATGGAAAGGATGATGACCTTTGCATCCGGATATCTTTCGACTAGCTGCTTTGTCGCTTCAACACCATTGGTTGTAGGCATGTTGATATCCATGATGATAACATCAGGATTATATTCCTCTACCAGACCTACAGCTTCAGTGCCATCATCGCCTTCAGCTACAACCTCGAAAGTTCTTTCAAAATCAAGTATTCGCTTTACCCCTTCTCTGAATAGCTGATGATCATCTATAATGACGATTTTTGTAGTCATTGTGTTACGCCTCCCTAAATCTCCTGTTATATTTATCTATTATTGATTAAAAGGAATTTGTATTAGCACGACCGTTCCGGTGCCTATTTTTGAATCAATCGTAATTTGCCCTTCCAGCAGCTCCACTCTTTCCTTCATGCCGATGATGCCGAAGGATTCATTTTTGCGCTGGTCTGGATTGAAGCCTTGGCCATTATCCTTGATGACAGCTGTAATGCCTGCCTTGGATAGCTCAAGCTTCACAATGATTTCTTTGCTCTTGGCATGTTTAAGTGCATTCTGTACAGACTCCTGTATCAGCCGGAACAAGGCAACCTCATAATTGGAAGGAAGCCTTCTGTCCTCTCCAATATTGATAAATTGAATTTTTGTATCCTTATGGTACTCTTCAATGGTCTGAAGATACTTCTTAAGAGTAGGAACAAGCCCGAGGTCATCAAGAGCCATCGGCCTGAGATCATAGATGATCCTCCTGACCTCATATAAAGCATTTCTGACCATCTTTTTCAGGCTCCGGATTTCGCCGAGCGCTTCGTCTCCGCCCCGCTCCCGGTATATCCGTTCGATAAGGTCGGAGCGCATCATCACATTGGCCATCATCTGGGCCGGCCCGTCATGGATTTCCCTTGAAAGGCGTTTGCGCTCTTCCTCCTGGGCTTCAATGATCTTCAGCCCAAAATCCTGCTTGAGCTTCGCGTCTTCCAGAACTTCGCCAACTTGCTTCAGATCGCTCATCATATAATTCATGACTACCGATATCTGTGAAACAAGCTTTTCTGCCCGTTCTATGGTCTCCGTGATGCCATGCAGCCTTCTTTCAATATCATCGCGGCGGTCCCTCAGCTGCTTCTCCTGCTGCCTGTTCATCGACAATTCCATTTGCAGCTGATGTGCCTTTTCATATGCTTCACGGACTTCAGACTCCGTGTAGTCCTTAAAATGCATGCTTACTTCTGAAAGCCGTTTTCTGGCAAACCTCGTCTGCCCTTCCAGCCTGTCCCCGTTATCTATTGTCTCTATAACTAATTGTTTAACTTCTTTAAGTTCTTCTGCTAAAGTTTCATAGTCCTGTCTGCACTTTTCCCCAATTCTGAATATCTCATCTTTACTATTGCCTACAGTGTCGATCATTTTTTCCAGAATTAGATCAAGAGTGATTGTGTCAATTTTTTTTCTTGTCATCTAAGTACCTCCATTGCCCAGTCAGCTTATGACTATACGCGCGGCATAACGATAGCATTGAAAGACAGATGTTTAAATCAAGCTATTGCCCAAGTACAGCGGCTAGGCATGAAGCTGGTCAAATGAAAACCCTTCCGGCATTCTGTCACTATTTTAGCGTGAAATAGAAAGATATACTATATTATACGTATGAAAACTATACCAAATACGCTAAAATTCGGTAAATAGACATAGCTTATGTAAGAAAACTGCGCCTAATATCCTACTTCCCAAAAAGCAATATTAGTATTTTATAATAGAAATAGAGTAGTTCAGTTTCTATTACACCGGAAATAGGCCCACTTAAATACTATTCTGCAATAGTTGAAAAGTAATTTTGAATAATGTTTATTATAACATGCAAAAAAGACGCCTATATTAAAGTTTTATTACAATCGGAATAAAAAGAAATTCAGCGGATATTGTCGAATTATAATAAGGGACAGGGCAATATAAAGGGAATATAGAGAATCTGCCGCAGAATATAAATAAGAGCAGAAAGGAAGCTAATATGCTGGAAAGATACTTAACAGTCAAGAGTGGCGGGGAACATGAACTGGTGATTCAAAAATCAAGATTTATCACCCATGTATCAAGGGCAGAATCAGAAGAAGAAGCTTTGGAGTATATCCAATCCATTAAAAAGAAGCATTGGGATGCAAACCATAATTGCTCGGCATATATGATTGGCGAGAATAACCTGATCCAAAAAGCGAATGATGATGGAGAACCGAGTGGAACAGCCGGGGTTCCTATCCTTGAAGTGCTAAAAAAGAAACATCTAAAAGACACTGTAGTGGTTGTAACACGCTATTTTGGGGGCATAAAATTAGGGGCTGGAGGGCTTATCAGGGCATATGGCAAATCTGCTTCTGAAGGGATAAATGAAACAGGCATCGTTGAACGCAAATTGATGAGAGTAATGAAGGCTCAAATTGATTATACCCTGCTAGGGAAAATTGAAAATGAACTCCGCTCCTCTGTATACCAGATTAAAGAGATTAATTATCTCGACAAGGTGGAAATAGCGGTTTTTGTCGAACAGGCGTCTGTAGAAGCCTACAAAGATTGGTTCATTGACCTCTCGAATGGCCAATGCCGGCTGGAGGAAGGAGACCTGCTTTACCTGGAGGAAGATGTTTCATGAATTGCGCTTAATTTTCATTTACGAAAATTGAAGTTTTCTGTAAAATAAACTATTGCATAGATATTTGGTACTAATCACAATAAAAAGTAGGGATATTACTATATGGCTAAATCTAGATCTATGAGGAGAAAGAAAAAGCTGCGCTTCTGGCGTGTCTTTGTCCTTATAATACTTTTAATTGTCTTGGGCGGCGGATCTTATTTCGCTTATGATATTTTGAGCAATGCAAAACAGGCCACTGATGATATATATCAGGAGCTCAACCCCGATAAGGTAGCCACCCACAGGGAAGAAGAAGTGCAGGTGACAAAGGATCCATTCAATGTCCTTCTCGTCGGACTCGAAACACAGGAAGGCGGAGCGCGTTCCGATGTATTAATGCTCGTAACCGTTAATCCGCAGACTGAAGATGTATACGTACTAAGCATCCCCCGGGATACAAGGCTCTATATCCCAGAGGTCGGATACAAAACAAAGATAACCCATTCATATGGAAATGGCGGAATAGAAACAACGATTAATGCCGTCCAGGATTTGCTTGATGTGCCGATTGATTATTATGTAACAACAAATTTTGATGGATTTGAGGATATTGTCGATACTCTCGGCGGTGTTACAGTTGATGTTCCTTTTACCTTTAAGGCACAGCTTACAGAAAGCCTGAAATGGAAAACTTATCATGAAGGTGAGATGGATCTGAACGGAAATGAAGCACTTGCCTATGTGAGGATGCGGAAGACAGATCCAAAAGGAGATATGGGGCGCAACGAGAGGCAGCAGCAGGTCATCAAGGAGATTGTCGATAAGGGGACTTCTTTCAGCTCTATTACAAAAATCGACGATATCATGGACGATCTTGGCAATAATGTCAAAACGAATATACCGCCGTCGAAGTTCGTCAGCTTTGTAAAGCTCTATTCTCAAATAAGAACTACGCCGATCGAGAATCTTTCCATTAAAGGATATGATGAATATATTAATGACGCCTATTACTATATTCCATATGAAGATTCCCTTGCAGAGTTAAGCAATACTTTGAACACTGCGCTGGATAGCAGCACTCCATATCAGAGCAGTTCAAACAGCTCCGATACAGCATCAGAATATAATAGCCAGCATTAATCCTGACCGGCTCTTCATGAGCCGGTTTTTTTGCACCTTCATATATTGGTACAAATTCCCTACCATTTTCCTAAATTCTATTTCCTTCTATGGGTTGGAAGATTTGACAATTTTCGATAGAATAGGATATGCACCAATATTTTGTCCATGGAGGTAAAAACGTGAAAAAAATAATTGCTTCTTCAGTTCTTGCCACTGCTGCTTTGTTTCCTATCCTCATGCAGGCTGAAGATGCTAAAGCTGCCAATCTTCCTGCTAGTATGTCTGTAGATCAAAAGGTAGATATCCGCAAAGGAGCTACTAGTTCTTATCCCCTAGTCACAAGCCTCTCTACCGGAAAGAACGTCACGGTAGTTGATGAGTTCACAAATGCCAACGGGGAACTCTGGTATCGTGTCGATCTTGGAGCTGAAAAAGGATGGGGCTTAGCCGCCCACTTCACTGCCCCTCAGTCCGGTTCAATAGAGAACGGAAAGATGGGTGTAATCAGCGGAGATAACGTCAACATCAGAAAAGGGGCCACCACTTCCTATGCAGTGGCTGCTCAGCTGTCCAAGGGGACCTCTGTCAAAGTAATTGACAGTTTTAAAAATGCCAATGGAGAGCTATGGTACAGAATTGAAGCTGGTACAGCAACAGGTTGGGTAATAAAGGATTATGTCTCGCCTGCTCCCGAAGTGAAACCTCCCCCTCCAGCAGTGGAAACCAAAACTGTCCAGGCTGATAATACGCCAGTAAGAAAAGGCGCAACAAATTCGTATGCTGCTGTTACATACCTTGCTAAGAATCAGCAAGTCAAAGTAATTGACAGCTTCACAAATGCCGCAGGAGAGAAATGGTTCCGAGTGGATTTAGGCTCAGTGAAAGGCTGGGTAGCCGAATCGGCTTTCAGCGCTGTAAAGCCGCCGAGTCCGTCTAATCCGGCACTTCCAGCCGTGGGAAGCTATGTATATAGCCAGGCGAGTGGAATAGATGTTAGAAAAGGGGCAACAGATTCCTATGCATCTGCTGCCAAGCTCACAATCAATCAAAAAGTAAAAGTAATAGATCAGTTTGTTCATAGCAGCGGGGATGCCTGGCTGAGAATTGAAGTCAGCTCTTCCCTTATGGGGTGGGTCCGGGCGGAATCCGTCAGCACTGAACAATCGCTAAATATTAATTTATATGTAAGTGTCGATGTAGCCAATCTGCGCAGCGGCCCTTCAACAAGCCATTCCGTTGTCGGCCAGGCTAAAAAAGGCGACAGCCTAAAAGGAATCGCAACAGCCACTGACTCATCCAATGCTGTCTGGTATAAAGCTTTGACCAGCTCGAACCAGACTGTTTGGGTACATCAATCCGTCGTATCAAAGCAGCAGCCTTCAGCACCTGCCCCTATCGGCGGCACAAAGATTGTAGGAACCAGGAATGCTGTCCTGTACTCCGGGGCCACTTACCAATATAAAGTGACAGAACGGCTTGCGTACAACAGCAAGGTCACAATCCTTGGTTCATTTGTCAATGCAAATGGAGAACAATGGCTCAATGTTAAGAGCTCTACTGGAAGAACCGGCTGGACTCCTGCACATGAGCTTGTATCATCATTGAATGATCATCAGTATGTTTTTGCCAAGAGCGGAGCTGTTCTGCGCAAGGGGGCAAATTCCAAATATGCGGTAAGCTCTTACCTGAAAGCCAACGAATCTCTGATTGTACTTGGAAGGCTGAACGGATGGCTCAACGCGGAAAACAGCAGCGGCAGCAGAGGATGGGTCCTTGAAAGCCAGACATCGACTGTTTCTTCAAAAGGCCTGTATGCCCCGTCTGTTACTTCTTCAGGAGCAGATACTTATTTAACGTGGCAGAAGCCGATGAGCTTTGACATTTCTTATTCTGTCCTTTCTTCCAACAGGCTTAAGCTGACTGGAGGCATGACAGATGTAGAACTTCCTTCAGGCAGCATCAAAGGCATCAAGTCTGTCGAAACCTTTGCTTCCGGTGCCCAGGAATCAGTGGTGCTTACCTTTGAGCCAGGCTATACATTTACATTAAGGGATTATAAAGACAAAGTATCGGTAAAAGTGATCCCCAACGGGCTTTTAGGCAAGAAAATCATTATTGATGCAGGACATGGCGGCAAAGATACTGGGGCTATCGGGCCTACAGGATTAAGAGAGAAGGACGTGAACCTGGGAACTGCGCTTCTTCTGAAGGCTGAACTGGAAAAATACGGTGCCATCCCTATCCTGACAAGAAGCACAGATATCTTCCTGGAGTTGTCTGAAAGGACTGCAATCGCAAACAAGTCTGATGCTGATGCATTCATTAGCATTCATGGAGATTCTTTCTCCTCGAGCTCCAGAGGATCAACTACTTATTACAACTCAACAGTCAATTTCAACGGTCCGCGAAGCAGGACGCTCGGGGAAGCTGTGCAAAAGAGCATGGTATCTTCACTGGGTACCTATAACCGCGGAGTTAAAGAGCAGAACTTCTATGTTAATAGAATGAATGAGCTGCCAAGCGTATTGGTAGAACTCGCTTTCCTATCCAATCCAAGCGAGGAAGCATTATTAAAAACTACTGCTTTCCGCACGAAAGCAGCTGTCGGGATCACTAAAGGGCTCGAACAATATTTTAATAACTTCTAAGCTATAAGTTTACGAGAATGATTGGGGCTACAGACCTGTACCCCCAATCATTTTTTAATAAACATACCAGGGGGTCAATGATGAAACATACAAAAAAAATAATAGCTGCCGGTGCTTTAACTATCGGTATAGGTACCGGGGCGGCCTTTTCTTCGCCAAAAGGAATAGATGCCGCAAGCAATGTTGTACTTGCGAGTGTTGATTGGGTCACTTCCCAGCTTAATCCTGTCAAGTCAAAGGTGAGTGAACTGGAAACGAAGTTGAATGCCCAGCAGCAGGAAATCAATGCGCTGAAAGCTCAGCTGGCACAGACCGGAACGCCTGTAACGCCGCCGCCTGCCACACAGCCGCCAGCATCTGGCCTGCCTTCTGCCGTTTATGCGAACAAGAGCAGTGTCAACATCCATTCCGGGGCTACTAGAGACTATAAGATCATTGCAGTAAAAACAAGCGGAAGCTCTCTCAAGGTCATTGATTCCTTCACTTCTTCCAGCGGTTTATGGTATCGTGTCGAGCTCTCTGCCTCTGTCAAGGGATGGGTTCACTCCAGCGACGTATCCACACAAAAGCCTTCTTCGTCTGTGCCAAGCCAGGTAGTTACAACAGGGGAAGTCAATCTGAGAAAAGGAGCTACAACCAGCTACTCGGTCATCCAGCTGCTTCCTAAGGGAGCTGTGGTAAATTACATTTCTGCTTTTACAAATGCCAAAGGCGAGAAATGGTACAATGTTGAAACCTCAGCAGGAGTGAAAGGCTGGATTATTGCGACTCATGGCGAGGTGAGGTAAAGTGAAAAAGCTTTTGGCAATCATTCTTGCTTTTTCGCTGTCAGGCTTTTCACAGGTCCCGGCAGCAAAAGCAGCTGAGGCTGTTAAATACTCTAATGAAGTAAAAGTTTCAGTGCAGCTGGCAGCCAGCCCCTCAATCACAACAAACGGGGATTATCAGCTTAAAAATAAGGATACCGGAGTTATCACAAGCATTCCGGCTCACACTTCTGTTTCATTTAAAAAGGATACCAAAGGCATTACGGCTTCTTTCGGCACTTTTACCCAATCTTCCGGCTCTGGCTTCAATCTTGAAGAAATAGCAGGAAGCGGAACATCAGTGGGAAAGTTGAGCAACGGAATTTCTTACAGGGGCAGCTTTTCCCTTGCGCCAAATGGAAGCAGTATACAAATAGTTAATTATCTTGATATGGAAGACTACCTGAAAGGAGTCGTTCCTAATGAAATGCCTGCTTCCTGGCATAAAGAGGCTTTAAAAGCACAGGCCATCGCTGCCAGGAGTTATGCGGCAAATATGATGATGCTGACAACTACAGCAACAAGCCAGGTTTACAGGGGCTATTCAGGCGAAGATGGGCGTTCCAATATTGCCATTCAGGAAACGGACGGACTTCTGGTAAAATACAATGGAAAGCCTATCCAGACTTTCTTTTTCTCGACTAGCGGCGGTAAAACGGCCAATGTCGGCGATGTCTGGAATTCTGACCAAAAGAACTTTCCTTATCTGGTTTCTGTAGATGATCCTTATGAAACTTCAGTTTACAAAAGCTGGTCTGAGACGTTTACTCCTTCTCAGATTCTGGCCTCATTTGGGTTTACAGGGAGCTCTGTCGTACTATATGATATCCAGCTCACTAAAACCGGGGCTAATGGCGAGGTCAGCGCAGTAACAGTAAAGACCTCTGCTGGCGATAAAACAGTCAAAGGAAACGAATCAGTGATCAGGAAGCTGTTCCCGCTGTCCAATTCCAGTGTCTATAATATGCTGTATTCCAACTGGTTTGACATCCAATTATCAGGCGGACAGCAGGCTTTATCGGTTCAGACTTCCACTGGTACTGAAACTGTTACAGACTTGAAGGGCCAGAGCGTTCAGACAGCCTCCGGGCAAATAGCTCTGGATGGCTCACCCGTTTCAATCCAGACTTCTGGAGGCATCGTTTCGAATGAAGGCAGCTCTGGGGTTACCTCCATCACGGTTACCGGAAAAGGATGGGGCCACCGGATCGGCATGAGTCAATATGGTGCAAAAGGATATGCAGAACGCGGCTGGACAGCCGAACAGATATTAACCCATTATTTTAAGGGAACCACGGTCTCGAAATAGAAAAAAGCCAATTCCACTCAGGAATTGGCTTTTTCTTTGGAAGCACCGGAAATTCTCGCAAGAAGCTCGTCAACGATGCTTTTCCACGAATATTCATCAATTGCCAGTCTGCGTCCATTGCTGCTCATGATTTCATATTGGTTTTCCGAAACATTCATGAGCTCTGAAACAGCAGCAGCTATCCCCTCCGGATTTTCAGGCGGGGCAATTCTGCCGCAATCATGTTCCTCCAGGATTGCCGCACTCTCTCCATCCCCACAATAAAGGACCGGAGTCCCTGTAGAAATCGCAGGGAAAATCTTTGAGGGCCTTGCTCCTTTGAATAGCTCTATGTTTCGCAGTGATACAACACTATAGTCAGCTATCGAGAACATAGTAGGCATTTCTGATACAGGAACAGACCCGTAAAACGTTACGTTATGAAGGCAGAGCTCTTCTTTTAGGGCAAGCAGTTTGTCTTTTTCCTGTCCGTCTCCTACAAACACGAAATGGGCATCAGGATCAGTTTCTTTCAAGATGCTTGCAGCACGGAGGACAGAGTCCAGTCCCTGTGCATAACCAAGGGCACCGGCATACATAAAGATCTTTTTGCCTGCTAAACCAAGTTCATTGAGCAGCTCCATGTTTTTGGGAAGAGGTATAAACGTGTCAGTATTTACCCCGTTAGGCAAAAGGAAGACATCTTCAGGTTTCTTCCCTTTATTGATCATATAATCGCGTATGCCTTCAGTGGCAGTAGCAATCTTCCATGACTTCTTGTACAGGAACCTTTCCAGCTTTTCGGCAAGCCTGATAAAGGATTTATTCTTTAATATTCCAAGCTCCACTGCTGACTCCGGCCATATGTCAGCCACATTGAATACAAATTTCGCCCGCTTCAGCTTGGCGCCGATATAACCTGTGATGCCAAGGAACAGCGGCGGTGAATTACAGATGATCACGTCTGTTGGCTTCGACTTGATAATTGAATAAAACGCACTGAAGGTAAAAGAAAAATAAGATGCAAGCCTTTTCCAGAAGCTCCCCTTTGGTGAAGGATAAATCCAGGAGCGGTGGACAGGGATGCCATCCCATTCTTCATACATATAAAATTTCCCTTTATACTCATCAGGAATGATTCCCCAGGGATGATGCGGGAAAGCCGTGAGAACTTCCACTTGGTGCCCGCGGCTGAGCAGCTCCTTGCTCACTTCATATACCCGTATTTGGGGAGCCCCGGTTTCAGGGGGGAAATGCTGACAAAGATAGATTACTTTCATGAACTTAACCCCATTATTTTCTTATGATTTGCTTAAGGTAACTCTCCAGCTTGTCCTTTAGATCCGGCCTCTTTAATGCATAATCAATCGAAGCCTGGAGGAAGCCGAATTTGTCGCCGACATCATAGCGGCTGCCTTGAAGGATGTAAGAATAAATTGATTCCGACTCCAGAAGCTTGTCAATGGCGTCGGTAAGCTGGATTTCACCCTTTTTATCAGGCTTGATGGTCTCCAGCATATCAAATATGGCCGGCGTCAGCAAATAGCGCCCGACTATGGCTTGCGTGGAAGGAGCTTCTTCCACTGCCGGCTTTTCTACAAGGCTTTTAACTTTATACAGCTGGCCGGACTGATCTGAATAATCGACGATTCCATACTTATTCACTTCAGACCGAGGGACCTCGTTGCAGCCCAGAATACTCGATTGTACAGTATTGTATTGATCAATCATCTGTTTGAGGGCAGGCACCTCACTGTCGACAATATCATCCCCCAGCAGGACAGCAAAAGGTTCATTGCCAATGAACTTTCTTGCACAAAGAACGGCATGCCCAAGACCGAGCGGCTCCTTCTGTCTGACATAGTGGATATCCACCAGATTTGAAATCTTTTCAACAACCTCGAGCATTTCTTCCTTGCCTGTCCGGTCCAGCAGCATCTCTAGCTCGACTGACTTGTCGAAATGGTCTTCAATTGCGCGTTTATTCCGTCCTGTTACAATGATGATATCTTCAATGCCCGACTCTACAGCTTCCTCAATAATGTATTGAATAGTTGGCTTGTCCACGATCGGCAGCATTTCCTTTGGCTGTGCTTTTGTTGCAGGCAGGAACCTTGTCCCCAGTCCTGCTGCAGGAATTACAGCTTTTTTTATCATGAATTCATCCCCTTTGACAGTGTCTCTTCATATAGTTTCAGCATACCATCGGCATTATCTGTCCAATTATAATTTTCCTTTACATGGACAATTCCGGCATCACCCATCTTGCGCCGCTCTTCAGGATTATCTATAAGCGCAAAGATTGCCTTAGCCAATTCTCCCGGATTTTCCTTCGGCACGACATAGCCTGTCCTGCCCTCGATTACCACCTCGGGAAGGCCCCCTACATTCGAAACAACCGCAGGGACACCGCAGGCCATTGATTCTACTGCCGCAACACCGAAGCTTTCGCTGTCTTCTGTTGAAGGAACTGCAAAGACATCAATTTTATTGATATACTCTGGTACAGCATCATTCGGTACTCTGCCAGTAAAAGTCGTGGCCGGAGAAATTCCAAGCTGTTCTGCCATCTCCTCATATTCTGCTCTTTGCGGACCATCTCCCACGATGAGCAGCTCTGTGTTCCGATTTTTTTTATGGATTTCAGCAAAAGCGGTGATGAGATCGCCTATTCCATATTTATCTGATAAAGCTTTAACTGTCCCAATCGTAATGGCATCAGGTGTGCGCAGCCCTTCAATGGGACGGAATTTCTTCATGTCGACTCCAAATGGCGTAACAAATACTTTTTTATTTGTATACTTATTCGTTTCCTTCGCCATAATATGGCTGGTGGAACAGATGACACTTGCTTTTTGGAGCGTGTAATCCACAATCTTTTTGTTGATGGATCCCTGCTGAGGGAATTGGAAAATATCCCTTCCCCAGACCGACACGTAAAATGGCTTAAAATCAGCAAGTGCACCGACGAGCCCATAGCTCGAAACATAATGGGCATGAAGGATATCGGGCTTAAATTGCCTGATCGCTTTCTTTACTGCGAACACGCTTGAAAAGTATGACAGTTTGCCTGGCAGTAGCTTTGGCAGGACAATTGTATCTATCTCCCGGGCATTCTCCTCGGAATAATGGTCCGGAAAGGTTGCCACCCTTACGTCAATCCCATTGTTCTTATAGTATAATGCCCATTTATGTGTATGGATGGAACGGCTGGGCGCCAAAATCAATACTCTCATAGTTCCTCCTTTACCAGCGTGTTCTTGACTTTTTCTACTCTTGCCAGCCAGGAATGCTTCTTCATAAAGCTATTCCTGATATTTTCCCTGAGGCTGTCCGACTGCTCAGCCATATTCTTTATAGCCTTTGCCATAGATTCAGGGTTATCTTCACAGATGATCCCATAGCCATCTGCTTCTATGATCTGCTTTTGCGCCTCGCAGTTTGTGGCAACAAGCGGAAGATCATTAGATAAGTACTCGACAAGCTTAACCGGTACTGAAAAGTCATTGTACGTGCTTTTATATCTTGGGATAAATGCGAAATCCATTTCTTTGTACAACTCATCCAGTGTCTCTCCGCTTATATGCTTGACCTGGACATTTTTCTTCATAATAAGCTCTTTTTTCTTTTCGGAAAGCTTTTCAAACTCATCTTCCCTGCAGACAATCGTCAGGTCAAGGATTTCCTGCTCACTGTTGGCAAGCTCCATAGCTTCGAGGAGAAGGAACAGCCCGTAGTCCTCATTATTAATCCCGCCGACATATAAGCCCTTTTTGACTCCTGGGCTGCGAACTGTACTGGTATCAGAACCTCTGTATTTGCCTCCGGGAGGAAGTGCGATCTTTTCCCTTGAAATGTCCACATAAGCGCCCATAGCATCACTCGGCAGAAAGATAGCCTGGCAATATTTGTCGTAAAACTTTTCTTCCATCCGGTATATTGTTTTCATGACGGCTTTTTTAATTCCCTTTAAAGGATATAGCTCATCAAATTTCCAATATACATCTCTGTAAAAAACGCCAACAGGAACTCGCCGGCTTTTAAGGAATTTCATCACCTTTGTATCGACAAAAGGCCTCTGAGGTTTGTGGCCAGGATCTGTAAGCCAAAATGGGATGGTCTGGTTCTCCATGTAACAGAACCAGATATCATCCAATTTCCCCTGCTGCTTCCATTCATCAAACATAGCATCTCTTTCGGCTGAAGTGCCTGACAGAAGGAGGATTTCTACTTTTTCTCTTTCCCCCCACTGTTTAAATGCCCGATGGATTTCTATAGGACGCAGCTTAGATCCGCTGTTGGCGTTTTCTGCAAGCCTGAATGGATAATATAGCAAAACTGATTTCATAAAGCTTCTCCTTATAATTGGTTGCCAGACTTCCTCTTTAGATAAAAGGAAGCGAGATCTTCCCTGAGTTTAATGAATAAGAGGATGCCGGCAAATAAGAATGTAATAAAGATCCAAATAGGATTAAAGAGAAAATCTGTAAATCCGCCAACCAATGTACGTGGAATATTGATTGAGAAATAAATGAACAGACATAAAAGTACCGGATTCTTAGGCAGCCTTATAAAGACAATGTACAGCAGCTGCACGAATATCCCTACGTACAAGGTGCCAAGGAAGATACCCATATAGCCAAAATTGGCATATGCTTCTGCAATATAAAGAGTATTCAGCACACCGCCGGTGCCATCTGCAACCCTTGCTGGGAATGCATTGGCCATTACAAGCCTTGCAGATCGGACCTGTTCCATATCAAACCAGCCAATCAGGATGGATGGAAGGCTGCTTCCATTCAAGAATGGAATGGACTCACCAAAAATATTCAAGTGCAGAAAGGTCGGAGCAATTTGCGCAAGGATGATCCTGCCAATTGGGCCGGACGAATAAGAGAAATAGGAACCCAGGTCATCGACACCCTGGATAAATATATACATAAGGATAACCAGGGTGCCACCGCTGATACCATAAAGGTAGATTTTCCATCTGTTCAGAACAAGAGTGCCGCTGTATATCCTTACAAAAATAAACATGATCGCGTAAAATATAATCGGCGATTTGGCCAGGTCATATACACTGATCAGTACGGCAAAAACAAACAAGGCCATAAACAAAAATATCCACTTTAGCTGCTTTGTTTTAGCTGCATATACATAGGAAATCAAAGAAAGTAAAGGCGTCAGGGCAATCGCGAATATATTTCGCACATATACATTTCCGCTAAAGTTGCGAGCTGCTTCTATCCTCAGTTTGCCAAGCTCCGAAAAATTGCCTTTCAGCAGCTCTATCAGCGGAACCTGGACTGTTTTCAGCAAGGTATACATGACAGCCAGCATGCAAATGACAGATAGTGCAAGAAAAATGAGATAAAATTCATTTTTCTTGCCGCTGGAAACAATCTTTATCGGTTTGCTTATATAAGCATTAAATTCTTTTTTTGCATCAAAACCGGCCAGCTTGCTGACGACATACATCGTAAGCGGCAGCATAATCATTACAAAAGATACAGCTCCAAAGCCGATCCATCTGTATGCATCATGGTCCAGCTTATTAATCATATAGTAATGATCGATATCCAAAGCAATCAGCAGGCTGCCGATATAGCAGGACACAAACAAAGAATAGTAAAAAATAAGCGAGTTTAAATTTGGCTTAAATAGCGACAGGCTTCCGGATATCCTGTAAAACAGGGATACAGAAATGAGTGTGACAGTCAGCCAAATCAAAATTGCGAGCATACATGGACACCTACTTTATCTTTTGCTGATCAGCTCAGCAATTTTTTCGGAAGCTTTTCCATCTCCAAAAACTTCTTTGTATTGCGGTTCCACCTTTTTATTGGCAGCTTCCACAATCTTGGCAGTATCTGTCCCTGTAAGGATATTGGCCTCCCCGGCAAGGGTTTCAACCCATTCAGTCTGTTCCCTGACGGTTACGCAAGGAACCTTCATGAAGTAGGCCTCTTTCTGGACGCCGCCAGAATCTGTAACGATTTTTTTGGAATTGGCCACTAATGTCAGCATATCCAGGTAGCCAACAGGATCGATAACTTTCAGGTTAGGGATATCTTCCAGGCTGATACCATAGGAAGCAAGCTTGTGCTTTGTCCGCGGATGGATTGGCCAAACTTTCATATCCTCTATTTGTGAGAAGGCTTCAAGGATGTTTTTCATATTGTCAATATCATCAGTGTTTTCTGCACGGTGTATGGTAATCAGGTGATAGCCTTTTTCGGTCAGGCTGTTCTCTGAAAGTATTGAAGATTTCTCTGCTGCCAATTCGCGATTATACAGCACAGCATCATACATAACATCACCGATATTAAAGACATTATGGGTAATGTTTTCATTCTTCAGGTTCTCAACAGCTGTATCGGTCGGGCAGAAAAGGAACTCAGAGACATGGTCGGTCATGATGCGGTTTACCTCTTCAGGCATCTTCTTATTGAAGCTTCTCAAGCCTGCCTCGATATGGATGACCGGTACATGGAGCTTAGCGGCAACCAGCGCACCCGCAAGTGTTGAATTCGTGTCCCCATACACCATCAGATAGTCTGGAGTCTCTTTTAATACAATCTCTTCAATCTTTGCAAGCATTTCGCCTGTCTGCTTTCCATGGTTTCCTGACCCTACACCTAATTGATAATGCGGCTTCGGGATGTGGAGCTCTTCAAAAAAGATATCAGACATATTGGCATCGTAGTGCTGTCCGGTATGGACAATGATTTCATCCATATGGCGGCTAAGTGCTCGCGAAACAGGGGCTGCTTTAATGAATTGGGGTCTGGCCCCAAGGATAGTAAGTACTTTCATCAGGAATCACCTTTCAGGCTTTTAATATAGTCTTTAACCAAAAACGAATTTATATTATAAGGCTGTGTATATTTTATCCTATCCTGCTTAAAGGAAAGTTCAGCTAAGTATTTGGGATAGCTTTCATAAATACCATACCATTCCATCGGTTCTGTATAATACTGCTGGTAAAGCTTCTTCTTGTTATACAGCTTCTTTGCGGTATGATAGAATGCTCCATACTTTTCCTTTAGGGAAGTTTCCTTCCCAGCGGGCTGGGCGGGCTTTGGAAAATAGTCAGGATACATGATATGAAGCGTATAGTCGTATAAATATTTTTTAAAACGCAGGCTCACAGGGACCTTGAGGAAGAAATCCATCAGGCGGTCGTCCCAAAGAGGGATTTCCCAGTCTTTCTGATAGTATTCATAAACCCTTACAGAGTTGATGATGAATTTCGCCTGCCTCTCCTTCCAGTCCCAGTATTCAAATAATGCGCTGGCCTCTTCATTCGACTGGTATGGCAGGCTCCCGAATGATTTTTTAATTTCTGCGACTATATCCGATCCGCTCTCTTTGATTCCACGTCCCATATCCCATAGTTTATGGTGCTTCTGGAGAATGAAATCCACCACATCATCCCGGGAAAACTGCCTGTCCTCCGTAATCTCATAGGCTAAGTGGCTTCCTGCTATGAAATCACCGGAGTGGCCTGGGACGAATACATATTGGTCATCATTTTCTTTGACAATTTGGGCTACTGCCGGCCAATCCTGCAAATGGGCCATGGAAGATCCATTAACAGCAAAGTCGACATAACTTTTCCATTCCTTGGATTGATACCACTTTTCCCATTTTTCTTTTTTATATTCAATGAAGGTCCATTCAAAACCAAGTTTGTCGGCTATATCTTTACTTACAAGCGACTCTTTATTTCCTCGCTTGCCATAGGTGAATGATTTGATATTCTTGACGCCGAACTCCTTGAGCAGAAGGGCGATGATTCTGGAGTCATATCCCCCGCTCAGGGGAAGGATAGGCGTTTTGCCTTGGATACGTTTGGAAAGATCCTCAAACACCGTATAGAAAAGGTCCTTCAACTCCAAGCTGAACTCTTCAAGAGTCTTGTTCTCCGGGTGGTGATAGTATTGATAATACTCTTCTTTTTCTACAGATCCACCCTCTGTTATTTTAACATAAGACCCTGCTTCCACCTGAAACAAATCGTTATAAAGAGTCCGGTCATTTGCAGTGAAACCTGTCAATATGAATTCTTTTACCGAAGTTTCATTATAGCTTCCCCCGTTATGGCCGGAAATCTTATCTGTGATCAGCCAGCTGTCCCCTTCTTTGGCATAAAATAAGGGAATGCTCCGTTTCCGGTCTGCAATGGCAACCATGCCATCTCCAGTGTTAAAGGCTATGGCAAATTCTCCTCTAAGTTCTGCCAGGTGCTCAAGGAAGAAGTTTGGAGCACTGCCGATATCCTTAAGGTTATCAGCAGTATAGACTATACCCTGATATTGTATATATCCGCCAAAATGAACGGTACCGGTGGGAAAATTCACTTCTTTAATTAAATGTTTATTATGAATGAGAATATGATGGTCCATTACGTGATCACCTATCTACTTATAAAGTTTCCTTCGCGCGTTTACCTCTCAAATCCTTATCCACACGTGACAGGAGCATGATGGCAATGTAAGCAAGCCATACATAGAGGATATAGATGGAGGGCAGGCCGCCTTCCTGAATATAGACAATGGCAAAAACAGATGCAAGTGCCGACATAAATAAAAATGCCATTTTCGCAAATGACACCGGTATAAAATACAGCTGCTGGCTTTTATAAAAGATATAAGTAATTGCTATCAGATAAGAAACCAAATAAGCTGCAACGCTGCCCCATATGGAGAAGGCCGGTATCAGCAAAAAGTTCAGCCCAATATTGATGACTGCTGCCATGCCAAAAGCATATGATATAAGCTTTGTTTTCTTGGTAAAGAAAATTCCCACCGAGATGATCATATAGTAGAAATTCAAAAATGTTGCTGCAGATAATACTGCCACATATTTATATGCTTCATGATATTTATCACTTAAAAGTGTAATGATCCACGGCATAAAGGTTGCCACAAAGAGAATGCCGAAACCGCCAACCAGCAGGATAGCATAATACAGTTTAGAAAATAGGACAGGACTGTCCTTTTTTTCTTTAAGCGACATGGAAAATGGCCTCCATGCCATCTGGACCCCGCTTGTCAGCAGAGTGATCAGGGTTGCAAATTTTATCGCTGTTCCGTAAATCCCCACTTCCCTGAAAGAAGAGAACTCTTTAAGGAAGAAAACATTTGCATTGACGATAACCCAAAATGCCAGCGATGCAGGAACAAGCGGAGCAGCATACTTCAGGATTTCCTTAAGTATATCTTTGTTGAACGAAACTTTAAGATACTGGATGCTTGGCTTCAAAAGCAGGAAGATGATAATAGCACCGCTTGCAATCCTGCCGTAAAGTATGCCCTCGACTGAAGGAGAAATAAACTTTAGGAAAGCATATGAAAGCAAAGCGATCAGCAGCATTTTAAGAATCGTGGTGATTACTACCTTCTTCGTAAAAAATTCATATCGCAGTACTGTCAATACAAGTGCAATCACCGTATCGAGCAGCAGCACACCTGCGGCTATGTACAGCAGGTAAAACAGGCTCGGATCATCGAGCATCACCTTAGAAAGCCATGGTCCTGCAGCCAGGACTACAAGCCCTGTAAGCATAACGACCATGAGTCTGAAGGCCATTACTGTCCTGACATACTGCAGCTTTTTCTTCTTATCTTCAGTATCAAAATAATAAAAAGCAAGAGCGGAATCAGTTCCAAAGATAACAATGAAAGTGAGCATTGAAGTGATCCGGTCCAAATAATCCAGTACTCCGTATTCTGCCGGATCAGGCAGAAAAGAAGTGTATATCGGCAGCATGATAAAAGCAATCAGCTTCGTTCCTACGTTCATAAATGCGTAAAGGAGCGAATCCGCTCCTAAACGCTTAATCTGGGCGAGCACCCTATAACAGCTCCCGGTCATCTACATTACGTACAAATTTTGCCGGGACGCCTTTAACAAGCGCCTTTGGCTCAGTATCTTTTGTCACCAATGCTCCGGCTGCTACGAAGGTCTCTTCTTCAATTGTAATTCCAGGAAGAATGATGGAGGCTCCGCCAACGCGGGCTCCTTTTTTCACTGTTGCACCCTTGATTTTATCAAAGCGCTCTTCTGTCCGGCCCATGAAGTTGTCATTGGTCGTCGTGACACAAGGAGCAATAAAGACTTGCTCCTCAAGGGTAGTATAGGCAGTGATATAAGAGTTGGATTGGATCTTTGTGCGGGTTCCAATCTTCACATAGTTTTCAACAGTAACTCCTCTGCCGACAATCACATAATCGCCAATTTCAACATTTTCCCTGACGCTTGCCAAATCAGCAATCAAAGTATTTGCTCCGATTACAGCTCCCCTGTAAATGACACAGTTTGCACCGATTGTCACTTCTTCGCCAATGGCAAGGGCAGGAATGTCGCCGCTCAATTTTACTGTGCTTGTTTTTGCCGGTTTTGGCGGCTTCCCAACCACCGCACCGTCTGCAATCGTTGTATTATCGCCAATAGTAGTACCTTCATGTATCGTTACCCTATTCCCGACGATTACGTTTTTTCCAATCTTGACGTCTTTCTCGATTACTGAAAAATAGCCAACCTTAACGGATGCATCCAGTGTTGCTGTAGAATCGATAAAATTCATAACAGATCTCCCTTTAGGTAGTGATTAAAGTTTAATGTATTTGTTTGGCTTCTCTACATCTTTCAGTGCATTGCGTGTATCAAAGATTACTTTGCTTTCCTTTGCAATGGCAGCATAATCAAAATCGCTGTGATCAGTCGTAACAAGGACAAGGTCAGCTTCATTAAGAAGTTCGTTAGTCATTTCAACCGTTTCAATTTTCTTGCTGCATGCTTTAAATGAAGATACATAAGGATCGACAACTTTATAATCAGCACCGTGATGCTCCAGCAGTTCAACAATTTTCAGCACTGGGGACTCACGCACATCGTCGATGTCTTTCTTATAAGCAACACCAAGGACTGCCACTTTGGCACCGCGAAGAGCTTTTCCATCTTCATTCAGGACTTGCATGGAACGTGTAATAACATACTCAGGCATGCTGTTATTGATTTCACCGGCTAGTTCAATCAGCCTTGTATGGTAGTTGTACTCACGAGCCTTCCAAGTCAGATAGAAAGGATCGATCGGAATGCAGTGCCCTCCAAGTCCTGGTCCAGGATAGAATGCCATGAATCCATAAGGCTTTGTTTTTGCAGCATCGATTACTTCCCATACATCAATCCCCATTTTTTCGCAGAGGATCGCCATTTCATTGGATAATGCAATATTGATATGACGGAACGTATTTTCAAAAATCTTTTCCATTTCTGCAATGGCAGGGCTTGATACTTCATGTACATCACCTTCAAGTACATTGCGGTAAAGTGATGCTGCCACTTTTGTACAATTTTCAGTGATTCCACCGACAACTTTCGGCGTATTTTTTGTTTTGAATTGCTTATTCCCCGGATCTACACGCTCAGGTGAGTAGGCGATGAAAACAGTTTCACCTGTTACCAGACCTTTTTCCTCAAGGGCCGGCTTCACAATCTCCTCAGTTGTGCCAGGATACGTAGTTGATTCAAGAACAACCAGCATGCCTTCATGTGCATACTTAGCGATTTCTTTTGAAGAACTTTCAACATAAGATGTATCCGGCTGCTGATAGATGTCAAGAGGAGTAGGCACACAGATGGCTGCAGCATCAACTTCCTGGATGCGTGCATAATCCGTTGTAGCAACGAGCTGGCCGCTCTTGATCATATCTGCCAGGTCCTGGTCCACTACATCACCGATATAGTTGATTCCCATATTAACCTGTTCAACCCTGGATGCCTGTACATCAAAACCGATGACCTTGTAGCCTGCTTTAGCTTTTTCAACAGCAAGCGGCAAGCCAACATAACCAAGGCCCACAACACCGATGACAGCTTCTTTATTTTCAATTTTATTAATTAAAGATTCATAAGAATTCATTATATTCTTCTCCTTTATTGAATAAAGACTTTTTTTCCGGTTTCAGCGGATTCTAAAATAGACAGTATTAATTTTACCGGAGCCAATCCATCTTCGCCAGTTACAATTGGGTTACGATTTTCTTGCACAGCCTGTACCATATCTTCGATGATCCACTGGTGGCCAGGTTTCCCGAAAGGATCTGCCTTCACCTGCTCCTTGGCTGCCTGGCTTTCTTCCTCACTCACACCCTCGATATCCCAAGTCTCGATAAAGTTCGCCGTCCTTCCGCTGACCTTTACAGACGCAGTTTCTCCGAAAATAGAAAGAGACTCCTCCAGGTTCTTTGGATAAATCGTAGTGGCTGCTTCAATAACGCCTAAAGCACCGTTTTTAAATTGCACTACTGCTGCTGCAACATCCTCTGTCTCGATTTTGCGCAGACGGGTTGCGGCCATTGCCTGTACAGACTCTACAGGGCCCATCAGCCAAAGCATAAGGTCAAGGTCATGGATTGCCTGGTTCATTAGCACTCCGCCGTCAAACTCTTTCGTCCCCCGCCATTCTGCCTGGTCAAAATAAGCCTGGTTCCGATTCCAGCGGACTGTTGCATTAGCGTGGCTAAGCTTTCCAAAAGCACCGGCATCCATCTGCTCCTTAAGAAGCTGGACAGCAGGACGGAAACGATTTGGATGGACAACCGCCAGCTTCACACCATTCTCCTTTGCATAGCCAATCATGTCGATAGAGTCCTGAAGCTTCAATGACATCGGCTTTTCAACGATGATATGCCTTTTATGGTCCGCAACGATTTTCGTCAATCGTGCATGCAGTCCGGAAGGTACACAGATGTTCACAACGTGGATCTCCGGATTTTCAGCAAGCATTTCGTTAAGGTCTGTATATTTTTTAACATTTTCTCTTTGTACTTCTTCAAGACGGCCGGGGTTTGTGTCACATACTGCGAACAAGTTTGCCCCTTCAGCGTTTTCAATGGCATCCATATGCTTTTTCGCAATATGGCCCATCCCTACAATGGCAAAGTTAATCATGATTGTAATATCTCCTTGCTTCGATAATATATTTCCAAAAGATAAGGAATACAAGGGTGAAAAGGACACCCAGGATTAAGCCTGCAATGGTCAGTTCAGTTCGGTTTGTGTCTGCCTGATTGACTTGATTAACGATTACTGATGGTTGTTCGAATACTGCTAGGTCGTTCGTCACTCGCTGTGCAGCTACTGTTGCCTCAGACAACTCATTTTGAGCGGCAGTATATCTCAGTGTTAAATCTTGATATTGAAATAACGGCAGGTCCCTCTCCAGGATCGGATCCATCGCCTGGATAGATTTCTCCAGCTTATCAGCTCTGGCTATGAGCCCATCACGGTATTCCTCCGTTACTTTTTTCCGGAATTCATAATCCTTAACCAGAGCGTTTTCAATTCTTTCTGACATAGCAGTAAGATCCTTTTGAAGCTCCTTGCGGTCATCCTGCTTTATTTTTATCTTCACGTAGCTGTCACTGGAAACGAAGACTTCAATTTCACCGTCTACACCTTCTCCAAAGTTCGCAACAATATTGTCAGGATTAGTTAATCCCTTCTGCTTAATGGAACCTGTAAAAACAGTCGCATTGCCTGTATATTTCGCATCTGTAGAAATAACATAGGAAGCAGCAAGTCCAAGCAAAGCGAAAATAATGGGAATAATCAGGAAAGACCATTTCTTTTTCCAGAAAAATAATAAATATTCATATAAAACAAACTTTTTTTGTTCTGCCAATCAGAGCACCCCTTCTTTCTTCAGTCCCGCATGAATGTATGTGTGTTTTTTTGAGCAAGTAAAGAAACGCCCCCTATCGGCGACGTTCCTTATATATTATTTGTTGAAGAATTGAGCAATCTTTTCTACTACATATTCCTGCTGCTCCGGCTTCAGCTCAGGGAACATCGGCAGTGAAAGTGCTTCTGCAGCTGCCTTCTCGGAAATAGGAAGGTCCCCTTCTTTATAGCCAAGGTTTTGGAATACAGGCTGGACATGCAGCGGCAGCGGATAATAAATCATGGTTGCCACCCCTTCATCCTTCAAGAAAGACTGCAGTTCATCACGCTTGTCCACCCGGATTGTGTATTGGTGGAATACATGGTAATTGCCTTCCTTCTCAACTGGAGTCGCCACAAGATCTCCAACTCTTTCATTCAGGAGCTTAGTATAATAAGCGGCTCTTTCCCTTCTCATTTCACTCCAGTCATTCAAGTGAGGGAATTTCACATTCAGCACTGCAGCCTGCAGTTCATCAAGGCGGCTGTTGTAGCCAAGAACATGATGGTAGTATTTAGGCTTGCTTCCATGAACACGGATAACCCTGCAGCTTTCAGCAATCTCATCATCATTTGTTACAATCATGCCTGCATCGCCATAGGCGCCAAGGTTTTTGGTCGGGAAGAAACTGTATGTTGCGGCTGTACCAAGCTCACCAACTGTCTTCCCATTATGTTTGGCACCAATTGCCTGGGCAGCATCTTCAATAACAGCAAGGCCATGCTTATCTGCGATTTCACGGATGCGCTCCATATCTGCCATTTGCCCATAAAGATGGACAGGAATGATAGCCTTTGTTTTATCTGTAATAGCTTCTTCGATTTTTGCAGGATCAATATTGAAAGTAACCGGGTCAATATCGACATAAACCGGCTTCCCTCCTGCTCGTACAATCGCTCCGCCTGTAGCAAAGAATGTGAAAGGAGTTGTAATAACCTCATCCCCGTCCTTTACACCTGCAGCCTGCAATGAAATATGTATGGCATCACTTCCATTACCGCATCCGATACCATGGGCAACATTGCTATATTCTGCTACATCTTTTTCGAGTTTTTTCACATTATCGCCAAGGATGAATCGGGAAGAGCTCATTACTTCATCGAGAACCTTCAGCATTTCATCTCTTAAGCCTTGGTATTGTTCACTTAGATCCAGCATAGGGATTTTCATAAAAGAATTCCTCCATTTTTGCGTTTGAAATACGAATTTTATTTTATCACAACGGAAGGCGAAATTAGACATAATTCGATATCCATTTATGACAAATTAAGAAAAAGAGCAAAGGCAATTGATCAGGCAGCATATTAAAAGCTTTTTTTCCTTATAAAAAGCCGTTTGCGGGTCGTCCACAAACGGCCTATTATTATTGTCTGCCAGTAACTTTACGGTATATCTTGATGACAGGCTTATACCTTTCATGCACAAGACCGATTGTTTCTGCCAGTATTTCCGTAATAAGCAGCAGTCCAAAGATGATCAGTAAACTGCCCCATAGCGTTTGTGTTGTGAATAGTATGGCACTTACGCTAAAAAGAATACCAAATCCGTAAATAGTCAGGACCGTTGTACGGTGTGACAAACCCAGCGCCAGCAGCCTGTGATGCAAATGGGACTTATCCGGCGAGGAAATCGGCCTTTTATTGACAATTCTTCTTAATATTGCATAAGCTGTATCGAAAATGGGAACACCTAAAATGATGATCGGGACAATGAAACTAAATAGAGTTACACTTTTATACAGGCCGAGCAGAGACAGGATGGATATGGAATATCCCAGGAACAGTGCTCCTGTATCCCCCATAAAAATTTTGGCCGGATGGAAATTATGGAACAGGAACCCAAGTGTGCTCGCAAGCAGGATCAGGGACATCATCAATATCATCGGCTTCCCTGCGATTCCCGCAAGAAGGGCAATCGTCGCTATGACGATTGACGATATACCGGCAGATAATCCATCAAGCCCATCAATTAAATTAATGGCATTGGTGATGGCTACAATCCAGATGACTGTAATCGGATAGGTCCAGAAGCTCAGATCAAATGTGCCGATAAACGGAATCGTCAATAAGTCAATCGTCAGTCCGCTTCCCACCACGGCAGCTGCAGCAAGCAATTGGCCTGCAAGCTTATATTTGGCTGAGAGCTCATATTTATCATCCAGGATCCCCACAACGATAATAATGATGGCACCAACTGAAATTCCAGTTATCTTCTCGTTATGAAGGCCACCGACGAAGTAGCCTGCAAGAACACCGATGAATATGGCGAGCCCTCCAAGACGCGGCATGATTCTGGAGTGGACTTTTCTCTGATTCGGTTTATCGACCGCCCCAATCATATGTGCAAATTTTATTACCAGCGGCGTAATCAATATTGAAACAGCAAAAGCAGCTATAAAAGCGGCTATATATTTAATATCCAAATGAATCCACCTTTTTAGAAGATTTATATGGTGCCTTAAATTTAATCAGAATCATCGTATCACATTTTATAAAGAATTCAATTATTTTCATTATCCTAAATATTCCGACGAGGCATTATTCCTTCTTTCTCTCTCATTATCACCCCAAACAGCCCTAAAGTCTCTATAAAATTTCGACCTCAAATGGAAATTCCCTCTAATATAGACGGCTAAACAAAAAAAAAGTTACAATCTCATAGATTATAAGGTATTATGTCAAAAATTAACTGAGGAATTGCCATAAAAATATATTATACTACATAATATGGTATAATTTAGCTAGAAATAAAGCTTAGGAGAGAGCAACATGATTTCATTAATGAAAAGGATATTTAATGAAGATTCCGCTGAACTCAAACGTCTATATAAACATGTGACTAATATAAACGGGCTTGAGAAAAAAATCAAAGCGCTGTCTGACAAAGAATTGAAAGAATCGACATCCTACCTCAAAGAAAAGCTCGCCGGCGGTGCAACTGTCGAAGACATAAAAGAAGAAGCTTTCGCCATCGTCCGGGAGGCTGCCAGACGGGTTCTGGGTTTAAGGCACTATGAAGTCCAGCTTTTAGGCGGACTTGTCATGCTCGAAGGTGGCATCGCCCAAATGCAGACCGGTGAAGGAAAAACTCTTGTAGCCACCCTTCCAAGTTACCTTAAGGCATTGGAAGGCAAAGGCGTCCATGTCATCACTGCCAATGAATACCTGGCTAAAAGGGACTTCGAGCAAATGGGCAAGGTATTTTCATTCCTTGGACTGGAAGCAGGCCTGAATATTTCGCAAATCAGCGAGCAGGAAAAACGGCAGGCTTATGAAGCAGATATCACTTATGGTACAGGCACAGAATTCGGCTTTGACTTCCTTCGCGATAATATGGTCTCCAATATAGAAGAGAAAGTCCAGCGTCCCCTTCACTATGCAATTGTGGATGAGATTGACAGCATCCTGATTGATGAAGCACGGACCCCGCTTATCATTGCAAGCAAATCTGATATAGCAACAGAGCTATTTTACATTACCTCTGAAGTCGTTAAAGACTTTAAAGCAGGTGTAGAGTATGACTTCTACCCTGAAACAAAACAGATCAATCTTACGGATGAAGGGGCCACAGCCTTCGAGAAGGCATTCGGCCTGGAAAATCTGTATGATGCAGAACACCGTGAACTTCTGCACAACATTATGCAAGCCCTCCGTGCACATGTAGTCATGAGAAAAGATGTCGACTATATAGTCAAAGGAGACGACATTCTCCTTGTTGACCAGTTCACAGGCCGCATCATGGAAGGCAGGACATTCAGCGACGGCCTTCACCAGGCCATTGAGGCAAAGGAAGGCGTAACCGTAAAGGAAGAAAACCAGACACAGGCATCAATAACTGTCCAGAACTATTTCAGGATGTATGCAACACTTTCCGGCATGACAGGCAGTGCCTTGCCTGCTAAGAAAGAGTTTTTTGAAACTTATTACCTTAAAGTTGTAGCGATACCGACCAATATGCCTAATGCCCGGATAGATCAAGATCCCCTCGTTTATGCAGATTACCGGTCCAAGGCAGCTAAGATCGTTTCTGAAGTGGACAGGCTCAATAAGCTGGGACGGCCTGTTTTAATCGGTACAACATCGATTGAGCAATCTGAAAAGCTGTCTAACCATTTGGCTGAAGCCGGAATACCACATCGGATCCTGAATGCGAAAACAGAAGAAGATGAAGCAAAAATCATATCTAAAGCCGGCCAGGAAAAGCAGGTGATGCTGTCCACCAATATGGCCGGGCGCGGAACCGACATCCTTCTCGAAGAAACGGTGAAGGAGCTGGGCGGCCTGCATATTATCGGGACAGAGCTGCATGAAAGTGCACGGATTGATATGCAGCTGAGGGGAAGATCCGGACGCCAGGGCGACCCGGGCTCCACTCAATTCATCATTTCCCTTGAGGATGACATTTTCAACAGCTATGACAAAGAAGAATATGATAAATGGAAAAAGAAGATCAAGACGGACAGCAGCGGCCTGGTCATCGCGCCGAATCCTGTTAAATTTGTAAACAAAGTGCAGGAAACAGTTGAGAGTTCCCACTTCTCTGCCCGGAACCACTTATTGAAGCTGGATGACGTTGTAGACCAGCAGCGCAAGATCATCTACAAAAAGCGGGATCATATACTGGAAGCAGGCAGCTTTAATGAAACGCTGAAAGAATCTCTGAAAAAGCATTTAGAAAGGCTGGTCGACCAGTACTGCCCTGAGAGCCAGCTGCCGGAAGATTGGGCCATCGGCGGCCTGTATGAAGAGCTGGCCATGATTCTGGGAGAAATCCCTTTCCCGGAAAACTCACTGGAAGGACTTGAAAAGAAAGAGATTCAAGCCAAACTGGACGAGCTGCTTGAAGAATACAATAAGGTTCTGGATTCACTGGAAGAGAATGCAGAATTCCAGAATCAGATCAAACTGATGATGCTTCAGACCCTGGACCGCTCCTGGGTTGTTCATATGGAGCTTATGGTTCAAATGCGTGAAGGCATCAATATCCGCGGCTACGGCCAGGAAGATCCGTACAGGCTTTATGAAATGGAAGGTTTCGATGAATTTATGCACTTCCTCGCAGAACTTGATGCAAAGTACAGCAGGCAGGCACAATATTGTATCAGGCAGTTTCTTGAAGAATAGAGTTTGAACAACAGGGAGGAGACGATTATGGGATTATTCAGCAAGAAAAAGAAACATACAGAACAAACGCCAGATGATGTCCCTGCTTTAGGCGGGCATGGCGGAGATCCAAACCCTAATGCCGAAGAAACGGGCATTAAAACGGCATTATCTTACCATCCGGAATGGGAGCTCACTCCCCAGGAAAAGTATGTGCTCCAATTTAATCACCAAAAGCTGCCCGGGCTTCAGCCCAACCAGCTTTCAATCAACGGGATCAATCTTTATGAATATGAAGACGGGTTCGTCGTTACAGCTTTTTTGCAGAGCACACTTCCCAAGCCGGTTTCTTTTGAGATCATGGATTTGGTCATTGTAGATGAAGAAGGCAATCCGCTGGCCCGGAAAAGCTTTGAAATGGATTTATTCGGAGAACTGCCTCCACAGACCTGCAGACCTTGGAGATTCCTTTTCAATAATGAAGACAAACTAGCAGAGGACATTCCTGCTAAAGGCTGGAAGCTCGTTTTTGAACTGAAGCAAAAGTCTCTTGCCGGCCTTGAACTTGATCTTGAAGAAAGCTGGAAAGAGTCGCTTGGTGAAGAACAAAAGAATAAATTGCAGGAGTTCGTCAAGAATCTTCCTCCTTTGAAGGAGGGTGAAGTGAACTTTATGGGCCTTGAGGCAAGGCAATCCGAAAACAGAAGCATCCCAGTGACCCTGCTGGTCCGTAATGCAAGCAACCGAAGCATCTTCCTTGAGCACCTCCCGCTTGCACTCGAAGATGCTTCAAATGAAATTGTTGCACAGGCAGGCTTTGCACTCAATAATCTTGAAGTGAAACCTCATACATGCAAACCATGGACATTTGTATTCCCTGAAGAAGCGATCAAAAAAGAGCAGATTGACCTCAGCAAATGGAAGGCATATGTGCCGAATCAATAAAAAAAGTCATTTCCCCTGGCGGGAAATGACTTTTTTATTGGCTGTGGGGTCAGACACCTACTTTGGAACTGTTTTTATAGAGGTTACGATCCATTCATTATTAATATAATCGATCGTTGCTACAAAATCATTTTTTCCATCCAAATCGCTATCCTGGAATTGTGTTATTTTATACTGACGCTTGTTTATTTTCTCGGTCTCATATGGTAAAAAGTCCCAAAACATCATCGGTGGCTCTGTATGATTTATATACACTCCGTCTGGTTGTTCATAAAATACATAGCCGTAATGGTAAGCTGCAAGTTCTTTTTTCATGACTCCATTAAATTCACTGAACAAGTCATCCAAGGTATTGTATGAAGTCAATTTATAATCCTCCGTCGTCTCACTTGTATAAATCTTTTCCTCAATGGACCTTATTTGAGAAAATATCTTTACAACATCCGGGCCTTTTACAGGAGTATCCTTCTCCTGCTGTTCCGGGGAATCTTTCTTAGGGGCTTCGACAGCCTTTATTTCCTTTTCTGCAGTGTCTTTCTCTTGTTCATTGCTTTCCTGAACAGCGGCCTTGCTATGATCCTCATTCTGCGGTTTATTCGGCGGCTCACTCGTATTAGGTTTTTCTATGTTTTTATCAGGGATCAAAGGATCAAACCCTTTTTGCTCTAAAATGGAGGCAGTAATTTTAAGCATTTCTTCCTTAGAAAGATTGCCTTCCTGTTCTACTGCCTGATAAAATCCCTCATCTTCCCATAGGATAAGTGAATGTTTATCAGTAAATTTATAGAAAGTCCCTGTCAGGCCGCTGGCAAGCTGGATTTCCTCAGTAACAGCCTTTTTATCTTTAACAGGATGCTTTTTTTGCATTTTATAAGCAAAAAACTCTGCCTTATTTAAGCTATTTTCATAAACATGTTCATAAAGTTCATCATCACCAGCATGTACATGCTTATGACTGTATGATTCCGGAATATATTTTGGCGGCACCAAAACGGGCTTTTTCTCTTCTGCTGCCTGCTGTTTTATATGAGCAGAATCAGTAGAAGGACTACCAGTGCCGTCTGAAATATAAGCAAAAATCCCTGCCGCCGATGCCACCGCGAAAGCTCCGCTTAAAAATATAGGGACCATCCTCTTTACTGGTGCCTGTTTATTTCTTTTACGGGTCGTTATTTCGTTTAACACTGTTCTCTTCATCTCATTTGTGAATTTGAATCCTTCTAACTCGCTTTCAAGCATTTGACTTTTGATCCTGCTCATTTCCTTTTCCATAAAAGTAGTCCTCCCCCCTGTCCTCAACGATATTTTTCAACAGCTTTTTCCCCTTGAGCATGCGGGATTTAACTGTATTTAAATTCAAGTCGCAGACTTCGCTGATTTCTTTCTGAGACAGCTCCCTGAAAAAGTAAAGGAATATGACCTCCCGATATTTAACAGGCAGCCTGAAAACAGCATCAACAAGCTCATTCCGTTCAGCTTCTTGGATATATTCGTTTTCAGCTCCTGATTGGCTCGATGTGAAAAATGAGGATATATAATCAGTCACATGAATTTTGCGGTTATACCAGCTTTTTAAGTAATCTTTGCAATGATTGACTGCCACCCTGTACATCCAAGTCTCCAAAGCTGATTCTTCTTTAAAGGAATCAAGCTTTTCATAACATTTTATAAATATCTCCTGTGCCAAATCCTCTGCTGTCTGCCTGTTTCGCACATAGGAGTAGGCAAGGTGAAGGACTTCTGTGCCATAGCGGTTCATCAGATCAGTAATGATCTCTTTTTTATTCACTTTTCTCCCCCTCCCGTAATAATTTACAGGAATATCAATACTTTGTTTATTTTACAAATTTTAGACGATCTTAAGGGAAGAAAAGTTTAAAAAGATTGTGGTAATTATAACCAGAAGGCCTGTCTTTTTAGAAAGACAGGCCTTTGGCTTATTTTAAATTTGAGGAGGCAATATATCCAACTTTATTGGTACCCTGAATTTGAACCTTATACCAAGTGAAAAGATTGAAACGGTTCGAATCTTCGAATATCCCGTCCTGGATAATGACCTTTGTTCCTGCAGGAAGTGATTCATAAGAGCCGCCTGTTGCTGGCTGCTGCCTGAAGTTACCTCCGCTTGTCAAAGACACAACATCACCCGCCTTGTACAGCTGTGTGGATTTTGTTTTGCTGACTGTCTGGTAAAGCATCTTTGTTTTAAAATCCATTAATCCGTTCGGGTAAGTAATCGATAGCTGTGATTCTGGAATCAGTGCCGGCTTGACCTGGGCATATTGCTCGATATTCGCATACACTTTTTCCTGATAGGTCTGTCCGGTGGTATGTGCTGGATCATTCCTTGATGACAGGCCGTTGTATGCTAGAATAGCAAAATACCAATTTTCGAGGATATTTTTTTCATTGTCATTGATGACCGGAATCCTGCTGCCTCCATAATTCCATTTCTCAAGAAGTATTTCTGCACCTACCTGGATATTGTAGCGTGTGTCGAATTTCAGCCTTTCTAAATCATAATCGGTTACAGCATCTCCTAAAGTTACCTGCATGATTCCAATGCCGCCGTCCGGAGAGATAAATGGAGTTCCGTCGTTATTAAACTGCTGGAAGTTTCCGTTCTCTGTTATTGCAATGCCTTTCAGCACTTCTGCAGGAATATTCTTCTTCAAAGCTTCCGTTGTTAGTGCAGCTTTAATTTCAGGTACAGACAACTCAACTTTTACAGGTACATCAGTTTCTCCCAGATCATATTCCTCTCCCAGCTGCTGTAGTCTGCTGTTCAATGCCGAGCGGTGCTCTTTATATTCTACTAAAGGAAGCAGTTGTTTTACTTCGTTGAAGTATTCTAAAGCGCTTGCCCTGTCGCCAGCTGCAAGAGCAGCTTCCATTTCATCAAGCTCCATTTTGACAGTAATGGCATTCTTAATGCTGTTGCGGACTGTTTCAGCACTATATTTGTAGTTGTTCCTGATCAGATCCCTCGTAGACTGTCCATATACTCGATCAAGGAGTACTCCCTGTTTCCTTATCTCTGAAGATAAAGAATGATAGGCAGCTTCAAGTTCTTCGTTTACTTTGTTTGATTTTATAAGAACTGAGAGTTGATTCTTCTTTTCTGTAATCTTCTCACCGGCTGTTATGGCGTCGATATAATACATGGCTCTATTTATATGAAGCTTCGATTCTTTTTCAAGTATACTTCTTAGTGACACTGCATTCGCAGGCTTGCTTGAATTAATCATAGCTAAAGCCTTTGCATTAGCGTCCTTAGCATCATTATACTGTTTCCATGGCCTTGTCTTGCCATCCCCGGACCCTTCAATTGAAATAGCCCATTTCAGCACGGTCGCCTTGTTTTTTGCATCAGTCATATAAGCGTTTAAGTTTGACGCTCCCAGGGTATTTTTTGGAATAAGAGAAAATGCCATCAATAACACTAGCATTCCAGCTATCAGCTTTTGCACTCTATTATTCAAAATAGTCTCCTCCTCAAAATAAAAGCCTCCAAAAAAGGAGGCATGAAATTTTTATAGTTCGTAGTAGTCAATATGCTCCGGCATATTGGTAATGTACATGCTGCTTCCGAGTCCATATTGGCCTCCGTACATTGTATCGTAAACATAAACGCGGTACTTTTCACCCGGCTTCAGAATCCTGACCATCTCTAGTTTATTGCTGCTGTTTCTCTTCCATAGATTAATAGGTTTCTTGATTTCCACTATGCCGATTTGGCCGCTCTTAACAGCAAGTCCGCGGAAATTCCCATCAGCATGAAGGGAAGCTGCTTTAGGAGCCTCCTGGACGTATCTTTTCGCACCCAGATATCTGCTCTTCCAGTAGTAAGGATCTTCAATGCTGCTGATTGAAATCCCTTTGGTGGCATCAGCATGGATAAACTGGCTGTCACCAATATATATACCTGAGTGGGATGGACCTGGTTTATATGTTTCAAAGAAAACAGCATCCCCCGGCTTCAAATCGCTTTTTTCAACAGGTGTGCCTGCAGAAAACTGATCTGAAGAAATCCTAGGAAGATCGACATTATATTGGCTGTATACATATCTTAAGAATCCGGAACAGTCAAAGCCTGAAGTTGTTGCCCCTCCATAAACATAAGGAATTCCTATTAAATTTTTGCTGTAGCTCACAATATCTTCGTTTAAACTGGATGCTTGTGCAGTTGCCGCCCCTGCAAAAATAGGCAAAACCAAACTTGCAGATAAAACTAATTTCGCTAATCTTCTCATATGTACCCCCAAAATGATAAAAATGCTGTCAATTTTTATCTCTCTGAAGGTAATTTTACCTTATTTTCTGTAATTTTCTTATTTCATTTATATTAAAAAAGCCCTCTAATATTTCATTTATATTACAAATGAATAGAATTAGAGGGTTCTTTTTCTCTATTTTGGAGTGAAGTAGTTTTGTGAATAGTAAGGAAGTCCTTCTTTATCCGTGAAAGCAACGCCAACCCCTAGGTTTCTCCATTTTGGATCAAGAATATTTTTTCTGTGTCCCAGAGAATTCAATAAAGCTTCATGTGCAAATATACTGCTATAATATCCCATTGCTATATTTTCCCCTGCAGCCGAATAGCGCACGCCTTCTTTTGTCATTCTCGTAAAAGGGGTTTCTCCCCGAAGGTTATTATGGGCAAAAAAATTATGCTCCGCCATATCCTGGCTGTGCTTGCGCGCAGAACGATCAGCAAGCATATCTCTAGTCACAGCTCCAAAGCCGTTCCTTACACGTATGCTATTGGTTAAATCAAACATGGTGCGTTCGAAAGCAAGCTGCAGGCTGACCGTAGGAGGACCGAAGAATCCTGTCTTTCTTTCTTCCATTTCCTGTTTCAGCATCTGGACTGCAGTTACCTTTCCTGCATTATGGACATCGTAAAATACTGTGGCTATGTTTCCTTTGATAGAAAAATAATCTTTCTCTGCAGTTTGTTCCAAATTGTAGCGGGTATATCCCTTAACAATATAGCTGATGGGACTTCCCAGACTATCCCTCGTATCAGCCTTCGAAGTGCCAATTGTAATACCTGAGCCGCTCTTTAGCTGTCCGGAATTAGTATAAAACCCTTCAACCTTATTAGATTTATCATAGGAAATGAGGATAAAGTTTTTATAGTTTTGGTGATACACATTCCACAGAGAACTATATTCATTGAGCTGCCTGTCCTTTTCCCTGCCTAATAGCCTTTCAACATCAGCCTTGGGAGTGCCGATCGTTATTCCGCTTACCGAAAAAACAGAAGCATCTTGGCAATTCAGCAGACTTAACTTGGCCTTTGAAGGAGTCTGGTAAAGGACACTGCTGTCCTTCTTAACAAATAACCCTCCTCCTAAACCATAATAGCCATTTTTGTAAGAGTAGACCCGATACTCTGCATCTTTTAAAAGCAATTTTGCCGGTTTTATGCTGCTGCTTAAAGTATAGCTTTGTACATTCTTTAAAATGGTCACTTTCCCGATTTGGCCCTGTTTCAGTTCAGTCTTTCCCCACATGACTCTATCAGGACAGCTTTCACTGGCAGAGGCTTGGAACTGGAACCCGAAAAAAGCGCAGGCGAATATGGCAGCCACGATTACTAGCCTTTTCAAATTAATCCCCCTATCATTTTTCTTTTTCTATAGACATCTTTTTGCTTATTGAAACATAACAATCACAGATTGTTCACTCAAGCGGCAAAAGTATGAACTTTCACAATGGAAGAAAACTATAACAAAAGACCTGACCCGGCTGAAGATAGTATCCTCAGCCATCAGGTCAGGCCCCTTTTTTACTTATGAGAAATCCGGCCAGTTCTTTTGATAAAGATCACCCTTAATTTGTTCAAGGGTTCTGTATCTGAACGGCATCATATCGCCAGAGTCCTTGTCCACATATTCCAGCGCAAGTTCCAGTGGGATAAGGTTAAATTGATCCTTTACTTCTGACAGGAAAAAAGCATCCTGTATTTTACCGCTCTTTTTAGAATCAATTAACAGAAATGCCGGGTAAAATGTGCCGTCTTTAGCTTCCAATATCGCTTTGGCGCTCAGGAACCCTTTCGGCTCTTTCTCAATGTTATCATTCGCTGTTTTATCCAAAGCCTTTTGAGCCCAGACCTGGCGCTTATAGCCTCCAATGATTTTGGGAGGTTCCTTCTCAAACTGCTTCCTGATTTCATCAATGTTATTTTGGCTTGGTCTTAATGACATTCTTTTCCCTCCAAAGAAAAAGGGTTCTGTAAATTAATATCTAATATAAAAAATATTATCGCTTGTAATAGAGTACCATAACCCCTTATACAAATCAAACCAATGAAAAAAGGGGTCAGACCCCTACTTTAGACCCACAAGTCACCCGGGGTGCTAAGTAAGGGGCCAGACCCTATTTGTATACTGCCTGAATCTGGTCTATATAGATAATTCCACCATTTTTATTAGAATCACTGACCTCCATGTAGCGTACTGGTGTGTCAATTGACAGCGGGAGTGCCAAACCTTGGGGAACCGCTGCTTCGACATACTTCCAGCCCGTCCAGTTTAGATCTTTAGTAAAATCAAGCTGGATTTCTTTATTCTTTCCGTCCTTCAGCTGCATTCTCAGCCAATGTCCCTTGCCATCGCCGTAAACCCACATTCCAATTTTCTTTGGATATCCCTTTATCTGGATCGGCTTGGCGGCATCAATATATGCACCTGAAGTTCCGGATGTACCATTAAAGTCATAAGCAAGCTTTGCAGCGTATTTTCCTGTCTTGCTTTGTGCGGCAGAGGACTCTGCACTCACACTTTTATAACGGGCACCAGAGGCTTTATAATTTCCAAACCCTGCTTCAAAGCCTTCAAGCAGGATTGGCTCAGGAGTGCCGACTGTCACATTGATTTTAGCTGATAATTTTCCATGGCTAACGGTAATGATCCCAGACCCATTTGTATTTCCTGCCTTAAACTCTCCATTTGTTATTGTTCCAATATTAGGTGACACGCTCCATTTAAAAGCAGAAGGGTCTGTCAGTACAGCCTTGCCCTTGTATATACCCTGAGGCATTATTTTGTACGAGTTATTTTTTTCAACAATTATATCTTTCTCCTGAACTAGCAGCTGGTCCAGAGTATTGATGATCTTGACTTTAACTTTTCCGGAGACCCCTCCAGCGGTCACAGTCATTTCGCTGCTGGCAGTATTCCCCAATGCTGTATAACTGCCATCAGCATTCTTCCTTAATGCCGGCGAAGTGAATGCCACTGGCTGTGGTACCGGAACAGCATTATAAAAGCGGTCCATTCCTTTAATAGTAAGACCCATATTGCTATGAGTATAATTCGCACCAGCAAACAGTGTAACTTCACCAGGTGATAGAATCAGCTGGTTGAGAGGGCCGTTTAAATATTTGCTGATAAACAGCAATGAATTAGAAACCGATCTTTCCCTGCCATCTGAAGGTTTGTTCTGAATCGTCACCTGGCTGTCTCCATATTCCCTGGAAACGAGAGTGGAAGAACCCCCTCCATCAAAAGTGAACGCATTGACAGCTCCTAAATCTTTCATTAGCGCTGCCACTTCCGACAGGCTTAGACCTACACTTTGTGAGGTACGACCATCAATAACAGCAGTAACGATGCTTCCATCTGCTTTAATGCCGATAGCAGATCTTGGATGAACGCCTGCAACGGTTTGCGGGATAACCTTTCCGTTTCTTACAAGATGATATCTTCCGCTGATGGCCTCTTCAACCTGGTTCCACTCAGCTGAATCAAATACCGCGCTTACCTCTACCTTATCTCCTGCCTTTATTGTCTGCAGGTATTGGCTGGCAAGATGATGCCCGGAAAGAATAAATTCTCCCTCATTCAGTTTCTGGTCCCCTGCACCCTGTATAACTTTTGTGACGGTACCAGTCAATACGCTATGCCCGTTCAGCTGCCCTGAATCAATTTTCACCACTGCTTCTGTTCCAAGTTCATTGGTTTTCGTAGAACTTGCAAAGAAAGGTGTATACAGGACAAGGTTGTTGGCAAGCCTCTTTCTATTTACAGAGTTAATCGTATATGGAGACCCGCCATTAATTTGGACCGATAACTTCAGGTCAGGGCTCCCGATCAAAGGCTTGCTGTCCTTGGTAACTCCAAATACAGCCAATTGAAGGAGCGGCGTCTGGCTTGTCGTTACAATATTGCCCTTATGTATCATCAAATCCACAGGGTGGCCATTGCTGTCAAAATAATCACCATTGATCCCTGCGACTACATGATTGTCCGGAGCCTGATTTCTGTTAGCCTGCTTGGAGACCTGTTCAAAACCAAACAGCTGATCGTTAGCCAAGGCTGTTTCCATTGCAATTTTTTCTGTTTTTCCATCATATTCAACTGCGTAGATCTTCTGTTTTCCGCGATTACTGTCAACAGCCAGTTCTGTCTGTGTAACTCCAGGTGCCAATGTTTTGGAGTTTTGGCTGGTGACCTTGCCAATTGACAGTTTTGTCACAGGCGCTGGAGCATTGCCTCCGCCTTCGGCTGCTTCAAGCTCAGCCAGTTTTCTTTTGGAAGGTGTCCGATAGTCGACATATCCTGCCATTTTCGTAATATAATATCCCCCGCCCAGTCCATACTGGCCTCCAAAGAGATTATCATACCTGTAGACCCGGTACTGCTCCCCAGGCTTTAATACTCTTTCATAAACGAGCTTATCTCCAACACGTTTCCAGAGATTAATAGGCTTTATGACTTTTATCTTTCCTATTTGCCCCTTTACCATAAGCAATCCGTCCCAATACACTTTATTGGTGCTTGCCTCGGCAGGCGAATGAATTCCCATAATCAGTGCAGCAGCTACAACTACATTAACAAACCATTTTTTCCGCATTATTCCTCTCCTTTTAAATATTACATTATCATTATATGACAAAATACCAACCATTTGGACATAAACTTCCAATTATCCCCTCTTATCCTACTAAAGTAGGGGTCAGACCCCAAAAAACGGCACCCTGGAAGGGTGCCGTTTTTTGGGGCTTCATTGCCACTTCATGCTTCTTATAAACTCATAAGTTCTTGGTGCTTTCCTTTTTAGAAGTTTGTTGGAGCTTTCGTCCAGATAATACATAGCGAAGGATTCAGCAAAAAATTCTTCTGCATAACCCGTGTAATAGTTTTCTTTAGGAAAAAGGTTTTCCTTTTCATTCTCCCATATGGACGTAAATACTTTACCGGATGATATCTGGTTTTTTACAATGCTATCCAAGGAATGAGCCAGTTCGTGAAGTTCAAGGTTAATCGATCCATGGCCAGCTCCTCTATGGCTGTAGCCGATTCTTATAGCAACGGTTTTAGTTCCCCCTATACCAGGTATGTCGTCCCAGGTTTTATTGGTTCCTTCCCACCCCCGGGGTGTGATACCTCTCAAATAGGCGAATTCACTGGTGTCTGTAATAGGTCCATTTGTTAAAAGAATAGAGATTTTATTCAGGTATACTTGCTGAAGTAGAGGTACAGGCAATGTCTCCAGGCGCTGAAGGATTTCATCTGCCTCTCCTTTGTCGTAGCTTCCCTGCGGCAGAGAAACTATCTGCTTGATGAGACAAGAGCTTTCGCATCCAAGCAGCATCCTCTTTTCCGCCGACGGTGTTTCATATTTAACTCTTTCCGGTATGTTTGTGATGTAAAGATTGCCTCCAAGGCCAAACTGGCCGCCATAAGCCGAATCCATCCGGTACACTCTATACCGTTCGCCCTTCTTTAGTATCCTTTCAAAAACAAGCCCGCTTTCAGATCTCTTCCACAAATTTATAGGTTCATTAACTGTCACTCTGCCAATCTGCCCCTTTTTTAACTCCATTCCATCCCATAGTACCGACGCGGAAGCATTTGAATCAGGAGAAACACAAAGCAGAAGTGCTAGAATTGCAAATGCAGCAATGAATTTTTTCATAATGATTTCTCCCTTCCTTTAAGTTCAATATTAATCTGTTTGCCGCTAAAAAGAAAGGGTCAGACCCCTACTAAAGTAGGGGTCTGACCCCACCTAATTCAACAATTTCTTAGAAGGTGTTTCGTACTTGATATGGTCCTTCATGTTAGTAACATAGTAGCCTGCTCCGACACCGTACTGGCCGCCGTATTTGGAATCATACGAATAGACTCTGTATACTTCTCCAGGTTTAAGAATGCGTACAAACTTAAGGGTTTCCCCTTCCCTTTTCCATAGATTGATGCTTTTATTGATTTTCAGTCTTCCAATTTGTCCGCTTTTAAGCTCCATTCCATCCCAATAAACCACTTTGCCCGGTTGCTTTTTTAAACTTATTAATTCCTCATATAGCGGACTTCCGTACTCTAAATCCGGCTGATCAGTCAAGATCGGTCCAACGTTTTCAGCATAGTGTCTGTATGTTCCTTCACTGTCCTTTGTAACCACAACATTTGTGAAAGTTCCAGCCCGCGTTTTTACTGTTTTTCCAATCTCGATTATCTTAACAGTTAGTGGGATGCCATTATAGTCTTCCTTCCATGTCTGTCCCAAAAAAATCGGATATTTTAATTCTTGAAAGGAAAATCTAGTGTCTATATTTTCAGCATATAGCCCATTCTCATCTTCTCTGTACATAATTTCAGATTCATGATCTCCGCCATAAGAGTAAATATTCTTCCAATACGCCTTATTCCCATCCTGCCTTAAGAAGGTCTGTTTGCTTCGGCCTTCATAATAGACATATTCATAGATCCGGCTTTTATCAGGCATAAAAGACGGCCCCTTTTTGTTATCAGCATGAGCATTGCTGCAGTTTAAAATATAGGCAAATAATAGAATAGGGATGATAAGGACATATTTTCTCACTTTTTTCTCCTCCAGATATATAGATTACTACTAATCTATTCTCTTCATGGAAGATTTATACTTTAATTTTCTTTAATTTCTTCATTTACTTTATTAACGAAAAGCAGGTAGTTTTCTAAAGAAGGATTAGGAAAATAGGAGAGGATTTTGTTGGTGGTTAGAATGGGGGAAGTGAAGTTATCTTTATAATAATGCAAGCTGCTCCATAGCGGATTATTGCTGTTTTCAATTAAATTGGCTTCCAAGGGATTCCTGTGTATATATTTGCTTGCCTCTAAGAAATAGGTTAACGAATCAATCAGTTTTCCAGTATATCGGCTTTCAAAAACATGCCCTGACACTTGGTGCCGAAATTTATAATAGATAGCATAACGGGTGTGGAGAAGCTTGATAATCTTTGAGGGAGAGTGTGAGACTGTTTCCAATAGCAAATGTATGTGATTCGTCATAAGGCAATATGAATGGATTTTACAAGGGTATCTATCTATTACTTTTTCTAGTTGATTTAAGTAAACTTTCCTGTCCTGCTCATCATAAAACAAAGGATGCTTTCTAACGCCCCTGCTAATTATATGATAGGTTGCCCCAGGGAACCAGACTCTTGGTTTTCTCGCCATGTTTTCACCTCAAATGAGGGTCTGACCCCTACTTTAGTAGGGGTCAGACCCTATTTATTATTTTATATTCACTTTCAGATTATACGGTGTAAGAGTCGCATTTCCAAATGTGTCACGCACTTTAATGTGGTAGGTGCCTTTTTTGAGATTGAACGCCATTACTTCTGTATCTCCGGCTGCATAGTGGTCGGCTGCAGCCAGCAGTTTCCCGTTCCTGTATAAGGATATAACACCGTCAGCTTCCATGCCTGTGACAAACTCCAGTGTGCCTGAAGCATCTTTATCAAGCTTCAGCTCATACCAGTCCTCATCGCCATACGGTACACCTGCATTTAAGTAGCCGGCTGCTTCCCAGGCTTTGTCGCTTTTCTTTTTGAGAGGAAGCGGCTTGGAAGGGATGTTGCCTTTGACGACCGATCCTTTATCTTCATCGGCTTTATTTACGGGTGCCAATGTAAGCTTATAAGGATTTAAAGAAAGCGGGAGGACTCCCTCGAAATATGCAGAAGCAAGAATGATATAGCTTTTCCCCTTTTCGGCTTTAAAGGAGCCATACGTGGTCCCATTCATTGAACCTTTTTCAAGGTATTGTGATCTCGCATATTCCTCATCGTCCAGTTTTCTATCCTTGTTTACATCCTCAATTACAGCCATATATCCAAAGTAGCTGCCAAACAGCTGTTTAGGGTATTTTGCTTTTAGCGCTTCCGAAGCAGTTTTCATTTCCATGGTCATAGCATAGATATCCGTTTTCTTTGGTTCAAAATAAAAGATATCCTGATCATTAGGCATGGAAAAATTGGCTTCGAATGCAGCAGATGGGAGGTCCTTAATATTTTCCAATTCATTGTTATTCTCATATTTGTCACCAGTATTAGAGACTAATAGCTTTGAATTAAACTGGTAGGGGTCAAAAGAAACTGAACCCGCCATATAATCTGTTGCTGCTTTTAGATAATATGTTTCACCTTTTTCCATTCCGGTATAAAGCTTTCCTTCCAATTTCCCCGGGTACCAGCTGTAATCCATATTGGTGCCGATCCAGCTTAGATAAGAATGCTCCTTGCCTTCCTTATCTTTATCAGTCTTAATTTGATAGATCTCCACTAGGGGCAGATTTGATTTATCATCAAAATTGAATTCATAGATGCCGGTTTCCTCCGGTGTGATACTATACCAGTCTTCATCTTCCATTGATTGAAGATAACCTGTTACAGCCTGTCCAATTCCTGAAGGCAATGCTCCGTCTTTGATAGTTTGCACATAATCAAACTCTTCGTCAGGGCTGTATTCCTCAAAAATAACTTCTCTTTGGGATTCTAATGTCCCGCCCATATCTTCTCCATCAGGCGGAAGCATTGGAAGGCCATCTTCATCAGGAGGAAGTACTTTCCCCTCTACTTTTATATTATAGGGAGTCAATGAAAATTCCGGTTTTTGTTCTTCATCCATCATTTCTTCATTCATAATAAAATCATAGATGCCGAAATAATTGACCGCCTCATTGGAAGCTTTCACTTTATATTCCATGTCTGGCCTTGCAATAAAGGATAAAGTTTCTCCCTCACTTTTTCCTTTTTTATTTGAATAATAAACAGGTTCCCCTTCTTCCTGACTCTTTGCTATTTCCTTCTTTAAGGATTCCTGTTCTTCTTTAGACATACCCTCTAGATCAATCATGTCTTTTCCAATTTCATAAACGCCGATACTTGTATCAACACCAGGGATAGCTGAAAGGCTGATCCTCACAAGCTGTTCTTCTTCAACAGAAAAAGAGTAAAAATCATCATCCTTCTCTTGACCTGCTGCCATCAGTGTATAATTTTTCCCTTTTGAGTCATATGGCAGCTGAATATCAATTGGCATTTCACTTGAAGACTCATCTTTGGGCAATTCTTTAAGTTTTTTCACATTCAAATTATAATTTGATAATCTTTTTCCTGAATCATCATAGCTTCCGTTTACATCCTTTACACCAAAAGAAAGTGTGCCGGAATGCGGTATATCGATAAATTTGCCCTCCTTCTTTCCTTCCCTCACCTTATTAACGTCCAGTTTCAATTTTCCCTCGGGAGAATTCAAGTAGATCATAAGCTTATAATCGTATTGGGAGGCACCATCCAATTCAAACTGGATCTTGTCACCTATTCTCACGTCCATTTGAAGCCACTTCTCTTCAAATGGTTTTGTAAAAGTGCCAGTAAATGCTGTATTGCCATTCAGCTCCACCTTTTCGGCTTTTTCTAATATTTCTTTCTCACTCCAGGCTTTACTGGACAAATCAGGTATTTTCTTCATATCGTACTGCAGTGCCCGAACAGGGTTTATCAACCCATTCCCATATTTTACATCAAACCCTTTATCGCCCAGATCATCTGCTGTATGTTCCAACACATATTCAACCTGCGAAGGGGTTAGATCGGGATATTTGGATAAGAGCAGGGAAACTGTTCCTGCTACCATAGGGGAGGCCATTGATGTACCGCTCATTTTAGTGAAGGTGGACTTTTTCTCATAATCATATAAGGTGCTGTATACCTCGTCACCGGGTGCTACTACATCTACTGAAGGGCCAAAGGTAGAGAAGTCCGAGAGATTCTTTTTGCTGTTGACAGAGCCTACACTTATAACTCCCTCGTACGCCGCAGGATAGCTCAAAGTGTCATCTCCAGTGTTTCCAGCAGCAGCTACAACGGTTACATTCTTTTCTAAAGCTTTATTTACAGCTTCTTCAATAACGGGAGATTTCATTGGTCCCCCCAGGCTCATATTAATAACCTTGGCTCCCTTTTCAACTGCATGCAGAATACCCTGGGCAATGGCAAAATCACTCGCTCCCCAGCCCCGGTCAAATACATCAATGGGCAGTATTTTGGCATTTGGATTAATACCGTAGCCTCCAATGCCATTATCTTTGGCTCCTGCAATGATGCCGGAAACATGGGTGCCATGGTAGTCGGGGCTTCCCTGGTTCATTGGATTTACTGTATTATATCCCGGCAGGAGTTTCCCTTTTAATTCAGGGTGGTTCATGTCCGTTCCCTGATCTATTACAGCAACAGTCACCTGTTTATTTCCTGCCAGCTTCTGGGCTTCCGCTGCTTTCAACTGGCCCAGATGATATTGTTCATTTACCTTAGGATCTGTTATGGCAAGCGGCTTATATAAAGCGCTTGGATTAACGGATTCAACTTGCTTAAAGCTGCTGTACTTATTCATGGCTTTATTGAGGTTCTTTTTATCTTTCACTTTTACGACAGCATAATTCAGTCCTGGAATTATCTTTACAAGAGTTCCTCCTGCAGCCCGGTGTTCAGTAGCGGTTAGCGGTTTCGAGTATTTAATGAGGATCGTATCTTCACTCAAAGCTGCTTGTTTCGTTTGTTCAAGCTTTTTTTGCAGCAACGGCGATTCTGCCTTGTAAGCAGCGACCCCCGCCTTTAAATTTAAGTCTGCACCAGCGTAAGCACTATTTACTGATGCAAATGGGCCCGCTGCAAGTACTAAACCTGCTGCTAATGATATGGCCTGTTTTTTTATTTTTTTCATCGAACTCCCCCTTTTTTAAGCACTAATTTAATAGTAACCACAATCACCTATTTATAGCAAACATTTCCATATATTAATTTAATTGTTAATTCGACAAAAAAAAGAGGAGGGTCAGACCCCTACTTTAGTAGGGGTCTGACCCTCCTCTTTTTTTACCATTTACTCAGCTTATCATTAATGAATTTCATATACTTTTCATCTTCCTGCAGCTCGAATATTGTTAGTGCTCTCTTCATATAATTCATTGCCTCAGGTATTTTCCCCATGAGTTCGCAGTTATAGCCTATGTGATAGTGCAGCTCGCCCAAAAGGTACAGATTATCCTTCTGAATACAGTTTCGAATGGCTTCCTTACAATAATTAGTGGATTCCCGGTACTTTTTTACTCTAGTAAAAGTACGGGCAATATTGTAGTATAAACGGATAAATATAGTGTGATCATTCACATAGGGAAGCAGCTGTAAATGCTCTTTGGCTGAAATGCAGACATCCATCGTCTTTTCATATTCCTTCTCTTCAAAATGGATAGCCCCTATGCTGAGCAAAATCTCAATTTCCCGTTCCGACCATGCCTTCGAATTTGCCTTAGTCATATATATTGCTTCTTCCAGCAGGCATAGTGCACCTGCTTTGTCGTGATTAACTGCATGTTCAACAATTCCTTTATGCCAGACAAGAAGCTGCATATTGCGGTTATTGTGAGAAAACAGCGGGTTTTTTTCTTCAATATGAATGATTTGTTTCATAGTATCATAGTCAGAATTCCTGCGCGCAAACTTTAGCTGATTGGCCACTTCCTGTACATAATCAATTCTCGGTGTCATGCCGATATCAAAAAAATAATTAACATCAACACCAAGCTTCTGAGAAATTAAATACAAGGTGGATGCAAATGGGTAAACATCGCCTTTTTCTATTTTACTGATTTGCGCCTGTGTACAAATACCCTCAGCCAGGTCTTCTTGGGACATCTCCATGAGCTTGCGCAATTCCCTGATCTTTTTGCCCACTGCTGAAAAGTCCATATTCATCCCCCTAAATATTCCTAGAATTATAATATTTTTTAATTGTATCTGTTATATATATGTTTTTAGCCTATAAACACGCGACAATAGCGAGAAACAGGAAAACACCTCTTTTAAAATTATGTTTTAATTAGATTAATCTTACTTATACATCAAGATTATCGCAAATTATACAAAGGAGGAAGTCAAATGAAAAGAAAACTATTTGGTTATTTACTTGTCTGCGGTTTAGTAGTCTGCTTTGGTTTTGTAGGAACTGCCAACCCATCAAACGGCGGTCCCGTCCAGACGCAAGAACTTCCGACAATCTACTAATTTCTAGTCCTTTCCGCTTGACCCCATTTTTTAGCTCCTTTAAAAAGGAGCTTTTTTTTATTGAAGAAAAAAAGCAGGAAGATTGCCTTCCTGCTTAACGTAAACCTATTCAGCTATTTCGGTAATATCAAGTGTGTAAATGGAAGGAGAGATCCACTCGTTCGGATCATCCTTGTAAAGGAGGACAGTATACTCGAATCCGTAAAAATCAAAGCTGATAAGTTCTGTCCCCTTATACTCAAGGGGCTTTTCAAGAGTATAGTATTCTTTTTCTATGTGGTCTCCCATATCAAAATGGACAGATAAGGTTTCTTTAAAACCATCTTCCGTGTTCATCCAGGCAATCATTGGCCCTTCAAAAAGGGGCTCAGCGATTTCGCTCAACTCTCTTGCCATGGTGATTATATCAGATTGCAAAGCATCCCTTGCATGAATAGGATTGATCTTTGGCAAATAATAATTAGCGTCCCCAAGATAGCCTATCATATTGTATATGTCTATCTCATCTTTTTGAATTTCTGCCTTTGCGGCATCAACAATGTCTTTGGCTGTGACAAACAATGAAACCTTTTCCTTCAAAACTTCAGCAGGCTTTTTATATTTTGCCAGAATGGCTTCCCTCGTTGATTTGCCATAGACCCTGTATAACAGGATTGCCTGCTTCCTGACTTCTGCTGAAACCTCATGATATGCATCATCCATACGGATCATATAAATTTCTTCACGAATTAAATAGTCAAGCTCTTTAGTAAGCGTTTCAATCTTTTTTCCGCCCGTAAGAGCATCAATAAAAGCAATGCTTCGATCAATATGGACTTTTACATTGGCATCCAAGCGCGCGTAATAATTTGCTCTTTTATCTTTTGGAAGCTTGCTTACTTCTGCCAAAGCGTTCTTATACGCAGATTTTGTGTTATTAAACAAAATCATATCCGGCATTGCCAGCTGTTTGTTGCTTTCTACAGATATCTGCCATTTAAGGGACCTGACCAACTCTTCTGCACGGGCTACAGCTTTTTCAGCTGGAGTCAATGAGGTTTGCCCGAAGGCATCGCCAGGGGATATTAAGGTGAATAATAAGACAAAAGAGATAATAAGGAATTTAAAGCTCTTCATTCTTCCTCCTGTATGACGGTATTTTAAACATAATATACAAAAAACAGGAAGAATATAATACAGGAATATTATTCCTCACCTTTAATTATTCTTCTGGGAATATGCCTACAGTTATATATACAGCACTAATTTGTACATCCTTTCGGTTTTAAGGGGAATAATTCCCGGTAAAAGGGGCACACAAGAAACGGGGTAATAATACTTTTCTGTTATCATCTATATAAAGAGCCGGAGGTGATCTGCATGGAACTTGATATGAAGATTCAGCCTATGTTCCTGGATGATGAATGCGCTATCGTGTTTTCCTTTTACTTCAAGAAGGCGGCACAAAAGATCGGCGAGGCAATAATCTACACATGTACCTGCAATTATACTCCTCTAGAAAAACAACATTTTGATCTTGTCCACAATGAGCTGCAAAATGGAGAAAAGGTAGCTTTTGTTGAAAGTTTTACCGTTGTCGAGGAATTCCGATCCGCTACTTATGAGAAAATAAGAGAATTTCTAAGTGTAATTGGCATCCAAAACTTCTATAGCAATGTAGACAAAAGGATGCTCTCAGCTTTGTGACCCCCTATATTTTATATAAAGAAGGAGATAAATCAGTATAATGATTTATCTCCTTCCTATCCTTTTCATCTCAACTATCCCAGGACTGAAGTTTACCTCTAATAAACTCATCGTATTTATTATCTTTTTGGAGCTCAAATATAATTAAAGCCCTCTCCATATAGTCTCTCGCTTTCTTAAAATCTTCCTGCAGTTCAAAATTATAGCCTAGATGATAATGCAGTTCTCCTAGCAGAAAAAGATTATCGCAATCCAAACAGTAGTCGATTCCGGAATGGCAGCTTGAAACGGACTTGGACAGCACTCCCATCCTTGTCCACGTTCTTGCCATGTTATAATGCAGTCTGATTTTAATAGTTTCATCTTTTATTATAGGCAGCATGTTCAAGTATTCCTCTGCTTTTTCATATAACTCCATCGCTTCATTTAAATGATTTTCCTCAAAAAGAATGATCCCCTTGCTTATTGAAATCTCGATTTCTCTCTCGGACCAGTTTTTTCCTTGAGTAAGTTCAATGGCCTTATCAAACCATTCAAGTGACCCCTCCATATCTTTATGAAGGTAATATTCATAAATACCTTTATGCCAAAGCAGCAGCTGCAGATATACCGGATTTTGTGTAAATAAAGGATTATTTTCTTCAGCCTTCACAATCTGCTTAATATCACTATATTTAAATACACGCCTTGCCAATTTTAGCTGCCGGGAGACTTCCTCTACATAATCCAGCCGGGGGGTTGTGCCTATATGCAGAAAATAATTAACATCTACCCCCAGCTTCTCCGCAATAAAATATAAAGTAGACGCATATGGATAGACATCGCCATTCTCAAGTTTACTGATTTGTGCCTGGGTACAGATTCCATCAGCTAGTTCCTTTTGAGATAAACGCTGTGTTTTTCTAAGCTCTTTAATTTTTGCACCAATAGCTGAGAAGTCCAAAGTTTCCACCGTCCAACAAATATTCTTATAGTTATTTTATATTATAATTCTTGGATTTTAAGGAAGGAAATAATAAGTATATATATATTTTCCTCTTTTATGAGCAAAATCAAGAATTTCCTAAATGTGTTTTAATATACATATAGCCTTTCAGTCCTATACCGGATTGTTTAAGGCAATTGTATTCGTTAGCCCAGTGTACGCATATTTGTGTACGCAATACTAAATCTCCACTTTCTAATCACCCTATTTATAATAGGGTGATCTTTTTTTTGCAAAAAAAATGGGGTCTGACCCCTACTTTAGTAGGGGTCAGACCCTAATTTGACGTAAGGCCTTTGAGGAAATAACGCAAAGCCTCACTTTTGCCTAGCTGTTTAAGGGAGTTTCTAGTGATTTCTCCAGGATGGGCAGGTGTAATAAACATGGGCCCTTCATTTTTCTCTACATCCTTGGCACGGACGACAACTAGCTCTCTATTTACAAGCCCTTCTGTTATCTGGACTGCTCCTTCCATCTTCTTCCCTTTGACAACTTTTCGTTTCTCAAGAAGCCCGTTTTCCATTACTGCCCATACATAATGCTGGGATCCTTCTTTAAAAATGGCTGTCTCAGGAACTGTAATGGCGTTCTTTATTTCTTCAGTAATTATTGATACACTTACATGCTTTCCCATGAAGAGCCCTTCTGATTCATTCAATGCAGCAGCATACGGATACTCACTATTCTTTTCAACTGAGATCTTTTCTTCTGGCAAGCTTCCTGCCTGCACCAGCATCCCTTCTATATTGTCCATATCAGGAACACTCACAGACACCTTCATGCCTTCTTCTATTTTATGACGATCTGCTTCCTCTATAACGCCCGTTACATTGGGTGCTGAAGAGCTTATAACGACTGCAGGATCACCAAGCTCATAATTGATGTCCTGTACAATCCCATCATTTTTACTCAGCACTGTGACTTTGCTGTCACGGCTGCTGATGGACTGAATTTGCCTTTCATACATGGATGCCTCTTCCATAAGCAATTCCTGCTGAAGTTCTTTGTCATATATATCCTTTTCAATATTATGGATAATATCAGCAGATGTGTTTTCCTCATCCTCGCCACTGAATTGAACAGTAGCTTTATAGGCAATCAGCTCGCTTATGTGGTCTCCTATGCTTTCTGCCTGCTGTTCGGTTTTTTCCTTTTCCGCTTCAAGCTTTTCAACTTCTGCCCATACATCATCTGCTGTGTATTCAAATAGCGGAGTTCCAGCTGTTACTGTTTCCTGTTCTTTCACCAGGAAATCCCCAAAGGTGCCAAGTGATTTATCAAAGTAATAGGGAGTAGATTCAGCTGGTGAAACCACTCCAGGAACGTCTACTTTCTGTATGATATCCTTTTTCGATGACTGATTAGTTTTGCTTATGTAAGCCGCCCGGTCTGCCTTGCTCCCGTCCTTCAGCAATAAATACATATTAACTGAAATGGCCAGGACACAGAGCAGGGCAAGCAATCTTTTTGTACGCCTTCCCATACCATCAACACCCTTATATTAGCTTCTCTATCTGAAGTTGGAAAAATACTGCAGAAACTGTCCAATACAGCAGATTAATTAAAATGACAACGATTAAAATCAGTTTTGGGCTTTTTTCAGTAATTGATTTTAACGCTTTATATTGAAAGATGATCACTGCAATGCTAAATATGGTAACCATTGAGAATAACTTAGTAAGAAATCCGTTTTCAAATATATATTGGCTGATTATCCCCAAAGAAAATGGAGAAGATTTGCCGCCTGTGCCAAATACTGCAGTTATAGGCAGAAGCAGGACTTTTTCAGCAAGAAAGATGACTGAAACAAATGCCTGGACAACTAATAGTTTTTTATATTCCACATCCATGAATATCCAAAAAAGCACAGCCTGCAGGAACAATATCAGGCATGTATAAATGATCCCCCAGCATGTCTGACCAATTATCGCAAAAAGCTTCTTCATCTCAAATTCAGCACTGCCGATACTTGTTATTTCCCTATGTAAAAATTCCATGCCCATACCCAAATAGCCATAGGCCGCAAAGATCATGGCACCTGCTAAAATCAGCAAAATAAGCCGCTTTACAAGCCCCCTTATCTCCTCTGCCTTCCCCAGCTGATAAAAAGCTCCAGAAGGATTGAGGATTCCCCTAACCAGCTGCACATAATATATCATTACATTTCCTCCAAACATTAGTTACACTTTCATTCTAACCTATCAATTGTAATAATTTCCACTATCCTCTCGAATGTTGGGGAATATAGTCAAATTTTCATAGAAAAGAGGGGTCAGACCCCCCTTAGAAATTATCATATAGCTGTTTCCGTTTATCGTAGGTGATGAAGAGACCTGCTCCGAGATCCAGGACGTTCCCATTGATGGCATAGACCCTGTATTGCTGGCCGTTCTTCAAAATTCTTACTGTTTCTCCCGACCGGTTGAACAAGTTGGTATCCCCGGTTATTTTAATGGTTCCCTTATAAAAAGAAACATCCTGGCTTTTAGCCACATAATATCCTCCGCCTACATAATATCGGGCATTATCAAAGCTATAGACCCTGATATTTTCACCGACAGATAGTTTTCTATGGAAAGAGCCATCCGGCTTGTATAAAGTTACATTCGTATTCTTGATGTACAGCCTGCCAATATAAACATTCATTTTCGCACTGTTGGCAGCAACGGTATAACCGCCGCCTAAATTATAGTTATTGCCAATGGTCCCAAAAATGCGGTAAGAATAGTTCTTGGGCAAGGTTTTGTGAACAGTGCCGTTTGGCGCAACTAACGGACGATCAGCTTTAAGGTATAATGAGGCTATCGGCAATTCGTAAGTAATGGAAGTATCCACATTTGGTATGGATAGATTGATTGAACTCATGTCATTGAAAATGGATAGAATTTTCTCTCCATATCCTGTTCCCGGAACTGCCCATCTGCCATTCAAATCAGTCCAATTAGGTGCAATGCCTCTGGTAACGAGATCAAATCGCGGATCGATCTTCTCGGTCACAAGCGGTTCTTTATTGGCATAAGCCTTCAAATGCTGAATTTGAGCACGCACTCCTTCTTCTGGTGTCTGAAAAAAGGCGCCTCTTGCTCCTCCACCTACAGCTCCGATCCCGGCATAATTGTTCTGCTCTGGAACAACATCATTTCCATATTTAAAATAGCCTGTCTCATGCAGAGACTGAGCAAATGCAATATCTCCCCTGATACCTTCAGCACGTCCAATGGCCAAAAACAAATCAGCCAGCCTGTATATATCAATCTCCATTAACCTGGGCACTGGATTTTTTAAAAGTACATAATCCCCCATTTGCTTTGCGGTCAGCACGGAATTACCCGTGATGCTCACTTTGCTGCTTGCTTCTGCTGTATGTAACGGCAAAAATGCTCCAAAGACTATTACGACTGCTAAAATCCCTGCTGTTAATTTCCTCATTTTCCTCTCCCTTTATATTATATAAAAATATTACTAGTTTACTATATATTGTAAGGTTAGCTTTGTCACCATTTTCAAACATATTCCATAATTAACCACAAAAAAAAAGAACCGTCAGCTTTACCGGTTCTTTTTTTGTCAACATCAAATCTTTAATTCTTTTCTATAAAACAGGCACAGCCACGCGATTGACGTAGTCTTTTAAATCCCCGATGGATTTGCACAGTACATCTGGCTCCTCATCAAAAGAAGTTGACTGGACCGAATCAAACCACTGGGCCGCTGCTGTCGCCACCTGTGCATGCCTTCCCGCAGCAATATCAGCTCTGCTGTCTCCTACAAAAATGACATCATTCCGTTCCAACCCTAAAAACTCCAAAGCTTTTAAGATTCCCTCTCCATCAGGCTTAGGTTTCAAAACTTCGTCACCGGCTATTGAAATATCAAAATGGTCTTCAATTTTCAGGCATTTCAAAGTTATATCCAGTCCCCGCCTGCTTTTTCCAGTAATGATACCAAGCTTCATATTTCGTTCCTTTAAAAATTCCAATAAACCCTTAATTTCTTCTATTAATTGAAAACTCCTGTTATGGCCTTTTTCGTAGAAGGAAAAATAATCTTCAATCGCATTTTGTATCTCATTTGTACTTTGAAGATTTCTTTCTATAATTTCATCTTCTGTTGGGCCAAACATTCCTATTATCTCTTTTTCAGTTATGTCTCTATCGTCATACTGCCTAAATACATACTTAAAAGCTTCAAAACAGATAGGCAGAGTATCTGCCAGAGTTCCATCAAAATCAAATAGAACAGCCTTTTTTCCCATTTGTCTCACACCTTCCTTTTATTACCATTATAATGATATTGCCGCCTTGTTTACAAGGAAGGCACCATCAATAAAAAAACTGCCTTTCGGCAGCTTTTTTTATCATTGTCCCATCAATTGAGCAAGCTTTTTCTTGGATGGCGTTTCATACCCTATATAGCCTTCCATATTCGTTACGTAATAGCCGCCGCCCAGGCCGTATTGGCCAAAGTATTTGTTGTCATAGCGGTAAACCCTGTATTGCTCCCCTACCTTTAATACTCGCACGAATGTAAGTTTGTCATTCGCATCGCGTTTCCACAGATTAATCGGCTGCTTCACCACTACTCTTCCGATCTGCCCTTTCTTCATGAGCAGGCCATCCCAATAAATCTTAGGAGCAGGCTTACTATCAACCGGCTTGTCCTCATTAAGCGGGGCAGAAACGACGCGCCCTTCCACTTTGGCATTTACCGTACCGATTTTCTGAATATAGTTAATTAATGCTTCATCTAGAGCCTGATACTCATTAAGGATCGGGCTGTCATTAAATGAAGTATATTCATCTCCGCCTGCTGCCATAAAGTCATTCGTAGCCACTACATACTCTTTATTCATATCAACGGCTTTGCCGTCGATTTTCATTGAATGCACACGGCTGCCGACAGGCTGCGAAGGGTCAATAGCAAAAGTTAAACCTGAAACATGTGGAAAAGCACCTTTTACATCAGGGTAGGCACTTACGCCATTCTCAATGCCTGCTTTGATTTGCGAACCTTTTAATTTCTTCGTCACAATATAATTACCAAAAGGCAGTACGGTAATAACATCACCTTTTGTTATATTCCCTGCATCGATGGAAGCACGAATCCCGCCTCCATTCGTAATTGCCATATCGGCCCCTGTTACATCAACCATGGCATCAGTAATGAGGTTCCCCAGGTTAGTTTCTCCCCCCCGGACCTGTTCACGTTCTCCATCCAGCTTGACGGCGGTTTTTCCAATCACTTGTGAAAGAATTTCTTCTTGAGCTGATTGAATCTTTTTAATTACTTCTTCAACTGCAGGATCTGGCACAATATCAGCTGTTTCTTCTTTTTTGATAAGCTTCGCTGTTTTGCTGACAATTTTTTTGCCATCAAAAGTCAATTCGACAGTTCCAAGATTTTTTGTATACTCACCTGCACTTACGATTAGTGTATCGTTTTCGCCCTTGAGTCCTTCAACAAGTACAGAATGGCTGTGGCCATCTACAATAAGGTCAATGCCTGGTGCTTCCTTGGCTACCTTGATTGATGTATCGGTACTTGACTCATCAATGCCAAGATGGGTTACAGCAATGATTGCATCGACATTTTGAGCTTTCAGCTCCTTAACCATTTCCCTTGCTTCAGCAGCAGGATCTGTAAATGTCAATCCCTCGACATTTTTAGGATGTGTTTTATAGTGAGTTTCAGGAGTAGATAGCCCGAAGATCCCCAGTTTGATTCCATCAACTTCCTTTATTTCATAAGGCTTAAGCAAGCGCGTTCCATCCTGCTTTTTGACATTGGCGCTTAAAACCGGGAACACTACTTTCTTTTCAAGTTCCAGCAGCCTTTGGTAGCCATAGTTAAAATCATGGTTACCTGCCGCCATTCCATCATAGCCAACTTTATTCATAATTTCCGCGATGCTGTCGCCTTTATTCAAGGTAGCAAAATTCGTTCCATGAAAAGTATCTCCCGCATCCAAAAGAAGTGTATTGGGATTTTCACTTTCAAACTTCTTTACCAGAGTAGAAATCTTTGCAAATCCCATGCCGTCATTGTCACTCTCAACCGCACGTCCGTGTGAATCATTTGTGTGCAAAATCGTGATTTTCTTTGTCCCTGCAGCAGACTCTTCTGCATTCGCTGACACCGCCGGACCAATGCCTGAACCAATGACAAAGGCTGCAGTCAGGACAGCAAATCCTTTTTTAAGAATGTTCATTTCCTACCTCCTAAAATTCTAAATATTTTTTATTATTCCAAAAGTAATTATACATAAAAAATGTAAAGCTGTGTTACATGTTTTGTAAATATGGGGTCAGACCCCTACTAAAGTAGGGGTCTGACCCCACCTTTCGACACGCTTAAAAATGCTGTCGTATTTACACTTTAATTATTTTAAATTTTCCGTAAACTTTATGTTAAGATATTGTAAACTTGAACATCAAGAGGGTGAAAGTCCGTTGAGTAAGTACTTTGCAAAATACAGATCTCTTATAATGGCTGCCTTTGTTATTGGATTTGTAACCGTTTTTTGGCTTATTAAGTCATTTTATTTTATCCATGAACTTGAACTGAATCCGCATAAGAAGTTTAATTTGCTTGCTGCTTCAGGAGTTGGTCTTATGTTAGGAAGCTTCCTATCCCTGAAGAGCAACCAAATAAAGTACCCTTTCTTCATACTGACCTATTTCCTATTGTCCCTTCTTTTGTATTCAGATGTTGTATATGAACGATACTACGATGCTATACTCCATATAGAGTTGCTGGGTCAGGCTGGCCAGCTTGGGGAAGTGATTGAATCTATCATTTCCTTGTTATATTGGAGTGATATATGGTATTGGGCCGATTTTCCCTTGCTTTTACTCCTGATTACTCTTCATCAAAGATATTCAGGCGCCCGGCTTAATACATTACTGGGTGCTGCCGTTGGGGTGGGAGGTATTGCCATACTGCTATTCTCCGCCTATTACCCATTAAAAGACACCTTCTCTGATCAGTATAAAACTTCATTGACTGGCGTGCTGCCCGCCCATATTTATGATATTTCCCAGACTTTTTTAAGTAAGGCCTTTGCAGAAGAAATAACGGAGAAAGAACTTACAAGGCTTGAGGAAATTAAGGACTATTTTAAAACAAGGCAAGACCAGCAAAAGGATTCACCTTATTTTAGCCAATTTAAAGGAAGAAATCTTATCATTATTCAAGCTGAGTCCCTCAATGATTTCCCAATCGGTTTGTCCGTTTATGGACAAGAAGTAACCCCTAATCTTAACAATCTGGTTGAAAGCAGCCACTATTATAATAATATTTATCTGCAAATCGGCAGAGGCAATACTTCCGATGCAGAATTTGTTGCCAACAATTCGTTATATCCAATGTCTGATCTGGGAATATATAAAACCTATCCAAATAACACTTACCGGTCATTGGGGAAAATCCTGCAAGAGGAAGGCTACTCAACAAGTGCCTCCCATGGAAATTCCAAGGAATTTTGGAATCGGGGGATGGCATATGCCAAACAAGGATATCAGGATTTTTATCATCGTAATCATTTTAAAATGAAAGAAGACGAAATTATCGAGCTAGGGATTTCCGATGAGAGCATATTCAAGCAGATGATTCCCATCTATAAGGAAAGCAAAAAGCCGTTTTATAGCTTCATCGTCAGTCTGACGAATCATCGACCTTTTAAACTCCCTTCCAAATACGAATATATGAACTTGCCTGGATCAATCGAAGGAACCAATACAGGCAATTATCTGCAGGCCGTACATTATTTTGATAAGTCCCTTGGAGTCTTCATTGAGGAATTGAAGAAAGAAGATATATGGGATGACACTATTTTTGCCGTTTATGGTGACCATTATGGTCCAATTCCAAAAGACCGTCCGGAATTAAAGAAAATTTTGGATATTGATTTTGACACAAAAGAGCAGTTCAATATTCCGCTCATCATTCACCATCCCGGGCAGACTGAAGGAGTACAGAACGAGTCAGTCGGAAGCCAGATAGATATTTATCCTACACTGAGCAGCTTGATTGGATTAGACCAACAGCTTGCACAAATGGGGAGAAGCCTTGATGCTCCCGTACCTGGATTTGCAGGCTTTTATTATGAAACTACTCCTTACACCTTCTATAGTGACAGTTTAGATTACCTGGCTTCCCATGATGGCAGATTTGAATCGGGCAAGTGCATTGATGCTGAAACAGGCGAACCAGTGGAACTAGCTGCCTGCAGGACGAACTATGATAGATTGAAACAGGAAGTGGATATTTCAAAGTTTCTATTGGAAAACGATTTAATAGGGGAAATTAAATAGGGTCAGACCCCTACTAAAGTAGGGGTCTGACCCTATTATTTTAATCACTGTCCGTTCAATGCTTTCAGCTTCGCTTTCGATGGAGTCTGATATTTGACGTAACCTTTCATATTGGTTACATAATGATCAGCTCCTAATCCGTACTGGCCGCCGTATTTATTATCATAACGATAAACACGGTATTGTTCGCCCGGCTTTAGAATACGGACAAATACAAGTTTGTCTCCTTCACGCTTCCACAGGTTGATCGGTTTTTCAATCGTTACTTTACCAATCTGGCCTTTTTTCATTAATAAGCCGTCCCAGAATACTTTGGATGCAGGATTAGGTGTTTCTGGTTTGGTTTCTGGCTTTTCATCCTTCATTGCAGGGATAGTAAGTTCATATTCAGCAAAGCCAGTATCCAGCGTGCTTAAATATTTGATACTACCATCTTTTGATAGATATTTCTGGGCATTCGGCGATGATTGGAATGATACTTTTACACCGTTTGCTCCTTTAATAGGTGCAAAGCTCCAGTTCTTGTCTGCAGTTGGATTTATCGTTTTTGTCTGGGCGATATAATCAATGATAGCCTGACGATTTTCATCAGGTGCTGCAAGTACGATTTCTTTGCTTGGCAGTTTTACGCCGCTGGCACGGTAATTATTCGTTGCCACAATAAATTCCATATTTGAAGTTACTGGCTTCCCATTAAACTTTAGGTTTTTGATTCTATTGGCATTAGCATTTGCAACATTCTGCGAAGAATCATATTTTGCCGGTTCAGTAACATCAATCTCATAAGTTACACCATCAATGATATCAAAATTGTAAGTTGGGAAATCCCCGTTGACTAGTTCTTGTGCTTCTGTCTTTTTAGGATCAATTTGTTTGAACTGGCCGGCTGACCACTCAAGCCACTCTTTCAAATCTGAGCCATTAACCTTAACAGCATGTACCGTATTAGGATACAGGTATAAATCAGAAACGTTTTTGACTGCAATTTCTCCTGGAGCTATATCAGTGTAATAGCTGGAGCCGTTCCGGCCGCCTGCTTTAAAAGGAGCGCCCGCAGATAATATAGGGAGGTCCTTGTATTTTGTATCTTTCAAAGCATTCTCTACATACCATTTTTGAGCATTGGTTACAATTTGCACAGAAGGATCATCTTGAACCAGAGCAAAGTAGCTGTTAATGGCCGCAGTAGTTTCCCCAACAGGTCCCCTCACATATTCAAGTGTCCCTTGGTGCTCAGCCTTAATTGCGTCTTCTACAGCTTTGCTGCTTTCAACTAAAGGCTTCTTATCTTTGTCTGCAATGGCGCGGAGTGTAGCAGCTGAATCCGTTACATCCCACTTTCCATCTTTCTTTTCTACAGTCAGGTCAATAACACCCAGGTTATCTCCCCATGAACCTGGCATTGTTACCGGCACGCCATTTATGGTGCCTTTTGCATTATCGAAGCCATTCCCATCCGCAAAATCAGCTTTCACACCTGCAGCTGCCGGGAATTTCTTATGCTGGTGACCAGTTAAAACAGCATCGATGCCTTCAACTTTAGTTAGATAATATGAAGCGTTTTCCTCGTTGCCTTCGTTAGCTGCAGTATCAATACCAGAATGCGATAACACAACAATGATATCAGCACCATCAGCCTTCATCTTTGGTACAAAAGTCTCTGCAGATTTTACAATGTCTTTAACAATGACCTTTCCCTCAAGGTTTGCTTTATCCCAAGTCATAATCTGCGGAGGTACAAAGCCAATGACACCTACTTTGATTGTATGAGTTTCCCCATCTTCATCAGTGACCTGTTTATCCATGATTTTATATGGAGTAAAATAGTTTTTATCGTTATCAGGGTTATTATCTTTATCATCATGGTAAACATTGGCGTTTACCAAATCAAATTCAGCATCATCATAAGATTCATCAAGCAAATCCAGTCCATAGTTAAACTCATGGTTTCCTACAGTGGCAGCATCATATTTCAATAGATTCAATGCCTTAATTGCAGGGTGCACTTCCCCCTCTTTTGTCGGCTTGATGCGTCCGGCATAATCGCCTAGGGGGCTTCCTTGAATAAGATCGCCGTTATCAAATAGTAAAGTATTCTTCTCTTCTTTACGTGCAGCTTCTATTAGAGTTGCAGTTTTAGAAAGGCCAAATTCATTAGTTTGTGCATCCTTGTAATAATCATAGTTTACAATATTCGTATGAATATCAGTTGTCTCCAAAATCCTCAGCTTTACAACATCATTATTCACTACATCTGCATAAGTAATAGCCGGTGCCGCCTGTGGAATAATCAACCCTAACGCCAGTGCAACCCCAGCCACTTTCTTCTTACTTGAATTTTTCACGCTAACTTCCCCCTAGTGATAATATTGCAACTATTTCATAATATCATAACATTTAAAATTGAAATATATATTTTTTGTAAAGGGTCAGACCCCTACTATAGACCTACATCCCAAACATTTGACTCAAGAAATTGCTATTATTATAAGCCGGTTTTTAATATAATGTGTTTATTGCTATATTTTGCAAGAGAAGGAGCTAAATCATGAATAATCGGAAGAAGAAAAAGGGCCGTACCTGGCTGAAGGTAACAGGAATTGTTTTTGGGCTGTTAATTATCGCGGGCGGTGCTTATGCTTATTCTATATATCATTCATTAACTAAAGCAGTGGATACAATGCACCAGCCAATAGAGAGAGAAAAGTCAGACAAGAGGGAGCAGGTTGTAACACTCGAAAAGAAGGAACCGTTTTCGGTGCTTATGCTTGGTGTGGATGAGCGTGATAATGATAAAGGCCGTTCAGATACCATGATTGTATTGACTGTAAACCCGGAAACAAAGTCTGCAAAAATGCTAAGCATCCCAAGGGACACCCGTACAGAAATTGTAGGACATGGAACGGTAGATAAAATTAATCATGCCTATGCCTTCGGCGGAATAGAAATGTCCATGAATACTGTTGAGAACTTCCTGGATATCCCAATTGATTATTATATGCAAATCAATATGGAAGGCTTTAAGGATATTGTTGATGCGGTGGGCGGAGTCACTGTTGAAAATGATCTGGATTTCACATCTGGAGAGGTACATTTCCCTGAAGGAAGCATCACTCTAAACGGAGAAAAAGCTCTTAAATTTTCACGGATGCGGTATGATGATCCACGGGGAGATTTTGGCCGGCAGCTAAGGCAGCGTCAGGTTATACAAGCGGTTATTAAAGAAGGGGCAAGTATCTCGTCTCTATCAAATTTTGATGAAATATTCTCTGCTTTGGGCAAGAATATCAAAACCAATTTAACATTTAGTGAAATGGTTGATATTCAAAAAGGCTATAAAGATGCCAGTAAAAATATTCAGCAAATGACTATTGAGGGACAGGGACAGAAAATTGATTCTATTTGGTACTTGATTGTCTCTGATGAAGAACAGGCACGTGTTCAGGAAGAATTGAGAGCACACCTGAATATAAATTAAAGGAGCCAATTAAGGCTCCTTTTTTATTCCGACAGCCGCTGGATCGTCTTCGCCAAAAGCAGCGTCCTTTCCGCAAGCGTCGGAATTTCTACATATTCATTTTCGCTGTGGGCATTGCCGCCGACAGGCCCGAGCCCATCCACTGTCGCAACGCCATTGGCAGAGGTGAAGCTGGCGTCAGATCCGCCGCCTGTCGCCGTATCGGAAACCTCAAGCCCAATTTCCTTGCCGACCTCCTGAATGACATGAAGAAGCGATTCATTCTGCTCATTCTTCTCCATCGGCGGGCGGCTGATTCTGCCCTTCACCTCCACCCTCGTGCCAGGAACATCGGTGTGGGAGCAGATTTCCTCAATTTTTTCCTGAAGGAATCTCGCCTGCTCCATATCGGTGATGCGGATGTCCACATGGGCGACAGCGCTTGGCGATACTGTATTGACGGCCGAACCGCCTTCGATCAGCCCGACATTGACGCTGATGCCTTTTTCATGATCGTTGAGCTCATGAAGCTGGATGATCTTGTGGGCCAGCTCCTCGATCGCGCTGCGCCCTTTTTCCGGCTCAATCCCCGAATGGGCAGCGCGCCCTTTGACGATCACCTTGTAGCGGCCGCCTCCCCTCCGTGAGGAAACGAGCGACCCGTCCTTCCTGGCAGGCTCCATGATCAGGGCATACTCCTTGCCCGCCGCCTGCCCGATGATCAGCTTCTTGGAAGCCGGCGAGCCGATTTCTTCATCTGTGTTCAGTACAATCAGGACATTTTCATATCCCTTTGTCCCGCTCGCTATCAATGCCTTCAAAGCATATAAAAGCTCAGCCTGGCTGGACTTCATATCCGCCACACCCGGTCCCAGCGCCCTGTTCCCCTCGATCCGGAACGGCCTTTTGGCTGCTGTCCCGTCAGGAAATACCGTATCCATATGGGCAACAAGGATGATCTTCGGATCAATGGCATTTTTGTGCCTGATGATCAGATTGTTGCCATACTTCTCCTGTTCGTCGACCTGGACCAGGAACCCGAGCCTTTCGTACTCTTCCTTCAGGATAGAGCCTACTCTATCTACCCCCTCTTTATTGTGGGAACCGCTGTCGATATTGACGAGCCTTTCGATCAGCTCCAGCATTTCCCCTTGCCTGCTTCGTATAAAAACCTCCACTTTTTACCCCTCCATAAAAATGAGCCGCAATTAAGCACTTTTGTTATGTATCGATTATACCTTACTATTTTGTTTATGTTTCACAATTGGAGAATGTTAACAAGATAAATTTGTCCGGTGATATTTTTCCTTTCTGGCGAATATCTTTTTATAACTTGTCTAAAAGGAGGCGGGCGAGATGAAAAAAAGAAGCAAATTCCCCATTAAGCTTATCGTGATTCTCATTGCCTGTGCGGCCCTCTTTTTCCTTATCCGGCTCGTCCTGCCTTCCGCAGAAAAGCGGGCCATCAGCACGGTGGATGAGTTTTATACATACGAGCAAAAAGGCGATTTTTCGGCTTCCTGGGAGCTTTTCCATCCCGACATGAAAAAGAAGTTTGACAAAGGCCCCTATATCCAGGACCGGGCCCACGTCTTTTTGAACCATTTCGGGGTCAATACCTTTTCCTATGAGCTTGGCAAGGCGGAGAAGCTTGAGAACTGGAGGATGGCAGATGGCGGGGAAACCTTTCCTAAGGTTTATAAAGTCACGGTTACCCAGATATACAAAGGGAAGTACGGAAATTTCAATTTAGTGCAGGATGTGTTTGCGGCCGAGATGGAGGATGGCTGGCGGATCCTTTGGGATTATAAGCAGAAATAAGAATTCTCCTGCAAAACCTTTCTTATTTAAGGATGGTTTTCTTCATTTTCTGATTAATTGGCATTTATTTCATTTTTTCTTATTTCCCATGATTTTTATACGAATTTTTTATAAAAAATATCATTTTTAAGATAAAAAAGTACTAAAAACGAAATTTTCCCTGATTCGCACACAATTTATTTCCCAACTATGCTGAACTTACCCGGGAATACCTGGCAGGCGCGCCGCCCGATAGGAAAGTCCGCATGGAAAACTTTGAACTGCTTGCAGAACAATACCAGCCGATGATCCGGAAGATCATCCGCACACTATCCATCTATAAAAATGAAGATGAATTCCTGCAGATTGGCCTGATTGCCCTTTGGGAAGCACATAAAAACTTCCGGCCGGAAAAAGGCGAGTTCACTAATTTTGCCTACACCACTATCAAAGGCAAGTTCCTGACAGAAATGACCCGAACCAATAGAGAGGCAGAACATAAGGTTTATGCGAAGGAAGAATTCTGGGAAAATATCGAGGGTGCTGATTCTAGAGTGCCGTTTGAGAAAAAACTGATCCTCTCATACTGCGGGGAGCTGACAGACAATCAGACAAAATGGGTGCTGTATACGGTGCTGGAGGACTTGACGGTCCCGGAAATTGCCGAAAGGGAAAGGGTTTCTTTATCTGCAGTCAAGGCATGGCGGAAAGGCGCTAAAGAGAGACTGAAAGGAAGCCGGGAAATATTTAGTTGAACTGTAACCTTTCTGTAACCATTTTTAACCAGACTATAACTATTTCATAGACAGGGAACTGTATAGTAGAGCTATACCAAGGTTTATCATCGTTTTACCCCATTTTTAAAGCCCGGCCTGCTGACTGGCATCAGCACGTCCGGCTCATTTTTTTTATGGTGACCGGCACCATAAACAAAAAAACAGCCGCAAAATAACGCGGCTGTTCACCTATCTCGCATCCCGAACCTGCATCGCCTTTTCCGGATAATCTGTCATGATGGTGTCCACCCCGAGGTCAAGCAGCTCACGCATCTGCTCTTCTTTATTGATCGTAAACACACGGACCGGAAACTGGTTGCGTTCCGCCTCCCTGCTTGCCTCCGCATAGGCAACCGGCGCATAGACGTGCAGTGCTGATGCACCGATTCCAGCAGCATACTTCCACGGCTCATACAGCACCTCCATGAACAGGATGGCCGTCTCAATTTCATGATCCAGCTGATGAACTCTCTTGAGGCTGTAATGATTAAAGGATGAAATAATCGCATTGGATTTATAATCATATTTCTCAAGCGTCTCAAGCACCTTTTCCTCAATGCCCTCATAAGGAACCACATCGCTCTTGATTTCCACGTTCAGCTTTATACCCGTTCCCTGGAGCAGCTCGAGCACCTCACCAAGCACTGGAATCCTCACTCCGGCAAAATCTTCCCTGAACCAAGAACCTGCATCCAGCTTCTTGAGCTCTTCAAGTGTCATATCCCTGACATGACCCTTGCCATCTGTCGTCCTGTCGACCTTCTCATCATGGATGACAATCAGCTCGCCGTCCCTGGAAAGATGGACATCCAGTTCAATGCCTTCGACTCCAAGCCTCACAGCTTCTTTAAAGGCAGGCATGGTATTTTCCGGATGTGTGCCCTTGCTGCCGCGGTGGGCGTAGATTTTAGTATGTTCCATACTGTGCACCTCGTTTCACTCAAATTAAAAGGGGCAGCCCCTTTATTATTTATAGCATACGAGCCATAAACATAGAGCGCTGCCCCTGCCGTTTTATTTCTTTGTTTTATTTGCGATTTCGATTGCCCTGTCTGTTCCTTCTGCCGCCTGATCAAGCGCTTCCTGAGGGGCTGTGCCCTGATACAGATTTTCAAGCGCTGTTACTACCTGCTGGCGTGATTCCGGGAATACAGAAATCAGTGCGCCCTGTGTCGCTACAGATGGTTTTGTCTGCTGCAGCTGGTCTACTGTTACCTTGAACTGCGGATATTTTTCCCATTCCTGCTTAACGATATCTTCCTCATATGCTGCCGGGTTGATGGCAAAATAGCCTGTTCCGATATGCCATTTCGCCTGTGCTTCAGGTGAAGCCAGGTATTTCATGAATTCCCAGCCGGCTTCCTGCTGCTTTTCAGCAATGCCTTTAGACATCCATAGTGACGCTCCGCCAATCGCAACACCCTGTCTTTCGACTTCATCCGGATATGGGATGAAAGCTACCCCTACATCGAATGGGGAATTGTTGATGGCTGCAGAGACGCCTGCAGAGGAATCCATATACATGGCCACTTTTCCTGTCTGGAATGCTGCGCGGATATCATCCCAGTTGGTGCCGTAGTTGCCGAATGTGCCGGCCTTATTCATTTCATCAAGGAAGTTGAAAACTCTCAAGCCTTCCTCTCCATTGAACACAGACTTTGTTGCGTCGCCTGCGCGGCCATTCTCTTCATTCACATAAAGGCCGCCCTGTGTCGCAACCAGCTGTTCAAAGAACCAGCCGTAAGTAAGCATAGAGAACCCGTAGCGCTCTCCTTTTTTGGTCAGCTTTTCCGCCGCTGCCTTCACTTCATTAAAGGTTTCTGGCGCTTTTTCAGGATCAAGGCCAGCTTCTTTAAAAGCATCTTTGTTGTAAATCATAACCGGTGTAGAAGAGTTGAACGGCATGGAATACAGCTTATCGTCCACCGTGTAATAATTGAGGATGTTTTCCTCGAGCTGTGAGACATCATAATTATCTTTATCAATGAATGTCTGCATCGGCTCAATAAAGCCGCTGTCGATCATATACTTCGTCCCTACTTCAAAAACCTGAGTAATCGCTGGTGCATCTTTAGTGCCGCCTACACTGCGGAGCTTTGTCAGAAGTTCCTCATAAGAACCCTGGAATTCAGCTTTTACTGAATATTTATCCTGTGAACTGTTAAAGTCCGCGACAATGCTGTCCAGAGTTTCCTGACCTGCACCTGACATGGCATGCCAGAAGGTGATTTCAGTCTTGCCGTCCTCAGTCTCTCCTCCGGAACCGCTGCTGCTGCTGCTCCCTTCTCCAGAAGAGCTTTCATTGTTCGAGCACGCCGACATAAGCAGCAAACTGAAAATTGCTGTAAACATAAAGAACCACTTTAACCCTTTTTTCATTCCTGCACCCCTCTTTTTCATATTGTATATATGGCTGCCGGATAAGCCTGCAAATGCATGCCTCCGGCAGTAAAACCCTATTTGATTGCTCCCTGAGTCAATCCTTTTTGAAGCTGCTTCTGCCCCAGGAACAAAAGCAAAAGTGTCGGGATAATGACAACAATGACACCCGCCATCACGACTCCCCATTCTGTTGCCACTTCCTGCGATTGCAGCTGCTTGAGCCCGATCTGGACAGTCCTTACCTGGTCGTTGGTCGTCACAAGGAGCGGCCATAGATACATATTCCATGTTGTCAGAAATCCATAGGCCCCGAGAGTGACAAGGCTGGTTTTGGAAACCGGCAGGATGACCCGCCAGAAGAAGGCAAATCTGCTGAGTCCTGCAACCTGGGAAGCTTCATGGAGCTCCTTCGGGATGGTTTTAAAATGCTGACGCAGCAGGAAAGTGCCAAATGCCAGTGCAAAGAACGGCATTGTCATCCCCTGATAAGTATTGATCCAATCCAGCCTCTGGATCGTAAAGAAGTTCGGGATCATGGTCGCTTCCCAAGGAATCATCATGGTTGAAATGAACAGGAAAAAGATAAAATCCCTTCCTTTGAAAGGAATGAACACAAACGCATATGCCGCCATGCTGCAGACCACCAATTGGCCGAGCATGACACTGAATGACACGACAAAACTATTGATTAGATATTTCATGAGCGGAAGCCGCTCGAATACTTTTACATAATTGTCAAAATGAAAGGCCTTAGGGAAAAATTTGCCCTGCATGATTTCTCCGCCAGTCATGAAAGAGATCATGAATGCGTAAAGGACTGGGAAAAACAGCAGAAAAGCAGCCAGAACAAGCAGGATATACAATAATATTTTTCTCGGCATACTCATGCTCATTGATAATGCACCTTCTTTTCCCCAAGCTTGAATTGCAGGATGGTGACAATCAGGATGCATATGAACAGGAAGACTGCCTGTGCGCTTGCTGTCCCGAATTGATAGTTGATGAATGCTTCCCTGTAGATGGAATATACAATCAGATTGGTCGCCTGCGACGGCCCGCCTTTTGTTAAAATATCAACCTGCCCGAACGTCTGGAAAGCATTGATCAGCGAGATGGTGATGATAAAGAACAAAGTCGGCGACAGCATTGGTATCGTAATCCTGCGAAGCTGGTACCAGTAGCCGGCCCCATCAATCTTTGCACTCTCGTATAAATATTCGTCGATATTCTGCAGGCCGCCCAAAAGAATAAGAAAAGAAAATCCGGTATTCAGCCAGATGGTCGAGATGGCTACGGAAATCAAAGCCCAATCCGGGTCCAAAAGCCACTGCACCTGCGGGAGATGCAGCACGCTTAACAGGCGGTTGAACATACCTACGCTCGGATGGAACAGGAAAAGCCATACTACCGATGAAGCCGCTACCGATATTCCCATCGTCGAGGAATAGATCGTCCGGAAAAAACCGATGCCCCGCAGCTTCTCGTTTGCAATCAAAGCCAGGAATAAAGAGATGATGATCCCGGCCGGAACGGTGTATAACACGAACAGTATCGTAGCTTTCACACTGTTTCGGAATGCCTCTGATTCCAGCAGATAAGCATAGTTTTCCATCCCGACAAAAAGGGAAGCCGCCCCGTGCTGGTCTGTTAAAAAGAAGCTTAAATAGATCGTCCGGAACATCGGATAAAAAATAAAGACTGAAAACAGCAAGATGGAAGGAAAAAGATATAAAAGGGCAGTACGCGCATTCAGGGACCGTTTCCATAAGCCAGGCTTCAAGCCTGGAGCTGATGCTTGCCTGACAGGGCTGCTTACTTCTGCCTTCATAGCAGCACCTCCTTTTCAATCACATGGTTCTCAATATCTGTTGGTGTTTTGATAATCTGCTTTGTCTCATAATCAAAAAAACAAAGTGAGTCATAGCTGATTGCAATCGGCACAATATCGCCAACCTGGATCCGCCACTGGCCGTTCCACTTGGCCAGCCATTCGCTCCCCCCCAGTTTAAAGGAAAAGATCGTTTCATTGCCCAGCACTTCCACATTGATGACTTCCACCTGAATTTTTTCTTCTGCAGGTGTTTCCTTTGAAGCGGCCTTCAGGTGCTCAGGCCTGACGCCGACAATGACGCGATCCCCTGACAGGAGTCCACGGTCTTCTGCCGGTACATTTATCGCTGCATCTTCTCCGAGAGCGACGGCTGCCCCTGTCCCTGATACTCTGCCTTCTGCGATATTCATTGGCGGAGAACCGATAAAGGTTGCAACAAATGGATTTGCGGGATTATTATAAATATCAATTGGCTTTCCGATCTGCTGGATCTTCCCATCATGGAGGATCATAATGCGGTCTCCCATCGTCATAGCCTCAACCTGGTCATGTGTCACATATATCATGGTGATTCCAAGCCGCCGCTGGATTTGCCTGATTTCCGAGCGCATATGGGCCCTGAGCTTCGCATCCAGATTGGAAAGCGGCTCATCCATCAGGCAAATCGGGGCCTGGTTGACGATCGCCCTTGCCAGTGCCACCCTCTGACGCTGCCCTCCGGAAAGCTCTCTCGGCTTCCGTTTCAGGTATTCCGATAAACCAAGCATAGCTGCCACATCTTCACACCGTTTTTTCCGCTCAGTCTTTGGCACCTTTTTAACATGCAGACCAAAAATAATATTCTCTTCCACCGAAAGATGCGGATACAGGGCATAGTTCTGGAAAACCATTGAAATATCCCGTTTGCTTGGCGGCAGCAGATTCGCTTCCTTCCCGCCGATTTCCAGTACGCCTCCCGTAATTTCCTCAAGCCCGGCAATCATACGGAGCATCGTACTTTTCCCGCATCCGGACGGCCCGACAAGCACAAAGAATTCTCCAGGCTCAATTGTGACATTGATATTGGTGATCACATCCGTCTTTTTATCATAAGACTTGGATACATCAATCAATTCGACTTTTTTCATCTTTCCATTCCTTTCTTGATGCTCTTAGTTAAACGCTTACATTTTTATCCTGCTTGCGAAAATCTTCTGTCAGCGGACTATGATCCAGCTGGACCTGCTTTACCCCCTCAAGACTGCATAGTTTTTCATATAATGAAAGAATATTTTTCCGGGAAGATATTTTGATTCTGATATCAAGGGATATATAGCCCTCCTCCAGGAAGTAATATTCGTCTGCCATTGTGATCGCTTCAATGAAGGCGCTCTCATTTTTCAGTACCTTATTCAGCTTCCCAAGCACCTTTGCTTCTTCCGAAACAGTCAATGTAAAGACAAAGAACTTGTATGGAGTCAGGAACTTAAACTCCAGGCTTCTCAGCACAAATACATTCAAAAGTACAATGCCTGTGGTTATGTAGGCAGGAAGGTAGAAGCCGCTTCCAACACTGAGCCCGATTGCCGCGACCACCCACAGAGTCGCCGCCGTTGTAATGCCGGAAACACTATTATTGGAGTGCTTCAAAATGGCTCCTGTCCCAAGGAATCCTATTCCGCTGATAACACCATGAGCCAGCCTCGCTGGGTCGAACCGGGCATTAACATGGTCGATCGTTTCATTGAAACCGTAAATGGATAGAATCATCATTAAAGCAGAGCCGACAGAAACGAGAAGATGGGTCTTAAATCCAGCCTGCTTGTTTCTTAAATCTCTTTCCCATCCTATCAGGCCCCCGAGAAGAGCAGCCAGAAACAGCCTTTCAATAATGGTTAAAGCCGATATGGTTATCGTTATAGTCATCCCTCCTTCCCCATCCAAATAAAAAGAGGCCACAAATATGCTTAGATAAAATCCCCTAAGCAAACTATGTGAGCCTCCAGCATCTCCATCACAAAATATTAACTTAGTAATATCTTACATTTATAAACAGATAATTGTCAAACTATTTTTTATATTAAGTTAATTCCTATAAATCCCATGGGTTTATTTTACACAAATTTGCCGTTATGCTATAAAAAGAAGAAAACCGTTTATACTGGCTATATTCAATGAGGATTTTTTTAAAGCAGGTGACAGTTCATGCCAATAAAGTTTGTAATCATATTTATACTCCTCTTTTCCATAGCTGGATGCTCCTCATCAAAGGGAAACTTCACTGCTCCCTCAGACAGCTTTATTGTCATCGGCCACCGCGGTGCCTCGGCCTATGCCCCGGAGCATACGATTGCTTCCTATGAAATGGCCGCTCAGCTTGGAGCAGATTATATTGAAATCGACCTGCAGATGACGAAGGACGGCAAGCTTGCCGCCATGCATGACCAAACAGTTGACCGTACGACGGATAAGTCAGGTGCCGTCCGGTCCTTTACATTGGAGGAGCTGCAGCAGCTTGATGCTGGTTCCTGGTTCAACCGCGAGCATCCCGGCTATGCCGACCCGGCATACAGCCGCCTGAAGGTCCCTTCTTTGGAGGATATCTTTCAGCATTTCGGAAGCAGTGTGAACTATTATATTGAAACTAAGTCTCCTGATTTATATCCCGGAATGGAGGAAGAACTTTTAAGGCTATTGCATGATTATGGCCTGATAGGCAGCAAAAAGGAAACTGCCCGCGTAATCATCCAATCTTTCAGCAGCAAAAGCCTGAAAAGGATTCACCGGGAAGAACCTGGCATCCCTCTTATCCAGCTGATTTCCTACAAAGAACAGGCTGTGCTGACAGACGATGATATCAAAAGGTGGCAGAAGTACGCAGCCGGCATCGGCCCGAATTATAATATGATTGATGAAGAGTATGTAAAGAAGGCGCGGAAAAACGGACTGCTTGTACACCCCTATACGATTAATAAGCAGAATGAAATGAAAGAAGGTGTCGCTTGGGGAATAACTGGAGCGTTCACAGACTTCTCGGATACGTTGACAGAGGTTATTAGTAATCACAATGGCAAAGAATAATCTGTATAAACCTAAAAAAACTTCCCGGCCGGGAAGTTTTTTATATTTTCTTTTCGACATACCCTTATTGCTTTTATCCACTAATCTCCGTAATTTTGGATACTCTCCGGCAATCAGACAAATATTTCTCAGGAAATAAGAAAATAGTCCGTGAATAGAGTCGTTTCTTGTCAATATTTCTTTTGTTTCATTTACAATAAATGGCGGTATAAAGATAATAAGAATTTAGGGAAATATTATAGAGAAAAGGTCTTGCTGTTACATTGTTGGTTTACTCATCTAGCTGCCGCAGAAAATTCGTTTTTTTATCAATCAAAAAACACAAGGAGTGGTACTAATGAAAATCAAAGCAGGAAGCTGGGCCATGCTATCCCCACAGGACAAGTTTCTTCTACTGAAAATTATCAGTGAACGTTCTAAACATACAGATCATGAATAAGCCATAAAAATAGCTTAGAAACCGGGAGCGGCTTCTAAGCTATTTTCATTTCACTTATTCTTTCAAGATGCTGTAGCTCTTTTCTATGCCGCTTTATTTTTGTTATAGATATCGAATGCGACTGCAGCCAGGAGGACGAGCCCTTTTATCGCCTGCTGCCAGTCAATTCCAAGCCCGAGGATTGACATCCCGTTATTCATGACGCCCATGACAAGCCCTCCGACAATTGCACCGCCTACTGTTCCAATTCCACCATAGGCAGATGCTCCCCCGATGAAACATGCTGCAATGGCATCAAGCTCAAAAAGGTTTCCTGCTTTTGGCGTCGCTGCATTCAGGCGTGCTGCAAAGATGAGGCCTGACAGTGCAGAAAGGACGCCCATATTGACAAATACCAGGAAGGTAACCTTTTTCGTTTTGATTCCGGATAATCCTGCGGCTTTTTCGTTGCCCCCGATCGCATATACATGCCGGCCAATCACCGTCTTTTTCATAATAAAAGAATAGAGAAGGACAAGTGCGAATAGAATGACCAGAATAGTAGGCACTCCCTCATATGTAGCCAGGACATATGTAAATACATTGATAAGGATGACAAAACCGGTCAGTTTAGCGAAGAATAGTCCATTTGATGAAATCTCAAAGCTATACTTCATTTGGTTTTTCCTGTTTCTCAGCTCAAAAAGGACAAATACAATGGACAATACAGCCCCAATTACCAGTGTAAAGATATGGAGAGCGGCATTTTCTCCCCCTATTACATCCGGGATGAAGCCTGAGCTCATGGCCTGGAAGGATTCCGGAAATGGTGCAAGCGATTGGCCTTTCAGCACGAGCATGGTCAGTCCCCTGAAAAGGAGCATGCCTGCCAGCGTTACGATAAAGGCCGGTATTTTCACATAGGCGATCCAAAACCCCTGCCATGCACCTATTAAAGCGCCAAGCACCAAGGAAAGGAAAACAGCAAGATAGGTCGGGACATTTAAATCGATGATTAAAATGGCTGAAATGGCTCCGACGAAGGCTGCTATCGAACCTACCGACAAGTCGATATGGCCAGTAATGATAACCAGCACCATGCCAATGGCCAGTACTAGAATATAGCTGTTCTGCAGTATAAGATTGGTAATATTCAGCGGCCTGAGAAGGATTCCGTCCGTCAGAACCTGGAATAGAAGCATGATCAGCACCAATGCAAAGAACATTCCGTACTGCCTCACATTGCTTTTGATTAATGATCCGGCTCCCAAAACCTTTGGCCCTTCATTATTTAGTGGCGTATTCGTGTTCACCGTTCTTCCCCCTTGCTTTTGTCATATATCTCATGATACTTTCCTGATTGGCTTCACTTTTATCAAGCTCACCTGTGATTTGACCTTCATTCATCACATAGATGCGGTCACACATGCCAAGCAGCTCCGGCAGCTCCGAGGATATAAGAAGGATGCCTTTTCCGTCGGCTGCCAGCTGATTAATAATCGTATATATCTCATATTTTGCACCAACATCGATTCCCCTTGTAGGTTCATCTAGGATCAGAATATCCGGCTCGGAAAAGATCCATTTACTGAGGACAACTTTTTGCTGGTTCCCACCGCTTAGATTATTCGTTTTCTGCAGTACGCTTGGTGTCTTGATATTCATTTTCCGGCGGAACCCCTCTGCCTCCTTATATTCCGCATGGTCCTGTATGACCAGGTTCCGGGAAATTTTGTTCAGGCTCGCAAGGGATATATTTGATTTGATGTCATCAATTAAAACCAGGCCGTAATTCTTCCGGTCCTCAGTTACATATGCCAAGCCATTCTTAATGGCACTGGAGATATCTTTAAGCTGGATTTCCTTGCCGTCTTTAAATAGGCTGCCGCTGATGTTTTTTCCATATGATTTTCCGAATATGCTCATGGCCAGCTCTGTCCGGCCCGCTCCCATCAGCCCGGCAATTCCGACAATTTCTCCCCGCCTTATGCTGAGGCTTGCCTGGTCGATAACCTTTCGCTCAGCATGGAGGGGATGGTAGACCTCCCAATCTTTTACCTCAAACATAACTTCCCCTATTTCCGGTTCACGGGCAGGATAGCGGTTCGTTAAATCCCGGCCTACCATGCCTTTTATGATCCGGTCTTCTGAGATGCCGTCTTCTTTCACATCCAGCGTCTCGATCGTCTGTCCATCCCGGAGGATTGTGATAGAGTCTGAGATGCTTGTTACCTCGTTCAGCTTATGTGAGATGATAATAGAGGAAATTCCCTGCTTCTTAAATTCCAGGAGCAGCCTGAGCAGATTCTCGCTGTCTCTTTCATTTAAGGCAGCGGTAGGCTCATCAAGAATAAGCAGCTTCACTTCTTTTGAAAGCGCCTTGGCTATCTCGACAAGCTGCTGTTTGCCGACACCGATATTTGAAACCAATGCATGCGGGGACTCAGACAATCCAACCTTCCGAAGAAGCTCAAGCGTCTTGACAGTCGTTTCATTCCAATTGATGATTCCCTTTTTGGCCTGTTCATTCCCAAGAAAGATGTTTTCCGCAATGCTAAGCTCCGGAATAAGCGCCAGCTCCTGGTGAATGATGACAATTCCTTTATTTTCACTTTGCTTAATATCTTTAAATTCGCATACATTCCCTTTAAATAGAATGTCTCCTGTATACGTCCCATGCGGATATACACCGCTCAGCACCTTCATAAGCGTGGACTTGCCGGCTCCGTTCTCGCCGCACAGTGCATGAATTTCCCCATCTGCGACCTGAAGGTTTACCTGATCCAATGCTTTAACACCTGGAAATTCCTTTGTGATATTCCTCATTTCCAAAATATACTCCGGCATCCTTTCGTCAGCTCCCTTCAAATGCAATGGATGATTCAGCCCAGCTGAATCATCCATTGCATGTTATTACTTAAGCTCGTCTTCCTTATAATATCCGCTGTCTACCAGTACTTCTTCATAATTGGACTGATCAACAGAAACTGGTTCAAGGAGATAAGCAGGCACAACTTTTTCACCGTTGTCATATGTTTCAGTGTCATTTACTTCTGCTTCTTCTCCCTCAAGGACAGCCTCTGCCATTTCAACAGCTTTCTTCGCAAGCTCGCGTGTATCTTTAAACACAGTCTGTGTCTGCTCTCCCGCAATGATGGATTTGACAGAAGCAAGCTCTGCATCCTGCCCTGTAACCACCGGCAGAGGCTTACTTCCGTCTCCATAGCCGACGCCCTTCAAGGAAGACAGGATTCCGATGCTGATGCCATCATATGGCGACAGGACAGCGTCCACTCTGTCACTTGAATAATTGGAGCTTAATAGATTATCCATTCTGGACTGGGCTGTTGCACCGTCCCATCTTAAAGTGGCTGCCTGCTCAAATGCTGTCTGACCGCTTTTGACAACCAGCTTTCCGGAGTCGATATAAGGCTGGAGAACTGACATAGCGCCATCAAAAAAGAAATAGGCGTTATTATCATCCGGAGACCCGGCAAACAATTCGATGTTGAATGGCCCTTTCCCATCCTTCAAACCAAGCTTTTCTTCAATATAAGAGCCCTGAAGCACACCTACCTTGAAGTTATCAAAAGTTGCATAATAGCTTACATGTTCAGTCTTTTTGATCAATCTGTCATACGAGATTACACTGATATCCTGCTTAGCCGCTTTATCAAGGACGTTTGTCAGTGATTCACCATCAATTGAAGCGATTACAAGAATGTTGACGCCCTTTGTAATCATATTCTCGATCTGGGACACCTGGTTTTCCACAACATCTTCCGCATATTGCAGGTCAACCTTATAACCAAGCTTCTCAAACTCATCCTTCATATACTTGCCATCACTGACCCATCTTTCAGAGGATTTAGTAGGCATTGCAATTCCGACAAAACCTTTTTCATCTCCTCCTGCACCGCTGCTGGAGCAGGCAGACATGGAGAAAACAAGAATTAACAGGAACATAGCTGATAATAGCTTTTTCATTTAAATGACCCCTCTCTTCCTAATCTTAAATATGCTCAAAGCCATTTAAGGCTTTAGAGTCAGCAGTGTAAAAAACAACCAACCATCAGCAACCGCTTTCATTTTCAGTAAGTATGTACGTACAACAGAGAAATTCATAGTTAGATAATAGTTTTCCAAGCGTAAGTCATGAACAGTTTTTAATGTTTTTCAAGGTCCTTAATTGTACGTACAATTATTATATTCAAAACACTATACGTCCGTAATATTAATTTACAGAATTATCAAAACACTAATTTCTATTTGTAGTAGTTAATCCCCTCAGGTGCAGAGAATTCGTCCTGTTCAATGACTGCTGTAACTTGAGTGTTGCTGCTTCATGGAATCAATCACGGTTCGGCCTGAGAAGGAAATGCTTCCAGTATCATGAGTATCGTGAAGCTGTATCCACCCTTTTCTAAATAGGAGAACATGGATCTTTGCCTGAGGCGCCCAACCATACTTGCTTTTATAAAGGACACTAAAGCAGCTGGTGGAAATTGAGCCCTTGATATTCATCAACACGTCTTTGACACGCTGTTCTGTAATATCCTGTATCACCTCCGTAAAATCTGCCCGCAATGCCTTTCCGTACTCACATTCTCCCCGTAAACGTTTCCAATTTCATAAAAAAGCAGTAGCAGGTTTTCTACTAGCACTTTCTCTTTCAGTCTTTCAAGCATCTATCACTCTCAGACCATTGTTTGTAAATCATTATATAATTGTACGTACAAATTTACCAGTGTTTTTAGAAAATTTTTAATATTACTTCAACAAAATACCTCCTAAGACTTTAATTGCTAGAATAAAAGTTTACTTGTACGCACAAAGAAACCTGTTCATAAAATGAACAGGTTCTTGATTAAAACTCTCTTTTTAACTCAGCTGTTGAACTTCTGATAATTAGTTCCGGCTCATATTCGACGCCTTTTTCAATCGAATCAACAACCATCCTGGCAGCGAGCCGCCCCATTTCTGTTTGCGGATGAGTCAAACTGGTGAATTTCACTTCCGAAACAGATGCCAGATGAGAGTTATCAAACCCGACAAGCGACACATCTTCCGGGACTCTTAATGACTGCTCCCTTGCCACATCCAGGATATTCAAAGCAATCTGATCATTATAGCAAAAGAAAGCGGTCGGGGGCTCCCTATCCTTTAAAAGCTACCGGGCAGCCTCCTGCGGTTTGGCATTTTTATCTTCTGTAGTATATGTCACAATTGTACCTGGATGAATGGGGATATTATAATGCCGGTGCGCACGCATGAATCCCTTCATCCTGTTAACCCCCTGCATATCATCGACCTTGAAGATGCCGCTGATTTTCTTATGTCCAAGCTGGATAAGATGCTCAGCGGCCATAAAACCGCCTCTTTCATCATCAACCGTAATGCTTGCAGGCTGAAGTTCAGAGTATAGGGCATTGATCATAACGTACGGAATTTTGTTTTTCTCAATATTCAAATACGTGTTGAGGTTAGGGTTATGCAGAGCACTTTTGGTAGGCTCGACAATAAGGCCGTCCAGCTTTTTGCCGAGCATATTTTCGAGGCACTTGCGCTCTCTCCCGATATCATGATTTGTACTTGCGAGAAGCAGATTATATCCTTTTTCACTTAGATATGACTCTATGCCTCTAATGATGGAGGGAAAAATATAATCAGAAATAGATGTGGTTATAATGCCGATGGTCCGGTCAATCTGGCCTTTTTTTCCGCTCTGATCCTTACAGAAGGTCCCTCTCCCCTGGTGCCTGTAAAGCCAGCCCTCATGAACCAGTTCACTCATAGCCTGCCTGATCGTATGCCTGCTGACAGCAAATCGCTCGGCCATCTCATGTTCAGATTGGATCCTCTCATCCGGCTTAATTTTGCCTTCCCGTATCCAAGATTGAATTTCTTCTTTAACCTGTTTATATTTCGCCATTCATCCACCAGCCTGCAAAAGTATTTATAATCTATATCATACAATAGGATAGAGTAAATTTGTACGGACTATGTGAATATTGGGAGTGACAGGCACCTCCCGGATTTTGTCGAATATATAGTGTTTGAAAAAAATTGCGGTTTGTTTAGAGGCCATAACAGATTGCTTACCGCCCGATGGATCAATAAAGGGGATGAGAGATTTTCATGGCTTCAAATAGTGCTTTGTGATTTCTTCCCAAATCGTCTTCCCAGTCTGTGCTTTCATTGGTGTCAATGTCTGGCCGAATACCATCCTGTATCCGGCAGCCTGCCGGATGTCCGCTGCCGGCATTGGGAAAGACAATACATCAAAATCATGAAGCCTCATATAAAATTCCTCATCCAAGTGGAGTTCATGCTCATCTCCATGATCGGCCGCCTGGACAATGCCAGTCGCCACTCCGCGTGCAATGATCCCCCTCTTGTTGCTATATAAAAACACAAGATCCCCTTCCTGCAGCTTCTTGATTTTTTCCTTCCACGGCGAAAAATATGCGGCACACTTCGCATTGGCCAGCATATCCCTCTCATCACTGCCATTCGGACATCCAGAACGGTTTGTGTTGATCAAATAGGCTTTTTGCGTCATGGTCTCACGTCCTTAATGTTGTGTTTTTATTATTTTTACCCGTTTTCGGAGGTTATAAAAGGGAGTCGAGTTTTTAGAGGAGAGGGCTTTGAGGGGTAATCGTTTAGGGATACATGCCCCCTCTCTTTCATATATCCCGTCAGGCTCTTCGTAATACATGACTCACCCTCTAAACACTCACTCATGTATCTCATCAGGCTCTTCGTATACATGACTCATCCTCTAAACACTCACTCATTTATCCCAACACGCTCCCATGCGAGGCACCATCCCCCGTAAAACACAAAAACACCGCCGCATCACAAGCGGCGGTGCCTGGCACCAGATTAGTACATCAAATAATCCTTACGTACTTTATTAAAGTCTTTAAGCTCATCCTCCCATTGCGATTCAATCCAGTCGACGGATTTGCCTTCTTCAATGGCGTCGCGAACCCAGCCGTTTCCGACAAGAAGGTCGAAGAAGGAGATGCCTTTGCTGTCTTCTGCACGGAATGCAAACTCTACCGGATACAGATCATGGATGCTTTTGACGATATGCAGTCCGGTTTTAACCGTTTCAAATTCATCACGGTCTGTGATGTGGATCTGAATGCCATGGGACAGTTTGCCGGCATGCTTGGAGATTGACGGTGTGAAGGATGCTGCCCGGAAGCTGACACCCTTCAGATTCAGGCTGTTGAGCTGCTGTGCCAGATTGTCGGCATTGATGAACGGTGCTCCGATAAGCTCGAATGGCTTGGTCGTTCCCCTGCCTTCCGATACGTTGGTGCCTTCGATCAAGGCAGCTCCCGGATATACTAGGGCGGTATCCAATGTCGGCATATTCGGTGATGGCATGACGAATTGGAGGCCCGTTTCGTCATAAAGCATATCCCGCTTCCAGCCCTTCATTTTGACAACTGTCAGGTCTGCGCCGATACCGAATTCCTCATTGAACAGCTTGGCGAGCTCGCCGACAGTCATCCCGTGACGGAGCGGGATTTCGTAATTACCGACAAAGGATTTATACGGTGTTTCCAAAACTGGCCCTTCCACCTCAGTGCCGCCAAGCGGATTCGGGCGGTCAAGGACGATGAATGGGATATTGTTTTCTTTTGCTGCTTCCATTGCATAGGCCATGGTGTAGATATAGGTGTAAAAGCGGGTTCCGACATCCTGGATGTCAAACAGCAGGACATCGACGTTTTCCAGCATTTCCGGGGTTGGCTTTTTGGTTGCCCCATAGAGACTGTATACGGGAAGACCCGTTTTTTCATCCGTATAAAACTCGACATATTCCCCGGCCTGCGCGCTTCCCCTTACACCATGCTCAGGTCCGTACAGGGCTGTAAGCTCTACTTCGGGATCATTATGAAGCAAATCTACAATACTATTAAGCTCCTGATCGACGCCGGTTGGATTGGTGATCAGGCCGACTCGCTTTCCTTCTATCAGTTCCTTCTGATCATCGAGCAGCACCTCTATGCCCAGCTCGAACTTCTTGCCTTTCTTATCTCTTCCTTTATGCTTCCCATTATCCGCAAAAGCAGCGGCAGACAGGGCGGAAAGTACAAGAATCAATGACAGCATAATAATCAAGCGTTTTTTCAAAATAATCCCTCCCTGGTTTGGCGAAAAGCCCCGGTGCCTTGCTCAAACAGCAGGCACCGGAACCCTTCTCTTTAAACGACTACAACAGAAAGCCTTTCGCCTTAGTAGCTCAAGCCGTGGCCGTATTCATACAAAGTTCCGCCCTCAAGCGAAGGAATTGTCACTGGAAGCTTTCCTGCTGGCGCGAACTCTCCGAAAATCGCACCTGCAGTTGCTTCAAAGCTTGCCGGGCGGAATCCGTACTGCGCAAGATAGGCATCTGTGCCTGGCACGGCCATGATGTCATAAGGATTGCGGATGGCTACCGTGATGACTGGTGCATCTGTTTCGCTGATCAGCTTGTTGATCATTTTCATTTGTGCGCTGTCAGGCGAGCGGCCGGAAACATTATACGTGTAGGAGCCGACGATGACTGCCTTTGCTTTTTTCGCTTTTTCCAGCTGTTCTGCCGTGAGGCTGTAGTCAGCTGATGCTATGATTTCTGTATTAGCGTGGCGTGCTTTTACTGCTTTCCCCAGATCATTGATATAGGTGCTGCCGATAACGAGGATAGAATCACTGTCTGCCGCTGATAGCGGAAGAGCTCCTTCATTTTTCACAAGGGTGATTGATTTCTGTGCTGCTTCCTTTTCAATCGCTTTATGTTCGGCAGAGCCTACGACATTAAGGGCATTGGCAATCTTATCGTTCAGGTCCTCCGGTGTTTCTTCTTTGATGATTCCCCGCTTGAGCTTCAAAGTCAGAATTCGCTTAACAGAAGCTTCGACCCGTTTTTCCGAAATTTCTCCTGACTTAACAGCAGCCAGCAGCCCTTCAGCGACTGCTTCGAGTCCGACCGGCATCAGGACAATGTCTGTTCCTGCTTTGACGGAGCGGATCGCTGCGTCAACAGGCCCAAAGTGCTCTGCGATGGCATTCATGTTCATCGCATCTGTTGTAATGACTCCCTCATAGCCCATTTCCTCCCTCATCAGCTCTGTGAGCACTTTGTAGGAAAGGGTTGCCGGGAGGGCAATTTCTTCACCTGTTTTTTGTGAAATTACTTTTGTATCATCGATTTTCGGGAAGGTGACATGTGCCGTCATGATGGCATCAATGCCTGCTTCCATCCCCTTCTGGAATGGATACAGCTCCACTTCCTTCAATCGCTCTTTATCATGCGGGACCTCAGGCAATCCAAGGTGGGAATCGACTGCTGTGTCGCCGTGGCCAGGGAAGTGCTTCGCTGTTGCCGCGACGCCTGCAGACTGCAGCCCCTTTGTATAAGCTACCCCCATCTCAGCTACAAGCTCAGGGTTTTCCCCGAAAGAGCGGACGCCGATGACAGGATTGTCCGGGTTGTTATTCACATCCATGACAGGCGCGAAGTTGGTGTTGATGCCGAGGGCAGCAAGCTCTTCACCAATGGCTTTCCCCACCTTTTCGGCAGTTTCAGGGGAACGGGCGGCACCAAGGGCCATGTTGCCCGGCATATCAGTTCCCGACTGCAGGCGGGTGACAATGCCTCCCTCCTGGTCGATTGTCATCAGGAGCCCGTATTTTTCTGATGCTTCCTGGTATTGTGAGACCAGCTTCGTTGTCTGCTCGGTTGTCACGACATTCTCGCGGAAAAGAATGACGCCGCCGAGATGGTATTTTTTCACAAGCGCTTCAATTTCCGGCTGGATTTCTGTTACGTTCTGGCCTTTCCAGGTCCGGAAATCCGGCATAAGCATTTGCCCGACTTTTTCTTCAAGCTTCATTGCTTTGACAGCATCATCGACCAGCTGATAACGCTTTGATTTTTCCTTGCGGATTTCTGCCTGAAACCCGGATTTGCGATTTTTTGCGTCAATGGCGATCCGGTCTTTATTTTTTCCATCTGTTACGGTAATAAAAGTACGGCCATTTTTTCCTGACAGTGTTACAGTTCCGTCATCAGATACCCTGGCGACCGTTTTATTGGAGGAGTTCCAGTCAAGATTCTTGGAGACTCCTAGAAAATGCCCTTCCTTATAGACATGCAGTGCTTTAAGCTGCAATGTTTTTCCGCTGAACTGCGTCTCGGATTCCGGCAGGTTCTGCAGGAGGACGAGATCCTTCACCTTATTTTTGCCGGCTGCCGCTGCAGGCTGAAGCCAGGCGGAGAACCCAAGGATCAGAACCAGAAAAGTCATTACAATCGTTTTGAGCTTTTTCAAAGCCATTCCTCCTCAACATTTAATAGCTGCGTTTTTGCCATTCTTCACTCGCAAACTCAGGCTTTATGTCTTTACCTTTCTCAGGAGAGATTTTTATATTATCCAGGTACCAGCCTCTGCCGTTGACGGTTGCATCGGTTTTATAGCGGAAGCGAATAAGCTTAGTATCTGCAGGAAGCTCAGCTTTAACCGTGCTCCAGCTTTCGCTGTTTCCGGTAAAAGATTTGACTTCAGTCCAATTTGTGCCGTCTGCTGAGATTTCCAGATAGCCATAATCGCTGTTTTCCTCAATCCGGTGCCAGGTTTCAAAAGAGAGAACCGCCTGTGAATGCAGATCGACTTCAGCTGTCAGGCTTTTTTCTGTATTATCGCCATAGCCCGAGAACCAGGCCGGCTGCTTGCCAGGGATGCTGACCGGAATGCTGTCTGCCACCTGTCTTGCAAATGCCCTTCTTGCTCCATTCGTTGAAACGGTGTTCCTTGTCGGATGGACCCGGTTGGTCAGCAGGATGGCAATGGTGTCATTTTTCTGGGAGATGACAACTGAAGTGCCTGTGTAGCCTGTGTGGCTGAGTGAATCTTTATCTGTCAGCGCATCGCCGAGCCAGCCCTGGTTCAGCTCCCAGCCTAGTCCGTGGTCATCGCCTGGAAACTGCGGGATCTGATTTTCCGTAAGAGTCCTGACTGTTTCTTTTTTCAGGATGCGCTTTCCGCCATAGGTACCTTCATTTACATACATATGTGCAAACTTCGCCAGGTCTCCAGCTGTGGAAAAGACACCGGCATGACCGGCGACGCCATCAAGCGACCAGGCATTTTCATCATGAACCTCTCCCCAGACAAGGCCGCGCCCAAGGGCAGGCTGATATTCAGTGGCTGCTATCCTGTCCTTCAGACTTTCGGGAGGGTTATACATGGTATCCTTCATGCCAAGAGGCTTGGTAATATGGTCTCTCACATATTCATCCAGGCGCTTGCCTGACAGTTTTTCAATAAGGGCTCCGAGGGCAATCATGTTGAGGTCGCTGTATGTATAAGTGCTCCCCGGTTCATTGGCAAGCGGATATTGCAGAGCGATTGAGATACGGTCTTCGCGGCTGTTCCCTTGTGAATAGAGAGGAATCCAAGCCGTGAATCCAGAAGTATGGGTCATCAGCTGCCTGATGGTCACCTCTTCCTTGCCGCCGGCTGCAAACTCAGGCAGATAATCAGCCACCGGATCATCAAGATTGAAGAGGCCTTTTTCATACAGCTGCATCGCGGCTGTTGTTGTAAAGATTTTGCTGATGGAAGCAAGGTCAAAGATGGTGTCCTTCGCCATGGAGATAGGCTGATCGGCTTCTGTCAATCCGTCATCTTTGTACTGATAAGCCATGCCATAGGCTTCATGCTTGACGATATGGCCGCGCCGGGCCACAAGCGCCACTGCACCGGGCATCACCCTGGAATCAATCATCTCCTCCATGATTCCATCGATTTCATTGAGCGGGCCTTCAACCATGCCTGCACCCCTGGCAGATCCCGGATGAAGCACCGGCGATGATTTTCCCGGATGATCCCATGGAAATGGAACAGGAGGCATAAACTTTGAAGAACTCATTTCCGGATCCCCCGCTTTTTCTTTTGCTTCAGGACTGTCGCTTGCCATAACTGCAGGAGCCACAGCGCTTAGGCTCAGGATGGCAGCCAATGTCACTTTCACAGACTTATTCTTCATCTTATTCCTCCTTTTATCATCTCTGAACACGAACCGGACTTTCTCCTTCCCTCCCCTTAATTTAAAAATTCAAATAATTACATCTTTAGGTTAGCGAAATAAGTGTATAGATGTCTATACCAAAGAGGACCTAGTCAATGCTGATTCGATGTCAGAACTGTGACTTTAAGCATGGACAGATAGGAGGATTTGTTCGACAAAATTGCAGGTTAAAGAGCGCCGGTGCGGCTCTTAATAAAGCAGGACACCTTACCTGCTGCACTATTTCAAAAAAACACGCCCCTGTTTGTCAGGGACGTGATCAGCTTCTAATTTTCTAGCCTTTTATTTCAAGCAGTTTTTGACGCAGTTCATTTTCCATGGAAGCCAGGTCACTTTCAGCCTGGCGCCGCTTATTGCGGCCCTCCTCCTGGATGCGGAGTGTTTCTTCCAGGGTGGAGATGAGGTTTTCCTGGGTTTTCTTGAGCGTTTCAATGTCAACTAGGCCGCGCTCATTTTCCTTGGCAGTTTCAATGGTATTGGTTTTCAGCATTTCCGCGTTTTTCAAGAGCAGCTCGTTTGTTGTTTTTGAGACCTGCTTCTGGGCTTCAACCGCATGGCGCTGACGGATAAGGGTCAGGGCAATCGCCACCTGGTTTTTCCACAAAGGAATGGCGGTGTTGATGGATGCCTGGATTTTTTCGACAAGGGCCTGGTTGGTGTTTTGGATCAGGCGGATCTGCGGGGCGGATTGGATCGTAATTTCCCGGCTCAGCTTCAGATCGTAAAGCCTCTTGTCCAGCCTGTCCGCAAACTGAAGCATATCATTGACTTCCTGAAACTTCATCTGGTCGCCTGATGCCTCCGCTTCCTTCCTCAACTGCGGGATTGTCTGCTCATGAAGCTCCTCGAGCTTGATCTCGCCCGCTGCAATATAGACATTGAGCGCATGGAAATATTCCTTGTTCGTATCATATAATTTCTCCAGCATATGGATGTCGGATAAAAGGACATTTTTGCTGCGGTCCAGCTTTACGCTGATCCGGTCAATCTGCGCTCCTGTTTTTTGATATTTGGAGAGGATCTCCTGGACAGAATCGGAGATTTTTCCGAACATGCGTGAAAACAGCGACTGCTTGCCCTGCTTCAGTTCATCCGGATTCATATCATTGAGGCGCTTCATCAGGTCATTGATGATATCACCGACCTCTCCGATATCCTTTTTCTGGACATGCTCGAGCATGCTGTGCGAGAAGGTGAGCAGCTTCGTCTGCGCCTGAGTCCCATAAGCAATCATGGCCTGGTGGTTGCGCGGGTCGATCTGCTCGGCAATCTGATAAGCCCGGGCGCGGTTTTCCTCCGGGATCACGTCTATGAGCTTCACCGGTTTCTCTTCTTTCGCTAGCTCCAGGGCAGGTCCGCCATTCATGTCGCCGAACGGGTCGGCAAGGATATCATCCATTAGACTGCTCGTCTTTTTCGTTAATGATGGATTTTGTTCGCTCATTTCAGCCTCCTGCTTTCTTCAGGTAATCGATTTTCCTTCCACGTTTTAATCGAGTTTTTTGCCACGTCTATTTCAAAATTAAGATTATCAATATCATCGGAAATCACTTCGTACAAATCCTTCTCAACCGTCTGGGAGAGTTCATTGATGGTCCTTCGGGTTTCCAGCAGCGACTGGTCGATTTCAAGGTTCTTCTTCGGCTGGGTGGAAAGGAAAACATATTTCTCGGTCATTTCCACCAGAGAATCAAGATGGGAAAAATAAAACCGCTCCGCCTGGTAAAAACGCTTCGGCTCTTTCTTCGTCAGCCTGTAAATCTTCCGTGTGATCCTCATCAGTTCAATCCGCTGCTTCAAAGAAGGAAGATGGCGGATCGCAAACAATGATTTGTGCAGGCGGGAAATTTTCTTTTTCCCTTCTGCAAGGTTTGTCTTGATATACTTGTATTCCCTCCGCGTCAGCCCGTGCTTCCTGAGGAAACGGACACGCCCGATCTGGAATGCGGCCAGATATACTAACGCAGCTGCTCCGCCAGCTATCAGCCCGGATAAGAAAAACGTCTGGTCAAATCCGAAATAGCTGACCGTCCAGACCGACCCGGCGAACGGGACAGCCAGTACTGTGCCTATAAGAAACGAAACAATCCGGTTCATTTGTATCGACTCCTGACATAAAATCCTGCTTTATCTACTCATACGGTTTAAGACAGAATAGGTTTCACCCAATCTTTCCCACTGACAGAAAAAGTAAGATTATCTTATTTAATTCAACAATACACGATAAAACTCCTCTTTTCCATAGACCAGGACTGTAAATAGGGGTAGGGCTAGAGGCGTAGACGGTGACACCTTTCTCCAGAAAAATGCTGACTTCGTCGAAAAGCTTTTGCGCATAAAAAAAGTGTTAAACCAAAAGATTTAACACTACAGGCATATTATGTATAGTCAACCGCTGTCCCTTGTTAATTATCTCCCTGCTCTTCACTGTGGGCTGAGCTCCAATATAGGTGAGTGCCATTGATGAAGCTATGGATTTCCTCTATTGAAATCCCGCTGCTCTTTGCTTCTAAGATCAATTCAAGCCAATCCCTATCAACCTTTTCCGGCAACCCCATCTCAACTTCTCCTATTTGCGGCAGCCCGGCCGTCATAGCTTTTATAAAACCTTAGACCCGCGGCTTTGCGCCCTTACTTTTCAATAAGTTTGCATTTCACAAAATGTATAGCTGGGTATTTCTACCCGTATGATGGATGAGGCTAAACCTTTTTCAAACAACAATTAATGACAGGCACCCGCCGAAAATTGTCGAACTTCTGCAGAAGAAACCTTTAACTTCCCGTCTGCCTTCCGGCTGTTTAAGAGCCTGTCACTAATTCTTAAAACTTGAACGCAAGGAGTTGTTTCCTCTTGTTTTCGAGTTTGTTTTTGAGTTCCTGATAGTTTTTGGTTTGCTGATCAAGGCTTTCTTTCCGTTTTTCCAGCATTCGCTGGACTTCCACAGGACTGGGTCCGCCCTGGATGCTTCGGATTTTGACGAAGTATTCCGGTGAGATGATTTTTTTCCACTCTTCTTCTTTGAGGGCCACTGAAACGAAGCCGGAAATCATTTCATTGATTTGGTCGATTTTCCATTCATACAGCTCCTTGCCTTCCTTTACGGTCCTTTTGCTGATATAGCTGGCGATGGAGTGGGCCTTGCGGAAGGAGATGCTGTAATCCCTTGATAAGGTGTCAGCCAGTTCGGTTATGGTGATGCATGACCGGTTTGCCATTTCCTCTGCATGGTCTTTGTTGACCTTGAGCGTCCGTATAACGGCATGCATCAGCTTCATGACCCTGTTGGCATTGCCAAAGGAGCGGTACAGATGTGGCTGGAGGTCATCTTCTGTATCGACGATGTCACCGAACGGAGTGTTGTGAACCATATTCATCGCAGCCAGGGCGTCCCCATAGGCACTGCTCGCGATTGATCGGGAATGTTCAATGCTGACTGGATTCCGTTTCTGCGGCATGATACTGCTGCACTGGACATAAGGATCGGCTACGTAAAAGGTGCCGAACTCCCTTGTCACATGCTGAAGGAAATCCTGTATCCACCGTCCGGTATTGACCATGCAGGTCATCAGAGCAGATGCCGTTTCCAGCAGATAGTCGGCGCCGCCAATGCAGTCATAGGAATTTTCGATTAGTCCATTGAAACCTAAGAGCTCACAGGTCCGTTTCCTGGAAATCGGAAAGCCGGTTGTTGTCAGGGCTGCAGCTCCCAGGGCAGAACGGTTCACTGTCTCATAGGCAGACCAAAGCCTGTCAATATCCCGCTGCAGAATATCATAGACGGCCAGCAAATAATGCCCAAGGGTGGTCGGCTGGGCCGGCTGGGTATGCGTGTAGGCGGTCATATATGTTTCCTTGTGTTCCTCTGCCTGATCAAGCAGAGCATCGCCCAGCTGATAAGCACTGCCGAGCAGCTGGATAAAATGCTTGCGGAGGACGAGCCGGTACATGGCAATTCCCATATCATTGCGGCTTCTGCCAATATGGATCTTCCCGGCGAGCTCGGGACCGATCTCCTCGCCTATTTTCGCCTCCATCATGAAAAACAGATCCTCGAATTGCGGTTCATAAAGAAGGGTGCCAATATCAGTCGTCTCTGCGACCAGATTGATTCCGGCCAGCATCACCTCCGCTTCTCCTTTATCAATAATCCCCTGCTCAGCCAGCATGATGACATGGGCGCGGTGGATGTCGAACATCACCTGGAATAAATAGTCCCGCTGGTCATTGAATACCGGCATCAGCAGTTCTTCGATATACGTTTTGCCTGGGAAAGAGGTGCCTTCACTCTGGATAAACGCTTCAAGCTTATTCATCATTTCAACTCCAATTTTTTAAGACAATGATTGTTCTGCCTTCACTCCAAAGAATCTATTGGAAATGAACAGAACTATGGCAATCAGGGCAATTTGAATCATTCCGTAAGCAGCGGCCTGCCCCATGTTGAACATCCGCAGCTGGTTCATGATTTCAATGGATATCGGGCGGTTGGAAATGGTATATAACAGCACTGAGGTCGGGAATTCCCCTACCGACTCTACAAAGGCAAGCAATGTACCGGCAAGGACACCTGGCATGATGATTGGCAGGATCACCTTGCGGAAAGTATAAAACCATTTGGCGCCAAGGCTCCGCGATGCCTCCTCAATGGAGTCATCAAGCTGCTCCAATACCGCGTTCGTCGACCGGACGACAAGCGGGATATGCCTGATAAAATAAGCCAGAGGCAGAATCCAGAACGTTCCGACGAGGATGTTTCCGAAAGAAAAGATATTCGGTTCATTAAACGCAAACACCAGATTCATTCCGATAACAGTTGCCGGAAGCGCCCATGGGATCATCACAAGAATATCTACCAAGTTTTTCCCGTAGAACTTTCTTTTAACCAGCACATAGGATGTCAGGACACCGAATACAAGATTTCCGGCTGTTGCAATCACTGATAAGAGCAAGCTGTTTTGCAGCGGCTTGAAGATGTTCGGATCCTGGAACAGAAGGCGGTAATTTTCAAAGTTGAATACAGAAGGATAGGTCTGCCATGTCCAGGTCCCATCCGGCACGAGCGACAGCAGCAGGATCGTGAAATGGGGCAGCAGCAAGATAATAACGCCGATAATGCCTGCTGCCACAAGCAGCCACTTCATGACCGGGTTCTTCACTTCACTCCTGTGGGCCCCGATTCCTTTTGATGCCATCCGGTAATCCTTTCTGTTCTGGTACCAGCGCATAAATAGCAGGAACGAGATTGAAACAATCGATAGAATGACAGATTGTGTTGCAGCCACTTCCATATCGCCATTAATTTTAGAAAAATAGATTTGCAGACTCAGCACCCGGAAGCCCCCTGCCAGGAGGAATGGCGCACTGAAGGAAGCCATGGAAATCATAAACACAAGCAGTGACGCCGCTACGATGGCTGGCGTGAGCAGCGGAAAGGTGACCTTCCAGAACACTTTTACGCGGCTTGCTCCGAGATTATAAGCTGCCTCCTCGAGGGAAGGGTCGATTTTATTGATGGCAGAGGAGACGGTCATATAAAAGTAAACATACATCGTATAAGCATGGACAATCAGGATGCCGGAAACCCCTCCAATTTTAAAGGGCACATCCTTCAATCCGAGAAGGTCCTTTATGGCATTGGGCACGAGCCCTGATTCCCCGTATAAAAACATGAATGCCATAACACCGACAAGGGAAGGCAGCACGATGGGCATGATGGCAGCTGTCGAGAAAAAGCTCCGCCCCGGGAAATCGTAGCGGTTAAAAATGAATGCCAGCGGAATTCCGATCAGGGCGCTGACCAGCACGCTCAAGAGAGATATATAAACAGAATTCCATAAGGCTTCCAAATTTGTTTTGGACTCCTGTGTAAAGAAATCCTCATAGTTTGCAAAAGTAAAAGATCCATTCAGCTGCAAGCTTTCCATTAAAGTCCTTATTGACGGATATAAGACATAGGCAATAAGCACAAGCAATACAGGTATGAGAAGCAGGATTGTGAATCTCGTATCACGGTTTTTGATCATACATCATCACCGGCTTTAGGAATGATTCTGATTTGTTCTGCCGGGAGCTCCATCCATATTTCCTTTCCAGGCTGATAGCTTGCTGACAAACGGTTGTTAAGGACATTGGCGGTCAGCAGGAAGCCTTCTGCTTCAATTGTGAGATGGATGACAGAACCGAGGAACTCGACCTCTTTGATGCTCCCTTTTAAAATATTGAGACCTTCAGAAAGCTGGTCATGGATACGTATGGCCTCTGGCCGGATGGATAAGGCAACTTCCCCGCTGTATGCAGGATTATAGTTAAACCTTGTATTTGCGGCTTCTAATTTTTTGCTGTCTCCAATGGTAATATGGACGGTATTTTCATCTGCTTTGTCTACAACAGCAGGCAGCAAATTGATTTCCCCGATGAAGCTGGCCACAAAATCATTGGCCGGTTCATTATAGATTTCAGCTGGCGTCCCAACCTGATGGCACACGCCAAAATTGAAAACGGCGATGCGGTTGCTCATTGACAGGGCCTCTGCCTGGTCATGCGTGACATATATGGTGGTAATATTGTATTCCTTCTGCAGCCTCAGGATCTCGCTCCTCATTTCATCCCGGAGCTTAGCATCGAGATTGCTCAATGGTTCATCCAACAGCAGGATCTCCGGTTCAATGACAAGGGCCCGGGCAAGGGCAACGCGCTGCTGCTGGCCACCGCTCAGCTGGCTTACTTGACGTTCCGCGTATTTTTCCAGCCGCACCTTCTGGAGAACCTCCTGGACACGCTTCTTCACTTCGGCAGAAGACATCTTCCGCACCCGAAGGCCGAAAGCAACATTTTCAAACACTGTCATATGAGGAAAAAGGGCATAGTTTTGAAAAACCATGCCCGTATTTCTTTTTTCAGGAGGTACACGCGTCATATCTTTATCCCCAAAACGGATGACGCCCTTAGTCGGATAATAAAATCCGGCAATCATGCGCAATGTCGTCGTTTTCCCGCATCCGCTCGGGCCGAGGAAGGTAAAGAATTCACCATCCTGTATTTCGAGGTCAAGATGATCGACTGCGACTACCTTTCCAAAGGCTTTTTGGACTTTATCTATGTTTATCGACGCCATACCTTACACTTCCTTATTCTTTAATTTCTTTCTCTCCGCTCTTGATGTTTTCATCCCAATGCTTCATCCAGGCATCACTTTGCTCCTGGAATACCTTCCAGTCTATGTCCATGCTCTTAATCTCTGTTTCTGTGATCCACTCAGGCAGTCCTTCAATATCATTGCGGGTAGGGATCCGGTAGAATTCCTCTGCCAGGATCTTGGCTGCTTCAGGTGTATTGACAAATTCATAAAATGCCTCAGCTGCCTTTGGGTGCGGTGCATCGTTTACAACAGCAATCCCTTCGGTCAGAACCGGTGTACCGCTTTCCGGCACAATGAATTCAAATGGATAGTTTTTATTTTCCTTCAGCATAACAACATCCGGCATTGCCCAGACAGACAGGGAACCTTCTCCTTTTGCCACCTTGTTGTACATCATTTCCGGATTGGCTGCATACTCCTTCGTATTGGCATCAAGCTTCTCAAGCCACTCATAGCCGGCAGCTGTATCGCCTGAATCCTTGAAATCACGGTAGATCATAGCAGAAAAAATGGTCCTCATCGTTCCTGAAGCAAGCGGATAGCGGATGATGATTTCGTCCTTCCATTTAGGATCGAGAAGCTCATCCCAGTCTTTTGGCGCTTCATCCGCAGACAGCTCCTTGCTGTTGTACATGATGACCTCCGGCGTCTGGCTTGTGCCTGACCAATTCCAGTCCGGATCATGGAAGCCTTCATCAAGGCTGGCTGCATAAGATGGCTCATAAGGCGCCAGCAGCCCCTCATCTTTTGCCTGGTCGAAGTTCACTGAAGGCGCCCCCCACCAGACATCTGCCTGTGGATTATTTTTCTCAGAACGCACCCGGTCAAGGATTTCCTGGGAGCCCATGTCCAGCCATTCCATATCAATCCCGTATTTCTCTTCGAATTGCGTCTCGAATTTTGAGAGGATATCCTTCCCATGCGGAGAATAGACAACAATTTTTCCCTCAAGGTCCTTGCCCTCCCCGGAAGGCTTTTCTGAACTGGATCCCTGCTCCGATCCGCTGCAGGCGGACATCAGCAGGCTCGCTGAAAGAGTCAGAGCTGTAATTATGGATACCTTTTTCTTGTTTTGCATTGCATTTCCCCCTCTTTTTTTAATAACTGACCATACTGTCATGCTCCCGCAAAAATAGTGAAACAGCTCCAAGGACACCAGCGCTTTCGCCCAAATGGGCTGTTTTCAGCTCCACTGAGCTGGGCAAATACTGGTTCACTATTTCACGCACCCTGGGTAAAATATAATCTGCTGATTTCAGCACACCACCTCCCAAAATGATGGCTTCCGGGTTCAGCAGGCTGGCTGCATTCACTACCCCGTAGGCCAAATGTTCAATTGCCTGGTCCACAACTGTTTTGGCTGCTTCGTCCCCTTTTTTGGCAAGGATAAAAGCCGTTTCGCCTGATAGCTCTGTTTCCTTGGCCTGTTCATGGTGCGGATGATCGGGATTTTTCCGTACCAATTCTGTCAGCCTTTTGCCAATCGACATGCCGCCTGCCACGCTTTCCAGATAGCCGTAGCGGTGGAAGATTGGCTTGAATTCATTTTTCATATCATTTTTGTCTGTTACTATATAGCCCATTTCTCCTGCTGCACCGGATGCTCCTCTGTAAAGCTGATTATTAATGATAATGCCGCTTCCGATTCCAGTGCCGACGGCCATGAAAAGGACATTCTTCTTATTCCTGGCATTGCCGAGCCATTGCTCCCCAACCGCCGCTGCATTGACATCATTGTCCACGTGGATGGGGAAGGGAAAATACCGCTTCGCTTCTGTAATGAATGGATAGCGGACCCAGTTGAGGCTTGGGGCTTCGAATACGACGCCGGTCTCAGTATCAGTGATTCCGGGCACTCCGGCTCCAAGGCCCAGTATCTGATCCTGTTTGATGCCGCTTTTTTGCAGCATGCAATCCACTTCTTTAGCAATTTGCTTCAATAGGCTGCTTTCCAGATACTGAGCTGTTTTAAAGCTGCTTGTATTAATGATATTTCCGCTTAAATCACATATGACGGTTTTCACCTTTGTACCGCCAATATCCGTCCCGATTACATATGCTGCTTTCTCGTTGAAAAACAGCTGGATCGGGCGACGCCCCCCTTGTGAAGATGCCTCGCCGATTCCCTTTTCTTCAATCCAGTTTTCCTGCAGCAGTTCATCAACTAAGAGCGATACGGTTGGTTTGCTTAATTGCAGCTTCGCAGCGATTTCCGCCCTTGAGATAGGAGAACTTTCCTGGATGCAGCGCAGGACGTTTTTCTTATTGGTTTGTTTCATGTACATCGCTGTTCCATTTACCTTCATCAAATCACGGCCTTAATTTTTTTAGTTAGTAAATTTAACTAATTAACATAAACTATAAATCATGAAGGAAGCGTTTTCAACATTTAATTCAAAATTTTATAAATATTTTAATTATTCCTAGGTCAAAAGTAATTTTCTGAATAGACAGATATTTACTTCAAGAGGCGAATATGATATTCATTAACTAAGGTTATGCTGTCTACAGTTAGTTAGGTGGACTTACTAACCTAGTGATCTACATGGGGAGGAGGATTTGTGTTTTCACAATCGTTAACAATGAAAATGAAAGGGGTTGCATGAATTGAGAAAATGTTGGATGGGTTTGCTGTCTTTATTGCTCGTTCTATCACTCGCGCCAATAGCCGGTTCTGCTTCAGAAACCGCAGCCAAACATGATAAGGATTTATGGAGCGCTGTAAAACCTCTGGAAACAACCGTTTCATTTTTGAACATTGGGGCCCACCCTGATGATGAGCGCAGTGACTTTCTTGCCTATCTGTCACGCGGACTTGGAGTAAAGACTTCAAGCCTGATCGCCAACCGCGGGGAAGGCGGGCAGAATGAAATCGGAAATGAGCTTGGAAATGCCCTCGGGATTATCCGGTCGCGGGAAATGATCGAAGCAGCCAAGATTACCGGAGTGAAAGCCTATCATCTCAGTGAAACCACCTCAGACCCCATCTATGACTTCGGCTTCTCCAAAACTCCGGAAGAAACACTTGAAAAATGGGGAGAAGATCTGACATACGAAAGACTGATCCGCTTTATCCGTACTTACCAGCCTGATATCCTCATGCCATCCTTCAGAAATGACCATACACAGCATGGCCATCACAGGGCCATGGAAATTTTAAGCGAAAGGGCCTTCAAGGATGCAGCGGACCCTAAGGTTTATCCAAAGCAGCTTAAGGAAGGGCTTCATGTCTGGCAGGTCAAGAAGCTTTATCTCCCTGCCGAATCAAAGGAAACTGCCGATGCTTCCATTGAAATCGGCATGTATGACCCAGTTTATGCTATGACCTATCCTCAGCTTGGCGAGGAATCCCGCTATATGCATAAAAGCCAGGGAATGGGCAACGATATCCCTGCTGCCCCAAGGCAGACAAATCTTGAGCTGCTGGATTCCGCGGTTGATACAGGCGGCAGCTCAGATCTTTTCGCAGGTGTTCCATATGATTTCAAGGAGTGGGCAGCCCAGCTTCCTAAAAAAGAAAAAGCTCTTCAAGTGCATTATGTTCAGCTGCAGAAAGAGCTTGATGCAATCATTGCCTCCTATCCGGATGCAGAACATATTTTTTCAAAAACACAAAAGGCTTTAAAAGCTGTCAGAAGCCTGGAGAAGAAAACCGGCAAGGCAAAATTGGACAGCAGCCTGAAGGCAGATCTTCTGCATAAGCTTCAAGTGAAGGAAGAACAGCTGCAGGAGCTCAGCTTTGAGGCTTCCGGACTGGAAGCAGACATTTCTGCAGATTCTTCTCTCCTGGTAAAGGGACAGAAATTCAATGTGAAGGTTACCCTTCGCAATAAAGGTGCAGCAGCCCTGGAAAAAGCCTCTGTGGTGCTCAACCTTCCTAAAGGCTGGAAATCTGAAGGCAGCGGAAAAGCAGCCAGCCTTGCTCGCGGGGCCTCAGCCACATTCAACTTTAAGGCTGAAGTGCCAAAGGACGCCGATTATTACCACGCTTATCAGGAGGACAGCATCACCGCCTCGATTTCTTATAAAAGCAAAGGCTCGGCTGTAGAACAGGTGAAAGGACTTGAGGAAACTGCTGCGGTTCTCCCGGATATTGCTCTGACTTTATCCCCCGAGGACATTATTGTAAATACATCCGACGTCCAAGAAGAAATACCAGTAGAGGTTAAAGTGAAAAATTACCGTCCAGGAAAAGCAGAGGCCTCTGTAGCTTTAAATGTGCCTAAAGGCTGGACTGTAACCCCAAAAGCAGCGAAGGTCAGCTTCTCAAAGCAGGCGGAGGAAAAAGCCGTACAATTTACCTTGTCTCCTCCTTCTAATATCAAGGCCGGGGATTTCTCCATTGAAGCCACAGCCAAATCAGGCGGCAAGGAATTCTCATCAGCCATCCAGGAAATCAGCTATGACCATATCGGAAACTTCTATTATCAGTATGATGCTAAAGTGAATGGCGTTGCCTTTGAGCTCCTCAAGCCGGAAGGGCTGAAGGTAGGCTATATCGACAGCGGCTTTGATAAAGTGGCCGATTATTTAACCAATGCCGGCTTTGATATCACTCAGCTGTCGGAGGCCGATCTGGCTTCTGGTGACTTGAGCAAATATGACACGATTGTTGTCGGCATCCGCGCCTATCTGTCGCGTGAAGATTTAAAGGCCAATAATGAGAGGCTTCATAAGTACGTAGAGGACGGCGGACATCTGGTGGTTCAGTATCACAAGCCAAACGACGGATGGGATTCTGAAGCAACTGCTCCTTTCCCGTTAACGATTGGAAACCCATCCATTGAGTGGCGGGTGACTGATGAGGATGCCAAGGTGGAAATGCTGCAGCCGGAATCTCCGCTGTTCAACTATCCAAACAAAATCACTGATGCCGACTGGGATGGATGGGTGCAGGAACGGGGACTGTATTTCCCGATGAAATGGGATGATCAGTATGAGACCTTTGTCCGTATGGCCGATCCGAACGAAGAAGCATTTGACGGCGGCATCCTGATGGCTAAGCATGGCAAAGGCACCTATCTGTATTCGAGCCTTGTCTTTTACCGTCAGATCCAGGGCCAGGTGCCTGGAGGGTATAGAATCTTCGCCAACCTGATCAGCTATGGAGCTGACCACCAGGAATAGAAAAAGAGAGTGAAGGGATGTATTCCTTCACTCTCTTTTTTTGCTACACAACTGCCGCATGTTTTTCGCTATATGATGACAGCTGGTGATCCAGCTTTCTGCCCGCAGCCATCAGGTTGGCCAGGCATTCCTTCCGGAGGCTGTCTGTACAGATGAAATTAAATTTCAGCTCATGCTCAAGCTGGGAGATGCTCGCTGATAGATTTTTCCCGCTCTCTGCAGCCTTTCTCAGCTGCTCCTCAAAAAACTCCGGTGTACCAAAAAAACTCATGTTTCTCCATCCTTTCCTTTCAGTAACTGCGCCAAAAGGTTCGGCCGATTAGCTCTGAAAGTACTAAGAATAAGATTCAAAGCTATTCCACGTATTACCCTGGCAGCCCGACGATCATAGCTTGCGCCTTAGACTCGCGGCTTTGCGTCCCTACTTTTCAATAAGTTTGCCTTTTTCAATTTTCATACTATTATCATATTACTTTTATCCTGTATTTTCAAATTTTTTTTTACATATTTTGAGTTTTTTCTAGTTTCTTATAAAAAGTGAATCAAATTGCCCATCTCTTGTTAATTCATTTTCTTTTACACCGATAATAAGAATACTCTAGAAAAAATTTCCGTCTCTTTAAGGATTAATTGGAGGACTTCATGACAATTTCCAGCAGAGGGGTAAGCTATCATATGCAGCAATCCTCCAAGGCGGGGGCAGAAACTATAGTGTTTGCTCACGGATTAGGAATGGATAGCAGTATTTGGAGCCGTATTATTCCCCATCTTACAGATGATTTTCACGTACTGACTTTTGATTTCACTGGCCATGGCTCAAGCAAGAAAATAGAGGGAAGTGCATCATGGGAGTCACTTTTAGAAGATTTCAGATCAATAGCAGATGCTGAAGGTTTATCCGGGTTTCATTTTGCCGGGCAGGGAATGGGTGTCCACCTAGGGATCCGATGGGCAGAAAGATATCCTTCCAGCCTCTCCTCTTTTATTGTTTTTACTACCAGTATCTTGTATCCAGCCGAATATTATCAATCTGTTTATAATACTGCTTCAAACCTGGCAGACCAAATGATCCCGAAACTGATTAGCAATATGGATGAAGAAAGTTGTACACTGATAAAGAATTCTTTAGGGAAATTGGACTTTCTTTCATATCTTGAATTGCATGATATGCTTTCAAAAACAAAATCATTTACGCTTTTTAACAGGATGACGATCCCCGTTCTGCTTTTAGCTGCAGAATATGATGATATCTCCCCGCCTTCTTTAGTATTTTTGGGCGGTGAAATAACAAACCGAAAACAGAGATTTCTAATTCCTGAAGCCTCACACCTCATCCAGTTGGATCAGCCTGCTTTAACAGCAGAAAAATGCATATCATTTTTATCAGGACTTTCCGGTGCTGCAATTCCGCGGTCAGGGAATATTAATCCCTTTCTTACAGAATTGATAAGATATATTGACAAGAGCCCGCTTCCAGGCCCGCTTTTTCCGGAGAAGAAACTGGAATTAAAGATCCTTGATGAATTTAAATTACTGGCAGACCAAAAAGAAATAAAAGGAAAATGGAACCAGAGAAAAGCCAAAGAATTGTTAACGTATCTATGCCTGTTTGGCTCCGCTTCAAGAGAGATGCTGGCTGACGTATTCTGGCCAGAGCTTCCGCAATCCAACTCGCAGAATCAGCTCCGGGTCAGCCTGACACACTTGCGAAAGATTTTTCAAGGCAGCGGAATACCAGATGTAATTAAAGTCGAGAATAATCATGTTTCCATCGATGCCAAAATAGAGCTCGATTCCCTTCAGCTCGACTCACAGCTCAAGGATGCACTCGAAAGCAATGATTGGACAAGAACTGTGCAATTAAAGGAAAAAATGATAAAACAGGTACCCGTAAAGTTTCTGCCGCAATTCAAGGCAAAATGGGCTGAAGAATATAGAAACTCACTTAACCTGAATTTCCTTAGACTATTAACCAAGACATATAAGCAGCATTTACATCTTAGAGAAATAACAGAAGCTTTGACAGATATGGAACTGATATTGAAGATTACTTCTGACAAATCAAAAATCCACCAGGAAATAAAGGAATTGTATGAGAAAATTGGATTTACAGCGCAGTATAACACAGTCTAATACCTTTCAGTATTTACCTAAAAAAATAGTAATTAAGTCATAAGCAGTCCAGTTTTCGTGGAGGACACTGTAAATGGCAGATGAGTCAGCGTATAAACTTGGTTGTTTATGTTGTTTTATCAATATTGATAAGATAGCAACACTAAAATAGCATAGCAATTAGCATCCCAAATAACACTTGGCAATAACTATCTTTAAAGTGCAATTTAGGGTGCTATTTTACTGCTATTAGAATGTGATTTAAATCTTCTCCAAGAAAACTATATAGCAAATAATTGCTCTTAGCGGATACAACAGAGGGGACGCTGATGAGTGAGTACCCAGTAATGGAATAATAAAGGGACAGTTTACTTTTAAATGCAGATCAGAAGTGGTTTTGGAAAAAAAGTAAAGTAAATTTCCCCCTATATATCTCAGTTAGAAGGGGACCTGGTTTCATTGTGTAAGAATGCAAACGTTTAGAGGGAAACCGCCTATTCAACTATTCAGCGATTGGGTGCGTTAATTGAATAAGAACAAAACTTTTAAATTAAAAAAGCCTGGGATATCCCAAGCTTTTTTTGTTAGATAATTGTATTGTTAATTCTTCCCATGCTTTTCATTTACGAAAACGTAATTATTTTGGCTGTATTTTATATTTCTCCACATTATCTGAACTACTTAATTAAGTCACTGGCTTTCTTTTATTCTTCTACTTTAAATTTTCCCAGCAGGCCATCCAGGTTTACAGCAGCTTTATTAAGATCCACAGACTCAACCTTCACCATGTCCATATCTTCTGTCTGCTGATCGATGTTCGAGATAAGTTCCATCAATCGCTCAGTAACCACCTGGAACTGGCTAGAAAGATCCTCGATGCTGGCTGCCACTTCCTCGCTTCCCGCTGCCATCTGTTCGCTCACAGCGGAAATTTCCTGGATTCTCCCATTTGTATTATCAACAGAACCTAAGATATTCTCAAAAGATTGAACTACTGCATCTATTGAATACTTTCCGCTGCTTACATCCTGGTTGGTCTTTGTCATGGCAGCAGATGTTGCATCTGCATCCGTTTGGATTTGCTGTATGATTTCAGAAATATTGGATGCTGACTGGTTAGTTTGGCTTGCCAGGTTGCCTACTTCCTGCGCGACCACAGCAAAGCCCTTTCCATGCTCACCTGCACGTGCCGCTTCAATGCTGGCATTTAGCGCCAGCAGGTTGGTTTGCCCTGCAATATCGGATATATCCTTAATAATGACTGCAATTTTTTTAGAACCTTCTATGAAACCGTTTATAGCATGCTCCAGCTGATTGAATGATTGGTCGATGCCATTCATTTTCTCAGCAGCATCCAGCACCTGCTGCTTTCCTGAGGTAGCAAGGTTTGCCGTTTCAGATGAAGCCTGATTGACCAGGCTGGAAGTTTCTGCTGTGTTTCCCACACCGACAGCCATTTCATCCATCGTTACTGCGACTTCCTTAGTGGATTGCAGCTGAAGATCAACTGTTTTTTGAAAATCACTGATTTGAGCTTTTATTTCTTGTAAACTGGCATTTGTTGCAATGATCTTCTGTTCCAGTACGCTTGAAGATTGTGATACGGTACCCCCTGTTTGCTTGACTCCGGCAAGCAGCTCCTGCAGACCGTTTCTCATATGCTCCAGGGGCGGGAAAATGCTCCTCAGCGGACCCAGGAGCTTAATGTCAGCCGGACGTGATAAATCCCCTTGGCTTACTCGTTCAACAAACCTCTGAATTTCGTTAAAAGGTTTTGCGTAGGAAGTAAAATTGATGAAGCCTGAAAGAACAAATCCAACAATGATAAGCAGCTGAAGGACCAAGGACTCTGCAGACAGAAAAGATTTGTTGAATATAAGTGAATAAACACCAATAATTATTACACCCGAAATTACAGCCTGTATAATGACATTAACCATATAAATCATTATTTTCTTTACAATATCATTCTTTTTCTGCCCCATTTTTCTCCCCTATTCCCTTATAAAATATAATCCTTAATAAGTATATCGGAATAGCAGTGGAAAAATTTAGGCCAGCGAAAAAAAATCTAGTGATCGACACCTTTGTATTCTTAAGCATAAAAAAAAACGGCTCTCAAAACAGAGGCCGCTCCAATCATATCTATTCATTTTTCTTAACCACCAGCTTCAGCTTTTCTGTAATCTCTTCCATCAGCTCGGCCACAGTGAGCTTCTGCTCTTCCTGCGCCTTGTCCAAGGCATATTGGAGCACTTGGACAAATTGTTCATCTTTAGCCATTCTGTCACCTTATAGTCCTTCTTTAAAAAGATGGTTTAATCATAGAATTTTTGTAATAAATTGTATATCAGTATTTTTATAGAAACATTTGATCTCTGTTCCTTATACAGCCATTCTATCAGGACAAAGTAACAGAAAGATGTAAAATACATAGAAGTTTCTTTACAATTTTTCGGCTGCTGCAACAATCCGCCAAGTATTCTGTCCAAAGCAGCCGGCAGATCCTTGTGCTGCAAGCTGTTTGGATAATTTAACCTTAACGCAATTGGAACAAAGAACCTGGCACCTCAGTCTCACCTGCATTAAAGTGTGACAAGGGACTGCCCTCCCTGCAGCGCCGGAATCTTCCGTACGATTTCTCTGCCAATTTCAATAGAGGCTGTGGCTGCCGGTGACGGGGCATTGCAGACATGAATGCTGCTTTTTCCGTTAACGATGAAAAAGTCATCAACAAGGCTGCCGTCGCTTTGGAGTGCCTGGGCGCGGACACCGGCTTCTGCCGGGACAAGGTCGTCCTCCTGGATATCCGGCATCAGCTGCTGGACGTTCTCTACAAACTTTTTCTTGCTGAAAGAACGAACCATTTCATCGAGCCCTTCCTTCATATATTTAGAAGCAATCTTCCAGAAGCCAGGATAGCCCATGACTTCGGCAAAATCCCTCAGGTGAAAGTCGGTCTTTTTATAGCCTTCCCGCTTTAGGCTCAGCACCGCATTGGGGCCGACATCGACAGCCCCGCCGATCATCCTGGTGAAGTGGACGCCCAGGAATGGGAAATTCGGATTTGGGACCGGATAGATCAGATTATTGACGAGCCCCTTTTTTTCTTCCTTCAGCTTGTAATATTCGCCGCGGAAAGGAACGATTTTCAGGTCGACATGGTACCCTGCAAGTCTTGCGATCCGGTCGCTCTGCAATCCGGCGCAATTGATCAGATACCTTCCCTTTACTGTTTCCCTGTCTGTCTCAACCGCCACTTCATCCTTCAGCTCTGTGATGCTCCTCACTTCATTGGAAAGCTTGATTTCCCCGCCATGCCGGCGGATGATCTCGCCCATCTTCTCTGAAACCTTCCCATAGTTGACGATTCCGGCCATCGGAACATGAATGGCTTCCAGCCCGTTTACATACGGTTCTTTCTCTTTCAGCTCTTCCCTCGTCAGCTTCCGGACCGCCAGCTCGTTCTGCAGGCCGCGCTGATAAAGATCTTCAAGCAATGGCAGCTCCCTCTCATTCGAAGCCACAATCACTTTTCCGCAGATATCATGGTCGATGTTATGAGTCTCACAAAACTCGGCCATTGAACGGTTGCCCTGCCTGGCAAACCTGGCCTTATAGCTGCCCGGCTTATAATAGATGCCTGAGTGGATTACTCCGCTGTTATGGCCGGTCTGATGGGCGGCAACCTTCTTTTCCTTTTCAAGAAGGATCACCTTTGCATCAGGATTTTTTTCATATATAGCCATGCCGACTGAAAGGCCGACGATTCCTGCGCCTACAATAATATAATCGTACATTCCGCCACACCTTTCCTAGTTAATGCCGCAGGCTTCCGCCAGCAGTTCGACAAGATGGAGGACCCTTACCTGCCCCTGGAGCCCTTCCCGCTCTACTCCAAGCAGCATCTGCAGATGGCAGCCCGGATTCGTGCTAATGATCAAATCAGGTCCCGCCTTCTGGACATTCCCCATCTTCCTGTCCAAAATCTCCATTGACTCCTCATAGTGCACAATATTATAAATGCCGGCCGAGCCGCAGCACATATCCATCTCCGGAAATGGCCTGTAGTCCAATCCGGGAACCTTATGGATCAGGCTGACAGGCTCACTCGCAACCCGCTGGACATTTTTCAGGTGGCAGGACGGCTGATAGACTGCCTTACCCCTGATTTCCTGCCGGAAAGGAAGCTCCAGCCTGTCGAGGAGGACACTGATATCCTTGCATTTAGCGGCAAAAGCTTTGGCCCTCTCATGCCAGCTGCTGTCCGCTTCAAACAAATGATGATATTCCACAAGGGCGGCACCACAGCCGCCAATACTGTTAATCACATAATCAACTTCATATTTTTCAAAGGCCGCAATATTCCTTTTTGCCAGCTCCACCGTCTTCTCGCGCTCGCCGCTATGCTGATGGAGCGCCCCGCAGCAGGTCTGCTCATCAATAAAAACAACCTCACAGCCGGCTGCTGCCAAAAGCTTCATGCTCAAATCATTCACCTTGGAAAAAACAGCATCCATCACACAGCCGGCAAAAAAACCGATCCTGTACTTAGGCTTGGCCTCCCCATACCGAAGCACATGCTGCCTGCGTCTCCCGCCTTCTGCTTTAGGCATCACCTTTTCCAGATTCCGCATTGATTCAGGCAGCAGGTGCAGCAGCTTCATTTCCCTTAAAAGCACATCTGCTTTAAGAGTCTGATAGATTTTCAGGCCGGATCCCATGAATTTCAGCATCGGCCTGTTCGGGAATATGTAGTCGAAGACAAGCTTTTTGAGTGCTTTTTCCTTAAAAGCTTCCTTGCCCTTCCGATGCTCTGATACCGCATCAAGAGCCGATTCCAAAATGCGCCCATATTGAACATTGGTCGGGCAGGCAGGCTCACAGGCCCGGCAGCCGAGGCACAGCTCCATCGGCCCGGCCATATCTTCGATCGAGATCCGGCCCTCTGCCGCCATCTTGACCAAATTGATTCTCCCTCTCGGCGAGTGGGTTTCTTTTTCCATCGTTGTATAAGTCGGACAGGAAGGGAGGCAATAGCCGCATTGCACACAGCTGAAGGTTTCGGCATAAGCGAGCTTCTCGAGGACATTGGTCTGTTCAGCCATTATGCAGCACTAGCCTTTGTCCTGGCTCAGGGAAAATCTTTCCCGGGTTCATGATATTATTTGGGTCCCATGCCTCTTTAATCCGCTTCATCATATCCAACCCTGCCTTCCCAAGCTCCATTTCCATAAATGGCGACTTCATGACACCGATGCCGTGCTCGCCTGACAGCGTACCTCCAAGCTCCACCGCCGCTTTAAAAATTTCTTCCACCGCCTGCTCCACCCTTTTCATCTCCTCGCTGTCCCGCTGGTCAGCTATGATATTCGGATGGAGATTGCCATCGCCTGCATGTCCGAAGACTACAAGATGGATCCCAAACCGGTCCCGGATCTCCTTCAGCCTCGCAAACATATCAGGTATTTTGCTGCGGGGGACGGTGGCATCCTCGGATATCTTCGTCGGCTTAATGCGGACGATGGCAGGGGACACCAGCTTTCTTGCCCGCCACAGCTCCTGTTCCTCTGCCTTGTTTCCGGCTATTCTAACATCAGATGCGCCGGTTGCCGTACACATCTCGCGCACAACCTTCATTTCTTCTTCAATCGCCAGCGGGTGGCCATCAAGCTCCAATAGCAATACAGCTTCGGCATCAAGCGGCAGTCCAAGCGGCTCATATTGCTCCACCGCCAGCACAGAGGCCTGATCCATGATTTCCATTTTGGAAGGAAGGATACCTGAGGTCAGCACCTTTGAAATTGCCCGGCCGGAACTAACGAGATCTTGGAAGCTGATGAGCGCCGTCTTTGTAGCCGCAGGCTTCGGAATCAGCTTCAGCACCGCTTCTGTAATGATGCCAAGCGTACCTTCCGAGCCGACGATCAGCTTGGTCAGGTCATAGCCTGTTACGTTCTTTACCGTCCTGCCGCCTGTCCGGATGATTTCACCCTCGGGTGTCACAAATTCAAGCCCGATGACATAATCCTTGGTCACCCCGTATTTCAAGCCGCGCGGACCGCCGGAATTCTCGGCCAGATTGCCGCCGATGGTCGAGACATGGGCGCTGCTCGGATCAGGCGGGTACATTAGCCCGAACTTGCCGGCTTCATCATTAATCATTGACGTCAGCACTCCTGGGGACACAACAGCCACCATATCATCAGGGAAGATCTCAAGCTTATCGTTCCACAGTGAAAAATCGAGCACAATCCCGCCGCGCACAGCAAGCGGGCCGCCGCTCAGGGAGGTTCCCCTTCCACGCGGATACAATGGGACCTTATATTCATTCGCAAGCCTGACGATGCCCGCTGTTTCTTCTGCTGTCACCGGCTGCAGAACCAGGTCAGGCCTGTAGGTGCCGAACGAGGCATCGTAGGAAAAGCTGAACAAATCTGCTTCTTCTTCAAGCACCCTCTTCGGGCTGCCCATCAGCTCTTTCAGCTTTTGCAGGCAATCAAAAGGGATATCTGCCATGATGATCCTCCTTTCCTCTATTCCATATGCTCGCTCAGCGGCTCAATCCGCTTGTCTCCGAGCTTAATGCGGGCATTGATCAGATGGCGCTTCATAAAATAGGCCGCCGCCTTATCATTCCCTTCCATAATCGCTTCATAGATTTTCAGATGCTCCTCATAGACTTGCTTTCTCTTTCTGGCTCTTCCGATATTCTGCTTCAGGGAAAAATTGAGCGAACGCTGGTAAAGCTCCCGCAGACTTTCAACCGATTGCAGCAGGAACGGATTATGGGATGCCTTCACGATTTCATGGTGAAACTGAAAATCTGCTTCCGACCCGATGGATTGGTCATCCTCCATTTTTGCTGCAAAAGCATCAAGTGCATCCTTTATTTTCTCCACTTCTTCTGATGAAGCCCTCAAAGCGGCAAATGCGGCTGCCTCAGTTTCCACAACCGTCCTCATCTCCAGCAGGTCATACACCTGGTCAATCGATATCATTTCAAACGTGACTGAATCCAGCATGTTCGCCAGATTGACTTCACGGACATAGCTGCCGCCGCCCTGCCTTGACTCCACAAGCCCGCCTGCCTCAAGCACCCTTAAAGCCTCCCTGATCGGCGAACGGCTGACCCCGAACATTTTTGCCAGCTCATTCTCTGACGGCAGCTTGCTGTCTGCCGGGAATTCCTTATCCTTAATCATCCTTTTCAGCTCATCCAATATTTGCGCTGAAACCTTCTTTCTTTCAATCGGAGTTATCATGTAAGCGCTCCCTTTTTTTAATAAAAAAATAGATCGATAGAATTAACTTGTAATACAAGTATACAACAAACTGATTCTTAATCAAATAAAAGTTCGACAATTCAAAAAATAATTGCCCGTGCCTGACACCGTCCGTGGACAAATGTCCATTTCCGGTGCCTGGCACGGGCAGTTTTTTGTTTATGCGGGTACTCCAAATGAGCTGTTCTTTTTAATCCTGATAAGGTGGAAGATGACGGCAGCCGAGCAGATGGCCAGGCCGGTGATATCTGTCATCAAGCCAGGCTTGATCAGCAGGAGTGCACCTGCCAGGAAGAAGATCCTTTCAACGAGTGACAGCTTTCCGAACAGATAGTTCCCGAGAGAGCTGGCCAGGGCGTAAATGCCGATCGTGCTTGTAATTACAACCAGGATCACAGACAGAGCAGATACCGTCTCCCCTTCGGCTGATGGCTGCAGCAGAAGGATCGGGTTATAGGCAATCATAAACGGGATGATGAATCCCGGAAGCGAAATCCGGAGCGCTTCCCACGACGTTTTCATAGCATTCGCGCCTGCCAGCCCTGCCGCTGTGTAAGAGGCAAGAGCCACCGGCGGCGTTATATTCGATAATGCGCCGAACCAGAAAACAAAGAAGTGGGCTGCGATCGGATTGACGCCTGCTTCAACAAGGGCAGGAGCGGCTGTTACTGCTACGACGATATATAGCGCTGTGGATGGCAGCCCCATGCTCAGCACGATGCAAGTCAGCATAACCACAATCAGGATGAGCCATAAAGCTCCTCCAGTCAGTTCAACAATATTGTAGGCAAGTGTAGATCCGACCCCTGTCATCGTTACTACGCAGATGATGATGCCGATGGCGGCACAGGCGATGCCGACCTGGATTGTTCCTTTTCCGCCTTCAATGAACGCTTCAATGGTCTTTTTAAATGTGATCCTCGAAGACTTATCGCGTGTCAGCCAGCTTGCTACAATGACAGAGCCGATGCCCGCGAAACCGGCAAACAATGCCGTTTTCCCGGCAAGCAGTGTTCCAATAACAACAATGATCGGGATAAGCAGGACACCGCGGTCCTTTAATATCTGCACCACGTTCGGGATGTTTTCCTTTGAAATACCCTTAAGGCCCTGCTTCTTTGCTTCAAGGTCAATGGCAAAAATGAGCGCTATATAATAGAGAAAGCTCGGAATGATGGCAGCAAGAATGACCGTTGTATATGAAATGCCAAGGAATCCGGCCATGATGAAGGCCGCTGCCCCCATGATCGGCGGCATGATCATTCCGCCCGTAGACGCAGCTGCCTCAACAGCTCCGGCAAATTTTGGCTTCAGGCCGATCGACTTCATCAACGGAATGGTAAAAGCGCCGGTAGTGGCTACATTGGCAACCGCCGAGCCGCTCAGAGAGCCTGTCAAAGCACTTGAAATGACGGCAACCTGTGCAGGTCCGCCCCTCTTCCTTCCGGCAATCGCAAGTGCCAGATCATTGAAAAGCTGGGTCGCGCCGCTTACAGAAAGGAATGCGCCAAACAGGATGAACATGACAATAAAGGTCGAGGCCGTAGAAAGAGTCAATCCCAGGACGCCTTCTGTAGTCATATACAGGCGATACAGCAGACGCTCCAAAGAGAATCCTGCATGCCCGAAGATCCATGGAAAATAGGTGCCAAATAAAGCATAGACGATAGCAATGAGGCAGAGCACCGGGATGAATATCCCGACCGCCCGCCTTGCAGCTTCAAGCAGCACAATGATCGTGATTCCTGCGAAGATATAATCCACCATGATCGGCTGTGATCCGCGGTCCACGTGGATGGTTGTATAATTCAGCAGCAGATAGCCGAGCCCTGCTGCTGCAAGCAGTATAAAAAGATAGTCTGCCGGGCCAAACCGGTCTTTCCTTGACTTTTCACCTGCCGGATAAAAGAAGAAGGTAAGAATCAGCAGCAAACCCAGGAAAATCAGGTTCCGGTAGATTTCCTGGATATTGGACAAACCGTTTGTATAGATGGCAAATACAGAAAACAGGACGGCGACGGCAGCGGCAACCTTCCGGTAAGGACCGGAGAGCGAGCGCACACCGCCGCCAGCCTCCTTATCCAATGCCGCCGGTGCAGCAGTAGTCGATTCAGGTTTCGTCATGGTCATTCCTCCATTTCACATTTATTTTGCTTCAGGCGGTATTAATTCCTCCGGTATATCCGCGCCCGCTTCTTTAAAATACCGGTAAGCACCGGCATGGAGCGGCACTGTGACCCCATCCAAAGCCGTTTCAAGCGTCATATTTTTCGCAGAGCTGTGCACTTCATACATTTCATCCAGGTTTTCATATAAAGTCTTTGTCAAAAGATAGATGGTATCCTCATCCATTTCCCTGGTCGTCGACAGCAGATTAGGCTGGGCAATCGTCTGGATGTCCTTATCTACACGAGGGTACGTGCCTGCTGGAATGGTAAATCGGTACCAGCTGTTTGAAACCGCATTGATCTTCTCCAGCTGCTCATCTGTCACTTCAAGAACGGATGCTTTCACATTGCTCGCATACATATCCGTCACAGCGGAAATCGGGATGCCCGCCGGCAGCGATCCCCCATCAAGGCGTCCGTCGCGCATCGCGGAAACAGTATCGCTGTATCCAAGATACTCAGGAGAAATATTCTTTTTCGTCAGATTCATGCCTTCCATCATGACAAGAGTCGACTGCTCTGTACCGCTTGCCTGCGGTCCGACAGAGAAGCTTGTCCCATCGATATCTTCAATGGTGCCGGTCTTTACCTTATTGTCCATCAGCACAAAATGTTCGACATTCGGCCAAAGCATGGCGATTGTGCGCAAATCCTTATAGCGCTTGCCTTTAAACGTGTCCTGACCCTCATAGGCCTGGGTAGAAATCAAGCCCTGCAGAATAGCGAGCTGTGCTTCCCCATCCCGAAGTAATTCAATATTTTCAATCGAACCTGCGGAAGACTGGCCGCTCGCCTGCACTTTCTCATCCTTCAAATGGCTGCTCCAGACATTCGCCATCCCAACCCCGATCGGATAATAGGTCCCGCCCGTCGAAGCCGTTGCAACGGAAACAAAGGTCTTGTCCTTATTGCCCTCTGCGGTTCGTACTCCCACTACAGCCGCAGCCGCCAGGATGACTATAGAAATAATCGCTTTCCATTTTCTGCTCACCAACAAACATCAGCCTCCTCAATATGTAAGCGCTTCAAAACTTGTATTACAAGTATACAATATTACAAGAATTATTCAAAGAAAATTCACAAAATTAAATAAGTGGCACCCGGCTGTACCAGGCACCACTATCCGAAAAATTTTCCCAACTTTATGCAATTGTAACTTTTTACCTATTATTGTATGATGGACCAAAGACCCACACACCCTCTAAAACCGCAACCTTCTATTAATCAAACGTTTGATTAATAGAATATTCTTACACTTATTCCCCTTTGCTGGTATACTATTCCTACGGGAAAAGTAGGAGGTAAAAGCATGAGAACCGGAGCGCTTATCAAGTATTACCGGACAAAGAAAGGGATGACCCAGAGGGAATTGGCCCAAGGTGTCTGCTCCATCTCCCACCTTAGCAAGATAGAAAACAACTCCAAAGAAGCCCATGATGGCACGATCGACTTATTGCTGAACAAGCTTGGCATCACTTTACAGCAGGCAGAAGATAAGCAGGAACAGTTCGGGAGTATGATCGAGGATTTTATCACCAAGCTGATCTACTATCAAAAGGAACAGGCAGAAGCAGCATTCCAAACCCTGTCTAAAGCAGAAGAGCTGATCACCTTTACTCCTTACATAAACTACTATTCTCTCTGGAAATACCGCTATCTTATCTTCGTCGGAGATATAAATGGAGCAGCGGCTCAGAGAGAGCATCTAGGCAAGATAAAAAAGAATTTTTCCCAACATGAAACCTATTTATACAGCTACTTTAATGCGTTATCTTTAATACAGACAGGTCAGCTGGAAAAAGCAGACAATATCCTCAGCACCCTGATTGAGGATAAAGTGAAGGAAAGCGCCATCGGAGCCGGGGATTTGTTTTACCATTACGGACTTGTCAAAAGCATGAAGGAAGAGTCAGGGGCAGCCGTCCACTATGGAAAGAAAGCACTGGGACATTTTTCAGACCAGTTCAATTTCAAGCGGATTCTGCACACCCTGATGCTGCTGGGCATCAATTATACCCACGCAGGCATTTATCATGAGGCAGCCGAGTGCTTCAGGCATCTGCTCAGGAACATTGAAGCGCTGAAGATCGAGACAGCCCTGCTGCCGCAGATTTACCATAATATGGGCTATCTGTACAGAAGGACCAATGACCTGAAGAAGGCATCATTGTATTACAAAAAAAGCCTGGCCCTTCATCCGGTTGAGTCGTCCAACTATTTGATCAGTCTGTATTCATATGCCGAGACTCTTCACAAACTCGGCGACAATGACAGCAGAAAGCATTTTGAAAAACTGAAACTGCTTGCACAGAAAGCCAGCTCCAGAAAGTATGAGCTGATGTCCCATTATCACCTCACCAGTTTTGCAGATGAAAGCAAGGCTATAGAGTTTTTGCAGGAAAGGCTCCTGCCTTTTCTTGAAAAGACCGATGAGCACGAGAATGAGCTGGAGGAATTCTATCAGGTGCTTGCAAGGCATCTGATTCATCATGGCGAGTACGAAAAGGCAATTCAATATATCTCAAAGTACAGGGAGGAATTACAGTAAAATGAAGAAAAAATATCTGTTTCTGCTGATTGCCGCTTTGGGTTTGCTGGTTCATTACGGTGATGCAGCTCCCCCGGACGCTAAAAGCTCCTTTGCTGCATCTGAAAATCCTGATGATCGTCCCATTCAGCCTCCTTTGAAGGAAGACAGCTGATACCCCCTCTACTATCTTCCCCACGCATATCCCTCAAGTCACAGGAAAAGAGCTGCTTCTCACTGGAAGCAGCTCTTCTTCTGATTGAAGAACTAACCGGTATTCGGCTTTTAATAGACCCCTACATTGTCCCAGGCAGTTCTGACTGCATTATAAGCAGAGCTTCCGCTTCCATATAAATCTGCGGCAGACTGCAGGAGCGCTGCGCGTGCATAGCTGAAATTGCTCGTCGGTGTCAGATAGACAGTCAGGGCACGGTAGTAGATTTTTTCGGCCTGGGCCTTGCCGATGCTGCTGATTGTATAGTAGGCAGCTTTATTCGGGATTCCGCTGTTGATATGGACGCCTCCATTATCGGAGCTTGTGTTCACATACTGGTTCATATGCTCAGGCTGCCCGTACAATGTCGGGTTGGACATGCTGCGGAGGGCATCGCCGGAACGGCCAGGGGTGTACACATCCTCACCCATCAGGAAGTCGCCTGGATCAAGGAAATATCCAAACACATCGGAGAAGGACTCGTTCAGAGCACCAGACTGATACTGGTACTGCAGATTGGCCGTCCTTTCAGTGACCGCGTGGGTGATTTCATGGGCCACTACATCAAGGGCTCCAGAGAGAGAGGTAAATTGGGAGCCATCACCGTCTCCATACACCATCTGCGAACCGTTCCAGAACGCATTATTATAGCGTGATCCGTAATGGACCGTTGATCGGATGGTTGCCCCATTATTGTCAAAGCTGTTGCGGTTATGTGTGTTTTTAAAATAATCATAGACCTTTCCGGCGTAATAATGTGCATCCACATCCGCCCTTTGATTGGTCGCAGTCCATGCATTATTGCTGTCGGCGGAACGCGAGCCTGGCAGGGAGGATCCGTTATTGGCAGTGAAGGTTTCAATGACTCCATTCATTGGCTTTGTAACATCATATAAGTAATAAGTTCCGCCTGAAGAATAAGTATTCAATGTTTTGGAGCCGCCGGTCACGCCTGTGCCTGTCCCGGTTGCAGCCGCATCAGCCACAGCATTATAAGCTTCGACAATATGGCCGTTCTTCGCGTCGACAAAGATCTGCCAGTTCGCCCCATACGGCTCAATGAACTGCAGCTGGACCTTGTAAGCGAGCGTATACTCCCCGTCCTTTTCATGGATCACAAGGTCATTTTTCACATGCGTATTTTTCACTTCACTCTTTTTGCCGGCTTTCTGGAGGTCAGCAGGCACAGCCTGGTCGCTGCCTTTTGTATCCTCTTCTGTCAGATTGATATTTTTCCAGGCAAGATCAACCGCTTCTTTTTTGCTGATTGAAGCTTTTGTGTCTGTCACCTTTTCGGAAGCATCTTCATATAATTGCCCGGTCGCTGCCGTTACGTCATTATTTTTATCCGTGTGCACCCGGAAAATCGCTCCCTCTACCGGCACCCCATTGATAGACTGAGAGAATTTATAATGCTTCATGCCAAGATCATCTGTCTGGGTCTCCAGTAAAGTCAGCTCCTTTGCAGGGTCCACTTTAAAGAGATCTTTATTTTCCTGGATGAATTGCTTGACCTCATTTTGATTGTTAATCTTCTTTTTTGAGAGCTTCCCTGCTATGAACTTGGGGGCATGCTTGCCTTTTTCCGCCTGCTTCTGCTTAAGCTCCATCTGGTTCTGGATTTTTTCTGAAGGAGATAGACCGAATGCAGTGGCTGCCGGAAATGCGGCACTGAAGGCTAAAGAAGTTCCGAGTACGATTGCTGTTAACTTTTTTGGCATAAAATTATCCCCTTTTCAGCTATTATTTAGGACCAGCTAATCCATTGCTACACGTGTTAGGGATAATTCTATTCTCGAAAATGCCTGCCAGCAATCAATCAATGTACCCAGCTGGGGAATTCTCTTCAACTTGATAGAAAAACTAAAAAAGCAGCAAAAAGTTTCCCAAATAAAATAATAGAAATGATGCAAAAAAGGCTGCTTTTTGAGCCTTTTATAATCCCCTTTAACCATAAAGAAACCTAATTACATATTTTCCCGCGATTTGATCTATCATTTTTTCCCCATATTTATTAATAATCCCCCCCTAAATATTAGTAATAGACATTAAATTGATTGGGTACTTAGCTCTGAGAAAAAACCAAATTATACTAATTTATTTGTTGATACTTATTTAGCCGGGAAATTGAACATGTATGCATCAAAGCACTTATTAATAAATAAGAGTGTCCAAACAAAAAAAAGAGCCTTATAGAGGCTCATCTGTCAGTTTGCATATACTTTAATTTTTACCGTTTTGCTGCCCCACTGCAGGGCCTGCTGGCGGTTTGGAATGAACACATCAATCTTATTGCCTTTTACAGAGGAACCTTTGTCAGCAGCGACAGCTTCTCCATAGCCGGGTACATACACTTTTGTACCGAGCGGGATAATCTTCGGATCTACTGAAATTACCTTAAGGCCGGAATTTTTCTTTAAATTTAAACCTGTGGCGGTGATGCCGCTGCAGCCTTTGCAGCTGGCAGTATAAGCAGTGGCTTTCACAGTGATTTCTTTATAAGTAGCTTTTTTGGCAGGTGCAGGAGCCTTGGCCGATTTTACAGAAGAGGCGGGGGCAGAGGCTGCAATTGCCAGCTTTTGGTTTATTTTAATTGTATCTGAACTAAGCTTATTCCAAGTCTTGATTTGCTGAACTGTGACATGATGCTTTTTTGCGATTGCCCAAAGCGTGTCACCTTTCTTAACTTGATATGTATTTCCAGAGGCAAAAGTGGCGGTTGAAAATCCAAAGGACAAAACAATAGATGCTGTAAGTGCTAATAGTATTTTTTTCAAACCGATTCTCCTTTAACTTCTTTCATAGGAACATGTTAACAGTTAAAGGTAACAGGAATATTTCAATAGATTGCTAATTGTGTTACAAAATATGATGCTGAAGTGTGTTTTTGTAATATAACAGATCGAGCCGCTTAAGGCCCAGATGCGCAAAAAAAGCCGAGACAGCCAAGGCTAAGGCGGTAACGGCTTTAACTAGTCTATTCTAATTCCTTCAGCTTTGCTTTGGATGGAGTTTGATAGCTTACATACCCTTCCATATCTGTAACATAATATCCTCCTCCTAATCCATACTGGCCCCCAAAGTGATCATCGTATCGGTAAACCCTATATGGAACTCCTGCTGCCAGCACACGGGCAAACACCAGCTTGCCGCCTTCTCTTTTCCAAAGATTAATAGGCTTCTTAATAGTGACTTTTCCAATCTGCCCTTTCTTCATCAGTAAACCATCCCAATATACTTCCTTGCCCTGCTTCTCTTTCCCCGGGCCAATGCTGCCTTCCTTGATCCACTTTGCAACATCATGAATCAGCTCTTGTGCTACATTTCCGGGCTTCATATATTCAGTTATCCCATTAGGCTCCCCGTTAAAGTCAGCAAGCATATGGAACATATTTGGATATGACTTGAATTCAGTGTTTTCAACATTTTTAAGTTCCCGCTGAAGTGCCTCATATTCAGACAATGGCACCTGTATATCTTTTTCCCCTTGAAGAAAAAGCATGGGGACATCCTGCGTTTTGGCTAAATCCGCTGGCTTATAATCCCTCAGGCTGAACCACCAGTAAGGATTCTGCAGCATGAATCCTGGCGGAACCATGGTTTCTGTATACTTTGGATCTTCCAGGAGTTTAAATTGCTTTGTATAAAATTCCAGCTCCTTCTCCATGGTTTGTACTTGATTTTCAGGTGCTTTCATTTCCTTTGCCCGCGCCACAGACTCTTTCATCTGCCATATCAGCAAATCCTGAAACTTGCTTGCTGGCCCAGCTGCATTAATGACGCCTTTTATATCGCCTTTTTTATCATTTTCTATTATTAGGGGTGATGCATAGGCTCCCTGGCTGTGGCCAAAGATGAAGATCTGTTTTTTATTCACTGCCGTTAAAGATTTCAACCTCTCAACTGCAAGATTGGCATCGAGAACAGTCTCCTCCTGAAGAGAGAATTTTGGATCCATTGCAGATTTAACCGCATGCACCCTGGTCCTTTTATCATAACGGAGAACAGCAATTCCTTCATTGGCCAGCCCGGCAGCTATATCCCGAAAAGGTTTAAAGTTATACATGGTCTCATCCTTATCGTGGGCTCCTGACCCATGGACAAGAACCACAGTCGGAAAAGGTCCTTTTCCTTTTGGAACCGTCAGTAAGCCTGGGAGTGCGAACTTGCCGCTTCCGATCACGATTTCCTTTTCAGTATAGTTTTGTTGGTCATAGTTGGGAACAGGAACATTTGACGGCTGTATCGGATCAAATAAAAAGTCATCGATGTTTCCTTCTTTATCAAGACGAATAACGATATTATAGGCACCATTTTCTGCTTCTGCAGAGAAAGTGACATTCGTATGGACCCCATTATCTTCGATTTCCTTAAATCTGGTCTCCTTTATTCTGCCAAATGGCGCGAGGAGTCCTGTCCAGAGCTGCTGTAAGACTTCACTCGAAAGGGATTCTTTAAGATTGCTCCCAAGCAGTGCCTGTGCATTGTTCCACTTGCCTGAATCAGTCAGAGCAAGGAATTCCTTTGCCCTCTCTTTATGGCTATCCTGCTGATCTGCCTGGGCATATACTGGTCCACCCAAGAGCAATGCGCCTTCCGAAACAGCCCCCAGACTGATCATTCCTGCTAAAATCCACTTCCCATAAGATTGCAGTTTCATTATTTTCCTCCTTCTCTTTTTTCCTGCAATTCTTATACGTATAAGAAAGATGAAAAGTTCAAAAATAGATAATTTTACCACCAACAATTATTGGTAATTTACTAGTTATATTTGTTATCTTTTTAATAGATGGAAAAAGGAGGGAATAGAATGAAAAGAAGAATGATGATGCTATTTTGTCTTTTAGCACTTTCACTCACTGCTCTCAACGGCCAAGCCTCTGCTGCACCTGTCATGTGGGGAAAAACAGAGTTAAAAAAAGGCCAGCTCGGTAAAGTGACAGTCATAAAGGAGGTTATGCTGTTTCAGTTAAAGAAATCATATATTGAACCTGTCAGGATGCTTAAGCCTGGCGAAGAATTCCGTGTTTATAACACAAAAACTATCCGTTTTATTCCGTTATATGGACTGGGCGGCAGCATGTATGTCATTCAAAATGATAGAAATAACAATGACAGCTATATTAAATATGAGACTCCTTCTAAAAGGAAGCTCGCATTATTGAATAATGCTTCCCAAAGTCCTGTTATGTGGGGCAATATGGAACTGAAAAAAGGGCAGGTCGGAAGAGTCACCACAGTGGAATCCGGATTTTCCATCTATAAATATGAAGATGGTAAAATGGTGCCTGCAAGATATGTAGAAAAGGGAGAAACATTTCGGGTATACGGCATTGTTAAAGAGGGGAATACAACCAATTATGCTCTTGGCGGGAACTTGTATGCATATAGAAGCAGCATTCGAAAAGATGGAAGTGAATATATGCAGAAAAATTTAAAATACGAGACTCCTTCTAAAGAAAAACTCGACCTGGTAAACCAGTGAATACCCTCTGGGACAAAAAACGGACCGGCAGCTTCATTATGCTGCCGGTCAGTTTTGCAAATCCGGTTGCTAACCCGTTCTTCTAATTACCCGCTTCTGCTCCGCTCAGCCCATTACCAAACATATATTCCAGTCCTTCCTCAAAACCCCGGCCCCATAAATTTGTATCATGCCCGCCGTTTAAAATCCTGAGTTCTGCCGGACTGCCTGGGACCTCCTCCCACTTTTCAAAGGATCGGTTAAAAAGGTTGGAGCGGTGAAGTTGCTGATAGAGGGTGACTGCCTGAACTTCCATATTGTATTTCCAGGAGTCTTCAGGCAGATCTTCCTTTTCGCTGACATGGTTCCAGTCATCATCGCCGGCATAAATATAGATCGGTACTTCATAAGGCTGCTTGCCATATTCTTCAAGTGCTGCAGGATAGTTAAGTGCATCCCAGAGAGCAGGGTTAAACGGCTCCCCGAACGAGCCCCTTTCGACAGCGCCTGATGTTGCAGGTGCCTCATCATGCTGGAGGGCCGGACTCAGCAATGAGGCAGCGGCAAATTTATCCGGATAGGTCAGAGCATATCTTAAAGCGCCATATCCTCCCATGGAGTAGCCGACAAGGCCGCGCCCTTCCCGCGACGCAATAGTTTTGTATGTCTGGTCGATTTCATTTACCAGATCCGAGACCACTGCTGTTTCAACTGCACCATATTTCTCAGAATCAACCCAATAGCTGTTCCCTGTAATCGGCGCAACAGCAATGACAGGGCTGATTTCTTTGCTTTCGATCTTCTTATCCAGGATAGGCCAGAATTTATTCCAGCTCTTTTCGTCTCCCCAGCTTCCATGCAAAAGATATAAAACGGGGTATTGCTTATTATCTTCAGCATCGTAGCCTGGCGGCAGATAAACCTGATAAGGAAGGGAACCGCCGCCATCTCCAGCATCTACTCCAAGGATTTTGGACGTGACGGTTCCTTTCCTTGTGGATATATATTGAGAAGCATCATAAACGGGTGAAAATTCCATTGCTTCCGGCTTCCCAAATAGATATTTCAGCCCCTCTTCGAAGCCCTTCAGCCAGACATCCAGCCCATGCCCGCCATTGATGATCCTGAGTTCCGCAGGATTGGCCGGCACATCCTCCCACTTCTCAAGGTCGGCAGCAAAAAGGTTTTTCCTGTGCAGCTCCTGATAAAGCTGGACAGCCTGGACTTCCATATTATATTTGTAGGCATCTGCCGGAAGGTCTTCCTTCTCGCTCAAATGGTTCCAGTCATCATCCCCTGAGACGATGTAGATTGGAAGGCGATGCGGCTGTTTCACATAAGAGTCAATGCCTGTCGGGTAATTTTTGCTGGTCCAGATTCCCGGATCATATGGTTCTCCAAAGCTTCCTCTTTCCACGGCTCCTGAAGTAGCCGGCGGTTCAGCTTTCTGGATGGCCGGGCTGAGAAGCACAGTACCAGCGAATAAATCCGGATAGGTCAGGCTGTATCTCAATGCCCCATATCCGCCCATCGAATAACCGGAAATATAGCGGCCTGTACGGTCCTTTTTCGTATTATACTTTTTATCCATCCATGGAATAAGGTCCTGGATAACGGCTGATTCATAATGGCCATACTTTTTGGAGTCGACCCAGTAGCTGTTTCCGGTGGATGGGACAACAGCGATGACCGGGTCGATCACCCCTTTTTCAATCATTTCATCAAGCTTAGGCCAAAACTCATCCCAGCTGTTTTCATTTCCATTGCTTCCATGGAGAAGATAAAGGACCGGATAGCCTTCTTTGCGTTTTTTATCATAGCCTGAGGGCAAATATACCTTGTAGGATAGCTTATGCTGCTTCGGGGTCTCATCATGGATTAAAGCCTGAGAGGTTATAGAATCGGTAATCTGGAAACTTTCCTGCTCCTGTTGAAATGCGAATGCGTCCGGTGCGATTGACGCCAATATAAAAAGAATCAGTACAGCTGCAATATTTACCTTCCTGGCCATGCATACCCTCCTTAAATATATAACGTCATTCCGCCTGCCCTTTCCTTTTCGTTGATTCCCTTATGACGAGGCGGACATCCAGTACGGTCTGGCTTTCGTATTCCCCGTTGTTCTCAATCATTCCAACTAAGCGTGCAGCAGCGACTGTCCCGATGCTGAAGATCGGCTGTTCAATGGTGCTCAGCTCGGGTTCAACCATTTCGCCAAGCTTAATGCCGTCGAAACCAATGACGGCTATATCCTCCGGCACCTTTTTCCCAAGCTGCTTCAATGTTTTCAGTGCACCGATGGCCATCATATCATTGGCAAGGAATAGGCCGTCAATATCGCTGTGCTGCTTCATCAGTGCTTCAGTTACAGATTTGCCGCTTTCCAGGGTAAAATCCCCCTCCATAACAATAGTACTCTCGGACGGCAGCTGCTCTGCCAGTATCTCTTCATACCCGCGAAGGCGCTCAATCGATGGGGGAAATGTGTGCGGTCCGCTAATATGGGCAATTTTCTTACAGCCGCTCTCAATCAAATGGCTGACCGCAAGCCTTGCCCCCTTTCTGTTATCCATCCCGATGCTATTAGGGGAATCATGGTCGGCTGCCCGGTCGATCCGGACAAATGGTACCTGAAGGGCATCCAGCTCATTGAGGATTTTTTGGCTGAATTGAAACGAGGCAAGAATCAGGCCATCAATATAACGGCTCTCAAGATTCCTCCAGAATACGCTGTCCTGCAGGCTTTCTTCATCCGCATGGATCAGGATGAGCGAATACCCCTTCTCCTTCGTTTTTTTCTCAATGGACACAACAAGCTCCGGGAAAAAGGGATTGGTGATCTCCGGGATGATCAGAGCAATGGTATCCGTTTTTTTCCTGGCCAGGCCGCGGGCAATTTCATTGGGCCTGTAATCCAGCTCCAGCATCACTTTCTGGATTTTCTCTCCGGTCCTCCCGCTGATATATCCGTTGCTGTTTATATAGCGTGAGACAGTGGCTACGGAAACCCCGGCTTTCCTGGCAACATCCCGGATGGTGCTGTTTTTTTTCATGCAGCGATTCCCCTCTTAGCGGAAAGCTCTTTTCCGTTTTGCAGGATTCCACAGGAATACAGGCAGACGTGAAAAGAGCTTCGCTTATTTAAAATTATCCTTCTGCTTTCACTTTAAAAGAATGGACCAGCATTTCCCCTTCACCCATACAGCCGAAGCCATACATTCCATAATCATGGGTTTCATCCTGATAGGACAGAACAGTCAGACCGTTTATATAAAATTTAATCAGGCTGCCCCTGCATTCCGCCCTGAATGTATACGTCTTTCCATGTTTCCAGTCATAAGGGACTGTCAGGAGACGCTTAACCCCGAAATCATTTAAAATCAGCGAAACCTTGTTTTCTCCATCAAAGCCCGCATAATAACCTCGTTTTATACCGGGGGCACGGAACAGCAGAAGATGGCTGTCACCTCTCACCGGTTCAACTTCTGCAGTCAGCACAAAATTCCGACTGTAGTAATTTCCTGTAAATGAAGCACTGTCACCTTCGCTTATGCATCTGATGGAATTTCCCTCAATCGTCCACTCTCCACCGCTGTGGGAAAATGGCATAAGGCTGAGAAACTCCATTTCCAGTCTGGAAAAATCGATTTCATAGTCGGCGGTGCCATGGATATGAAATGAACTGATATAAAGGGCACCAAAAGCGCGGGCAGTCAATATGGAAGGGCTTTCAATTTTATAGCCGATTTCATCAATCATACAGCCCTTTGTTTCGGGAATAATAAATTCGAGCTTTTCCCATGCCCCCTCCTTCAAAAGCACCTTATCCATCAGAATATCTTTCTGTGTTGAGGTATCTCTCACATATGGAGTAATATAAATGCCCGAACCCTGCCATTTATCAAGATACAGCTCTGCAGTCACTGTTTGCCCGCTGTATGCCTGCGGGGAAAAGACAGGCTTATATTTTTCATCATTGAAATCGGTCCGCCGGTAATACGGCTTATAAAAAACCTTTCCAAAGTCTCCATCAACCATCCGGTCAAAAATGACTTCAAGTGAGCCGCCGCCTATTCCAGAGTGATGGCGGAGGGCCGGAATCTTGAAGGAATTGCTGGTGCGGAATCCATGGGTGGAGCCCGGAAGAGCAAAATCAAAGTATACCTCTCCCTTCCTGACCTCAAGTTCTTCAGGAGGCGCCTCGCCGGCTAGTTTGTATCCGAGGAGGGCCAATTCCTTTGAAAAGGTCGGAATATCAACGATATTAAGATAGCCGGATACACTGGAAGCGACGATATAGTCATTTATCGGCTTCCGATAATGGGCAGGTATACCCTCCAGTCCGTTCATTACACCAACGATCGTACCGACATTTCCGGCATTGCAGTCGGTATCCCAGCCGCACATCGCTGCAATCTCAATGGTCCTCGAGAAATCTCCTTCTCCATATAAAAGGGCAAGTGCACATACTCCGGCATTCGGGATGATATGGCAGATTCCTGTATATTTATCATATCCCCAGTCCTCATGCAGGTAGCGGAGGCAGGCTCGGAAATCATCCGTATTCTCATGATGGCAATTCATAACCGCCTGAACGACCTTGCTGTACAGGGAATCACCAGGAATGACACTGAGCCCCGCCTGAATCACTTCATCTACCGCTGCGGTTTCAAATGCCTTTGCAATGCACGCAGCCATAAAGCGGGCACCATACAATCCATTTTTATCATGGGAAACACTTGCCGCCATTTCGGCATAATGGGCAGCCCTTTCTATATTGCCGGGAAAAATAAGCCCCCAGCTGTCCACAAATATCTGGCCGCCAATTTGTTCCGCCAAAATGATTCCATTTTCTTCAGCAGACCCTGACCTTGGGGCGGGTATGCCGTTCTTAAGATTCATGTATGCCCGATGCTCTGAGCTGATATCCTCTCCGCCCCACCAGATCATCCCGACATTTTCGCGGCAATAGTTCAGCCATGCTTTCCCAACATCCTGCGGCTCCATCTCCCTGCCGGCAGCATCATCATAAAGCGCCCGGATAAAGAACACAGGCCCATTTGCATCATCGTCCGCCGAGAATGTTTTGTAGTCCTTTACATACCCCTTGATTTCTCCATAAACAGCCTGGATTCTTTCTGCTGTCCATTCTGTCGGCTCCACCGGGACACCCAGCCTGATGCCGGCATTCATTCCCAGGAAACCGGCATAGACCTTATGCAGATAGTTGTCAGAAATCAATTCCTCACTCCCGTTTCTATTGCTGAAGCAATTTCTGTCTCTTTTCGTTCAGCAGAATATCCTCCCGGATCAGCTCCTGAGCCAGAATGGCAAATTCATCAGCAAGCCCCATGAGGTCCATCTTATTCGTCTCTTCCAGCAGCTCAATATCCTGCTCAGCCAAAACCTCTTCTCCATGAATCGCACCCAGGATCGCACCAGCCATGACCCCTATTGAATCGGTATCACGCCCGGAATTGATGCCGTCATACACAGACGGATAGAAACTTCCGTCATTCAGGACCATAAAGGCCAGAGCCATTGGCAGCTCTTCTATTGAGAAAAGCCGGCTTGGCGTATAATGATTGGATGCTAGCCCAGCTTTCTCCATTTTCCGGTGGACATCATCACCCATCGGCGAATATGGGGCCATTTTCTCCTGCAGCGTCCGGATCACTTCGTCCATATCCGCTTCTTTTGACCGAAGCTCAAAAGCCGCATCAGTCAGTTCACGGATTGCTTTTTGGGTGCCGTCCTTTGCATACAGCAGCGCCGTCTCAACAATATCAGCCGCTCCAGCCCCAGGCTCGAACGCCTTCGCCACACAGGCGGCAAACACCCCGGCTGCTTCGAGTCCATAGCTGACCTGATGGCCAATGGCAAACAGGATCGCTTCATCGTAGGCAGCCTTCGGATTGCCTGCATTTACGATCCCTATCGGAGTGCAGTACATGGCCGCACCGCAGTTGACCATATTCCCATGGCCGCCTTCACGCGGCTCGCAATTGGCAAGGACATGGCGGAGAAAAATATGCTTCTCCGGGTAGAAAAGCCTGTCAATGATGAGCCCTTCTTTGCCGAATTCGGGGATATACGTTTTCCGGAAGGCAATTTCCTTTATGAATTCCTTCCCCATATCATATGCATCAAGATGCCTTTTTTCCTTCAAATAGACATAGATCAGAGCACGCATCATGAGGGTGTCATCGGTCACGATCCCATTGCCGCGCTTTCTCCCGAGATTAATCTCGGGAGAGTTTGCTTTGTACCATTCTGTCCGGAGCGATTCGACGCGCCCGTACTTTTCCTTGATTTGCTCATAGCTTAGCTTCTCAACCGGCGCTCCCAGGGCATCACCTAGGGCAGCCCCAAAAATTGCGCCTCTTACTCTTTTTTGAAAAGATATCATGAAAATCTCCTTATTTGATATTTTCATTCGCATAGTTGGTGATTTCTTTTCCGCCCGCCTGGTTCCACTCGTCTACAAACTGATCGAAATCGGTGACAGGGCGCTTGCCGGTAATAATATCTGTGGCATATTCCTTATAAAGATTCTCCATCGCATCCCAGTTGGAAATATACTGCTCCGGAAGGATGAAGCTGTTGTCTTCCTTATAGAACTCATTGGCAAGGTCTCTTGATTTCTGTGCAGGCTCACTCAGCAGCGGCGTTTTCAATGGCTTTTCAGTATTGAATTCAGCAGGTTCCCAGAATCTTGCATACCACTCGCTGTAATACTTGTCAGTCAGCTCGATGCCGCTGTCCGTAACATTATAATGCTCTCCTTCAAATCCAATCCTGTCCAGAAGCTGTCCTTTATCACTCGCAAGATAATCGAGCACCTCAAACGCAGCATCCTTATGCTTGGATTGTGATGAAATCGCCAATCCGCGCGATTCTTTGGTGATATCGGTTGCTGTAAAGCCCTGGTCCTCGCCTTTCGCCGGCGGAAGAACGACAAGGCTCGCTTCATCGCCGTTGACCTGCTTCATCTTTCCATCATAAATATCAATGACCTTTCCATTGGTTCCTACGATTACGGCTGTTTCTCCATCATAGAAAGCTTTTTCCTTCGTATCCCATTGCTTTGTCAGATACTGCTGATCAAGGAGACCTTCTTCATAAAGCTTATTGTAGAATTCCAGCTTCTCTTTTTCCTTGTCAGATACTTTTGAATAAATATAACCATTGCCTTCCTTCAGCCATGTCTGATTCAAGCCGAAAGCCATTTCAAAGATATAGTCAAGCTCTGTTATATCTCCTGCTGCAGTGATGGCATTCACCGGCTTGCTGCCTCCAGGAGGGTTTTCGACAAGCTCCTTAAAGAAGTTATAATAGTTATCAATTGTCGGATCTTCCATCAGCTCTTTTGAACCGGCTGTTTTATCAAACCAGTCTTTGCGGATGACCGGAGTTTTGCTGTCCAAAGGCTTGATCCAAAGAAGATAAGGATAATTAGCCAGCCTTTTCTCGTTATGCGGCTCCAGAATGTTCTTCACATTTTCAGATTTCTCAATATAAGGGCCCAGATTCTCCAGGAGATCCTGATCGGCAATCTGCTGGTCTCCGCCCTGGAAATAAATCAGATCAGGAATGTCACCGCTCATTAAAAGCAGATTCAGCTTTTCTGCATAGTTCCCCTGCGGCATCTCTACCAGTTCAAACTTTACATCCATATCCTTATCCTCTTTCAAGGCTTTGGAGAGTGTTTCAAAATACTTCTGTGCAACCGGATTGGATGGACCCTCATCTTTATAGACGACCCTCAGTGTTGTTGAACCATCTTTTGATTCTTCTTCACCCGTATCTGATTCCTTTGAGCAGGCCGCGACCAGGATCAGCATGAGCGACATGAATAACAGCAAATACTTTTTCATTGTGTTTCCCCCTCTTTCATTTAACGGAATGTAATAGGAATGCATGCTGCAGGAAAAGGATGATCAGTCCTTAACACCCCCTTCAAGCGCTCCTTTCGCGTAGTATTTCAGTATCAAAGGATAGAAGATCAGCAGGGGAACGATTGAGATGATAATGGTGCCTGCCTGAAGCGACCCAAAATCCAGGGCAGCGATCTGTTCATAGGAAAGGACATTCTGCGCCCCCAGCAGGGAGGTGTTATCCCTCTCGACGACAAACTGCCTCAGAACCACCTGAAGCGGCCATTTGTCAGGGGTCGTCAGGTAAATTGTCGCCCGGAAATATTCATTCCAGTGATATACACCGTAAAAGAGCCCCATTGTAGCAAGTGCCGGCTTTGACAGCGGCAGCATGATTTTCGTAAAGATTTTAAAATGTCCTGCCCCATCAATCCTGGCAGCTTCCAGGATGCTGTCAGGCACATCCTCAAAGAACCGCATCATGATGAACAGATAAAATACGTTGATGGCTTTGTACAGAATGAGCGATAAATAGCTGTCCAGGAGGCCAAGATCCTTTACCAGCAGGTACTCAGGAATCAGCCCCGGCTCAAATACCATAACAACGATCAGAAATAGAATGACCAGCTTTTTTCCGGCAAAATTTGTCCTTGCCAGAACATAAGCAGCCATGGCTGTCAAAAATAGATTCAGTGCTGTTCCGCAGATGGTGATCAGCAGACTGTTAAAAATGCTCTTTACAATCAGCGGGTTGGAGAACAGCACCTGGTAATTGATGAGCGAGAAGCCTTTCGGCAAGATATCAAGGCCTTTCAATTCATGCACCTTAAGCGGATCTGATAGTGACATTGCCAGCAGATTCAGGATCGGCACAAGGACCAGAAGCGAAATAATAATCAAAACCGTATAAATAATACCCATGGATAGGCTAATTTTTCTCATTGTCCTCCACCTCCTACCAGACTCCTTTTCCGCTGATTCTTTTCGCGATAAAATGCGTGCTCAGGATCAGCACGACACCGATGACGCCTTTGAACAGACTTGCTGCCGTGGCATAGGCATACTGGCCATTCAATATCCCGATACGGTATACATATGTATCCAGGATGTCGATAACCGAAATGACCGAATCGTTGATCAGGTTAAACACCTGGTCAAAGCCTGCGTTCATGAAAAACCCGAGGTTCAGGATAAATACGGTTATGATGGTCCCGTAAAGCTCAGGGATCGTAATGAACCTCATCTGCTGCAGCCGGGATGCGCCGTCAATCCTAGCCGCTTCGTATAGCGACGGACTGATTTTCATGATGGCCGCAAGATAGATGATAGAATCCCAGCCGGCACTTCTCCACATCTCCGAGAAAACCAGCACCCAGCGGATATGATCCTTGCTTGTCATAAAATCGAGCGATGGGAGCTGAAAGAAATTCCGGAGCGTATTGACTCCTCCATCAACAGGGCTCAGGAAAGCGATCCATACCCCTGCAATGACAACCCAGGATAGGAAATGCGGAAGATAAACGACAGACTGGACATATTTCCTGAATGGGCCATTCCGGACTTCGTTGATCATTAGAGATAAAATGATCGGAACCGGAAAAAAGAACACCATCTTCATGGTAGAAATGATGACCGTATTCCTCAGCACATCGAAAAAAGCCGGCGAGCTGAACAGCACTTTAAAATGCTTCAGCCCCACCCAGACGTTATCACCAATGATCCTGTAATCCTGAAAGGCCAGCTTCATGCCTATAAGGGGAATCACATGGAAGATGCCGAAGTAGACCAGTGCAGGAAGCAGCATTGCGTACAGCACCCAGTCCGCCTTCAGCTTTTTAAAAACTCCCTGCACCATCCGGCTTCACTCCCTTCAAATAGGCATCCAGCTCAGCCCTTGCCGGCATCCCGGTCTGGGCGCCTTTTTTTCTGACGGAAAGTCCCGCTGCTGCACTCCCAAACCGGATGCTCTCCTCCAATGACCAGCCCTCGGACAGTCCGACAGCCATCGCCCCGCAGAAAGTATCCCCAGCCCCGGTTGTATCCTCCGCCTTTACCTTCAGCGCCGGAATATGGACAATGCCTTGCCCGTCATGGAATTTAACGCCCTCTGTACCGCAAGTAATAACCAGTTTTTCCGGATACCGGGCCAGAGCTTCCTCTTTTGTTTCATCTGTGCTGAGCACCATTTTGTATTCATGCTCATTAGGAGTCAGGTAGGTTAATTGCCCGACCAGCTCAGGACTCAATTTTTGAGCGGGTGCAGGGTTTAAGATAATCACCTTCCCTTTTTCGTGCAGCCTGGGCACAATATGTTCAATCATAGACAGCGGTGTTTCCAGCTGAAAGACAATGATATCGTGGCCCAGCAGAGAATCTGCCACTCTCTCAATATAGTGAATATCCGTATGCTGATTGGCACCAGGAATCACGATGATGCGGTTATCAGAATGGCTGATTTCAATGAAAGCCACGCCTGTATGGATATCTGCCTGCTGCAGTCCTGTAATGTCTACATTTTCAGAGAGCATTTTTTCCCTGACCAGTCGGCTGTTTTCGTCATTTCCGATGGAGCCGAACATTGAGACCCTGCCCCCAAGGCGTGCGGCCGCTATCGCCTGGTTGGCGCCCTTCCCTCCGAGTGACATAAAGAAATCGCGGCCCATCACTGTTTCCCCTGCAGCCGGAAACTGGTCTGTTTCTGCAAAATAGTCCATATTCAAGCTGCCTACCACTGCAATTTTTTTCATATTTCAACATCCTAATCTATTAGTAAGTTCATCAGCGGGGCATGCTGCTGCGCCCCATACACATCCCTGTCGCCTGCTGATCCTGAAGAAATCTCTCTTAATATGGTGATTTTGATTCCGAGGGCCTGGTCGAAAAAGACAAGATGCCTCAGCTGATTCTCCTCAATGCCGTAAAGCCGGCATACTGTCTCCGGAGTCAGCTTGCCTGACTTTTTTACTCTTTCATAAATCTCCCGCGAGTCAAAAAGGACATCCAATGTCAGTTCAAATGGTCCGGAATTTTTGCTGCGGAGGACCTTTGCCAATGCATATAAGCTTTCCATCAGGCACCCTCCTGCCTGTATTCAATCTTGAAAGGGCTTTCGGATATCTCCATTAAATGATAGACGGAAAATTCATAAACAGGTCCGCATTCTACATCACTTGGGGCAAACGGGAAGGCAAGATTGCCTGCAGTCGATTTGCGCCCTTCATGTCCATAGTGGAGAAAGGTTGAACGCCCTGTCGCACAGATGCTGCTTGCAAGCTCCTGTGTTTCGGCGGTTACCTCAAGGAGCACGCCGATTTCATGTCCGCTGAATGCCTCTGTCTCCCGTCTGCCGAGCACAGCATTCATTCCGTAGTTATAAAAGCGGATCCGATAGGATTCTCGGGAAATCTCCGGATAATAGGCATATACCTGCTTTTCTACCTGGAGCTCGATGTCCTGGATATTCTTAAGCAGGATCGGATCACGAATGCCGGCAAAGACGACCGTCCGGTAGCTTGTTTTCCTTGCTCCCTCCAGCTTGATGCTATGCTGTTCGGCCGGGATATAGCGGCTGCCGGAAACCTCCACCTCCCCTTCACCCAGTTCCGTAAAGCGGCAATCGCTCAAATCAAGCAAAAAACCCGGGCCATGGAGCAGAAAAGGATGCTCTTTTTCATAAAACGTATGGGCCGCTACGGAAATCTTCGTGCAGATGCGGGATGGATTCAGTGACCTGACGGTAAAGCAATCATCCTTGATGGTGCCGAGAATGCTGTCCTTGGTTGTGCCGGGTTCCGCACATAGCGCGCCGCATTCGAGAATTTTCCCTAAATGATAGGAAAGCCCCGCATCCTTGCCATGAAAAATGCCCACCGCAGCAAATGGAGAAGGATCATAAGCGCGTCCGCATATAATAATCTCTGCTCCGCCCTCTAAAGCTTCCAAAATGGGCCCGTGCCCCATCTGCGCGACAATTCCGTTTGTTTCCAGAATTCTCTTCTCTGTCAGATCCGGGACATTGGGACTCATCTGCATGACTTTTCCATTCTGGAACGCTTCTTTAACCTGCTCCTTTGCAATATCTGCCCAAATGATGGCAAGCTTCACAGACAAGCCTTTTTCACCAAGGATTTCCCGGATGACATCTACGGTCGACTCTACATGTACCTTGGCGCCCGCGCCTCCGGCGGAGCCAATGATAATCGGAACCTTGGCTGGCACCCCGTGAGATATCATCATTTCCAGGTCTTTTTTCAGCGCACGCCTGCTCACAATAGAAACCCCAGCGCCAAGCTTATGGGGACCCGCATCCGTCGAACCGGCATCCACCACGATCGCATGCGGCTCTGCCTCCATCCCCCGCCTGAAAGATCCCTCCGGAAAACCATAGCCCAGCATCCCGCATGGAGAAAGGATTCTGACTTCCTTCATTTTTAATCACCTCTATTTATCAAATATGTGAACTTACCTGTTTCTATGAGTAAAACATGTAACCGGTTACACAACTCCTTCAAAATATGCCGGCCACTCATGTAACCGGTTACATATTATTCTAAATGTTCAGATAAGTGGTGTCAACACTATAATTCCAGTTCCCAAACCCTACTATACGGTTAAAAGCACTAAAAGAGGAGGCACTTTTCAGCAGCCTCCACAGTCTCAAAATTGTTCTACGGTTTCACATATTTCTTGAACTCCTCCATACTCGTCTCCGCCACCACTGGAAGCCTCGGTATTTCATAAATGTGATTGCCCCTCTCTGCTGCCTTTTTCTCAACCGTAAATGCCATGCGGAAACCAAGCTTGACGATGGAGTTTACGGTTGCCGGAGAATATTCCCCATAAGGGTAGGCAAAAGCCTGCTTATTGCCGTCCAGCTGAACGATACTTGTCAGCATATCTTTTTCTATCACTTTTTTCTCTTTTGTCAAAAGGTAGGAGGCTTCCTGGTTAAAGCGGTTTTTCTCTCTTTTATGGAGGCTGTAGGTGTGGCTCTGGTAATCGAAAATCCCACACCCTTTTTCAAGTTCGCGCAGGCTGAGATACTGGATTTCCCCCGGCTCATAAGGATGGAGCTTGCTGGTGATATGTCCGGTGATGAGAAAGCTGACAGCTGTATAATCATATTTTTTCAGAATGGGGTATGCCTCCACATAGTTATCCTTGTAGCCGTCATCAAAAGTAATGACCACACTTTTGGCAGGGACTTCCTTTTTCCTTGCCAGAAAGTCATAGAGCTCTGAAAGCGTTAGAGTTGTATAGCCTTCCTTTTTTAAATAGGCCATTTGTTCTTCAAAGTCTTCCTTCAGAACGATCATAGGGTTCAGCTTGCCTTTTATATAATGGCTGTCAGCCAGGTCTTTCTTGCTGATAATATGGTGATACAATAGAACAGGCACTTTTGCCGCTGTATCCTTCTCATTTGAAAAATCCCTTGAGGCCTCCCTGCGGCATGCATGGAGGCGGAAACGCTCGTCTGCGGGAAATAATCCTTTATGCTCGACTGCAAGGATATCATACTCATCGACTACGAAATTAAATCCTGATACCATCATGCTCAGGAATATCAGGAAGCCAAAGGCGACCGCTGCCTTTGCAGCCTGTACTTTCACGTCTTCTCCGCCCCTTTCCATGCCAGCTTTCCAGACCTTTCGAGCTTATTCCAGCTCTTCGATTTATAGAAGAAAGACAATGTTCCATAAGCGACAAACAGCAGATTCATGATTCTATAGAAAAATATATCTGCCGGCAGAAAGATAATAATCCTGAGTATGTCCCTCTTTCGGAAAGCCACGCCATGAAGGTGGCTGATAAAGATGGTAGTAAAAAATTGATAGATATAGAGGAATACTGCTCCCGATCCGAGCAGGAGAACAAGCAGGAGCTGGCCTTGATTCAGAAGCACTATGGCCGGAATGGCCAGCATCGGAAAAGCATTCAGCGTGCCAATCATAAACTGGTCAAAGATAAACACGATGGAGAACCTGAAAGGCAGCTTCCGGAAAAAGCAATTCCGGTATTGGATCAGGCAGTCAATAAAGCCTTTTTGCCAGCGGACCCTTTGCTTGAACATATTCCCCAGTGTCTCCGGGCATTCGGTATAACAGACAGCAGATGGGACATAGGAAATCTTCAGCCCGCAGCCTTTTTCCTTGATCAGCTTCTGGATCTTAAGGGTAATATCCATATCCTCCCCGATTGTTTCCCGGAAACCGCCGACTTCGAACAATAAACCGCGCCTGAAGGCCCCAAAGGCCCCGGCAATAACGGTCATTGCCCCCAGGGAAGCCTGGGCACGCTTATGAAGATAAAAGGCCGTAAGATACTGAAGGAACTGAAACTTGATGACTCCCTTCATCTTAAAAGTCGGCTTAAGATGGTTGACATGCCCGCTGAACGCCTGGGCGATCAGCACATTCCCGCCGCAGGCAATCACATTCTTTTTTTGGAATTCAGCATTCATTTCCATAAGACTGTTCCTCTCCAGGATGCTGTCTGCATCAAGAGTGACGATAATGTCATTCCGGCTGAAGTTGATTCCCGCATTTAAAGCATCCGACTTCCCGCCATTCCGCTTATCGATGACAAAGATATTCGGAAATCTCTTAGATTCATAGACTGCCGTAATCTCTTTATGCTCAAGCCTCTTTTTAAAAGACCTGCTGCTCGGCGTCAGGCACAACAGTTCTGTTAGCATGGTGATTGAATGGTCAGTAGATCCGTCATTGACGATGATCAGTTATGATTCCTGCTCCCTAAGCCCGCAATAGCCTATAATGCACGATTCCAGCACTTTTTCTTCATTAAAGGCAGGTACAATGACGGAGAAACTGTGCATTTTTTCAATCAGGCCGCGCTGCTTCTTTTCTTCTTTGAATAGCGGCTGCAAAATATAGTAAGACTGCATGATGACAAAGGCAAGAAAAATGGTGAAAGAACTATAAAGCAATATGGTCACTGGCCTTCCCCTCCCTCCTGGTATACACGTACATAGTCAATCAACAATTCTTTCGGAAAGCTGTCCCGAGGATCAGGCGGTCCCGGCCAAGTGCCTCCAATGGCTGTATTCAAGTACAAAAAGAGAGGAATATCCGGAGTATATTTCTTTGTTTCAAAAATGCGTTTCCCATCAAGCGTCCATACAATCCTTCCCGGTTCCCATATCAGTCCGTACAGATGAAAGTCTTCGGCAAAGTCAGTTGCACCGGTCAGCTTCTTGTAATCTCTCTTCTGCTCTCCTTTCTCATCCCTCCAATGGACAACAAAATACAGTTCGTTCGGGTCTTGGCCGATACTCTCAACAATGTTGATTTCCGGCAGCCAATACTCTTCGGAATTAACTAGCCACAAGGCAGGAAAAACTCCCTGTCCCTTTGGCAGCTTCGCTCTTATTTCGATTTTTCCATAAGTAAATTCAAACTTATCCTCTGTCGTAACAGCACCAGAGGTATAAGATCTTCCTTTAAAAGATTCTTTCCGGCTTGAAATGACCAATGAGCCATCCTGGACATCAATATTTTCCGGAAGATAGTATTGCCATTCCCCATTCTTCTTGGACGGCCAGTTTTGGGGATTCCATTTAATCAATGACTTTTCGCTATGAAATTCATCATTCCAGACAAGATGCCAGCCATCCTGTTCGGTTACAGCCGTTGAAGGAAGCGCCATTGCCTCTTTACTGATTAACCTCTCAGACATCATGGCAGCAGGAGGAAGATTAACCGCCAATTCACTCCCTGAAAGAACCAGAATCAGGAAAAACAGCAAAATACTCTTCATGAATGCACCTTCATTCTTTTCAAAGTATGAAAATTTCTTTTAAAAGAACAAAATATATAAATTTTTTGTTCTCTAGAGAGAACAATATAGATTATATTAACAAACAGTTTATTATCCGTCTACTCAAAAGCATTGAGAATAAATGACAATATCATCGATTTTTCCACGGTACGCTTCTGGGCATTTAATGCGCCCCAAAGATAAAAGGCAGAGCCGCAGCTCTGCCTTTTATCTTTGGGGATGACGCCTTGCCACCCATATTAAATTCAAACAATATACATATCCATTTCCCCATTGTCACCAGCATACTCGATGGTACTCTTATTCGTTGCCAGATCAATGAACAATGTGCAGCTTTTGCTGCCGTTTCGCCAGGAGAGGCGGAGTTCGCTGTCTGGTGAGTCGAGGACCTGGAATTCGCCGCTGAATGCTTCATAATCATTGCGGAAGCGGATGAGCTTCAGGAGTCTCTGGACAACTGGCTTTTCCAGGGATTCTTCAATTTCATCCAGGCTGAAGTTATGGCGGTTGATTTCGCGCCCTTCACCGGTGCGTGCTACATTTTTCACATCATTTTCACCGGCAAGAAGCCCGACATAATAGACCTGCGGGACGCCCGGCGTGAAGAACTGGATGGCTCTGGCAGCAAGATAGGCATCATCATCGCTGTTCAGGACGGAATAGTAGGAGCAGCGGATCTGGTGGACATCAAACCCGTCCTCTGCCTTATGTTCGTCAGAAAGAATCAGGCTCAGATTGGATCCCCTTTCAAGGCAGACATCCACAATGTCTTTCGCTTCCTTTGTATCGATCAGGCCGTCTAGGTCAGGCTTGACTGGTATGCCGTCATGGCAGTCGAGCATCGTGAACTGCTTGTGCGGGCGGTTCTTCAGGTAATCAGCCAGGTTCTTGCTTGATTTGTTGATCAGCGTCTCGAGTACACGGTATGGCAGGATAAAGTCATAGATCCAGAAGCCGTGTTCGGCTAGCTTATACTGAATGGAATAATGGGAATGAACCTCCGGCAGAAGCTCGATGCCCAGAGAATTCGCCAGCTCCATGATCCAGTCAAGGAACTCATAAATTTCCGGTTCAACAAAGAAGCAGCTGGTGCCAAGCTTTTTCACGACATAGCCGACAGCATCAAGGCGGACAATTTTGACGTTCTGCTCTTTGAAATTAGTGAAGAAGTCGGTTAATAGCTGCCTGACCTGCTCTGATTTGATATCAAGGTCAATCTGTTCAGAGGGGTCTGTTTTGCCAAAAGTGGTCCATACTGTCTCCTGTTCGCCTGTTTCCTCTATTGTGAAGGTTGAATATGGGAGCGGCCTCCGCAGGAACATCTTATCAACATCCTCCTGTACAGGCTGTCCGTCTTCCCAAAGCTTGTCAAGGGTGATGAACAGATCTGCATACTGGGACTGGCGGCCTTTTGCCAAAAAGTCCTGGAAGTACTCGGATTTCTGCGAGATATGGTTGACCATCAGGTCGACAAGGATATCAAAGTTTTCGCCGATCTTCCGGATATCTTCCCATCCCCCGAATTCCGGGTCGATTTCAAGATAGGTAAGCGGGGCAAATCCCCTGTCGCCTGAGGATGGAAAAGGTGGGAGGATATGCACGCCGCCTTTGAAAATATCAGCAAAATGTTCTGTCATTACTTTGTTGAGCATTTTCAGATCTCCGCCGAGGGAGTCCGGATATGTGATAAGCTGTACTTGATTTTTAACTGCCATTTCTAAAACCTCCTACAGTCCGTACATTTCTTTTAGTTGTTCCAGCGGGGGCATGCTGCAGACCGCACCTGTGAATTTTAATTTATAGGCGCTAGCTGCCGAACCCAGCTCCAGGGCTTCCTTTACGGAAAAGCCTTTTACCAGTGCCGTATAAAAGCCTGACCAGAATGCATCCCCTGCACCGGTTGTGTCGATTACATCAGTCGCAAGCGGCTTGATTCGAAAGGTTTCTTCTCCATTGGATACGATTGCTCCATCCTTGCCGATCGTCAGGATGACAAGCTTTGCGCCAAGATCAAGGAATTTGCGGATCTGATTTTCATGGGTGTCCTTCCCGAACAGCCGCTCCGCATCGTCCTCAGATGGCTTTATAATATCGACCATCCCAATGATTGATTTAACGTACTCAATCCCTTCGGCCCCTTTTTTCCATACCATCTGATGGTAATTCGGATCCAGGCAGACCAGGATATTTTGGCTGCGCGCCTGTTCAATCACTTTTTCAATAGTATGGCGGGCCGGTGCCATCGAAAGGGGCCAGCAGGAAAAGTGGACGATTTTTGAATCCAGCAATGCCTTTTCAAGCTCTTCCGTATATTGGAGCTGATAGTCTGCCCCGCGGTAAAAGATGGGATCGGGCGTTCCTTTGCTTTTTGCGACCACAACCATACTGGTGGACGAATCTACCCGCTGAACCAGTCCCGGGTCAATCCCTGTTTTGCGGAGATGGCTGATAAGAAAGGTTCCCAGCCTGTCTTCCCCTACTGCAGACGCGACCAGGGAACGGATTCCCAGCCTCTTTACATTCATGGCAATATTGGCCGGTGATCCGCCAAAATAGTTATGATAAACTGCCGGCTCATCTGCAGGACTGTATTCTTCCGAAATCATGTCGATCAGGATTTCGCCTATCGTTAAAATATCATTGCCTCTCGGCTGGAATTCAATTTTCTCATCTAATTTAAGCATCGTAATCCTCCATCGCTGTACTTGCCGCAACTGATATTAAGGGAATATCTTTCTGCTCCTTTTTCCGGCAGACATGTCCAGTGCTGTCAGGCAGTCTGTACCGTTTTATACCGTCAGGCCGCCTCTATGACTCTACCTTCTGCAGGAGAAAAACTTTTACAAATATTGAGTGCAAAAAGAAAGGGGCAGGTGCCCCATTCTTACTTTAAGAGATACACCCTTGTTTCATAAGGGCTTAAAGTGAATTCCTTTTCCAGCTTCTTTTCAGGAACATCATAGTTATTTAAAACCAGTTCACTTGAAGCACCGCCGATTGCCGACGGCAGCTCTATTTTTTCAGGTTTGTCATGGAAATTGCAGATTACAAGGGCCTTGTCGCTTCCCATTGTCCTGGTATAGACAAAAAGTTTCCCATGGTCAGGAAGGATAAGCTCGTACTTTCCATATACAAAGACAGGGTTCTCTTTGCGGATGGCGATTAGTTTTTTATAAAAATGAAGAATCGAATTTTCATCCTTCAGCTGGCTTTCAACATTGATGGTACGATAGTTCGGGTTCAGGCCCAGCCACGTTTTGTTTCCTTCCGTGAAGCCGGCCATATGCGAGGCATCCCACTGCATCGGAGTCCGTGAATTGTCGCGGCCCTGTTTCCAGACGACCTCCATTATGTCATCGTGCGGCACGCCCTTTGCGGCTTCCACTTTGTAATAGTTCACCATTCCAACATCGTTATAATCTTCAATTTCAGGGAATTTCACATTGGTCATCCCAATTTCCTGGCCCTGATAAATGAAAGGTGTGCCCTTCATCAGGAAGTAAAGCGCCCCAAGCATTTTTGCGCTCTCTTTCCAGTACTGCTGGTCATTGCCCCAGGATGAAACACGGCGCGGCTGGTCATGGTTTTCGATGAACAGGGCATTCCAGCCTCGTCCTTCAAGGCCTTCCTGCCATTTGGTCAATGCTTTTTTCAGCGCTTTGACGTCCACAGCATCTTCTGTGTCCTTGTCCCACAGGTCCAGGAATTCAAATTGGAAAATCATATTAAAATAGCCATTTTCCTCGCCGACCCATCTGTCAGCATCAGGAATGCCGACTCCGTTGGCTTCTCCGACAGTCATGACGTCATAGTTGCGGATCGTCCTGTCCGCAAATTCTGTAAGGAAATCATCAATCCCAGGGAAATTCATCATTTTCGGAAAAGATGGGACCACATCCAGATTGTCCGGGTTTGGCATATCCGGGAAACCGGGCTCTTTTTTGATATGCGAAATCGCATCGATCCTGAATCCATCAATTCCTTTTTCAAGCCACCAGTTGACCATTTCATAGAGAGCTTCCCTGACCTCAGGATTCTCCCAGTTCAAATCCGGCTGGCGTGCAGAGAATATATGCATGAAGTATTGCTTTGTTTCTTCATCATATTTCCACGCAGGCCCGCTGAAAATGGATTCCCAGTTATTCGGCTCCTTGCCATCTTTTCCGTCACGCCAGATATACCAGTCCCTTTTCGGATGATCTTTTGAAGAGCGGGACTCTAAAAACCATGGATGCTCATCACTCGTATGATTAATCACCAGGTCCAGGATCAATTTCATTCCGCGCTTATGGACTTCTTCAAGCAGAAGATTAAAATCTTCCATTGTGCCGAATTCATCCATAATATCCTGGTAATCAGAAATATCGTAGCCATTATCATCATTAGGCGACTTATACATCGGGCAGATCCAGATCACATCAATTCCCAGATCTTTAAGGTAATCAAGCTTCGTAACAATTCCTCTTAAGTCCCCGATGCCGTCTCCATTACTGTCCATAAAGCTCCGCGGGTAAATTTGATAGGCTACTGCTTCTTTCCACCATGCTTTTTTCATCTCTGTCAAAATCCTTTCGTTGTGCCTTCATTTTTCTTGCAGAATTTAGCCTGGTTGATGTGTGAAATCAGTGTTAATGGCGTTTTTTTTAAAACTATCTGGTATTGCCGCCGCTTAACACTGATTCAGCCTACTTTTTCAATAATTCGGCCAGTTTTTCTATTTTTTCTCCCTAAAATTACGGGAATTCACCCCAGAATCCAGGATATTCGCCCCGCTTTACATTTTTTACCAAAATACAACCTAATATCATTTAGCCGGACTCCAGCCTATTTAATAGACCCCTGCATCACGCCATTAATAATCGCACGCTGGCCGATCATGTACATGATCAGGATCGGGATGACGGTCAATAGAATCGCCGGGATCAGCAGTTCCCAGTTATTCATATATGTGCCGTTGAATACTTTCATCTGGACCGGCATTGTATAGACTGATTCATTGTTAAGCACCAGTGATGGCAGCAGGTAATCGTTCCAGATCCACAGCACGTTCAATATTGAAATCGTAACTGCGATAGGCTTCAGCATCGGAAGGACAATCAGGAAGAAGATCTGCAGGGAATTACAGCCATCAATTCTTGCTGCTTCTTCAACTTCTATCGGGATCGACTTGATAAAGCCATGGAACATGAATACGGAAAGCGCACTGCCGAACCCAAGGTAGAAAATGATCAATAGCGGAATAGGAATCGCGTCAATCAGCTGCAGTTTCGCCCCATAGATATAAATCAGCGGGATCATGAGCGACTGGAACGGGATGACCATTGATGCAACCAGCACGGTGAAAAAGAATTTATTGAATTTGGACGGCCTTCTCACAAGATGGTACGCCGCCATGGCAGAGAAAAAGACAATGAACAGTGTGCTCAGGGTGGTAACGATGAACGAGTTCCTGAAGGTGACACCAAAGTTCATCATGTTGATTACATCAGCAAAATGGGCGAAATTCCAGTTTTCCGGAAGGGCAAAGGGACTGGTCAGGATTTCCCCATTGGTTTTGAATGAGTTGATGATGAGCAGCACAAAAGGGAAAATAAAACTTACTAGGGCAATGATTGCCAGTAGGTATAGAAAAGTGGTAGTGACAATTTTTTGCCTGGCCATTATGCTTCGACCTCCATTTTCTTGCTGGTATAAACTTGAAAACCTGTTACGGCGGCTACAATCACAAACAGGATAATGGCCTCAGCCTGTCCTGTTCCATAGTTTGATTCAATAAAGGCTTTATTGACAACATGCATGGAGACCATTTTCGTGCTGCCAAAAGGGCCGCCATTTGTGAGAGCAAAATTCAAGTCATACACCATGAATGCATTTTTTAAAGAAAGGAACCCGGTCACTACGAATGAGGGAACCATTAAAGGCAGCGTAACATTCAAAAGCCTTCTGAACGGGCCGGCTCCATCGATTTTGGCTGCTTCAATCAGCTCTCTTGGAACACTGATCAATCCGGCGATGAAGATGATCATCATATAGCCGGCTGTCTGCCAGATGGTTACGATGACGAGCGACCAGAAAGCCATGGTCGGATCCCCGAGCCACCCGAGTTCAAGCCAATCTATGCCAAGTTTGGTGCCTAATGCAGGGAGTGACTGAACGAAGATGAATTGCCATATATAACCAAGTACCAGTCCGCCGATCAGGTTAGGCGTAAAATAAGCTGTCCTTAATGAATTCTGGATCTTCAAGCCGGACGTAACCAGGTACGCCAGACCGAAGCCGAACAAGTTGACAAAAAACACGGTTGCCACGACAAATTTAAGTGTCAGCCAAAGCGATTTCCAAAATTCCGTATCTTTTACAGCTTCCAGATAATTCGCCATGCCTGCAAACACCACCGGATCAGCCGGAGTCTGCATCGTATTAAAAGTGAGGAAAAGGCCGTATCCAAATGGGACCAGTACGGTGATACAGAAAAAAAGGAAAACAGGGCCCAGGAATAAAAGCGAATTGCCGATATCACCTATTTTTTTATTTTTCTTCATACTTCCACATCCTGTCTGTTAGGTAAAAAAAGCAGGCAGGATAAGTTCTCTCCGCCTGCTTTTTTGTTTTCACTTGAGTCTGGATTACTCTTGGTGGGTCTTATAATAGGTTTCAAAAGCTTTTGCAAGGTCTTCTCTTTTGCTTTGATTCGCAATGTATTTCTGAACCTCAGGACCAAGGATAGTTGTCCAATCCCCTGTATTGATATAGTTGGTGCTGAAAGGCATTGTCTTGCCGGCAGCAAGTGCATCACTGATGGCAACGCCGAGCGGGTTGGTTACTTTGTTTGGATTGTTTTTGAATGCTGAGATGATTTGAGATTTATTAACGATAAAGTCTTGTCCTGCTTCATCGTATACCAGCCAGTTCAAGAATTCTTTCGCAGCGTCCTGTTCTTCTTTAGAAGCCTTCTTGTTCACAACAAATGCTTGAGTAGGACCGGCTGCAATCTTGTTGTTCAGCGGGTTATCAGGATTGTTGTCGACAGGGACAGGCATGAATCCAAAGTTTGTACCTTCAAGCGCTTTCAAAGAATCAAAAGCCCAGTTTCCGTTGAAAAGCATCGCAGAATCGCCTTTTCCGACAGCTACATGCGCAGCATCATAATATTGGCCAGTCGGACGTGCACCGAACATATTGTAATCCTCTGAAATCAGCATATCCAATGTGTCATAATAGCCGTTCCAGGCTTCATTCTTGTTATAATCGAATTTTCCGGCTTGCACTTCTTTCAAAGTTTCCGTTGGATCTTCTGTCTGATTAAGAAACAGAGAGCTGTAATGATTCGCAACTGACCATGCTTCAGTCTGATAAGCCACTGGCTGCTTCACACCAGATTCCTTGATTTTATCCAATAGATCTGCCAGCTTGTCGCGTGTATTGATTGAGAATGGATCAAAGCCTTCGCCTGCTGCTTCTTCAACTACTGTCTGGTTGTAAACAAGTCCCATACCTTCCAGGGCGAACGGGAAACCGATTACATTTCCTTCTTCATCTTTAATGGCATCGCTTGTTTCTTCATTCCATTTTTCATCAGACAAATCGATTCCTACATCTTTATATTTATGAGTGGCATCATAAGGAGAAAACATTGCCAATGTAACCGTTTTCCCAGAGGCGGAAAGCTTATCATAAACGTTCAATGCGTCTCCGACTGCCACTGATTCAACCTGTACATTGATGTCCTTATGATCGGCCATAAAATCCTTTGCGGCCTGCTTAAACTGGGCATCAATCTCACCCTTGCCGTTTGTAACAATAATGTTTACTTTCCCATCTTTTGAGCCTGTATCTCCTTCAGAAGAATTGCCTGAGCAGGCTGCAAGAGAAAAGGTTAATGCGGCTGCCATGCCGGCAGCGGCCGTCTTTTTGAACATTCCTGATTTAGAGAAATTGAACATTTTTTTTACTTCCCCTCTGTTTGAGAATAGTTTTAGCAGATTAGACCATTAAGCTCTTCTGCATGAATTTGTGAAAAGGTTTTCCTAGCTCTTACAATTATGATTATATTAAGTTATTAATATTTTGACAAGTACTTTTGAAAACGATTTCCTAAAAGTATTAATTTCAGCAAAAAATCACAATTCCCTATCTGCCTGCATCATTTTCTTGACACTGTCCCTCAGGCTCAGCCGGTAATCAATATAATGCTCTTGAGGCGCAGTTCCGGGCTGGCCAATGTTTTGGAGCAGAGCCTCCATTGCTTTGGACCCCATAGCTTCAAAGTCGACCCTGACCGTTGTCAGCTGCGGGCGTACAAGCGTTGCCAATTCAATATCGTCAAACCCTGCAATTGAAATATCGTCAGGAACCCTGTATCCCTGGTCCTCTGCGCAATTTTTGGCGCCGATGGCAATCGTGTCGGATGCGCAAAGAATGGCGGTCGGAAGATCCCTCTTTCTAAGCAAAGTCACCATCGCCTCATACCCCTCCCCAGAGGAAAAGTTGCTTTCAGCAATGAAATCCTGATTGACAGGAAGACCTAGGCGTTTCATTTCATCAATAAAACCCTTATAGCGTGAATAGCCTGCTGACTGATCGTGCAGCGGACCATGAATCATTCCGATTTTTTCATGGCCGCAGCGTACCAGATACCTGACCATTTCTGTTATCGGTGTATAGTTGTCAACATCTACCCAGGTGATGTTTTGCCCAGTTACTTTCTGCCCGACTACTACAATGGGGATCTTATTGGCTTTTATCCAATCGACATGCTGCTCGGTCGTATGGATGGCGGACAGGATAATGCCATCCACCTGCTTTTCTTTAAATATTTCAAGAGATTTCAGCTCCATTTCCGGATCGAGCCTGGTGTTGCTCAGGATAATATTGTAGCCATTCCTGTTAGCCACATCTTCAATGCCGTTGATGAGCTCGGCGGATGTATAGTTGATTTGCGGAAAGATGACCCCTATTAAATTCGTAGATTTGCTGATCAGCCCCCTTGCAAGTGCATTGGGACGGAATTGGGTTTCACGGATGACCTTCTCGACTTTTTCCCTTATATCATCATTCACAGGCTTGCTCTTATTAATTACACGTGAGACCGTTGCAACAGAGACTCCTGCCATTTTTGCAATGTCTTTTATAGTTAATTTCATAGTTTATTCTCACCCTTCAGGAAAACGTTTTCTTATCACTTTGAATCTATAATTACACAGCGGGTTTGTCAATATACTTATTGTTGGGTGCCAGGTACCATGAAAAGACACTTCCACCCTATCTGTCCACGGAGCGTACCTGGCACCACAAAAAGACACTTCACCCCATCTGTCCACGGATGGTACCTGGCACCACGAAAAGACACTTCACCCCATCTGTCCACGGAGCGTACCTGGTACCACAAAAAGACACTTCACCCCATCTGTCCACGGATGGTACCTGGCACCACAAAAAGACACTTCACCCCCTTTTGTCCACGGACGGTACCTGGCACGGAATTTTTGGTATATAATAGGCAGAAGATTACAGCTGATGCGGAAATAGGTGAATGGAATGGAGATTACATTAGGGGTTATCGGGCCTGAGGATTCGGTCCGGCATATTATGGATTCGGCGGAGTCTTTTTCGGATTTGCGGCTGGTTCCTTTTTATTATGGGAGCCTGGAGGATATTGACGGGATTATCGGGGAAAACCAGCAAAGGATCGATCAGTGGTTTTTTTCCGGTCAGGTCCCTTATACATATGCTTTATCAAAGGAGCTGATCTGTGAGGAGAACAGCTTCTATCCTCCCCTGTACGGCGCGAGCCTGCTTGGAAAGGTGCTGGAGTCTTATCTCGATAAGGAACGGGTGATCAAAAGCATCAGCCTGGATACGATCCAGGAAGAGGAGCTGGAAACGACGAAGCGCTATTTTTCTCTGCAGAGCCTGGAGATCCATTCTTTTTCTTATCCGGATTTCCGCCCTGTTGAGGAGCTGGCCGAGTTTCATATTAAGCTTTACCGTGAGGGCCGGACGGAGGCTGCTTTTACCTGCCTGCGGGGAGTCTATGACTATCTCAAAGAAATGGATATTCCCTGCTATCGTGTGTATCCTTCCCATCTATCGATTCAATTTGCGCTTAAAATTCTGAAAGAACGCGGCCACTCATCCTGGTATCAGCGTTCGCAAATGGCGCTGCTCGGAATTGAACTTATCCAGCCTGATAATGAGGGAGAATTCTTTCATTCCTATGAACGGAAGCACAAGGAGCTTGCCATGAAGAAGCTTCTCATCGAGCTTGCAGAGCATGTGAACGGTTCGTATGTGCAAATTGGGGACGGCCTCTATTTTATCTACACAACGCGCGGCGAGGTTGAAATCAAACTTGATAAAAAGGATCTTTACGACCTGATTGAAACGGTCTATGCCCAGACCCATTTCCGCCTCCGCATCGGTCTTGGCTACGGAATCACAGCCCTTCAGGCGGAGGAAAATGTGCAAAACGCACTCAGGAGCGCCCGCCAGAAGGCCAAGCCGGCAATCGTTCTCGTTGATGAAAATGAGGAGCTGACAGAGTTTCATCCATCCGGGGATTCGGTTACCTATCATTCTAAAAAATGGAGTGATGAGGAATGGGCAGACACGCTGAAAAAAGCGAATATTTCTCCTGTCGCGCTTTCCAAAATCCAGACATTGTCCAATTTTTATAAAAAAACAGAAGTGAATTCCCGCGAGGTGGCTGGCTGGCTGGAGAGTACAGAGCGGAATGCCCGGCGGATCCTTTCAGAGATGGAGACTATCGGCCTCGCTGAAAGCAAATCAGTCCAGACTGGCCAGTCAAAGGGCAGACCCAGAAAGGTTTATAAACTTTTATTGAATGGTAATTAATAGCAAGCCAGCAGGAGCCTTCTGCCGGCTTGCTTTTTATTTTGCTTTCCAAGCCTGCCCTGCCCATTTTTCTCGCTATCTATACATACCCTGTTTGTGAATTATTCTACAAAGTATCAATTTTCTAAATATTGTAGTATACTCCCCTTTAAGGAAAATAAACGGCAATTATCCGAAAACCAAAACTCTGATGATTGCACCAACTTAATATCTCTATAACTTTCCTAAATTAGGAAACAACCAATTTTTTACATACAGGGAGTGCTAACTATGACCAGCGAGTTTGTCAAAAATCTTACTCCGCAGCTAGTGGAATGGCGCAGGACGCTTCATAGCCTGCCGGAATTGGGCTTTATGGAATATATCACAACCTACCGGATCGGGAAGGAACTAGAGAAGATGGGCTTTACCCTCCATATCGGGAAGGATGCCCTGCAGGAAGATGCCCGCCTCGGCGTGCCGAAAAAAGAAGCTCTGGATGCACACGAAGAAAAGGCAGCTGCTTGGGGAGTCGAGAAAGAATGGCTTGAAAAGTTGTCAGGCGGCAACACCGGCCTAGTGGCAACATGGGACACAGGAAGAGCTGGAGACCATATCGGATTTCGCTTCGATATCGATGCCTTGCCGATCCTTGAGTCTGCCGATGAGTCCCACCTTCCATGCAAACATGAATTCTCATCAGGCGAACCTAATGTAATGCATGCCTGCGGACATGACGGCCATGCAACGATCGGCCTCGGCACAGCGAAATATATTGCAGAGCATACCAATGAACTCAAGGGAAAATTCACGCTTCTTTTCCAGCCGGCAGAAGAAGGCGGCCGCGGCGCAAGGGCAATGGTGGCCAAGGGCTGGCTCGATGATGTCGATTATTTCTACTCCGGGCATATCGGGATTCACTCCTATCCGGTCGGAACCATCGCCGCAACAACGACAGGATTCCTAGCCTCAACAAAGTACAATGTTTCATTCAAGGGAGTTTCCTCCCACGCAGGCATGCATCCGGAGCTCGGCAAAAATGCTCTGCTTGCCGCAACCACTGCAGCCAATAATCTATATGCAATCCCCCGCCATTTCGACGGCGTCACCCGCGTGAATGTCGGGCGCCTGACTGCCGGGAGCGGACGCAATATCATCCCAGAGGACAGCTATATGGAGATTGAAGTCCGCGGTGAAACGCATGCTATAGGTGACTATATGGCAGAGAGTGCCCTTCGGATCATCAAGGCGGCGGCCGATATGCAAGATGTCACCTGTACAATCGAGCCTGTAGGAGTCACCGAGGTGATGACCTGCAACGAAGAACTGATTCCGAAGATCCAGGAATGGTGCGCTTCAAGCGAGCTTGTCACAGAGGTCATCCCCTCTGTCCCTGTCTCCGGCTCTGAGGATGCAAGCTTTATGATGAACAAGGTGCAGGAGCATGGCGGTAAAGCCACCTATATGCTGTTTGGCACTAAGCTCGACTTCCCGCACCATCATCCTCAGTTTGATTATGAGGAAGGAGTGCTCGCGGCAGCGGTCGATACCTTCGCCAGCATCATCAAAGGCGGCTCCTCCAATGGCTGATTTGCACAGCTGGCTTGAAAAAAATCTGGCCATCCTGAATACAGTCTCTAGCATGGACCAGCCGGAGGGCTTCACCCGCCTCAGCTTCACCGCCGAGGAAAAAGCTGCCCATGCTGCTTTCAGAAAAGTGGCGGAGGAGCTCGGGCTCCACACCCTTCAGGATGCGGCCGGCAATCAGTGGGCCATATGGAAAACAGACAGCAGCCTGCCTCCCGTGGCCGTCGGCTCCCATCTTGATACAGTTGTGAACGGCGGCGGCTATGACGGTCCAGCCGGGGTGCTCAGCGCCCTGGCCGCCATCAAAACACTGAAGGATTCAGGGTTCCAGCCAGCGAGAGATATTGCAGTCGTCTGCTTTGTCTCAGAAGAGTCAGCGCGATTCGGCCTGTCGACCATCGGCAGCAAAGCCGTTTCCGGGAAACTCAACAGCCGGGAAGCCGGCAGGATGACTGACCGCAATGGTGTCACTGTTAAAGAGGCTGCCGAGGAATTTGGGCTTGACTGGTCCAGGATCGAAGAAGCTGAACTGCCTGCTGAGAAGCTTGCCTGCTTTTTGGAGCTGCATATCGAGCAGGGAACCCATATTGAGGAGCATGGCGCAGAAATCGGGATTGTAAACGGCGTCGCCTGCCCGGTCCGGCTGAAGGTTCACGTCAAAGGAATGGCCGGCCATACCGGAACGACCCCAATGCATAACCGAAAAGATGCATTCGTCGCCATCGCCCCGCTCGTCACCTTTGTGCATGAAAGGGCTTCACAGTTAAGTGAAGAAAGCATCCAGCCGCTCGTCGCTACAGTCAGCACCGTTGAATTGAAACCGAACAGCATGAACGTTATCCCTGGAGAAATCGAGCTTGGCATTGACATCCGCAGCGTTGATGACATGCTGAAACGTTCTTTTGCTGAAGAAATAAAGGACTTTTGCCAGAAGACCGCTACGGACAGCGGGGTGGAAATCCACGTTGAAACTCTAATCAACAATGATTCCATTATGCTTGATCCCAACATGCAGCAGAAACTTACCGGCATATGCGGAGAGCTCGGCCTGAAAGCCCACAGCATGAACAGCGGCGCAGGCCATGATGTCATGAATATGGCAGCCAAATGGCCGTCCGGATTGATTTTTATCCCCTGCAAGGATGGCATCTCCCATCATCCAGATGAATTTGCCTCCATTGAAGACATGGCCAAAGGCGTCCGGGTAATCACAAGATTCCTGGAAAAAGAGGCTTCCTTATAACAGCCGATATATGACTTATTTTAAAGGAGTGACCTGATGATATCCCCCGTAAAAACGTATTTATCTGAAAATAGACAAACTTTCGAAAAGATAAGCGAATACATCTACCATCATCCTGAAACACGCTTTGAAGAATATGATTCTGCTGAGTTCCTCGCAGCGGAATGTGAAAAAGCCGGATTCCAGGTTGAACGGAATGCCGGGAATATGGAAACAGCCTTTGTTGCCTCTTATGGCAGCGGTTCGCCTGTCATCGGCTTCCTCGGAGAATTTGATGCCCTTTCCGGCCTTGGTCAGGAGCCCGGCAAATCCTCTCCGGAGCCGACAGGAAAAAATGCCGGCCACGGGTGCGGCCACAATCTGCTCGGCACCGGTGCTTTTGCAGCAGCCTGTGCAGCAAAAAACTATCTAGAAGAAAACAATCTGCCGGGAACCATTAAATTTTTCGGATGTCCCGGTGAAGAAGGCGGTTCAGGCAAGACCTTCATGGTCAGGGAAGGTGTTTTTGACGGAGTAGACGCTGCCCTTACCTGGCACCCGTCACCGGCCAACAGCATCATGAGCTTATCGAGCCTTGCAAACTATCAGGTATTTTTCCGCTTCAAAGGGCTTTCCTCCCATGCGGCCAACTCCCCTCATCTTGGGCGGAGTGCACTTGATGCAGTCGAGCTTATGAATATCGGGGTCAATTACCTCCGTGAGCATGTGATTCCGGAGGCGCGCATCCATTATGCGGTCACCAATACGGGCGGCATTTCCCCGAATGTGGTCCAGGCGGATGCTGAGGTTCTGTATTTGATCCGCTCGCCGAAGGTCAAGCAGGTCGATGATATTTACAAGCGGGTCTGCAAAATTGCGGAAGGTGCCGCTTTGATGACCGAAACGGAGCTGACCATTGAGTTTGATAAAGCCTGCTCCAACTATATCCCGAACCGCAGCCTGGAGCGCATTCTCCATGAGAGCCTGCTGGAAGCCGGGATCGAAAAGCCGGACGAGCAGGAGGAAGCATACGCAAAACAGCTGTGGGACACGCTCTCTGAAGGCGAAAAAGAAAGCTATATTGATATTTTAAAAGGCTTCGGCTATATCGGGGACGGAAGTGAATTTGCCGGAAAATATCTGGCAGATACCATATCTCCGTATGAACCGTCAGACGGCGTCCTTTCCGGCTCGACAGATGTATCGGATGTCAGCTGGGTCATCCCGACCGCACAATTGACAGCTTCCACCTCTGCTCTCGGAACGCCGCTGCATACCTGGCAGATGACCGCCCAGGGAATCAGCAGCTATGCCAATAAAGGCATGCTGCGGGCAGCGGAGGCGATGGCATTGACTTCCATCAGGCTGCTGACGGAAAAAGAAGAGCTTGAAAAGGTACAGCAGGAGTTCGCTTTATTCAGGGACGGAAATCCCTATACATGTCCAATTCCGGAAGGTGTTAATCCTTCCAAGCTATCGGAGGGGTCCTCATGAAACTTGAAAACCAGCCTGGAACAAGTCCACAGAAGAAGGAAGGCATTTTTCAGAAATTCCTGAACGGAATTGAAAAAATAGGCAATAAGCTGCCAGATCCATTTATTTTATTCGTCGTCCTGACGCTTCTTGTCATTGTCGCTTCAGCCATTTTTAAAGCGTTCGGTGCTACGGTCGTCCACCCTGGAACAGGGGAAGAGCTGCCCGTCAAGAGCTTAGCATCAGGTGAAGGTCTGCAGTATATCCTCAGCTCGATGCTCGATAACTTTACAGGCTTCGCACCGCTCGGCCTCGTACTGGCCATGATGCTTGGTATTGGCTTGGCCGAGAAAGTCGGTTTGCTTGATTATGCCATCAGGAAAACCATTCTGAAGTCACCGCCGGTATTGATCACTTATACTGTCGTATTTGTCGGAATCATGGGGAACCTGGCCTCAGATGCGGCCATGGTACTGATTCCGCCGCTAGCCGCCATGGTTTTCTACAAGGTTGGGCGCAACCCGGTCGCAGGTCTCGCAGCCGGGTATGCTGCAGCCGGTGCCGGTTTTACAGCCAACCTTGTCATTACCGGGACAGACACATTGCTTGCCGGGATTTCCACGGAAGCTGCAAGGATCATTGATGACAGTTTTACCGTTTCACCTGTTGATAACTATTATTTCAATATTGTATCCGTCTTCCTTCTTACAGTAGTCGGTGCCCTTGTCACTACTAAGTTCATCGAGCCTCGCCTTGGCAAATATAAAGGTGATGTCGTCGAAGAAGCAGTCACAGAGGACCACCCGAAAGCAGGCAAAGGACTTCGCAATGCCGTCATCGCCGGGGGAGTTTATTTAGCCATCATCCTAGTCACTCTCTTCCTGCCTGACAGCCCATTGCGCGGCGAAGGCGGAACCATTGTCCCGTCTCCATTCATTGACGGCATCGTTCCTATTACCCTAATCTTCTTTATTGTGATCGGGGTTGCTTACGGTATGACAGTTGGAAATATCAAAACAAGCGGAGATGTTGCCAAATATATGGCTGAATCCATGAAGGATATGGCAGGCTATATCGTCCTGATTTTTGCCATTGCCCAATTCATCGCCTATTTCAGCTGGTCAAACATCGCGACATGGGTAGCTGTAAACGGTGCCGAATTCCTGAAGGACATCGAGTTCACTGGAATCGGTCTTATCATCGGATATATCATCTTTACTGCCTTGCTGAACTTCCTGATCACATCAGGTTCAGCCAAATGGGCGCTCGAGGCTCCTGTCTTCATCCCAATGTTCATGCAGCTGGGCTACAACCCTGCATTCACCCAGGTTGCCTACAGGATCGCCGACTCGTCCACAAACATCGTCACACCATTGATGCCCTATATGGTCATCACCTTGTCATTCATGCAGAAGTACGACAAAAAAGCCGGCATCGGGACCTTCATCGCCCTCATGCTCCCGTACTCCATCTGCTTCCTGCTTACCTGGATCATCCTGATCCTCGTATTCTACTTCTTCGGCATTCCGTTTGGGCCGGGGATTGGGCCGATGTTATAAAGAGAAGCCCAAGAGACAGGTTTACGGTTCACTGGATTCTTTACCGTCTTAAAACACAGAAAAAAGGCAGAGCTTCATGCTCTGCCTTTTTCTGCGTTAACTCATTATAGCTTAAACTGCCCAATAGCTTCCTGCAGCTCAACAGCCATCTTAGCCAGCTCCTGTGCAGCATAAGAGACATCCTCCATTGAAGCGCTCATCTGCTGGGATGAAGCTGCCACAGTCTGGGAGTGGTCGTTCACTTCTATAGTTGTCTGTGAGACTCTCTGAATATATTGAACAACATCCTGGATGCGATCTCTCATGGTATCCATGGCTGTTCCTGCTTCGGTGACGTCTTCTGCAACCCCCATGACGGAACTGCGGATTTCACCGAAAGCCGTCCCGCTTTCGTTCACAAGCTGAAGGCCCTGCTTGGCAGATTCTGAGCCTTTGTTGACAAGGTCCATGGAGTCCTGGATTCCTTCCTTTATATCAACAACAATTTCGTTGATTTGAAGGGCTGACTGGCTTGATTGCTCTGCCAGCTTCCGGACTTCATCAGCTACAACGGCAAACCCTTTTCCATGGTCCCCGGCTCTTGCTGCTTCGATGGCTGCATTTAAGGCAAGGAGGTTTGTCTGCTCTGAAATGGACTGGATCATCATTGTAATCTGGCCAATTTTATTGGACATTTCGCTCAGCTCACCGATTTTCTCGGCTGAGGAAGTGACATGCAGGTTGATTTCGCCCATCTGCTGGACAGTTTTGCTGACCACTTCTTTTCCTTTATCAGCGGTTTCAGCAGACTGGCTGATCGATTTTCGGACAGCCTGCATACTTGCACTGACTTTTTCTACATGGCCGGCCACTTGATTGATAACCCCGACTGCATCCTCCATTGCGTCACTCTGCTGATCTGTACCAGCAGCAACACCCTGGATGGACTCAGAGATTTGGTTGGACGCTTTCTGATTTTCAGCCGATCCGGCAGCCAGCTCCTCAGAGGTGGCTGATAATTGCTGGGAACCATCAGAGATCTTAGTGATCATTTCCTTGAGGTTTCCTGCCATCAGGTTATAGTTCTGGCCCATCTCCCCGATTTCGTCATTGGACTTGATCCTCACCTGCTGCGTAAGATCACCTTTTGACATCAGCATAGACAGATCGCTGATCTTTTTGATGTTGCCGGTGATGCGAAGGCTCATGAAGATGGAAACAAGGACGGCAATAACCGCAACAATGGCTCCCAGAATGAGGAGGGCCTGGCGGATCTGCCCGGCAGTTGCAGACAGCTCGCTCTCTTCAATAACAGCAATATAATTCCAGCCTTGGTTATTTGAGCTGATCACATTCAAAACATAATCCTTGCCGTCGATTTTTGTTTCAAACGAGCCATCCTTTGTTGTCGCAGTCAATCCGTCGATTTTCAAATCGGAAATCGGCTTAAAGTTCATCTCCGGTTTCTTGGGATGCGCGAGGACCGTTCCGTCCCCTTGGGCAAGCATAACATAGCCATTTTTCCCGATTTTGATGTCCTTGACAAGGTCAGTCAATCCGCCCAGGCTGACATCGAACCCAAGCACACCAACTTTTTTCCCGCCCTGTTCAATGGCCGATACATTGCTGACAATGATGGCGTCCGAGCCGTTTGCCGCATAGGCGCTTGTCATTTTCACTTCGCCTGAACTGTCAATTCCTGTTTGGTACCAAGGGCGCTCTCTCGGGTCAAAGCCCGGCGTAGTGGGGCCTTCCGGATACTGAATATAGCCGCCGTCCTCAGTTCCCATATATACATAGGCTGCATTCGGATGGGTACTGCCGAACTGGGAGAACACCCCGAAAATGTCTTTTTCGAGTACCCCATTTTTGGATGGTGTCATCTCGATTGTGTCTCCGCCTGAGGCATTTATATAAGAGGTGACACTTTTATCCGCCTTCTGTACAACAGGATTTGTTGCCAAAAGCAGGGCATTTTCCCTTATGGATTGGAAGTAGATGGAGATGGCATTGTCGACCTGCTTTATTTCTCTCTCACTTGATCTGATAAAATCCTTTTCCGTCCGGTCGGTAACAGTGCGGTCCACAAGGAATCCAATCAGCACCATCGGGACGATTGCCAGAAGCAGGGAGTAAACAAGGAGCTTCCATTTGAATGATATTTTCATTTTTTTCATAGTTCCCATGCCTTTCTATTAAACAAGAAAAAGGCATGGGGCTGCCTTTTTCCTGCTGTTTATTTTACTCTTCGATAAGCGGTTTGAAATAAGCTGTCTGTCTTGAAAGGATGAGCATTTCCTGATTGAACCAGGCGTCAGGCTGCACCGTCCTGAAGGAAACGATGAAAGCTTCTTCACTGTCAGCTGAAGCGGCCATAGGCTGGTCAAGTGCATATAGCGGATCAAGTGTATAAAGGCTGCTGCGGCCTAAATAGTTAGCTTCTGTTCCTGTATAGTTGGCTGCAACTGTATAAGCCTGGGCTCCGATTGCCACTGCATCCCATGTCACCATTGAGCCGTCCGGATAAGGATTGGCTGATAAGCGTTTTTCGATTTCCATATCGCCGCCGTATTGTCCATTCCACGCAGATGGAATGGCAATGATATCAGCACGATTGGCTGCCAGCACTCCGGACGCTTCCGGATAGACAGCATCCTCGCCGATGAGGATCCCGACTTTACCTAATGCCGGAGTCTCGAACACAGGCAGATCATTTCCTGCCTTTGCCCACTTTTTATCATTCTTGCTTAAATGTGTCTTTTGATATTTACCGGCAGTCTCACCATCCTCAGATACTAGTGCAGCTGAGTTATAGAGCTTGCCGTCTTCTTTTTCAACAAATCCGTAGATAATCGATATGTTGAACTCTTCTGCAAGAGCAGCCATGAATTGTGCTGTCTCACCGTCAGCCTTTTCGGCCAGCTTTTCAATCTCTTTTTTATCCAGTCCCTGGACAGGTCCTGTTGCAGACAGCTCAGGAAGGACAACAAGGTTCAAGTCCTCGTTCTTCTTCTTAGCATCCATGATCAAACTCGCAACCTTTTCCCTATTGGCCTCTTTATTGCCAACTACAGGCTCATACTGCAGAGCAGCTGCCGTAACATCCTTCGGTTCTGCTGTTTTCGTATAGTCCCAAGGAGCGACTTTCAGCATCAGATCTTTGTAAAGCTCCGGTCTTCTTTCCTTCAAATACTCTTTATTGCGGTTATCATACTCTTTCGGATCGATAGTCGCATACGTAATCGTTGTTTCATTAATGTCCTCGCTTGGATCCATGACTACAGCGGCTTCAGCAAGCTTTTTGCCTTCCGGAGACCAGATGGCGCTGCCGCCGACCATATGGAAGCCGTTCTCTGTATTAGAACGATTGGCACTTACCACATACATGCCGTTCTGCTGGGCCCGAGCAGGCAGGGCAGAAATAGCCTGTGCTGATGAGTTAGTCGGGAATGCCAGGATATCTGCACCCTTCGCCCCTGCTAATCTTGCAGTCTCCCAGTAGGCAGAATCCATACAAACATTGATGGCTATTTTTCCAAGCTTTGTATCAAAAACAGGCACTCCCAGGTCGCCCCATGCTCCCCAGTGCATTTCCGTTTCCCACATTTGCGTTTTGCGGTATTTGCCTACATAGCCTTCAGGACCGACAAGAGCGGCAGCATTATAGTAAAGATCTGTCTCCTTGTCTACTTCCGGCATGCCAAATACAACATAAGAATCATATTTCTTGGCCAGCTTGGCAAAAGCATCGGTCGTCTTTCCAGGAATCGTGTCCACAAATGGCTCAATCGCTTTGCGGTCAGCATAATAATAGCCCGTCGTCGCCATTTCAGGAGCAACCACCAGCCTTGCGCCATTCTTGAAGGCTTCTTCTGTTACTTTAAGAAGTTCTTCTACGTTTTTATCCCTTTCATTCAGAATGGGATTGAATTGGACGGACGCCACTTCAAATGGCTTTGATAGTGCTTGATGGCTGTCCTTTCCTTTAGCTTCTGCAGGCTGGTCAGCCTGAAGCCATTGATAGCTGCCCGCTGCGATGATCGTCAGCATAACAGCAACGATGATAATTAATTTTCTTGGCTGCATGTTCTTTTTCTCCTTCACTGTGTTTATTTTCGGGTAAAAGAATATATAGCTGCATTGCATGTATACCGGTAAAGCAAAAAAAGATGGCCATCCGAAAAAGCAGGAACAGCCATCTGTATATTGAGGCTAATCCGGCGGCCTGGCAGTCATAACTCCAATGGGGGAGCCTTAGACCCATAGCTTTGCGTCCCTGCCTTTCAGCAGGTTTGCCTTTGTCAGAATGAGCATATAGTCGTGATTATAATTACCCACAATGTCTTTTATCGTCATTGAGGCAGATTGTTTTAGTTTGAATTTAAAGTTCATCTATTCAAATAATACTAAGTTTTATAAAAAAACCTCTGAATGTCCAATATAGCATTCAGAGGTTTCCCCTTTTATTCAGAGCCATTCAGCTTTTTTAAATCTTCCTTTTTAATAGGGATCTTCAGCTCCCAATCCTTAATCCATTCCGGGCTTTCATCGATAGCTATGAAATGAAGATTTTCATTATATGGAATTTTAAATTTCATAAGCTGGTTTTTCCGCTTGGCACTGTCCCTGTCACCTTCTTGCTCTACAGAAGTCTCCTTGCTTCTTTCCTTTCCATTGATCAGAGAAAAGTTCTTTTTCCTTTCTGGTACAAAATCTCCCTTTACATCATATTTAACCCAAACTTCTCCTTTTTTCTCTACAATTTCATTAATTAGGATTCCGCCATTTTCTCCTTGGGGCAGAAAAATAGGGAGATTTTCAGTAATACTTATTATGTTTTTCTTCGGCTCTTCTTTCCAGAACTTCAAGCTAATATATGGTTTGACTGTTAGATATTTTGGGATGCTGTCCACAGGAGCATATAAGATGCTCGATACACGTGTCCCTATGCCCGATTCATATTTGTACGATGAACCCGAATTATTTAATTGTGTCAACAGCTTACCTTTATCATCATAAACTCTATAGGCAATAACTCCTGTTTCTTGAATTGCATCTTGAGGCTGCTTTGTCTCAACATCAATCAGCATCCCGCTTGGTGAGAAAGTCATTTTCTTTATTCTGATATCGCCAAAACTACTCACACGCGCCACAGATGGCTCAAGTTGATAAATTTCTCCGATCCTTTTAATCGGGAACGAGAAACTCCAGCTGCCTTTTATAGTATCGCTTTCCATATCCTCCGTATTAATTAGTTCATCAATGCTGAGTTCAAAAGTAAAGGTTTCAGGAAGCTCTTTTTCAATATCGATGTTAACAATTTTATTAATCTTATTTCCTTCTCTTTCTATGATTTTTCCTCCTGAGAATCCAATATCCCCAGCATTTCCACCGTCTATCTTCATGTTATATGAAAAGAAGTCCAAGTCTTTAGCATTGTCCTCATTCTGATTCTCGATAGCATATGAAGCAGAAATCCTTGCCCCATCAAAGAAAACCTCATTCATTGTAATCTTAATGCCATTGCTTTCAGCTGATTGATTGATCTGCTGGGGCTCATACTCTTTTAAGGCTTTTTTCTGTCCTTCATCTCCATGTTCTTTCAGCAAGCTTTCTAAGAATGGAAGTGCCGATGTGATATGCGGCTTAAGCGGTGTCTGCAGAAGGGATAAAAGGATTACAGCCAAAAGGACAGGCGTCATAATAGAAGCAGCAATAATTGTAAAGCTGGCTTTTTTCTTGCGCTCGATACTGCCGTTTTGTATCTTGGAAAACACAATCTTCTGATCCTCAGAAGAAAATTTCAGTTTTTCCTGTTCTTGCTTTGAATAAATCCTATTGATTTTTTTATCAGGATTATTCATAAATGAAACCCTCCTTTTTCAAAATCTGTCCCATTTGCTCATTTGCTCTTCTTAGCCTTGTACGTACGGTCGCTTCCGGAAGCTTAAGGACGGAAGCTATTTCGCTTATGCTGAGATCCTGAAAGTATCTCATGAATACCACTTCCCGATATTTTAGCTTCAATTTAAAAACTGCTTTTCTCACCGAGCTTGAAAACTCCTTATCAATAATGCTCGTTTCCAAAGAAGGCTCAGATTCTTTCTTTTCAATGGGCAACCCAAATGGAACCACCCTTCTGACAAGCGAACTTTTCAAATGATCCTTGCATTTATTTATCGTCACCCTATAAAGCCAGGACTTAACGTAATTTTCCTGGACTTCATTTAAATGCCTATATGCTGTAACAAATACATTTTGTATGATGTCCTTTGCATCCTCGCTGTTTTTCACGTATGAATAGGCAAGATACGTCAGTTCGGTGCCGAATTCGGCCATTAATTCTGCTAGTAATGCTTCCTCTTTCCCCTCGGGATATCTCTCTGAAATTTTGCCGGCTTTCATTTTTATCCCCCTTTCAACAATTAAACGAGGTGGATCACATTTTTTATTCAAAATCATTATAAAAGCCCCATTTACCAATTATAGTAAAATGAATACAGGGTTTGAACCCCCGTTTTTTTGCCATTCGTCTAATTATTATGAGAGGGGGGAAGGTATGTTGGGAAATGCCATCAACATAGAAAATGAAAATGCCGATATCTTACTCGACGATATCATGGAAGAGTTTGGAACAGATTTAACCATCCTGGCCTTTTCCTATGTAAAGGATATAGAAGCCTCTAAGGATATTGTTCAGACTGTATTTTTGAAATGCTTTATGCACATAAAAGGTTTTGAGAAAAGGTCGTCTTTGAAGACCTGGCTATACCGGATTACTGTCAATCAATGCAAAGATTACTTGAAATCGTACTATATCCGGAAGATTTTTCTGACAGATGATACAAAGGAGCAGGCAACAGAGCAAACACCAGAAACTATCACGCTGAGAAAGCTAAACGACCAGGGCATCGTCGACCACATCATGAGCCTGCCAAAAAAGTACCGGGAAGTTCTGATCCTGCGGTTCATCCACGAACTGGAGTCAAAAGAGATAGCAGAAATATTATCGGTTCCATTAGATACTGTTAAAACCAGAATCCGCAGAGCCAAGGATAAGCTGCGCCCGACTCTAAAGGAGGAATATTTTAATGAAGAATAAATCATCTTTAAAACAGGAGTTCATCAATCAATATGGAGATGGCCTGCAGTTTTCTGAAAGTGATAAAAAAGGCGTATTCCTTAAGATGGAAAAACAGCAAAAGCCTAAAAGAATAAAGCTTATTCCGGCCCTAACACTGGCTGCGCTGCCTCTTATTGCGACTATTCTTATTATCAGTTCCAACTCTTCTATCAATAATCATCCAGAGAAGCCTCTAAGCTCCACCATCGCGGACAGGGACGAAGCAGTGCATAATCCATTGGGAGATGCAGGGCTGCAGAATCTGCATAATGAAGGGAAATTCCAGGAGATAAACCAGACCGTTGAAGATAATGGCATTGCAGTCACCATTCATGAGGCCTTGTATGATGGAGACCGCATCGCTTTGATCTATTCGGCAAAAAAGAACAATGTACCGATGGAGCGCCCTTACTTTTACGATAAATTAACAGTTAATGGAGATGATTCTTATAATTATTCAGGGGGTACCCAGAGTATAGACAAGGGGCACCGTTACCTGCATCAGATTCACCCTTCAGCGGATTGGCCAGATCAGTTTGAACTTGGGGTTCAATTATTCTCTGTTGGAGAACAAAAAGGAGAGTGGAACTTTGAATTTCCAATTGAGAAAGCAGTTGATGCCATTGAGCTGCGGCCAACAGATACTGCCAGCAATGATGAATGGACAGTTACTCTTGAAAAAGCTGCATTATCCCAAAGCTCCACCCTTCTAAAAGTAAATATGGCCACACCTGGATCAAAAGAGGAAGTCATGGGTCATCTGGATAGATTCATTTTTGAAGTGAAGGATAACAAAGGAAATATCCTTCCATTCATGACTATGGGAGGTACTTCCGGAGACGATATTGCAGGCGAGTATATTGAAAAATACAGGCTATATTACGAGCCAATGAGCAAACTGCCTGAATCGTTATCCATCCAGCCTTATATCGAGGATGCAGACTATCATGAAGCACTGGATAGCCCCCTTAAACAAGAACTGCCTTTTTATCTGCCCCAAGATAAATATGGCGGAATCACAATTACGGATATACAGCAAAAACAGGGGGAAACCAGGATAAAATACAAAGCAGACGGACCGCCAAGCCTTACACGCAGTCATCTATCATTAAAGAAAAAAGGAGAAACTGCCGAGATTGAACGGTTAGACAATTATACCAGTGATCAGCAAGGCTATATCCTTGCCCGGTTTAAAACAAATGACTCCCTGGATGAATTAATCGTGAGTATCTTTAAATCCAATATTAAAAAGCTCGATGGCCTTACATTAGAAGTGGATGTTAAATAGTTATAGAGAGCTTCAGCCATATTGGCTGACTCTTTATTTTTCAGCTGGTTTTCTTGCAGTAACAAAAAGAATGCTATTAACAAACGTCGGCATTGATATCAAATATTTATAATCAACCTAACAGGGATAGGAATGTCTCTTCCTGCGCCTATATGACAATAAGTAACTGAATACTCAAAAAATATACATTTATCAGCAGGAAACTTTCTCCTTTTGCCGAATAATGACAAAAAAGGAGATGATCATATGGAGCAGGCTGCCGCAGAAAAATGGATTTGCTCTGCATGCAAATCTGAAATTGCTGATTACACGGAGTTTGTTGATAATGATGGAGTTTGTGATGATTGCTACAGCATTCCTTTGAAGAAGAGGCGCGGATTGGTTATCAGGTAGGAGCTAATACAAAATGAATGAGAATCTTTCAGCACCCTGATGGGTGTTTTTTTATGAAAACAGGGAGACAGATTCACTGTCCCCCCGTTTTTTATGAATTTTATTTTCTCCCCTTCTTCTTTTCATCTACTTTAATGATGAGGGTTGTTAAAGGTTCGATGGTGAGTTTGTTTTTCTTAAGAGAAAATCCTGATTCCATCTTGACCGGCTTTGTGCCCGCTTCGTCGTTATCGGCAAGCACCTTGCCTTTCGATAGATCCAGATTCCCAAGCGTCAGGCTGCGGGCTTTGCTGTCCGCATTGACGAAGACATAATAGCTGCCTGTTTTGTCTGTGGAAACATTTTTATAAGCTATCAGCAGATCCTGATCCTTCATTTCCGGGAATTTCAGCAGAGAGACATTTTTATCTACGAGCTCTTTATCGCCGAGGCGGAAGGCGTTTGTTGACCTTCTCAGCTTTATCAGCCCTTCTGTGTATTCCCTTGTAACGTTGTTCACCTTGTATTTTCTGCTGTTCGTGGCTTTCTGCCAGTCGAACTTGTTGATCGCATCGGATGAATCATAGGAATCATGGATAAAGTAGCCAAACGGATCCCCTTTTTCATCCTTCAGCTCATGGTACTTCTGTTCCGGCACTCCTTCAGCGAGCCATTGCTTTGTCCGCCCGTATTCCTGGCCGGCATGCAGGAAGGCAGTTCCCTGCGAGGTCAGGATCAGCGAGTTGCCGAGGCGGATGCGCTTATGGATTTCCAGATTATTTTCCGGGATGGCCGGGTCTTTTTTAATTGACTGGGCGATTACATCGTACAGCGGCAGATTATCGTGCGCGGCGATGTACTGGACCATATCGCCCGGATCATCATCTGCAGTGTTGGACGGCTGGCCTTTGATATTATTGAAAATAACACCCAGATCACGAGCACCGCCTGTGATGAATCTCGGCTCCCCTTCCGAACCGAATCCGGATTTCAGCTCATTGCGGATTTCATCAGAGAACACACCAACATCATCGGTCTTATCCATCCAATCCTGATCTGCCCCCATTCCTTCAAGAGCCGGGTCAGCAAGATGACCTGCAAATGTCCGCCAGCCTTCACCGATGAACAGGGCATCCGGATTGATTGCGGCAGCTGCATCATAGGCATTCTGGATGGACGGATAGGTTGCATCCCCCATCATGTCGAAACGCATGCCATCAATCTTGTATTCGTCAAACCAGTATTTCACTGAATCTACCATCAGCTTTTCAGCCATTGTATGGCTTGTTGCCAGGTTATTGCCGAACCCTCCAAGGAAATTGCCTTTGGCATCCTGGAAAGCATAGTAGTTTGGCACAATATCATTGAGCGTGCTTGCTTTGGCCATATGGGTGTAAACAACGTCCAGGACCACACCCATGCCGGCATCGTGAATTGCGTCGATTAGTTTCTTCAGTTCCTTGACACGCAGCTCCGCGTCTTCAGGATTTTCCGAGTACGCTCCGTCAGGCGAGAAATAGCTGTGCGGATCATAGCCCCAGTTATACTCGTTTCCTCCTGCTGAATATGTCATTTCCCTCTCCCCCATTTTTGTCTCATCGCCAAAATACCAGGCCATGACAGGCAGAAGCTGGACGTGCGTCACACCCATTGACTTAATATAGTCAAGCTTGTCGATGAATGCTTCGTAAGAGCCCCATCTCGCATCCAGATCGCCTTTGATGGAAGGATCGGAAGTGAAATCACGGACATGGACTTCATAGATAATGGCATCCTCACGCTTTTCATACCCTTTGATTTTTGCATGATCAAAATGTTTCGGGTCTGTTCCCTTCAGGTCGATGATCGCCGCTTTTCCAACATCATCGCCGTCTGGCCCGGCTTCCCCTTTCGTGTTGACGGTAAAAGCCGCCATCGATTTCGCATAAGGATCAAGCACTTTCTTGGTTACGCCGTTATTGGTCACTTCAAATTGGTAGTAATAGCCTTTCAAGTCCTTCACCCGAAGGTCCGAAGGCTTGACTTCTTTTGACCAGACGCCTTTTTCTCCAAGCGTGAGATCAACACTGCCGATCAGCTTGGCAGCATCTTTTTTATCATAAAAATTGGCCGTAACCTTGCTAGCAGTCGGCGCCCACAGCTTCAGCACCGCTCCGCCTTTTTTGTAGGTGGCTCCAAGGTCATCACCATCATAGCTGTACAGTTTATCAAGCATCCGCCAGCCTGATGAAGCAGAAACTGTGCGGCCGGAATAGGTTACGGAAAGCGGCAGTTTCTCAAGTTCGAATTCCGCTTTAACTTCAGCCGTTTTTTCACCTGTAATCTTTGCACTTGTAATGGGTATTTCTTTACCGTCCTTATCAGTGATAGATAAGCCGGCTTTCAATCCGTCTGCAGTCAATCCTTCTGTCATGGTAAAGTTCAATAGAATCGTATCTTCTGAGATGACTTCTGCAGTGGTCATCCCTGATGCCACATCTCCATATGGTGAAATATAGACCAGATCGTCTCCCTGCTTGATCCAAAGCTGATTATATTTATCCAGCAGGTTGAAGGTCTTGTCACCGGCATCCTTTTCCCCATTGCTTTCGTTCACGATAAGGAAGCCCAGTTCCTTGCCATCTTCCTTCAGTTCGATGTCAGCATACGCTCCGTACCGGTCTGTTCCGGTAAAATCAGCTGCGCCAGCAGGCCAGTTTTCTGAAGGAGCTGCTGAATCTCCCCAGTGCCATAGTCCAAAGTCATCATAATCCCCGTTGTCACGGGTATAATGGATGCGGACTGTGTTTTCCGGAAGATCGACAGGTTCATAGGTAAACACCTGATCAGATCCCTGCTTTATCCAGATTTCATTCATCTCCGGCGAGGAAATAGTGAAGCTCTTATCGCCGCCGTCCTTGCCTGCATCCCCTTTGGACACATCCATGATCAGGAAGCCGATATTTTTGGCTCCTTCAGCAAGGGGGACATCAATATAGGCACCATAGCTGTCTTTCTTTTCAAACATAGTAGCACCGACCGGCCAATTGGCTGACGGGGACTTCACGTCATTCCAGAGCCATGCCCCGTAGTTTTCATAGCTGCCGTCGGCACGGTTATAGTGGATGCGGACAGAGTTCTCAGGAATCGGCTCTATTTCAGGTTCCTCGCCCTCTTCCCCGCTTTGAAGCGATGCCCCTGTGATGCTGCCGTTATCCACGGTCAGCAGGACAGTGCCGCCATCTGAGTTGGCCGGGATTGTCAGAATAACTTCTCCAGCTTCAGTAGTTTGGTAGCTTCTATTAGAATAATGATCTGTTACTGTGGCTGTTTTTGAATCAACCGCCAGTTTAATGGTTTTTGCCTTATCCGCTGTGTTCAGTCCGGTATACACGGTCTGTTCCCCATAGCTGCGGGCAAACAGCAGGAATTGCTCCTTGTCAGAACCGCCAATCACTGTACGGTCACCTTTGGCAAAAACCTTGGAATGGTCTTTCCTGAAGTTAAGAATCTTTTTATAATGCTCAAGCATGTCATTGCCTTCTACTTTATCCCATGCAAAATCGTAGCGGTTGTCATATTGCGGGTAGTTGTTGGCGCCTGTCTGGCCAAGCTCCTCACCATAATAGATAACAGGCTGGCCTTTTGCAGTTGCCTGCAGGGAGGCTGCAACCTTCATTTTGCCTGTGTCACCGCCAAGTGAATGCAGGAAACCGTCCTCGTCATGGCTGCTTAAAAACTGGCCAAGAGTGGCGGTGTTATCTACTTTTGCATTTCGAGCAGCCAGGGCATCATTGGCAGCCTTCAGCTTGCCGTTCACAAAATTGCGGGCTGTTTCTTTGAAGCCGAAGTCCAGCAGGGAATCCATCATCCCGGACTCTAGGTAGCCAAAATCATTGCCAGGTGCTGCACCCCATGCTTCCCCGATCATTTTGAATTCCGGCATCTTTTCGGTGAGCGTATTTTTAAAGCTCATCCAAGTGGCATCTTCCACGTGCTTGACAGTATCCACACGGAAATAATCGATTGTATTGCCGTTTGCCGTTGTTGCTTTTTCAATCCAGTCTGTCTGCCAGTCGATGATCTGCTTTCGGACAGCAGGATCCTCTGTTTTGATATCCGGCAGGCTGGACAGCTCGCCAACCACTTCATCGCTGCCCACATTCCCCTGGCGGACGATATCCTTGAAGCGGCTCCGGTCTCCATCATCCGGGTAGCCTGGCGGAGGGTTTTCTTTGCCGGCATCCAGCTCTTTAAGGCCGTATCCGGTATGGTTCAATACAACATCCACCATGATTTTAATGCCGCGCTCATGGGCTTCGTCGATGAGGGTATGGAAGTCCTCCATTGTGCCGAAATGAGGATTCAGCTTGCTGAAATTTTCCGCCCAGTAGCCGTGATAGGCATAATAAGGTTCGCCATCCTCCTCACCGTCTCGGACATCATATTGAATATTTTCCACGACCGGAGAGATCCAGATCGTATTGACGCCAAGATCATCTAGGTAGTCCAGCTTTTCGGTTATCCCTTTAAAATCACCGCCCTGATAGGCGCCGCGGGAATCGTCATAGCTCAGCCCGTATGGATCATTATTGGAGGACTCTCCGTCAAAGAAACGGTCTGTCAGCATAAAGTAGATGACAGATTCATCCCAGTCAAAATCACCTTCACCGGCAGATTGGCGTGTTTTGATTTCGATTTCGGCATTCCCGCTATATTCATTGCCATAAGAATCCACTGCTGTAACAGGAATCTTTTTCACACCTGCAGTTGTGCTGTCATCTGCAGCAATGGTGATTTTGCCGAGTGAAGGGTCAATTTCCAGCTGATCAGGCCCTCCCAAAGAGGAAGTATCAGCGAGAATTTTAGTAATCTTTACCTCGTCAGTCTGTCCTGCTATATCTACACTCAGAACAGCATTTTGGCTATAATCGATGGCTGCTGGCCTGGTTGAGGCAGTTACAGTCAAGTCAGCCTGCTGAAAGTCGATGGCAGAGATGCCGTCCTTTGTGTTATAAGGATCTGTAACCTCTATGGTTTTGCCGTCTTTGGTAACAAGATAAGAGTACTCATGCTTCCCGTTCGGGATATTCTCGTATGTAAGCATGAATCGCTCGTTTTCCGGCTCATACACCATCTCTTGTGTTTCACCGTTGAATTTGAGTTCAACTTTTTCAATAGAATTCATGCTGTCATTGGCAAAAAGCTCTTTATCGCGGTAATAAAAAGTGGCATTGCCTTTGTTGATAACAGGCGCTGATCCGTCCGGGACAATCCGGATCTTTTCCACACCGCTCGTGATGTATGCTTTTGTCAAACTGTCATTTTTATTCACAGGAATGAAGCGGTCGCCAAATTCCTTTTCCGCAGTATCCCAGTCCTCTGTGCTGCGGAGCACAAAGCCGAACTGCTTTGTTTCAGGGGCAACAGCAATATTGACGGTCGCAACCCCGTTTTCATAGGATTCAAAATTAATCTGGTCATCCTTCACGCCTGTGTTCCAGGCCCAGATATTCCAGCCGTCATATGTCTTGTCATCGCGGGTATAAGTAAAACGGACCTGCCGTTCAGAGGTTTGTGCCGCTTCAGGGGTGTCGGATGCTTCTGTTTCAGCTGCTGCCGCACGTGCCGGCATAAATGGCAGCCACAGGCTTAATAGCATAATGGCCGACAGGAAGATGGACAGTGGGCGTCGGTTTTTTTGCATGAATTGCTTTCCTCCTTTTGGTTGGTTGGATAGGATAAACTTTGTTCGGGGGTGCCTCCTTTCTGTCGGAGATAGCCCTGCAGCGCGGGTTGCGAAAGCGTTTGCACAAAGTTGCACAGTTGGACAGAGACGATATTGTTTTAAAAGGATGCTGAAGAAAGAATGATGTTGGTACCAGCGAAGGAACAATTTTGTAAGCGCTTGCAGGATTGATAAGAAAATTTTACAATAACCGGCAATCCCTTACAACGGAACAAAGTCCTATAATGCGGCCGGGTGGGCCGGGGGGTCAGGTCCCTTGGCCCAAAACAAAAAATGAGCCGGGGGGTCAGACCCCTTGGCCCATTAACGCAAATAAAAAAGGAACAAGGGGGCTGTCCCCTCATCCCTTCTACTGTCTTCTCAATTGGAATAAGTATGCTGCAGAAACGACGCTTTGCAGCAGGAAGATCAGCATTATATAGAAGATAAAATAATCCTGGTGCATGATTTTTGTGATGGCGGAGAGAAAGAATCCCAGCATGACACCGGCGGTCAGGAGCTTGTAGGAAAGGGACATGACCTTCAGCTGGATCACCTGTCCCCTCTCATCCTTGGATTCACTGTCTTTCTCAAACCTGGCCTTATAGGCCTCCGACACAATGACACAGACAACAAGTACGACAATCGAAACATTGAGCATTGAAAACATCTTATTCCTCCTTGTAATCAAAAACGTCCATGATTGGTTTGTCTAACACCTTTGCAATCTTAATGGCCAATATCAGAGAGGGATTGTATCTGTTTTTTTCAATGGAGAGGATTGTCTGCCGGCTGACCCCGACTGCATCTGCCAGCTCCTGCTGCGTCATTTTCTTTTCCGCTCTGTACACAGAGATTTTATTATCAAGCATTTTCATCCGCCCTTTAGGTATGCCATTGAGTGAATGGTAATATATTTCTTACATAATGTAAAGTATTTTTTACAAAAAGTATGGAATTAATTACATATATAGATTCATAGTCATGCTTAATCTGAGAATGGGTGACAATGGACATGATCTTTCTATACACCTGATAGGACGAACTATTCAATTATTTCGAAATGCGAAATATTCGACACTCTTCATTTCATTCCTACAAAACTAGACCTGTGCGTAGTTCATATTTCGACAAGGTGACGGCGGCTTGTCGATTTACAATAGTCTTTGTAAGAAAAGCGAAGGAGAGTGACAGGATGAAGGTAAACAAATGGATTGCAGGATTCAGTACAGCAGTTGTTTTATGTGCGGGGGCTGGAGGCACAGCTATTGCGGCCCCATCTCCTGACAGCGGCAAAGCAGGACAGTATGAGGCCAGCTCTGTGGCTGGATTTACTGACTATGCCGAAATGGTAAACAAGCTCCAGCAGATTGAGAAGAGCAGCCAGGGCAAAGTGTCGTTATCGGTTGTCGGCCAATCCAATCAGGGACGGGACATTTACCAGGCACGAGTTGGTACAGGGGAAAAAGTGGTACTGATTGAAAGCGAAATTCACGGCAATGAAAAGACAGGCACAGAGGCACTGTTAAAAATCCTTCAGCATCTTGGATCCAGCAATTCACCGGAAGCGAGGCAGATCCGTGAAAATGTCACTTTAGTGGTGCTGCCAAAAATCAACCCTGACGCTTCTAAGCTTGACCGCCGCGGAAATGATATGTCTTGGGAGGAAGCTGTGCAGGATTTCCCTCAGCTTGCAGCAGCCGCAAAGCCAGCATGGAATTATTATGCCTCAGGCACAATCCAGGAGCGAAATTACACCGGACAGCCTGGGTTTGATGTGAACCGCGACTTCAACCCTGACTTGGATTACGTACCGCAGGCCGGAGATTTCCCTGGCAGGTCAAGCGAACCCGGCTGGTACATAACACCGGAATCCCAAACGGTAAGGGATGTGTATAAAGCATTAAAGGCCGAGTTTGGGAAGGTTGATGTCTTCGTTGATCTTCATCATCAAGGACAATACTATGTAGAAGGAACGGACGACATCGTCACGATGTCCTTGTCAGGCGAGTTTGTGCCTGATCCAAATACATCTGCGGGAGCCAAATATGCGGAATATGCAGATCAATATAATGTTGAGTATTCAAAGCAGCTGAACTTAGCAGCTTATAATGCCCTTCAATCAATCGGCAGCTCGCCGTTCAATAACATCACCCTCTATCAGCAGAACCTGGACCTTCCAGGCACTGCATTGGGAAGCTTCGCCCTTAACGGAAGCGGCACGGTCCTATTCGAGGTCAGGGGCCAGTCCCATACACTGGGACAAAAGAAAAAGGGACAGCTTGTGAAGGCGGTTGAAACCGGCTTGAATGCTATTATTGAAGGAGTTGCGGACGGCTCGGTGGAGAATCTGGATGCTAATGAGTATAACGAGATTCCGAAGACCGCTTATGAGCCAGGTCTGTAAAGGATTAAAAAAGCCTCCATCCTGGATCCCCGGCAGGATGGAGGTTTTTAATTCTATTAGTTACAGTTATATGTCATTAAACGCTGGCCCACATAAATCTTATTCGGATCCGAAATATTATTTAAGGATGCAAGATAGGAAGCCGTCACCCCATACTTAGCGGCAATTTCAGAAAGAGTGTCTCCTGACTTCACATAATAATAGACCGGGCCAAAGCAGCCTGGAGGCGCGGCTTCAGCAGTGGAAGTGCCTACAGTGCCGAATCCCCCCAGAATCCCTAAAGACATAGCAGACGCTAATACAATTTTCCCAAGCTTTTTCATAGAAATCTCCTCCTAATATAGTTTCGGTTCTTCCTTTCAAAACTATCAAATATTGGAAGGAGTAACAATGGGGTTGACCTTGGGAAAACTTACGAAAGTCTTGTTATGATAACTTAGGGCTTATGGAGTGTTTATTTCAAGACTGGCCTAATTCAAGAATGTAGGGTTCTCTATTAAGTAATCTATTAGCTGCAAGAGTTGTCCTGATGTTCTTTATTGCAATACCTGCTTGGGAAAATCCAAGAATAATAGTTTTTTTAGCAAAAAAAGAGGAACAATTACCTGTCCCTCTTTCCTTATACCGCCTTAGACTGTATCATAAATCTTCTGTCCCCGTCCCACCATGCTACCCTGAGCTCAGGGTATTGAGAGGATATTAGAATGGCCTCTTCTACATTCGCCGTCACCACATGGGTAAAGCCGAGTGAAATCGCCATCTTCCCTTTATCAATATGACCTGCGGCAATCCCATCGCCTTCGCGGACAAAGGAATAGAGCTGTTCATCCCAAAGGGTTCTCTCAAATTGATGATCGGCGATATTTTCTGATCTAGAAACGCTGCTTTCCGCTGGATTAAGCCTGAATCTTTCCCACGGCAAAATGAAGCGGGCATTTTCTTCCGTTGTTTCAAAGCAGAAAAAGTCAGGCACTGATGCTGATTTCGAATCCTTGCAGATTACCAGTGTTTTTACTTCAATGCCTTGTTTTATTAAAAACTCTTTGCTGTTAATCAGCGTATTTCCCATTCCGGCAAAGTCTTCAACAAGGAGGACTTTCTTAAGGCCCGGAGCCTGCCCTTTCCACTCTGCCGACTCGCTGCTGCGGTCATAGGTTAGAAAATAATAAGGAAGCCCCGTCAGGAAAGCCAGGTGAAAGCCTGGAAAAGAGCCTCCCCGCAAAATAATCACAAGCCCGTCAAAGCCCTTTCTCTTTATCTCATCCGCCATAGAATCAAGCGAAAGGGAAATCTGATTATAATCAAGATATATATTTTTCATTTATCTAACCTCTTTTAGAAAAACTATAACCGGGAAAACTGCTGAAAGCTTTGCCTGTGTCATTATATTATAGAAAAAGAGGAAGGGTAAATGGCAAGATTTGATTGATTCCTTTTGGGGGAGCTGTGCGCCGGTTACTTAGAAACCTTTATTTGTTCTGGCTCATACTTTTTTGCTGCCTGCTTTGGCCGGCAGCAGACTTTATTAAACTATAGATAAGCAGTGCAAGGGAGATGCCTCCGCAGTCCACCATCACATCCAGAAGCAGCCCGCTCCTCAAAAAGTATAGCTGCAGGAATTCTGTTGCCAGCGCATATATGGCTGCAATGATAGCTGAATATGCTTGGGGGATGAGGCTCAGCAGCCCGCCAGTCAACATGAAAAAGGCAAGAGCATGCCCAGCCTTCTGGTAAGCAAAATTCTTATCAGCACTGGATGGCCAAGGCAGCAGCAGTTCTTCAAATGAAGGGTTCCCCTGCCATTTGAAATGAACTTCTCCTGAATCTCTTAAATCAGCAAAATTGCTTGAACAAGTACAAACGAATATAAAGACACTCATCATAACCACAAAGAGAATCCTCAAAATAGCGCACCGCCTTAGTTTCTTTAAGAACAGTCTCGCCGTTGAGGAATTAAACTATACAGCGTAAATCCCCGTGTCAGGCACCGCTCATGGACAAATATAAGGAAAGTGTCTTTTCGCGGTGCCTGACACGGAATATCAAGAAGGGGCAGCCGCCGCTGCCCCCTCTCTTTAGATCATTTGCTAAAATTTATACTTTCTCTTTGCTCCCCCAGCAGAATAGAAGTCTGCCTTGGGCTTGTCTGCGCAATGATCATGCCGTTTCGGATAGAGTAAAGGACGGCTGCCTGTTTGCGGATGGCTTCGTACTCATTTTCAGCGTCAAGGACGATGAAGCTGGCCGGTTTTCCGGCTTCTATGCCGTAGCTGTCTTCGATATGAAGCGTCCTGGCGCTGTTATCGGTAATCAAGTCAAAGGAACGGACAATTTCTTCGTAGCCCATGAGCTGGGATACGTGTATGCCCATGTGGAGAACCTGAAGCATATTGCCTGTTCCGAGCGGATACCATGGATCAAAGATATCATCATGTCCGAAGCTCACATTCATTCCCGCTTCGAGAAGCTCCTTCACTCTTGTGATGCCTCTCCGTTTTGGATATGTGTCAAAACGCCCCTGAAGGTGGATGTTGACGAGCGGGTTGGCCACAAAATTAATTTCCGACATCTTAAGCAGCCTGAAAAGTTTATAAGTGTAAGCATCATTATAAGAACCCATAGCCGTCGTATGACTGGCCGTTACTTTACTGCCTAACCCACGCTCATATGCCTCCGCTGCTACCACCTCAACAAACCGTGATTGCTCATCATCGATTTCGTCGCAGTGAATGTCTACTAGACGGTCATATTTTTCCGCAAGGTCAAATGCAATTTTCATAGAAGATACACCATATTCTCTCGTAAACTCAAAATGCGGGATGCCGCCGACCACGTCTGCACCCATTTTCAGTGCTTCTTCCATCAGCTCTGCCCCGCTTGGGTAGGAAAGGATCCCTTCCTGCGGAAAAGCGACCAGCTGCAGATCAACATGTGGAGCCATTTCTTCTTTTACTTCTAAAAGCGCCTTCAGCGCCGTCAAGGTTGGATCCGTCACATCCACATGTGTGCGGACATGCTGGATTCCCTGTGCGATCTGCCACTTGAGCGCTTTTTTAGCCCGCTCCTTTACATCCTCATGTGTCAAAGTTTCCTTGCGCTGAGACCATCTTTGGATGCCCTCGAACAATGTGCCGCTCTGGTTCCATTCAGGCTCTCCTGCTGTCAGTGTTGTATCCAGATGAATATGCGGTTCAATGAAAGGAGCTGAAACTAGCGATCCTTTTACATCAAGCTCCTCACCTTGCCAGTCTGATACATCACCCTGCGACAATTCTATAATCTTTTCGTCTCTTACTGTTATATTCCAAAGCCCATCCTTACCTCTAAGCTTCGCATTTTTAATTAACATCATTTAGCTCACCTTTTCCATTTCTGTTATTGTGCCTGTGTTTGCCGTGAGAGCTGCAATCTTGGTGATGACAACGAATGTGATCGCCGCTCCAAGCAATGCATTGACCGGAGGAATCCCCGGAATGAAGTTCGCAGCAAGCACGCCCGCACCCCATGCGATCATGGCCGGCCAGTTGACAGCTTTGAATGTCATTTGCTCAAATTTCTTATACTTGCCTTTGTTGATGATAAAATAGTCCGCCAGAATGATGGCTCCCACCGGCGGCAGAGCAGCCCCGAGGATTGTCAGCCATCCGACAAAGTTATTGTAAAGCCACATCGCCAGGATCGTTCCGACGATTCCGTTAAAAATGACAACCTTGCTTTTTGAGATTTTCGTGATGCTTGAGAAGCCTAAGCCGGATGCATACAGCGCATTATCATTGGTTGTCCAGATATTAAGCCCAAGCACCAGAATGGCCGGGAGAATTAACTTTTGAATGAACATTACTTCAGAAATATCCGATTGGCCAGTCGCGATTGCGCCGATAGCACCGAAGATGAACATGAGTGAATTTCCGATAAAGAAGGCAATTACAGTCGTAATGACTGCTGACCGCTTTGTGTGGGCGAAGCGGGCAAAGTCGGGCGTCAATGTACCCGCACTGATAAAAGAACCCACACAGATCGTCAATGCCGCAGCAAGCCCGATCGCTTCTGTTGGCTGATACTGCATAAGGCCGTCAAGACCTCCGACCGTTTCCGTAGCCTTGAACACTGAAAAGCTGCCAAGGATTGTGATGAGCGGAACTGCGATAAAGCTCAAGATGGCCAGTGCCTTCATCCCAAAAAACGCTGTCGCTGTCATCAGGATGCCGGCAATCGCAATCAGCAGATAGGCATCAAGCCCTGTCACCTTCTGGACAGGAAGGGCAAACATTGCCACACCGACGCCGAACCAGCCAACTTGTGTAGCAGCCAATAAGAATGAAGAAAGATAAGAACCTTTTTCACCGAATGCATAGCGCGTCAGCAGATGTGTCGATAAGCCGGTCTTGGCCGCGATATAAGCAAGTGCCCCAGTATAAGCGCCAAGAATCAGGTTCCCAGCCAGCACGATTCCGATAAACTGCATAAAAGTCAGCCCTGAGCCAAGCGTCCCGCCTGACCACATGCTCGCTGAGAAAAACGTCAGTCCCAGCATTACCACAAGCATTCTCCAGAATCCGCTGCGGTGCTTCTGCGGAACCTCACTAAGTGAAAAATCCAAATCTACTTTTTTCATTTCCATTCCTCCTATAGTTTCAATAATGTTGAAACTGGTACCGAAGGATCCTTCGATGGAAGTTGGAAACGAAAAAAGGCTTCTCGCCGTTTCCGACAAGAAGCCTTTTTCCTCATGAAAAACCAGCGGGCAGGATACACCTCACCCAATGATTCTCATAATTTCCGCTGTCCTTGCCAGCCTCACGGGACTGAATTAAAGGTACCAGTATTTAATTGGTTATAATTATTGCAGAAAAATAGGAGGATGTCAAATAGGTGGGGTGGCAGGAAGATGTAAGGTTTTACGATATTAAGGGTTTTTCTTGGAAAATTAGATGCCAGCCTTGCAGAAAGAGGCTGAATCGGGAGATAATGCCCTGCTGGACCGTATTTGAGTATGGTATAGCATGAAAAATGCCCTTCTACTATATGTAAAAGGGACACTTTTCTAAGTAGAGCTCCGAAACGTATATGATTCTACATAAATATTCTATTTTTCTACATAAATTCTTAATTATTCTACCTATTTTTCCAATGATTCTACATAAAATCAGCGTTATTCTACATAAAATACATTTATTGGAAAAACACACCCATTCAACGACCCAAAGCAGTATCAGCTAAAGACAGACAAAGAACCTGCTCCCATAACCTACGTCCGCGCCATCAGCATATCCCCAGCCGATGTCATATGCACCCCATCTGTCGTCAGCTTAAGTTTACCTCCCGACTCCAGATACTGTATAAATGCCTTATGCTCCGGAATAACAACTGCCTGGAACTGTTCAGCCAGCTCATGCACAGCCTCAACATACGGGACAAGCAGCCGGTTGCCTTCCGAATGAACATCCTCCTCAATGACAGTCGGCTCCATGAGCACAATTTCAGCTTCAGTCTCCTCCTTCACCTGTGTCAGCAAGTCTTCATAAACTTCTTTAAATCGCTCAGGCCCTATCTGCACAATCCCCGGACTGTCCAGCTGCCGCCAAACATCGTTAATGCCAATCGAAATGGAAACAAGATCCGGCTGAATATCAATGACATCCGCCTTCCAGCGGTCGGCAAGGTCAGTAACGCGGTTGCCGCCGACACCTCTGTTGATAAACTCAAGCGCCTTTTCAGGAAATGCCGTCATATAATAGTCACGCAGATTCCTTACATAACCGAATCCAATCTGTTCAGGATCCTCTCTTCTGCCGTGATCTGTGATACTGTCGCCGATAAATAAGAGTTTCTTTGATTTCATATGCTTCACCTGCTTTAGTTTGATTCTTTATATATTAGATCATCATCCTGGGGATTCCTGCTGACAGGACAAGATTACAAGCTTAGTGCCGTTCCAGAGAACCTATGTTTGAAAATTGGACAGCAGCCCTGGTAAAAAGTCTGTGGGAACAGGCAAAACTGTCTTGCTGATGAATATTAAAAGTTAAAAATCACAAAAATGCCCCTCTATCATATGCTAGAGGGGCATTTTTTCATTAGTAGAGATGGGATTATATAGGATTCTAGCTGTATCCAGTGCGATTCTACCAACTTTTTCGGTTATTCTGCCAACTCTACAGGTTATTCTGCCAACTCTACAGGTGATTCTACCAATTCGGCTATTTATTCTGCCAACTTCTCTAACTACGCCATAAAAACATTAATTACTAAAACATTGCACCAAGCACAATATATTCCCGCTCTAACCGATCAGCGCTGATATTACTCATCCCCCTCTTTATCATTGAATCATCAACTAAAAATATTTCGGCCCATATCCACTCCAGCTGCTCCTCTCTGGTTCGAGTCCAGCACAGAAACCCCGTCCCCCTACTCCCCCAGCAAAGCAGCCCCCACAACCCCGCTCAGGCTATCAAGCCCGCACAGCCTGATTTCTGTATCTCGTATAAGGGTTTGAAGGCCAATCTCCTTCAGCTCAATCTTCACCCGGTCAATGATCCATTGCCCGCCCGACATAACTCCGCCGCCCAGCACGATGACCTGGGGATTGAAGGTATGGATGAGGTTGACCAGCCCATAGGATAGCCCTTTGATCATGATGCTGACTGTTTCTTCAGCAAGAAGATCTCCATTATGGTACAAGCGGAAGACTTCCTCGCCTGTTATTTCAGCAGGATAATCACCATGCACCTCAGCTTTTTCAACGAGCTCTTTCATCCTTCTGGCGATCCAGGCGCCGGAAGCATAGGTTTCCAAACAGCCCTTCATGCCGCAATTGCACTCTTTTCCGTTCATATCAATCGTAATGTGGCCAAGCTCTGCAGCCCCGCCCCAGGCTCCCCGCATCATACTTCCATTTGTGATAACAGCACCGCCGACACCGGTACCCAGAGCAAGGCAAACCACCTCCCGGAAGCCTTTGGCAGAGCCGAACTGCTGTTCAGCAAGGCATAATACATTAACATCGTTATCAATATAAACTGGCAGCCCCGCAAACTCCGATATGATCCCGGCAAGGGGGGTATTTCCCCAGTCTTTAATATTGGCGGTCCCTGATAGAATCATTCCGCGCGAGAAGTCCACCTGGCCAGCTGTACCGATTCCGATTTTCCCTAAGGCTAAGCCATTGTTCTTTGCGTGCTCCTGCATGTCTTTAATGATACTTTTCAATGAATTTATGATTTCCTGTCTGCCTGCTTTAGGCGTCAGCACCCTGTTTTGATACATGACGCTGCCAGCGGAATCCACAATTCCGGCTGCAATCTTCGTCCCGCCGATATCTATGCCGATATTATGAAGCATCCTTTCTCCCCCCTAAATGTATTCAGTTTTTGGAAGGTTCCTCTGCGAAAGGCGGGATTGTAACAGGCAGCTTCCCCCTGAATTCAGCTCTTCCTTCAACCAGCTTCTTCAAAGCAGAGACCGTGTGGCTTGTGTTGCTATAGGCAGCAATATAAGCGGCCGCATCTGCCGGAAATGCCGATATGATCTGCGGGTTCCATAAAGACACGAGGACAATTTTTCCTGTGGTTCTATTGATTTCCTCATAGAGATTCACCCAGTTTTCATCAAGAGTTCTCCGCTCATTGATCAAAAGAAGCACATAATCTTCCTCTTTCACGCTGTCAGCCAGCTCATCAACTTCTTCCACGGAAGGATTGGCACCATCAATATAGTGAATTTCGTACCTGCCTTCATTGAACACCTGATGGATAACCGCTTTCCGGTCCCCGACATAATTTTCATCATTATAGGTTTTTTGGCTGATAACTTTAACTGACGCTTCTGATGAAAGAGGCAATAATCCTTTCCTGTCAAAAAGGAGGGTAATGCCTTCCAAGGCAATTTGCTCCATCCGGTCATGGTTGGTTTTTTCATGAACTTCTGGCAACTCTTCCTCTGCAGGCTCTTGGCTCTTTATCCACTTTTGTTTAAAAGCACTTATCCTTCCAACTGCCGAATCAATCCTCTCTTCACTAATTTGTCCGTCAGCAACTGCCTTCTCGACCGCTTCAATCATAAGCTGCTGGGCAGCCACATCCCTTCCGCAGGCAAGGATAATATCTGCACCCGCCTGGACGGCCTTTACCGTCCCAGCTTCCCTGCCGAAAAACTTGGAAATAGCCTGCATCTCCATGGAATCCGTCAGAATCAGGCCGTCGAACCTGTACTTTTCCCGCAAGAGTTTTTTCAAAAAGAAAGAACTCAGTGTTGCCGGATGGTCGGGATCGAGCTTCGGATAGACGATATGGGCAGTCATGATGGCTTCCATGCCTGTTTGGATGTTCTCGATGAACGGCAGCAGCTCAAACCGCTCCAGCTCTTCAAGATTTTTCTCTACCTTCGGAAGGCTGAGATGTGAGTCAAACTCGGTATCCCCATGTCCCGGAAAATGCTTCCCTACCGCAAGCATTCCTGCAGCACGATAACCTTCTATGCTTTTTTGGCCGAACATGCTCACCATCTCAGCCGTCTCACCGAAAGAACGGGCGCCGATGACAGGGTTTTTGGGATTATTATTAATATCAATATCCGGTGCAAAATTCATATTGAACCCAAGCTTCATCAATTGAAGCCCCATCAGATAAGAGGCATCATAGGCATTTTCAGCATTGCCGGCAGCACCGATCAGCATATTTCCGGGAGAAATGGCCATCCCTTCCCATAAGTAAGCTATCCCTCCTCCCTCCTGGTCGATGGAAATCCAGAGGGGCGGCCGTTTATGCATTCTGGCTGTACGCTGGATGTCCCTGTTCAGCTGCCTTACCTTGCCGGCGTCTTTTAAATTCCGCTGAAAAAGGATGACTCCTCCAACATTTAGTTCTGTAATCGCTCTTTCCAGCTCTGGATTCATTTCTTCCCCAGCAAATGCGATGATGAACATCTGTCCAATCTTCTCTTTCAGAGACCAGTTACTATTCATGCCTTTCCCTCCAGTACATCCTCATTTCGGCCCGGGACTTCATCCAGGTTCAATGTAAAGCCGACTTCAAACATCCTTCGCCATGGAAGGTAGACACCGCCCAGTATGACTTTGCCTTCCGGAATATCCGCGAGATAAGTGTCAGTAAATTGCTGGAGTTTTTCTGCAGCCATATCTGTCACTTCACTGACCTGGCCGCCAAGATTCCGGGGAGTCAGCCCCATCTGCGGCAGAACTTGATAGGAAATATGCTTCCGCACAATTGACTGGTACCCCCAATCTTCCACAAGGCGGGAATAAAAGAAAGAACGACTGGCCTTATTAAAGGCAGCAGGCGTTTCCTTATCCCCCTGCTGATAATATGATGCGATGATGGCATGGGAAATGACCGTCCCCATTGTATTGCCATTTGTATTCCAGCCGGCATACGCCAGGAGGCTGTGGAGGATAGACTGCTTGGAGAGCTGCAGCAGCAGCGAATGGTCCCCGCCATTGCATATGGCCACATCCGCTAATGCTACCTTCTTGCCTTTTCCAATAAAATGCTTCATTGCCTGGATGAATTCCCGTATATTCATCTCTGAAAAATAGGAGCGGTGCCTGCTGTTAAGCTCATGGCTTGATTCTGCCATATGCTCTGCATCGGCAGCCGGGGAATGGACCATCAGCAGGAAATCATTATTCTTCTCATCTCCAGTTATGATGCCTCCTGCCGCAGTGATATGGGATTTGATGCTTTCCATCAGGGTGCGGTCCTCATATCTTGGTATGATGTGCGGCCCGTTGGCAGAAGAAAATCTGAGCGCAATTTCAGGGCTATACTGTTGGATTTCACAGAACACTCTTGCGAAAAGGGTACAGGCAATCTCATCAGCTCCCGGGTAGACAGCCGTCCGGTCCATCAGATTGAGCCGGTCAATTTCGAGCATATGCTGCCGCTGTTCTTTGGCAGTAAAGCCATATTCAGAATTATCGTCAAGCGGGATGATAAAATAATCGATTATCTCTTCCTCAGCCATCTGCAGCACATGTGAAGTAAGGCTGAAATTGGTTTTTCTCCGTTCAAAATAATCCTCCTTCACTTCCTCCGGAAGCCAGCTTTCGATCTCCAGCAATTCAGCAAGCTCCTCCTTGCCAGCCAGCCGCTGATCTCTTTTATCTGACAGCCGGCCAAGGCGGCAGATCTGCTCGCCGTAGTGCTCGTAATAGTCGGGCTCCTCCTCGCTGCTGCTGTAGGCAGGGACACGCATGATCAGATTATAGGCATAAATTTTTATATGTGGATTTTCGTCCTGAATCGTTCTCAGCACCTCGAGCCGTTCCTGGCATTCATCTATGGAAAGGTGATGCAGCCGGGAAGGGACAATGCCTCCATAAATCAGCATATCAATGGAAACAATTAAATAATCTGCAGATTTTGATTCCTCCCTCAGCCATTTATGAAGGAGAGGAACATCAGCCGGCCTCTTCATATCGCCAAGCAGCGGCTGGTCCGGCACAACCATCTTCAAGTCTGTCATTGCCGCCAGGTCCTGCGGATATTTCAGGTTGCAGGGCCTCTCATCAAGTGGAAGGTATACGACTTTTTTCATAAGGATCCTCCTCCGCTCAAGTTGTGTTCTTTCAATAAATTCCACCAGCCGTACTGTTCAAGATAGATGCTATCAAAAATCATCAGGCTTTCGCCGTTCTTGGTGCACATCTCCAATGCTTTTTGAAACTGCTGCTCATCCCCTTCATAATCCTTGAGGAATAAGGATGGCAGGTAGGCAGGTTTGTACTTCACAGCCGCCTTGCTGATCTCGATTGCCCCTTCAACACTCTGCCATTCTCTCAGGCCTGCAGCTGAAGCTTCCTGTTTTGTTACATGAAAGCAGTAGCAGCCGGTCATTATAAAGTCGAGCTCTTCAGCGTATCCTGTCTCACTGTAATCCGCATCCATCCAATCATAGCCAGGACTGAACTCCTTGCTGCCCCAATTGACACCTTCCTGAAAAAACTCCGGATACCATGAGCCGACGTATACACCAAAATCCCTGCTGCTGCCCGCTTTCTTCACTTCTGCTTTTGCTTCCTTTATAAAGCTGCTGATGACAGATGCCCTCCAGGCAAGCCATTTTTTAAAATAGAGGCCTCCCGCTGCCACATCATCAGGCCAATTATTTATAGAAAGACTGCTGTACTTTTCAAACTCCCTCCTGCTGAGCGGGCTGTAATCGGCTTTTACATTCGGATAACGGCATCGGTCAAGAATGAAGGCATCGAACTCATAATTTTCTCCCAGTTCGCGGATGATGGAAAGCTCATATTGTCTTACATCTGGCATAACGGGATTAACGAAAACAGCATTTTCGGTCCAGTCCTCCGCCTTAGTAAAGACCGGCCTTCCGTCTTCTTCCTCCCCGAGATAAATCACTTGCCAGTCTTCCTGTAGTTGAGGCAGTGCCGGCGCCCCTATCCTGCCTTCAGCAAATATATCTGCCTTCAATATCGCCTTTAATCCCTGCTTTTTGATCTCCTCAAGCATCACTGCCACATAATCAAGCCCCCGCCAGCAGGAAAACCTCTCCCAATCTCCGGCATGCGGGGCCAATTTACTTTTATAGGTAACATATCCATAAGGAATCTTTGCATCTACGACAATATGGGTAAATCCGGCCTTTTTGGCCTTATCTATGTACTCAGTCCGCTTTTCCTCTATATGGAGCCTCGCGCCATTGGCCAGAAAGTCGATCCACAGGACCTTTGCCTCTTTCATGAAGCCATAACAACTCCTTTCCCTTAAGTGAGAAATGGCGCCTGCTCAGGCGCCATTCCTATTTGATTCCGGTTAAACATTCTCCAAAACAGACAGCCTTTTACTTGTTCTTATACCATTCATTGACTTCATCGGTCCATTCCTGTCCGCCTTCTTTATTCCATCTTTCTACAAACTTATCAAACGCATCGATCGGCTCGTTCCCGGCAATGATATTGGAAAACACTTCATCTTCCATTGTCTTCAGCTGGCCGCCGTACTGGCCGCTTGCACGGGTTGGAGGCCCCTGGTATTCCGTATGCATGGCATGCTCGCCAATCTTGGTCACATTGTCATATAATCCGAATTCAAGCCCCAAAGAATCAAGGCGGATCTTTGTTGTTTCCGGATCAAGCGGCTCTACAGTAACATACATTTGGCGGTAAAGATGCTCATTATGTTTTTCAAAATCTGTTGAAGCCACTCCGTCCTTCATGCTCCAGACATCATCTTCAAACCCGAGGAAAATGTCGCGGAAACCGTCAGATACGATAAAGTCCAGATATTTCACTACGGCTTCAGCATTATCGCTTGTCACTGGTACGGCATTATAGCCGCGGACAAGGGCGCTTCCGGCAGTTCCGGAGTCTCCATTCGGTCCAATCGGATACTCGAGCGACGTCCATTTGGCATCAGGATTATTCTGCTGGTTTGTCAGGATTGGCCCGCGCGGATCCCACCATGCTGCTGTAAACAGGCCGGCGCGGTCATTTGCGACTTTTTCACCCAGGACAGCCAGGCTGTTGGAAGGAAACTCTTTATCCAGCAATCCTTCTTTATACATATCTGCCAGGAAGGCGAGCGCTTCCTTCATTTCAGGAGTGGTGCTGGAATATACCAGCTTACCGTCGCGCTCCACCCACTGGCTGCGCTGAATCCCGAATGCTCCGAGGAATGGGGAGATTCTCCCCAGTGTATCTGTCATGATCAGGCCTGTATTGTCTTTTTTCGCTTTGAATTCTCTCAATACATTCACATATTCATCAAGGGTTTCCGGTTTTTCAAGCCCCAGCTCATCCAGCCAATCCTGGCGGACATACATGATTTCAGACCCTTCTTCCTGGAGGATATGGGGAATGGCATAGATTTCGCCATCAACTGTCACAGCATCCCAAGCTTCCTCTGGTATCAGCTTCTTCAGATTCTTCCCATGCTTATCAACAAGATCGGTCAGCGGTGTGAGTGCCTGCTGGTTCACATAATTGACGAACCAGTTTGCATCCGGGCTGTAGATGAGGTCTGGAAGATCATCACTCGCCATCAGGACATTCAGCCTTTCCATATATCCTTCAGCCGGAGGCACCTGGACAGACACATCGATGCCTGTATTTTCCTCAATAAAATCGAGGTAAGGATTCTTATTTTCATCCATGCCGCTTGGGAAAGTCCGACCATAGTTATTCACGACAATATCAATCTTCGGGTTTTCCTTTGAATCCTTTTCATCGGTGCCCGATTCTTCGGAGCAGGCGGTACTGAACAGCATCACTGACGCTAAAGCGAGGCCTAAGCCAGCTTTCTTTGAAAATAACCCCTTCATTCTACATTTCCCCCTTTGGAAATTTAATTAAGATAATACCTTTCGGGTATGAAGCAGAAAATAAGTCCAGGCTATACAGGCATCATCCCGGACACCCCCTTTTATTTGCTGAAAAGCATCAGCCCTTTACAGAACCAATCATGACACCTTTGACAAAATACTTCTGAAGGAATGGATAGACAATCAGGATCGGCAATGTACTGGATATGAGTGCGGCTGCCTTTAGTGACTCATTGGCAAGCAGCTGCTGCTCGAAATTGTCCCGCAGATTTATTTCTGACTGATCGAACTGGATCAGCTCCCGGAGATAAACCTGGAGCGGATATAAACCTCTGTCATTGATGTAAAGAACTGCATCAAAGAAGGAGTTCCAGTGGAAAACTGCATGGAACAGTCCTATCGTCGCAATGACCGGCATCGACAATGGAATGACAATCTTGAATAGGATGCCAATATTAGAAGCTCCATCCATCTTTGCTGATTCCTCCAGCTCTGCCGGGACACTCTGGAAGAAATTCTTGACGATGATCAGGTTGAACGCGCTGATCGCCGTCGGGATGATGTATGCCCAGAACGTGTTAAGCAATCCTGTTTCCCTGACGACCAGATAGGTAGGGATCATCCCTCCGCTGAACAGCATCGTGAATACCACGAGAAACAAGATGACGCCGCGGCCTTTAATATATGATTTCGACAGTGGATAAGCCATCAGGCAGGTCAGGAAAACGTTTATAAATGTTCCGACCACCGTCCGTGCCACACTGACCCCGAATGCCCTGAGGAAATGCTGGTCCATCAGCACCTCTTTATAGGCGAGGAAGGTGGTCTCGATCGGGAAGAAGACGACCTCCCCCGAAACGATGGCACGCTGGCTGCTTAAAGACTGGGCGATCACATGCAAGAAGGGGAACAGGCATAATAGTGCAAAGCCCCCTAAAAGCAGGTAGTTGATGACGGAGAATGTTTTCTCTCCTTTTGTCCGCATAACTGCCATTTAAGGCACCCCCTTACCAAAGGCCATTCTGTCCCAGTTTTTTGGCAAACTTATTGGCTGCCACAACCAGGATGAGTGCAATGACCGATTTAAATAATCCGACCGCAGTCGTGTAGCTGAACTGTCCCTGGGTGACGCCGACCCGGTACACATAGGTTTCAAAGACGTCCCCAACGTTATATACAAGCGGATTTAGCAAGATGAAGACCTGTTCGAATCCGACCTCCAGGATATTGCCCATCTGCAGGATCAGCAGGATGACAATGGTAGGAAGCAGGCTCGGCAGGGTAATATGCCATGTCTGCTGCCACTTATTGGCCCCATCGACTGTTGCCGCCTCATAAAGCTGAGGGTCGATGCCAGCGAGGGCAGCCAGGTAAAGGATGGTTCCCCACCCTACACTCTTCCACAGGTCGCTCGCGACAAGGACGCTCCGGAACCAGCTGTCATCTGCAAGGAAGTAGATCGGCTCAAACCCCAGGAACTCTACAAAACTGTTCACAATTCCGGTGGATGGCCCAAGAAGATTCATCATGATCCCCCCGACAATGACCCAGGAAAGAAAATGCGGCATATAGATGACCGTCTGAATCGTCCGTTTATACATCATGTTCCTCAGCTCATTCAGCATCAGGGCGACAATGATAGGGGCCGGGAACCCCCAGAACAGCTTATAAAGACTGATAAGCAGGGTGTTTTTGAAAATCCGGTAAAACTCCTCCGCCTCAAACATCCGTTCAAAATGTTTAAAGCCCACCCATTTGCTTTCAAGGACCCCGGTAAAAATGCTATAGTCTTGAAAGGCAATCACAATGCCCCACATCGGTACGTATTTATAAATGATGAAAAATAATATGCCTGGCACCATCAGCAGATACAGATCCCAATATTTCAGGAAGACATTCTTCCGTTTGATTTTTGGCCTTGTTTTAGCATCAAACTTTGCCGCCTGTGTTTCAATCGGTGCTCCTTTGATCATAAAGACCCCCTCCTTTCAATAACCTGCCAGCAGCGCTTAAACAGAATGGACAGCCGGCCACGACAGCTCAATCCCCTCAGCCTCAAGGAACCTTTGGAAATCAGCCAGCCTGCCCGCATCATTGCGGATTTGTCGAGGGGTCAGACCCCGCTTCAGGCTGTAAGCTGCCAGGCAGCCGCTCGCTTCGCCAATATTCCATTCGACCGGGTGAAGGCGGTAGCAGCCATTTGTGATATGCGTTACGCCAAGGTTTTTGGAAGCCGGCAGCAGATTATCGACCCTTACAGGGATCAGGCTGCCCAGCGGAATCTGAAACGGCAGGCTGGAAATATCGATGAAAGTTGACAGGCCTGTACTTGGATGAAGATCAATCCGATAGCAGCCGATTCCGGCAGAATCAGGGAAAACTTCAGCCCCCGCTTCTCCGCGGATAGCCGTGCTGATATGCTGCTCCAATACGGTGAATTCAGCTTTAATCCTCCTCGATTCCCTGATATAGGGGTACATGGCAAGGCCATCATCAGTGCCGGTCACATCCGGGCGAAGACGCAGCCCCTTAAATCCCTGGCCCCCATCCGGCCTCGGCGCTTCTGTCTGCATCCAGTAAAGAAGCGATAAACTCAGCTGCCTGGCCCCTTCGAGATGCTTCTTTCTCTCCTCTTCGTCCACATCGATTACCGGGCCAAGCCAGTAATCGTTCTGGGGCCAGTTGATGAGAGAAATGTCGCCCTCATAGGTGCCCTTCTGGAAATTGCTTTTATCTATCAATCTCCGATATTCCCATAAAGAGAATTTGCCTTCTTCCTTAAAGAAGCCATAAGTAATCGGTTCTAGTGTTACAGGGCTGACAGCCGTCCAGTCCAGCTGCCTGTTCGGCCAGAAGGAAGCTTTGTAATCCCGCCAGAAGCTGTAGGTTTCGGGTTTTGGGATGGTAAAGTCTTCTCCTTCCAGATAGTCAACGGCAAAGCAGTGGGTGATGGCCTGCATATCCAGCGGGTCTGCCTCCCCTTCCCGCGCATGCGGCTCTCCTGTCTCCTTCTGCGACTCTGCCCCTGTCACGTATTCCACCCCGGCAAGCGGCAGCAAATCCCCGCAATCTGTTGCGTCCAAAAAGTAGGGAGCAGTCAGTACATAGCTTTGCCCGCTTAACAGATGCTCTGCCTCGACAGCCTTGACCTGGTCCCCGTCCGACTCTGCTTTCTTTGCTTTGGTTTCCGTTAGGACCACAATCTTCCCGCTATGTATGTACGGAGCCAGCATTTCCTGCAAGGCAGCCAGCGCTGCACGGGGCTCATGGGAAATCCGGCTCACAATGGCGCTCCCCGGGTTAAGATATGGCATCTGCAGGGCTTTTTCAGAGAGCGGAAAATGCGACTTGTAATAGTTTCTTACCAGGCTGCGGAAAATCCGGTAGCTGCTGGTGCAGCCAAATTTTTCGATCCAGCGGTGCTCATCAGGGGGAACTGCCTGGTTCGTCAGCTGCCCGCCGATCCATTTCGTCTCTTCTGTCATCACAACTTTGCAGCCGGACCTGGCAGCAGCCAATGCCGCAGCACATCCGCCTGTGCTGCCGCCTATGATGACAATGTCTGCAGACAATTCTCTTTTCAGCATTTCATTGGCCCTCCTAATATAATTTGTCGGAAACAGCTTTGGCTGTCTTCTGCAGGGCAGCCAGCGAATGTTCCTTATGCTGCCTCTCAATGAATCTGGTCAGCATATCGAGCACATGCATCTGTGAAATAAGAGAAGAGAAAGCACCGCCATGGAGCGGATCTTCCACACCAGAAGTCAAAAGGGCGACATCGCCGTATTTGGTAATCGGCGATTTCATATGATTCGTGATGCAAATGATGAATGCCCCATTTCTTTTGGCGATTTCAATGGCATCGACCAAATCTTTTGTACTCCCGGAGGTAGAAATCCCGATGACCACATCCCCTTTTCTGGCCAAGGCGCAATTCATGGCGATCACGTGGGAATCAGAAGCTGATTCCGCATTGAATCCCAGCCGCATGAACCGGTACTGCGCCTGCTGTGCCATCACACCGGATGCACCGACGCCGAAAAGATACACCTTATTGGAGGCAATAACTTCTCGGGCTGACTCCTCCATGGCATCCGGATCAACCAGGCTGAGTGTATTCTGCAGTGTAGCACTGTTTTCAGCCGTCACCTTTTGGGCAAGCACATAGGCACTGTCTGTATCTTCCACTTCGCCAAATTCCTGCCTCGCAGCTTCGGTGCCATTCTGGGCAACAGCCAGCTTGAAATCCTGGTAGCCGCGATAGCCAAGCTTCCGGCAGAAACGGATCACGGTCGTCTCCCCCACTTCGGCGTGCTCGGCCAAGTCTGAAACCGACCAGTATACCGCCTGCTTCAGATGGCTTCTGACAACCTCGGCCACCTTTTGCTCTGATTTTGTCAAAGACTGAAATATACTGGTTATCATCACATCTGGGTTCATTGTCGTGCTGATTCTATTCATTGAAACATTCACCCTCTAAAAGTTCATATAGTTATAGATATTGATTTACATAGGAAAGCGTCTGATCTATATGGCTGATGATGCCCATATCATGGCCTGAAAAAGGAAACACCTCAATCGACTTCTCAGCCTGGATATGGTTGTAGACTCCGTATATAGGCATAGGCGGGCAGACCAGATCCTTTAATCCTGCTGTGACCCTTGTCCTGCAGGTGATGCGGGAGCAGAGATTCAGATTATCGAAATAAGAGAGAGTCTGATAAACAGTTTCTATATGTTCTGGATGCCTGTGAAGGAACTGTTCGACTATGGTCAGCGAGCCTTCAAACTTCTGCTTCATGGCCAGGCCTATATCACACATATTCGGAACATCTGCGACAGCAAGCTTTGGCCTGCCGTCAAGGGCTGCCACAGCGAGCGTTATCCCCCCCCCCATGCTTGCCCCCATCACAGCGATCCGCGAGCTGTTGATTTCCGGCCGGGAGATTACAAAGTCGATTGCCCGGACTCCGTCCATATACACCTTCCGATAATAGTATTCTTCCTTATCAAGAATGCCTTTTGTGGCCCAGGTGCCCATTTCATCCGAGTTATAGCGGGAATAATCGCCTGTCCTTCCCTGTCCCCTGCAGTCGACAGCCAGGACGGCATAGCCCTGGATCAGCCATTTCATATAATGGGAGACTGAATTTTTATGGCCCCCATAGCCGTGAAAAATGACCAGGCACGGCAGATTGCCGTCATGCTGGGCCGGCAGTATATAGTAAGCCTGGATAGGAGTTTCATCAAACCCATGAAAGCTGGCTTCATATGCCTCAACCTGCCTGATCGGATAATCCATCCGCTCAACTTCATCCCCAAGCGGCCTGCTTCTTGTCTCAAGAAGCGTCCGATCCCAGAATTCATCATGGTCTCCAAGCTTTGTCTGGCCAGGAATATACGCTTCCAGCTGCCTGATCTGTTCTTCTATATGATTCAGCAAGGGCTTCACCTCCTTCGCTTCTTATTTAACTTGCTTTTTTAGGGCCATCCTTTCAGCCGTTTCCCTGATCGCTTCATAGAATTGTTTTGTGATGACCTGCGGCCTCGTAATGGCAGTGCCTACTACTACCGCATGGGCCCCCAGTTTAAGGGCTTCGGCTGCCTCCATCGGGGTCTTAATATTACCTTCAGCGATAATCGGGATTTCTGTCGCCTTCGCCAATTCCTCGATCAGCGGCAGATCGGGTATCCTGCGATCTTTGGTATAAGGGGTATAGCTGGATAGCGTTGTGGATATTAAATCAACGCCCGCCCAGCCTGCGGCAATTCCTTCCTCGAAATTGGAGATATCGCCCATGATAAGGCAGGAGCTCCTTTCCCGTATGTAAAGAATCAATTCCTCAAGAGATTCTCCATTCGGCCGCTTTTGCTTTGTTGCATCCAGGGCGATCACATCTGCTCCTGCTTCGATTAAAGCGTCCAGTTCAACTTTTGTCGGGGTAATATATACCGGTGAGCCGGAATAATCCCTTTTAATCAGGCCGATGACTGGAAGATTGCAGGCCTTTCTTATCGCGATTACATCATCTGTTCCATTTGCCCGGATGGCAGCCGCTCCTCCTTCTTTAGCAGCCACTGCCATTCTTGCCATCATATCTGCCCCGTGAAGAGGCTCTTCAGGCAGCGCCTGACAGGATACAATCAGCTGCCCTTTAATTTTTTCCATGAAAGCTTGTTTCACCATATTTTCACGTCCTGTTTTTAAATTTCGGTTTTGATTTGCCCGCTTGCCATCTGCCCTTTACCAGATTGCGATATGCTCTCTTTAGTAAGCGCTTCCACTTTGTTGAAAGCTCTGAAGCTGACCAGCGTCAATGCATAGGCCATAGCACTTCCTGCAAAAAGCGGGATGAGTCCTGGCAATGCTCTTAGAATGATTGCCCCGCCCATAAGGATGGCCAGATGGGCCAGAACGGCCAGCGGATTCATGAGCATAATCATGAAAGTGCTTTTAAAATACTGCCACCATTTAGCTTGATAGTGAACATAGACTGGGAAGAGAAATGTGCCAAGAAGCAGATAAAGAAAGGCTGTTACCCAAAAGAAGTAGTAAAGGATGAGCAGACCGATATTCGCGGGAGAAGAAAAATAGAGAATATCGATATACAGGATGATGCCTCCCCCAAAGTATGCTGCGCCAATCATATTAGCTTTCACAAATTCTTTTTTAAACGTATTCCAATAGGTCTGGAATACTGGAAGATCTTTGTTGCCCTTGATCCACTGCCTGACGATAGTAAACATCGCAGCAGTTGAAGGGAAAAAGCCAAGGAATACGGCACCAAGGAGGGTAAAAAAGATCCACAGCAGATTGACATAAGCGAGCCGGACAAACATGAGGCAAAACTTATATAATCCATCCATATGGGGATTATTCGTCAAAGCACACGTCACCTCACAATAGAATAATTGAAATGCTGGACCATGAAAAAGTGGAGTTATCCTCCAATGAATTAATCATTTATTGGAATATACCTCCATCATAAAGCCCAACCCATTTATTGTAAAGACTTTATTTTATAAATTCAGAAAATTAAAAGAAAGACAAACACTCTTTCCAGCAGAATGTTTGTCTTCTAATTTTTATAATAAGAATTCAAGCAAACCGATGATTTCAGCTGCAGTGTCAGGGTCCACATGCTTCCCGCTGTGCTTCTCCAGCTGGTCAATCACCTTTTGAACGGACTTCTTGCCATTCTTTTCTTCCTGCAGAGCTTTCTTTTCATCTCCTCTTTCCCGGAACTCCTCCATCCTTTCAAAATGCCTTTCTGCATTTCTCAGCTGTGCAAGCAGGCTGTTGCGGATACCGGCATCAATCTGCTCTTCAATCAGCTGCATGGCTTCCTGAAGAGGATCTTCACTGGATTCACGGTTCAGCTCCAGTACTTTATGATGCGTCTTCATGCCATCCACAAATACTTCGACAGTTACTTGATTAGCGCCCACCTGAAGCGGAACAGCTGCAGAAAAAGCACCGTTCGATTGGACAGCTGCTTCCTCTCCATTAATTTTAACAGCTGCAGCCCCCGCTCCAATTACCTCGGCCTTTCCTTTAATTTCGACTTTTGATTTAGTAAAGGTTTTTCCATCATACTCAAGGAAGCCGCTCAAAAGGGCTGCCCTTACATCATCACCGACGCTATAGGCGTTAGCGACCAGCTGCCTTCTTTCCCTGACACCTGAAGCATCAGCGGCAGAGATGACAAATCCGCCTTCCGGTATCAGGCTGTTGTTATCATTGGCTACGCCCCAGCTCCAATTCATGGCCTGCTCTTTATTGACCATTTTTGTAACCTTCCCTGTTCTATCAACAACTGCCTCAACGCCCCATTTATTGGTTCCAGTGCTTAGGCCGAACCCATCAGAATAAACGTTAATATTATCTTCATTGCGGTTGACGTTGAAGAAATCACCCTTGATCGGCTCCGAGCCTTCCCGCGGGTCGCTTATCCCCAGCTCATAATCCTTCACATATTCCTCGTCATTGATCGATGCTTTAATGACCGGGAAATTTGCCTGGGAATAGTCAAAAATCATCAGCCCGGCAGAATTTTGGAGACCTGCCTGGAATACTTCACGCTGAAGCGCAGGCTCCTGATGATTAGCAAGAGCCATACCGGCATAGACAGGCAGCTCGCCGTTCATAAGGATATTTCCAAGTGTAATATATTTCTTCACCTCTGCTGCAGTATCCTGATAGGTGCCGATCATAAGGAAGTCCAAGTCTTCTGTATAGCCAAACTGCGCATAATCATCAGTATAAATCTGGTCATTAGGGAATTGCAGCCGCTCATCATACTTAAAATTAGGGCTGGACCAATTGACTCCGTTCAAGTAGTAAGAATCAAACCAGGAACCTACATAAGATGAAATCTCCACCTGCTTGGAACGCTTGCCATTATAGCTATCCACAAGCCCTCTCAGCTGAGAGGTGAAGTCTTTGATGACGCTTGCCCGATAAGTGAACCACTCATCGATCAGCGGTCCATCCACCCGGGTTGAGCCTTCATAAGTAAAAACATCTTCAGGCCAGCTGGTCAGCTGTTTGCCGCGTTCAGCCAGGAAGTCTTCAAATTGAGCCCGGGAAATGTCACTGAAATCGGCAAAGAAATTATCATACCGGCCTCTGTCCAGGACAATTCCATCAACATCATAATTTTTAATCACTTCTTCATAGGACTTTAATTGATAATCAACCACTTCTGGGTCTGCCGGATTCACAAAGGCAACCAGCGCCCCGCTTTTTCCATATTTGCTTTCCCGGAGCGGAAGGATCTGGCCGCCGTCCTCATGGCGGTATACCTTCTCTTCCCATTCCGGATGTTCATTCAGTACAGCATACTCATCAAAGGCAATAGATCCTTCAGCAAATACGTTCATAGAAGCATGCACCGTCAAGCCAAGATCATGGGCATGGGATATGAACTCTTCAAGCAGATCCAGGTCAGGATTGGAACCTGCCCTTGAAGGAGCCGTCATTTCACTCACATAGGGCCTGCCTGTCAGATCATTTTTCTTATAAGAGGCAAAACCTTCAACTCCCTTAACATCAAAGACAATGCTCGTCACACCAGCATCCTTTGCCATCACGAGCATATCGCGGATGCTCTCGGAAGACTGAAACTTCCGGGCATTCGCTGCCTGGTCTACCCAAAGGAAAACTTCCTTGTCTTCTTCAGTATAATTTTTATAAAAAACAACAAGTGATTTCTTCTCGTATTCTGTGCCATTTTTTGAAATCATGAGATCGATATAATTCGTTTTCGCTGACAATGGGTACTCATACTGGAAGGAGCCATCAGAAGCTATAGCTGCCTCCTGCCCATTCACCATAAGGCTGTAATCTTCCCCTTCTTCAAAGTTGCGGATTGTTCCCTTCACCAGAGTGGAAGCTTCAGTTACGGTATACATCGGTTCATTGGACACCTCGATGCCAGGCACCAGCCCTTCCCCGGTCATGAACTCGGTAATCGGGACAACCTCGCCATTCTTCCGGAGCTTGATCACATCACCCTCTGTAAAATTAACGGCCAGGAACTTCCGAAAATCCTTCGTTGCCCAGGAATCATCCTGTGCCAGGAGTACATAGCCCCCTGCCGGTATTTCAATAGTCTGCTCCTGCTCCCAAACAGGCACTGCCCCACCAGCGGACGGATTGACCACTTTTGTCACTTCGTTCTTATCGTTCACTTGAACAGCGACCCAAAGCCTCTTCACAAGGATCTCCTTTGCATACTCAGATGTATAAAGGCCGATGAAATCAGCTTTCCCTTCAAAATCCTCATCAATAAATGAGATTTGCTTCATTTTCCCAATAGGATCAATAGTAATATCCTCGGGCGCTGCCTCCACTTCTATCACATCATCCTCTGTATAGTCAGCGGATGCCGAGAAAACCGGGATCATGGAGAATAATAGAATCAGAACAGAAAACACACTGAAACGCTTTTTCCACATTCTTATTACCTGCCTTCTTTTAGTTTTTCTCATGGCATAAGGGATATAAAGTTTTTATGAATAGATGTACTGTCACACCTCCTTTTAGATTTGAAGTATGGAGTTCTCTTAGCTGGATTAAAGCATTATGAAAAAGCGTTTTTTTAGAACGCCTTTTTAAAGAAATAGTGGTGTCGGCTATCATGTAGGGGAAAGCTTGATGAATTCTTGTGAAGTCGGAATGGAGGAAATCTCCTTTTCTATTTACATTTTCGGAAGATGAATCCATAATAAATGAAAGCGCTTTTATTGTAAAGTTAATAGTCGGAAATTTCTGAAACTAGTTATTTAGAATCATATAAAGGAGTGAAGGCAATTGAAAAGCTCAGAAGAACAAGCGGAGAAATTAATTTGGCATGATCCGAAAGAGGCACCATTTGTGATTAGCGGCTTTGCCTGGTTCCAGGATGAAAAGAAATACAGGCGGCTCCCCTCCGAGCCTGACTGGGAAATACCTGATATTGTCAGCAGGCTCGCAGACTGTACAGCCGGAGGACAGATACGCTTCCAGACAAATGCCAAAACGATCGCTGTAATAGTAAAGCTGTCGGGAAAAGCGGATATGAGCAATATGCCTGCCACCGGACAATGCGGCTTTGACTGCTATATCGGACCCGCCGGCCACAAACATTTTGTTAATATAACAAGATATGAGCCAACACTGCAGGAATACGAGCTAGCTTTTTTTGAACGGGAAGAAACTGACCTCCTGCCGATTACATTGAATTTTCCGCTGTACCAGGGAGTCGGGGAAGTTCTCGTGGGAGTCAATGAAGGAGCTGTTATATCTGAACCCGCCCCCTTTGACAGCGGCCGGAAGATCATTTTATACGGTACTTCGATTTTACAGGGGGGATGCGCTTCAAGACCGGGGATGGCATATACCAATATTATCAGCCGCAAGATCAACCTCGAATTTATCAACCTTGGATTCTCAGGAAGCGGCAGGGGCGAGCCCAATATGGCAAAGATCATCCGTACGATCGGAAATCCCGCCTGCCTTGTTTTAGATTATGAACCGAATTGTGTCAGCACTGAGCTGTATAAAAAGACCCTGCCAGAATTCATACGGATCTATAGAGAAACTCACCCTTATGTCCCGATTATCCTAGTCTCTAAATTTCCTTATGCCGCTGAAGCTGTGGACCGGCAGCTTTATGAAGACCGGATTGCCAGATTAGTATTTCAGAAAAACTTAGTTCAGGAACTTCAGCAAAAAGGCGATCAAAATATAACGTTCATCGAGGGCACTAATATGCTCGGAGAATATACAAATGAAGCTACCGTTGATGGGGTCCATCCCACAGACCTGGGATTCATTAAAATGGCAGAGTATTTGGGGCCGGTTATTGCTGAAACTGTGGGCCGGCAATGAGTGCCGGGCGAACAGTTGGACAGGACACAAAAAGGGACAGTAACCTGTCCCTTCGTTTCCCTTTTACCAGGAAGCTATAATCATTCCGTTTTCCACCCATGTTCCGTACTGAAGATTATGGTCAAGGACCACACTTACTTTTGCTCCAGTTTCCGCTGAGAATAGAACATTCTCGGGGAATTTTTTATATTCTTCATATTTACCGATTAATTCTGCAACCATATTTGCATATTTCAGAGGGGCGCTCATTATCCCTGTACTCGTATGGACGATGGCTTTTCCATCTTTAATATATGCAAACAGATCACTGTTTGGGATAGCGTACATTTTTGCACCGTACTTCTTTGCAACTTCCATTTGATACAAGAATTTTTCTTCAGGCAACACTAATTCATACGTGGAGTCACCAATTTTAATTGTATCCAACGCTGCGTCCGGCTTGGATTCTTTTTCTTGAGCTTTAAGAGGAGGCTGTTTTTGAGCAGGATCGTTTTTCTTTTCAGAATCATTCCCCTCCACTTTTTCAATCACCGGCTCTTGAACTTCTGCAGCTTGCACTTTTACTTCCTCTTTAAAGCTTTCTTTAAATTCACCGATTTGGGCTTTTGTATCCGGTTTTTCTTCTGTAGCCACAGCATTTTCTGGAGATCCTTCATAATAAAATGCACCGGCACTGCCTAAAAATAAGGTCATAAGAATAATTGCTGGAAATTTCTTTTTCATTTCTTTTCCTCCTCAAGATCATTTCATAGATTTAGACGATGTAAGATTAAGAAAGGTTTACAAAATAACAAATAAATTTCAATTGTTACAATTATATTTCAAAATCTCGTAACAGGGACACTAAGCTAGACTAGAATCCAATGAAAAAAGATGGAATACAAAATACTAATAAATTCGCCAATCCTTAGAAATCTATGATTCTCTTTCATATTAGATAAATCCATTGTAAAATATAGTAAAATATTACCAATAAAGTGAGGGGTAAAATTGAAGCTTAATCCATATATTCTGCTACTTGTAGTAGCAGCTGCAATTTATATAGGAATAAATATCAACGAAGAATCTCTATTACAAACTGAAATTAATAAAACTAGCACTCATGCTAAACAAGCAGCACAAAAAACTGCAGTAAAGAGTATTCAGGATACTCCCGATATCTCTCCGGAGCACATAATGGAGCATCTACAAAAAAACGGCTTTGAAATCCTCCCGATATCCGCTGGTAAAACGACAGATATTTATACAGGAACCATGGCCCTGAATAACAGCAATTTTGTCTTACAAGTCGATGTGTACTTTGAAAGGTCCAGCCAGAAGGTCCTTCTTATTGAAACCAACATTGACGCCAGTGCATATATTGATCATCCAGACCAGTCTGAGGTTGAAAACACTGTCAATAAAATGGCCGAAAATTATTTCATCCCTATTGCCAAGATTCCTTTTAAAGGAACAGAAGAGAATGAAGCAGGAGAATGGGTGAAAGCAAACATACATAACTCTTATTCTAACGCCACTAAGGAAAAGACCAGTACCCAGGTAGGTGCTGCAACAATTAACATCTTTGGAAACCCATTAATGAGGACTTTGGAAATAGACTTTGGGTTTTAGCAGTATTAGGGTTGAAATTTCGTGACTTGATAAACACGACAGAACTAGGAAAAACTAATTCAATTTCGTATTAATTTTGAGGATGACAGTTACCTAATCCATGAAAAATTAAAGAGGGACAGAAACCTGTCCCTCTGTTCTATTTACCATGATGCTACAACCACTCCGTCTTCTATCCATATGCTATATCCTATATGGTTCCCGAAATCGACAGTTACTTTAGCTCCAGTTTTAGCGGAGAATAAAACATTTTCAGCAATGTTCTTATATTCTCCTCCTGGTGCAAGAAATTCAGATAATATATCGCTATACTTAAGCGGGGCTGCGGCGAGTCCAGAGCTCGTTTGAAGGATGGGTTCTCCATTTCTGACAAATACAAACATGTCACTGTTTGGAACTCCGTAAAACTTTGCACCATATTTCTTGGCAAACTCCTGGTCATGATTGAACTTCTCTTGGGGAGAGATTAGATAATAAGTTGTGTCTTCTATTTTAAACGTATCTTGTACTGAGGCAGGCTTAGATTCAGGCTTTTCAGGTTTTGAGCCAGCCGGCTGTTGGCTGGAGTCACTTTTCCCTATAGAGTCGGCATTCTCAACGTTTTCGTTGGATGTCAAATCAGGTTCAACGGTTGGAACTTTCACTTCCTCTTTGAAAGTTTCTTCTATTTTACTAATTTGAGCCTTTAGATCAGATTTTTCTTCCGTAGCATTAACTTTCGCCGGAGAACCTTCATAATAAAACGCACCCGCAGTACCTAAAAACAGTGTCATCATAACAATTGCTGGATATTTCTTTTGCATTTTGATTTCCCCTTTTGTTTAATTTTTTATATTAATAAAAATCAGTTTCTATCTGGAGATACTTAATAAATGCGCCGGCTGCACCAAAAAGTAACAGAGGAACAACTGCTTGTTCTTTTCAGTTAAAAAATTCCCCTCAAGTACATTCCAGAATTTAGACGATACAAACTAAGGATAGGTTTATAAAAATGACAAATAAATTTCTTTTTTTACAAAAATATTTCAAATTAAGATATCTTCTTGAAACTACGGCACAGACCTAAGAATCAGTCACCTTGGTTTTAAATTAAAACTAAAGGATTCAGCCGTCTTCTTAGCGAATTACAACACATCTAAAACTCAGAGGTGATTCTCATGCACAAAACAGCTCTCTTAACTGTGACCCATGATCCAACCGGGAACAACTGTGAATCTTTCATTGAATACAAGAGCTTGCTTCAAGATCTATATGAGGATTTATTTATTGCAGTCAGCAATGAAACTTCTCCTGATTTGATCAAGCTTTTGGAAGAAAGCCAATTCAAAGTAAAAATCATCCCTAAAAGAGGAGCTGCCCATGCCCGGCGCAAAGCAGTAGAATGGGGACTAACGTCACAAATGGATTACTATCATTATTGCGATTTTGACAGGATATTGACCTGGAGCAGATATTACCCTGAAGAGTTAGGAACCATAATTTCCAACATATCAGCCCATGACTACACAATCATAGGGCGCACCGAACGGGCATTCAAAACCCATCCTGTTGAATGGGTAGAAACCGAAAAAATAACAAATAGAATCTGCTCACTGGAACTTGGAAAACAAGTAGATATAACCGCAGGATCCTGTGCATTTTCACGGCAAGCTGCAGGTTATATCAATCAATATTCTGAGGCAAAGATGACAGACGCAGAGTGGGCTATGATCATCCATAGAATAGCTCAGTTTAATTTAGGATATATATCTGCAGAAGGTCTTGAATATCATGAAGAAATAAATGGGGTTTCCAAAAACATCAGCCAAACTGAGAAGTGGATTCAGCGTCTGGAATTAAGCTTAATTATAAGTAAATCTGCCAGGGACACCGTGGCTGGTGCGTGTGTTAATCAAACGTTTGATTAAACTGGAGGAGGGTCAGACCCCTACTAAAGTAGGGGTCTGACCCTCGAGTTTTTCCTTCGCTCTAGTCTTGCTTGGACAACTGAATTGGCAAGATTCCTTTATATATTGCCGATGACTATAGATATAGACTGGGTAGAAAAGAACAATTAAAAGAGCAAGGAATTGCTATACTGCCTCAATAACCAAGCTGAAATGGAATATGATACCAGTGCACTTAAAATGTAAAATATAGTTAAAGATGGATACAGTATGTTACCATTTAATTGGATAAAACAGAAGGAGGCAGACATATGAAACTGAAAAAAACTCTATTTACTTTTCTTGCCGCGGTTATTTTGCTGTTCCCGTCAACTTTTGCTTCAGCGGATGTGATGTGGGGGAAAACTGAATTGAAACCAGGGCAAATCGGAAAAGTCACTATTCTGAGGGATATTGGTGCTATCAAATTCAAACCAATCCGGGAGGATGGTCCGCAGAATCCAATGCATAGTTTTAATCGTGATGTAGTGAAAATGTTAAAACCCGGGGAAGAATTTCGGGTGTACGGAGTTAAACGCATAGGAGAGGCGCTGTTCTATGATTTAGGCGGAGAGCTGTATGTCCAAAGGACAAACAATATAAAATACGAAACCCCGTCCAAAGCCAAACTGGCTCTTTTAGAATCAAGCAATCCATCGGCTAAAGTAATGTGGGGGAAAACAGAACTGAAACCAGGTCAAATTGGTAAAGTTACTATTTTACGTGATATTGGTGCCGAGAAAGCTGATCCGGCAGCTATCAGGAAGTATAGGGTAGTAAAGATGTTAAAGCCTGGTGAAGAATATCGGGTTTATGGGACAAAACGGATTGGGGAAATACTGCTCTATGACCTTGGCGGCGGTTTATATGTCCAGAGAACAAATAACATAAAATATGAAACTCCTTCTAAAGCAAAGCTGGCTCTTTTAAACAATTAACAAAACAGGGTCAGACCCCTACTAAAGTAGGGGTCTGACCCTGTTTTTCTATTGAATCTTCTCTATCTTATAACCTTTTCTCTCCAGCAATTTAATAACACTCATGTCACCAAAATAATGCCCTGCACCTACAACGACAAAATAGGTTTGTTTATTGCCTGCTTTGAGATACTGCTCGATTTTATTGGCCATGCCCATATTGCGTTTATCGAACATTTCTGTCATATATTCTTTGTATTCCGGGCTGTTATCAGGGATGTCGAATACCAGTTTCTCAATAGCAGCATCATCGCTGTACTGCCATGCTTTGATGAGAGGTTCGATTTCATTTCCGCTGCGTTCTGTTTTCAGGAAGTCTTCAATAAGCCTGATTTGCATCTTATCTGAGAAATTTGCCATCATATTAAGCTGGAAGTCCATTCCTTCAAGCTCAATGATCTTTTTCTTCCCGGCATTGGATAATAATTGATAATCAATCCCCAATTCCGGATTATACTTGGGATCCATAGGAACCAGGCCTTCTAGCAGCATGTTCATATACCAGGGCTTGAATTGTTTCAGTTTATTAATATCCATTCCATATTCGTCCAATGCAGCTCCCAGCTTTGTATACAGTTCCTTTGAGATATGATCTTCAATAGTCGTTCCGTCAGTATAGACGCCTTTTTCCATGATGAACTGCTGAATTTCATACGGATCTACATTCAGAATATTTGCTTCTACAACCAGGTTCTGTGATTTATTAAAAGCATTCATGATCTTTGAATTCAATGGGTAATATTCTTCAATGCCAACATGGATGGATCCAAGCATATAAACGGTGTTGCCATTTTTCTCTGCCTTCCACAGGAAGCCGCCCTCATTTTCAACACAAGCAGCTGCTTTAAGCTCAGCCAGCTTCCGCTTTGAAGGAGTTTCATACTTAATCAGGCTGTCTTTTTTAACATATGATCCGCCGCCGACTCCATAAAGTTCCGCTCCTGCAGCCTTCTTAAAAGAATAGACTCTGTATTCACCTTTAGCAGGCAGTGTTTTTCCCGCCGCAAGCTTATTATCTTTCAAGGAATATAACTTTGTTTCTTTTAAAATTGTAACTTTACCCAATTGCCCGCTCTTCAGCTCTGTTTTTCCCCACATGATTTTTTTTGGGACACAATTCCTGGTTTGTTCCGCTGCAGAAACTGAAGTATTTGCAAACGAAGAAACGAGCAGCACAACCGCAAATAGCGTCGCTAAACTTTTAAACAACTTTTTCAACGTCCTTATCTCCCCTTTAATCTTTTTCACCAATAGATTCCTATAAATTCATTTAAAGGAAACTATTAACATTTTTAATGTTACTTTAATTTAGGTAGAGGGACAACTTTTAAGAGATTTATTTTTTGATTCATCATTAGATTAGGGTGTGCTGGGACTAGTCTATAAATTTTGTTGCCTTATAGATATTATAATACGGAAGTTTTTCTGCTCAATGTGCAAGGCGTGATGATAGCCTTGAAGGAATCAAAGTGTTGTCTGGACTAAAAGTTCCTAGTGTGCAGTCTTTTACTTACCAGAAACTGCATAACAGAAGGAAAAAATCCTTATTATTCAAACGTTTGATTAATTTATATAAGCCTGACTGCATTCTAGAGAGACCCATTAACCCCATATGGTAGCGCCTTATCCTGTTTTATCAACTAACTCATATAAACTGCTCATAAAAGACTTTCGACTGCTGCTGATCACTGACTGACAGCAGTTTAGCTATATTTAATTTTTCTTCTTAAGTAAGCTCCACATCACTCTCACAGGATGCAAATTGAACAAATTCTTTAACACGAAGGTTGGGGCACTATGATCTTGTCTTCCTTTCAAATCTCCATAGGGATTGGTCAATATAACAACCGGTCTGACCTACACTGTAAACCCATGGCTCTTGATGAGATTTTGTAGGTGTTGGGCATGATAGAGGGATTGATGCTGCGAATTTTTAACAATTGTTTTCTTGCGGACTTTGCCTTGGTTGTTAGCAGGAATCCCTCTCCCCGTCCCTATGCGGATAAAACCTTCCAGTAATATCCTTAGTCACAAGAAAGAGGGCCTTCAACAGCCCTCCATTTTGTCTAACTTAACCTATAACCTGCTCAATTTAGAAATTAATATATAACGAAGGATCCACCGCGTTGCTCTTACTATCATTCCAAAGCCCATCATGCAACTCAAAGTGAAGGTGCTGGCCCTTGGAATCGCCTGTATTGCCCATAAAGCCCAGACGCTGTCCTTTAGAGACTGTGTCTCCTACTGACACACTGCGGCTGCTCATGTGTGCATAAAGAGTTTCCCACGTCTTCCCACTTATTGAATGCCTGACAATGACACAATTTCCATAGGAAGAAGAATAATACGATTTTGACACCGTTCCTCCTGCAGCTGCAACTATTTCAACTGTTCCCGATTTGGCCAAGTCAACCCCAAAGTGCATTTTCCCCCACCGTGGCCCATAAGTTGAAGTTACCACATAATCTTGTATTTTTAATGGAACACTGAATCCTAAATCATTGACATTGATCCACTTGTTGCCTAGCCAAGTTTTGACCTGCCACCACCCGCCGGCTTTTTGGTTAATGGCCGTTACGGTTTGGGGAGACAAAGAGGCTCCTGTGCCGGAAGTGAAATTAGCTTCATTGTAAATCGTATACGTTTCCTTTGTAACTAATTTAATTCCGTTTGGAGCGATCCATTTATCTCCAAGCCAAGTCTTTACCAGCCACCATCCATCACTCCGTTTATCAAGAATAGTAATGGTCTGGGGAGAGATGGATGCACCTGCAGATTTCAAGTAAGATGGTTCATTATAGATTTTTGTCGAGAAAGTTAGTTCCGCCTTGATTCCATTGGGAGCAATCCATTTCTCGCCCAGCCAGGTATCAATTTTATACCACCCATTTGTTCTTTCTTCTAAAACTGTGACTGTCTGTGGAGAGATTGAAGCTCCAGTTTTGGCGGTAAGATCCGGTTCATCAAATAGTTGGCTCTCTTTTTCAATTACTAGCCTATCAGCTGCAGCTTCAGCCGAATATGCTCCCAAAGTAGTGAATGAAAACGCCAGCAGGGCAAAGAGCACAATGCTAAGTAAAGGTTTCATTATCTTCATAATTCTTTTCACCTTCCTATTTTAATTTTGTATTACAAGATTGAGAGACTCATAACATACTGAACTATTGCACCTGTGCGTCCACATATATTTCCGCTTCGAATGAGCGCTTCCACGGAAAATCAATCATCCCGTCACGGCCAGCTTTACCTGAAGGCCAGTTAGATGGATCCTGGATACTGATAATCCGCGATTTTAAGGTTGTCCCGTTCATTGATACAATAATTGAGCTCTCTGTAAAATTCCTTTGAAGGTTGGATAATCCCGGCACTAATAGCTGGGTGGATTGCTGCCGTATGTTTTGATACGCCTGGCTGGATGCAGAGATATATTTTGAAAGATTGGCATTTGCATCCCTATGCCCCGTATTGTTTGCCATTACTTCCTTAACATTATCTATATTCTTATTCTGATAAAGGGTATCCTTCACAAAAGTGTAGTAATGATAAGCCGCGTGCGAATTTTTAGATGCCTGGGCATAAGCAGACGAAACCGATTTAACATGCATCGTTCTAGCTGGGCCATATCCAACAGCCAAACCTACTGTATTTCCTGTTGTATTCCATGATGAGTAAGCCATCAACCCTGCTGCAGAACCTTCCAGGATCAACTGGTCGGAAAGTTGTGTCTGCGATGTAGAATTTTTGCCGGCATCAATCACCGCAGTAGGCATATTGGATTTAAAATTGTCATTGGATTTTTTCGATAGGTTCCTTACATCTGTAAGTGTGGAGTCTTGCGTTCTTACCAGCAGGTCCATATCTTGCCCACTGGCGACTGCTGTTCCACCAATCATACTGACATGACTCTTAATCATAGAATTAAGCGCATGGAAATCAAAGGAACTGGGCACTTCATTGTAACCTGATCCATAATAGGCGATTCTTACTTTTGGAGTTCTATCAAATACCTCAACATTGGCAAATCTGCCTAGCATGGTCATGCCTAAGCCGTCTGTATCACTCGTTACTCCAGAAATGCCCGGAAGGCGGTCCCTGGCAATCTTTGTAATCCAATTAACCTCATTTTCTTGGATGGTGGTTGATGATGTTGAAGTTTTATTTGAGTCATCCACCCCGTAAGCAACATAATCAAAACTTTCGTTATAATACGCCAAATCCAGAATCCTGCGATTCAATTTAAACTTTCGCTCTCTTGCCGCGTAGAATTTGCTGGCATTGCCTGGAGATACTTGAAATTTAACATTGCTTGATTGGATTGTTGTTCCGTCTGGCGCAACATGATAGTTTTCTATGATGCTTGCTTGATCGGTGAAAACTTTCCGAGGCTGACTGGCCCATTTACGGATAGCATCATATTCCGTCTGATCGATTCCCTCTACTCCGACTGTAGGGGCAAGCCTCATTACCGAATCAAAAATATACATTGGTTTGCCATTAGTCTTTAGGCTGGCAAGTTGATTTAGATAGGATTCTGCCGTGCTATAGGGAATTGACTGGTTTAACAGTCTGGAGCCTACTAATCCTCCGGAGGCAATCATATCGGCAGATACAATAAATCCATCCACTTGGGATTCGACTGAACGCAGCCAATTTAAAATGGCAGCCGGGTCACCGAATCGCTTGCCAGTCTGATTACTCCCCTGATAATCCAGTTTAGTACTTATGATATCTTTGGGAGGAGTAAGTACGCGAATACCAAGAGCCTTTCCTGCGGCAATAACTCTGTCAAGATTGACTGGACGATCATCAATCGGTACATAGGCGACAGTAGAAAGGTAACTTCCAGGCTCAGAGGTAGTGGCTGCCGAACCTTTCTGCTCAAAAAACGGACTTACGATAAGCAGTAGCATTAATACTAAAAACAAAGTTTTTTTCATAGTTCCTCCTTTGTTCAATACAATATGTCAATTAGAAGCTTTGAAATTAGCTTTTGTCATTACGACTTATGACAGCATTTTCAGATGGTCCTCCCTTCCCCCTCACAAACGCTCATAAATTGTATGCATTTGTAAGAAATTGTCTTCCCGGTATTTCTATACTAACTGAATTGATTTTCGATTGAATCCCTGAAAATCGAATAAAATATAGAGTAAAGCCAGTGTATATTCACCAATTTGGAAACAAACTGGAAATTCTATAATTCGAGGCATATCAAGCTATTATGGGGTCAGACCCCATAATAAAAAACCACCGCTTCCAATTAGCAAGCGGTGGTTTAGGTTTCATAACATATTATTTCGCCCGATGAACGGTCAAATTAACTTTATTCGTTTCACAAACAAATGTAGAAAGGTGGACTGGTTCATCCTTTGAATCAAACGCAATCTTTACGATTCTGAATAGATTGGCGCCGATATCGCATTCCAGCAGTCTGGCATGGTCTTTTGTGGCCCCAATCACATCAATGATTTTATCATTGCTGATAATTTCAGTGCTGTAATCCTCCAGGAGGATCTGATAGGTGGATTCAAGCCTCGCAATTTTCTTTTCCAAATCAGGGAACCGCATGAGAGAGTAGTGGGCGATGTCGTAGAATAGAGGGCGGTCGTTTACATACATCAGCCGCTCCAATTCAAGAACCGGGCTGCCTTCTTCAATGCGCAGGTGTCCGGCGACTTCCGCTGATGCTGATATGACTTCGCTTCTTAGTATCCGTGAGTTGGGAATCATCCCAAGCTGATGGCTGAATTCCGAGAAGCCGCTTACAGATAAAAGCTCGTTATGGAACTTATTTGATGTTACAAATGTCCCTCTGCGCGGTACGCGTGTAAGAGTTCCTTCATTCACTAATTCCTCAATGGCTTTGCGGATCGTAATCCGGCTCACATTATAAATATCACAAAGCTCTGCTTCTGTTGGAATTTGTTCATCCGGCTTGTACTTTCCGCTCTGGATGTCATTCTTCAGCATTTGCCTGATTTGCATATACAGCGGCTGAGGCGTTGAAGGATTTAAATTCATCTGGCTCATCCTTACCGTCAATAGATTGTTAAGATCTATTATACATTGATCTAACTCCCCAGTCACCAGGCACCAAAATATCCGATTGTATTGGCGGCAGTCTTCGAGCCCAATTCCAAACAGCTTTCTATTGAAAGGCCTTTCAAAATACCGTAAGTAAACCCGGCTATAAATGAATCTCCCGCTCCCATCGTATCCACAACATCTGTATCCACTACACCATACTCATAAAAATCATTTCCATCATAAGCAAGAGAGCCCTTTTCACCCAAAGTGGCAACTGCAATCTTTGCCCCTTTGCCAACCGCACTTTTTAAAAATTGGCGGATAAATGCATCATTTTCCTTATAAGAGAAGAAAGGATAATCAACATATGGCAGCAGGCTTTGAACCAGCTTATGGGCCAGCTGATCGGAAAAATCAAAGGACGTCAGCAGCCCTTTTTTCTTAAATAGAGAAAAATAATTTTCCGCATGTCCCCATAGCCCGGCATGCACCAGCTGATGAGCGGCAATAAACTCAAGTTCCTCTCCTGTCAAAGCAAATTCGCTCATAACACCTTCATCATACTCACCAAACCGCCGGTCATTGCCCTCCATATGTACATCGGTAACGGCTGTTTTTCCTTCCTTTATGGAAAGATGGGTTGTATCCACCCCCTTATCCTGGATGGCTTTGATCATTTCCTCCCCATAGTGGTCTGTGCCGACCCAGCCAATATACGCAGGTTCCGCTCCCAGTGCTTTTAAATAAACTGCCACATTTACCGGATTCCCCCCAGGATAAGCTTTCCCGCTATCCTTATAGACATCCATGCAGTTATCCCCGACTGTAACGACCTTCATGGTGCTTTCACTCCTTTCAGCTTAAGAAAGGAGCACTGCGCTAGCAGTGCTCGATCATTCTTAGTACTCCATTTTGCGATAATAGCGTCTGAGTTCCAAAGGATGATTTCTCTCCCGCTCTAGGTAAACGCTGATGCGGCTTAGGACAGCCCAATTTATATTGACAGCGAAATGCTTCCTGAATTCATCACTGATCCCATTCATTTTAAAATCCTTCGTATCGATTACAGTCAGTTCTTTGGTGATCTTCTCAGCGAAACGCTCTACACGCTCGGCAAGCGGCCGGGTTTCATCTTCCCCTTTTAGCAGGATGACACTTGTATCTTCGACTACCAATTCAAGCGTGCCGTGGAAAAACTCTGCAGCATGGATCGATTTTGCGTGGATCCACTGCATCTCTTCCAGAATGCACATCGCATAAGAATACGTATTGCCCCATAGATTGCCTGAACCAACCATCATATGGTAGTCCGTATCTTTATGCTTCACAGCAAATTCCTCTGCTTTTTTATCGAATGACTGTACAGCATCGAGAATGGCTCTCGGAAGCAATGATACCTCTTTCACGAATTGATCATATTGCGGAAACTCTTCATTGTTATGCATGAACCGGAAGGATACCATATATAAAAGCATAAAGAATGTATCAAAAGAATGCTTTTCAGATCCAGTTGTGATGCAGTAGTCGACGATTTTTGTCAGCGGCGTGTCCGCTTCAGCGACTAGAGCCAGAGTTGTTGCTCCTCTTTCCCTGCAAAATTCTGCTGCGGCCACCGTTTCCTCTGTTGTGCCTGACACAGAAGTGAAGATGCAGACAGAATCCTTTGTAAAATGCTTAGGGTTCGTGGCCATGAATTCTGAAGCAATTTCTGCGCGGACATCAATGCTTGAGTGTGTTTTGAACATATATTCATAAGGATACATCATGGCGATCGTTCCGCCGGCGCCAATCATGTAAATATTGCTGTAGCCTTTTTTGCAGATACCATCAACAATCTCTTCAATTTTGCCCCTGTAGCCAAGGCCCTCTTTTTCTACTAGTTTCAAAAACAATTCTTCATCAAACTTCAACATGGGGAACACTCTCCTTATGAGTCTCTTGCTCGCGACTTTATTTGTTATGTCTTGTATTATAAATAAACATTACAAATAATTCAATCTTTTTTCTTTGAAAATTTATCAGGGAGTCAGCTATAACTAACTCCCCTTTTGCATTAGGCAACTATATTTTCCTTGCCAGCCTTTGAACCGTACTTTCTTTCCCAATAATAGTAGACAGGCAGTCCTGTGGCGACGACGATAAGCGCCGCTATCATACCCTGGATCGGCGCCCAGGTAAAGGTTCCCCAGGCGAGCCAGGCAGCGCCGGCAATGGCCAGAATGGTTGTAATCCTCCATAAAGGCATCCGATAGACCGGCTTATAATCGTCTCTTTTCCGGCATTTATAAACGGCCGCAAAGTCCATAATGTTGATCAGGAGCTGGATAAGCGTAAAGTATCCAAGCAGAGCCGTTAAATTGCCGAAGAAAACCAGGAAGCACGCATAAATGACCTGCACCAATATCGAAAAGCTTGGGGTTTCATATTTCGGATGAACCTTCGCAAAGCGCTGAAAAAACAGGCCGTCCTTTGCCATCGCATACTCCAGGCGAGGCTGGAACATGATGCATGAGCTCAAAGAACCGAGTATAACAACGATCGCTGTCACTCCTACAAACGATGAAGCAATATCCGATAATCCCGGGATATACTTAACCGCATCAGAAACAGCGGCATTGGATTGGATCAGCTGTTCAAAAGGCATGAGGCCGATTACACAGACAGCAAGGAGCGTATATAGCGTTAGGATAATAAAGATAGAAGTAATCAGCGCACGCGGCAGCACCTTGCCCGGATTCTTAAATTCCCCGGCCATAAAACAGATTGCCGCCATGCCTGTATATGCCCAGGTTGTAGCTGAAACCCCTCCGATTAAGCTTGTTTCCGTACTGCCGGATGCTGGAGTGTAAGAAAAGTTGCCTGGGTTCATATAGATAAAGCCAAGTGCAATGACAATCAGGAATGGAATGATTTTTACGGCTGTAATAATGACCTGAAAGAGGCCGCCTTCTTTTACGCTTCTGTAATGAATTGCTGTGATGGCCAAAATAATGGCGATTCCGAGCAGCTTTCCATTCATCCCGTCAAAGAATGGGAAAAAAGAAGCAACATACGAGACGATCGCAAGGGCCATAATTGAAATGCTTGGAGGATCAAGCGCCCAGAAGGTAGACCATCCATATAAGAAAGCCAATGGCCGCCAGCCTGCTTTATTTAGATACACGTAACCGCTTCCATTTTGCGGGTAGGCTGTAGACAGCTCTGCCAGCACCATGACTTGCGGAATAGCAATCAGCCCGCCGATGACCCAGGCCAAAATTGAAATAGTCGGGGTGCCAGCCGCTTTTGCCACTTCCCCTGTCGAAACAAATATACCGGATCCTATTGTCGTTCCAACCGCAATAGCCAGCGCAGCCCAAAATCCAAGCTTGCGTGTAAGAGCCCCATTACTCATTATGAGTTCCCCCAGTTTTAGAATGGAATGCTTCCATTTCTCTTAATTTTTTCACAGACTCTGAAACTATTTCCTTTGGATTCTTATAATAATCAGATCCCATAATCTCCAGGGTGCATGCCCCCTTATACCCGCTGCTCTCAAGAGACTCCATATACCCCCGCCAATCCAGCACACCATCATCCAGGGCCAAATGGGCATCTGACACACCATCCCCATCTATCAAATGAAAATGCTTAACATCACGGAGAGCGGAAAAATAAACTTCAGGAGTTTCCCCCGCAAGCTGCATCGCTACGGTATCAATCATTCCTGTCAGAGAAGGTGATTGGATATCCTCAATCATCCTCTTAACTCCCTCAACATCCATCACAAGATTGGTCTCAAACCTTGTTAACGGCTCCAGGACGAGGTTCATCCCTTCCTTTTCCGCTATCTTTGCAAGCTGATGAATCGAATCAGCGGCATAATCCCACGATTCCTGCTTGCTCACAGAATGATCCCCAATGCCTGAAGTAATCAGCATCATATTGCAGTCCAGCTCCAGCGCAGCATACAAATTATCCTTAAAGTACTCCACACTGCTTCTTCTCCAATCAGAATCGGACGCCGCAATATTATACGGATAAACACATTGCTCCGGCGTAATGCAAACCAGCTCCATATTTCTCGATTTCAGCTCCCGCTTCATACTTCTTAAATGGCCAGGCAGATTCCGGTATACATAGAAATGCGGCTCCCCAGCCCATAACTCAATCTGCTGGATATCAAGACTTGTCATGCAATCCAAAAACTCCTTAAACGGATAATGCCTGAATGTTATATTCATCCCGGCAAGCTTCATATAATCCCCCCCTTATGAAAACGCTTATTTATTTGTTATGATTTGTATTATAGTTAGGTAATACAAAACAAGCAATACTTTTTTGAAAATTTAATATTTAAGCAAAGATACATAAATTTTTAAAAAATATCATACTCCAGCTCTGTTGATAGACCCAGTCCGTATCTCTTTTGCCAAAATTTTTAAATGCAGAAGGAATACTGAATAAATAGTCGAAATATTATAACTATACCTACTCATTAATGATGAGCAGGTATAGATGGGAGAGTAAATATGCCAGAAAATATACAAACTTTCTTTAAGTCCAAACATGATTACAGGAATTATGCTCTTTTGCGGATATTAGCAGATTCGCCTGTCCCCCTGGGCTCTTGGGTCCTGCGGGAGAAGATGGCACAATTCGACATAGACATAAGCACTGCCAGCATAGGGAGGTTATTGAAGGAGTTTGATCATAAGGGATATACCGAACTGATAAAAAACCAGGGAAGGAAGCTTTCCCATATAGGTATGAAACAACTGGGGTATATCGAAGATGAGCTGAATCGTTATCAAATAGAAAAAGAGTTCATCAATGCCTCCAAACCAAAAAGCTATCAGGACTTGCTCGACCTATTGCACGCAAGGAAGGTTATTGAAATGGAGACGGCCAGGCTCGCAGCCCTTCATGTCCATGAAGAGGATATAAAAAAAATGGAACTTACTATTGAAAAACACAGCTGTGATGCTTCCCATCAATTAGATTTGACAGAGGTCAGCTGCCATTTCCATGAACTAGTCGCAGACGCATCAGGCAATCGTTTTTTATGTTCTACTCTGAAGCTCCTTATATTGGAGGAGATAGAATTGGAAAAGACCTTTCCATACCTTGCCGCTCATACCCAGGGAGGACATTTTGCCCCCGATCATAGTAAGGTGCTTGAAGCCATTAAAGCCGGAGATGCCGATACGGCATCAGCCGAAATGGAAAAACACATGGAGAAGCTGATCTTAGCAATAAAAACTTCCATTAAAGGGGGTGAGAGATAGAACTGGCTTTTAATTTCTTATCTAAATAGGGGGAAAGTGAGATGGAGTTTGGTATTTTGGCTTTACTGCCGCCGCTTATTGCAATTATTATCGCCCTTCTGACAAAGCAAACGATTTTATCCTTATTCATTGGTGTTTGGGTCGGGTCCACCATTATTAATTCATGGAATCCGTTTTCGGGTTTTGCCAGGAGTATCTCTGATTTTATGATTCCTTCGATTGCCGATCCATGGAATGCCGGATTGCTGGTCCTAGTTTCCCTTGCCGGAGGATTTATCCACATTTTGCGGGCAACAGGTGCTGCTCAAGCTTTCGCGAATATCGCTACAAAACGGGTCAATACACGAAAAAAGGTTCAAAATATCACGTGGGGAAGCGCCTTTTTATTCTCCTACACTGAGCCTGTCCTCATTCTTGGAACCATCATGAGGCCGCTCACAGATAAGCTTAATGTTTCCAGGGTTAAGCTTGCATACATCCTAGACTCCATGGGTGCCTCACTTGCAGCAATGTCTCCGATCAGCAGCTACGGGCCTTTTATTACAGGGCTGCTAGCCACACAAATTACTGCTCTCTCTTTATCAGAAAATCCCTGGTCTCTTTTTATTCAGATGATTCCTTATAACTTATATGGATTATTTGCGATGATAGGGGTTTTATATGTTATTAATACAGGACTGGATATTGGACCGATGTACCAGGCAGAGAAAAGAGCAATTGAATCCGGTGAGGTTTTCGGCAAGAATGACAAACCTTTAGTGGCAGACAATGCGGATTCATTCCCTGAAGGCCACGTCTTTAAATTCAGACAGTTCCTCGTACCTATGGTGCTCTTATTCCTAACAATCTTCACTGTTATCTTTTGGACAGGGGATATTGCCGAAAATGGATTCAGGGGAGCATTTATCAATGCCAATATAGTTCTTGCTATCTCTTGCGGTTTTCTGGCCGGATCCGCCGGAGCAGCAATGATTTCAATTTCTTCCGGGCTTCATTCTGTGAAAACAGCTTTCGATGAATGGACACAGGGAGTAGTCAACCTGATGATTGTACCCATGATTCTTGTCATGGCATGGTCAATTGGAAAAGTAGCTGGAGAAATGGAGCTCGGGGCCTATATGGCAGCAATAGTAGGCGATAATCTCCCCTCTTTCTTGGTGCCTGCATTAATTTTCCTGTTGGGATCAGCCATTGCATTCGCGACAGGAAGCTCTTGGGGAGTATTTGCCATCATGATGCCTATTGCCCTGCCTATAGCCGCTGCGATGGATATTAGTATTCCCTTAGTTATAGGGGCTGTAATTAGCGGCGGTTTATTCGGCGACCACTGCTCCCCTATCTCAGACACGACTATCCTCGCTTCAACGGGAGCTGCCTGCGATCATATTGAACATGTACGCACACAGCTTCCATATGCATTGCTGATTGGGATCTGCTCCTTTATCGGTTTTCTGGCCGCGGGAGCAACCGCCGGATGGGTTGGCATCATCATTACCGCCGCAGCAGTATTTTCGAGCCTTTATGTGTTAAACAAAAGAATGAAACGTACGGACTATCCAAAAAACATAACTATGTAAGCAAGGGAAGTGTCATGATTGAAAGTAGATATCATTATACAGAATGCACATATTTTAACGATGGAAGGACAGGGAGTAGGCTTTATAGAAAATGGCTCCATCGCGATAAAAGGAAACAGGATTCACGATATCGGGAGCTTTGATGAGATTAAGGCAAGTTATGAAGGCGAGCGGGTGATTGATGCAACAAACAAATTAGTCATGCCAGGCTTTATCGATGCCCATATCCATACCGGTATTGCCATCTTCCGGGGGGTTGCCCAGGATATGTCCAACTGGATGCAAAAAGGACTTTGGCCATTCATGAAGCACATGACACCCGAAGAATCCGCCAAAGGGTCTATGGTCAATATTATAGAAGGCCTTAAATCCGGCACGACTACCTTCTGTGACTATGATGGAAGGATGGACCTTATAGTAGAAAACTATAAAAAGATTGGGGCACGTGCCAGGGTCGCCGAACTGGTGAATGAAATTCCCGATAATGTCGGCGACCTGCCGGTAGGTGAACTATATCCATTTGATCCTTCCATTGGAAACACGAAGCTAAAAAGAAATCTTGATCTCTTTAATACCCACCATGAAAGCGAAAATGGCAGAATTTCAGTTATTTTAGGTCCTCATGGGCCAGATATGATGAGCCTTGAACTCCTTAAAGAAATAAAAGGTCATGGGGAAAGATTAGACACTAAACTTCATATGCATGTTGCCCAGGGAGACAGAGAGATTGATCAAATGATCAAACGCTATGGAAAAAGGTCTATTGACTTTCTGGAGGAACAGGGGCTATTGAATGAGCGATTGATTGCTGTCCACCTGACAGAAGCAACTAATGAGGAAGCTGCCAGAGTGGCTGAAAGCGGGGCCGGCATGATTTATTGCTCCGGAAGTATCGGTATCATAGACGGCCTTGTCCCTCCTGTCTTTCACTTTATGGAATCAGGGGGAACAGCCTGCTTAGGTTCTGACCAGGCTCCAGGGAATAACTGCAATAATATGTTTAATGAAATGAAATTTTCCGCTATATTAAACAAAGTCAAAATGGCTGACCCGAAGGTGTTCAACGCCACCCGCGCCCTGCGGATGGCAACCATTGAAGCAGCAAAAGTCATGGGGATTGATCAGGAAATTGGGTCTTTAAAGAAAGGCAAAAAGGCTGATATGATTATTATCAATCTCCAGGATCCATCCTTCTTCCCTGTCCTTACAAAGCCGATCAGAAACATAGTTCCGAATTTAGTCTACTCGGCCAGGGGGCATGAAGTCGAAACTACCATTATAGATGGGCAGGTTATTATGGAAAACAGGAAACTGCTAACCATTGATGAAACTGCCGCCATCACAGAAGCCCAAAAAGCAGCTGAAAACATCTCTATCCGTGCCGAAAAAGATATACTCAGTGCTGAAAGCGATATTTTAGATATGGTAAAAGAAGGACTGCTTTAATAAAGGATAGGCATGTCCCTGCTAATAAAAGAGGGACTGCCTCTCCCCATATTCAGAATTCTAATAAAAAAGTTACACTACATTTATTCTATATATTCCCCTTTACTCTAAAACCATCCTTTCACATACCGGGACTCACTCTTTTCAACTTATTAATCAAACAGACGCAAAGACAGTCACCTTGTCCTACAATAAGAATTGCATTAAAATTTACATAATGAAGCTTACTTTCACACACAAAGCCAGGAGATACCCAGTTGAAAAATCTGCTATTCTTTCTATTTCAAATGTTTTTATTCACTATACTTCTCACCATCAACCACTTTGTCGATCAATTTATCAGCAGTCCCTTTGATTCTGGCGACCTGTTCGGTATAGGAGAAATGCTGCTGTTATTCATCCCGCTTGCCCTCCTTGCCGAAAATGTATATAAGCGCTTTACAGATATCTCTTTTTTTCATAAGCTGCTAATAAGCATCCCGGGTCTGGCCGGGGCTATTTTAATATCTGGTTTGGCATTGGGGCAGATACAAATTGGGGGATAGAGTAAAAAGTCTTACTCAGTTAATAAGATATCTAAAAGTGGAAAATAACCCCTGATTATTATAATTAAATAATAATAACCAGGGGGCCTTTCTTAGAGGCTTATAAAAAAAGTCTATATTGCAGCTTTTCGTTATCTAAAATCTTGTATGAGCATAACATTAAAGTCTTCATCATCATGGTTTCCAGCTCTCCTTCCTGTGCCATTGAGTTTTTTTATATAGCACAGCAGTTCCATACAATTGAGAGTGGGTTCTTTGAAGGCAGGCTGTTAAATCCCTTAGAAAAATTGCCGGTTTACAATAGCTAAACTATTGCTGCAATGATTGCTAATCTGCAAGCTGCATGAATGGTTGATTAGTTTACTGCTATTTTTAGGAATAAGTATAAGGACAAAAAAAGAGACAGCCAAAAAGCTGTCTCCTACAGTCCCTCAATCTCCTCCACAACTCTCCCAAACTCCTTCTCTCCCATACTCCCCAGCCTCATATGATACCCCTCAAACGCCAGGTTCTCCGTAATCTTATTCGGCACAATTACACATCTAAGCCCTGCCGCAATGGCAGCCTTGGATCCATTCATAGAGTCTTCAAAAGCAATCGCTTCGGATGGGTCAATCCCGAAATGGCTGATAACATTCCTGTAGAGAGCCGGATCCGGCTTTACCTTCTCTACATCATCAGAAGTCTGGATGTAATCGAAGTACTGTAGGAAGTTCAATTCTTTCAAAAAGAAAGTGACCCATTCCCGGTTGGAGCTGGAGGCCAGCCCGATTTTCAGTCCTCTGCTTTTGGCTTCTTTCAAATAATCTTCAACCCCTTCACGGGCAATCGGGGATTGAAGTTTTTCCTTATGTAAAATATGAGATCTCTCGATGATTTCTTCGATTGTCAGGGTGCCGTTTGATTTTTCCATGATGTATTCATAGAGACCTTTTGAATCTGTGCCAATGAAGTGAGCATAGTCGGCAATCGGCATTTCACTGTGATCAATTGCGAGCATGTCGCAGAATGCTTCGTAAAGGGCATATTCTGTATCGATGATCAGTCCGTCAAAATCGCAGACAATTGCTTTAATCATAGGTTCCACCTTCCTCTTTCTATCTATTTATCCTCGCTTAAAATCAAACTGCCTTCCCCATACTGCCCCATCCAATCCTTACTGAAAGCTTCTACATTATCTTCAATGGACGGAATTTTGACGAGCGCCTCGATCAGTTCCGGTGCAGCCGTGATTCCGTGCGCACCGGCAAGGCAGACATTGTGGATCTGCTGGACGTTTTTGAAGCTGGCTGCCAGGACTTCACAAGATAAGTTGTGCTTTGAGAAAATCTCGGTAATTTCTGCGACCACTTTTGCACCATTGCCTGTAAGATTATCGATCCGGTTAACATAAGGAGCAACATAATCAGCCCCTGCTTTGGCAGCAAGATACGCATTCATCGGCGTATATACGGTTGTTGCCAGTGTGCGGATGCCCTCTGCCTTCAGCATTTTGATCGCTTTGATACCCTCGAAGGTGACAGGAATTTTTACAACAACGTTCCCGGAAACAGCTTCACAAAGCCAGCGGGCCTCTTCTGCCATTCCTTCTGCATCCCCGGCAATCGTCTGGGCAAACAGCTCTTTTTCTTCTCCGATAATAGCTCTGATTTCCTTAAGCAAAGGCAGGAACGGCTTTTGCTCCTTTACGACAATACTTGGATTGGTGGTGACCCCGTCAATCGGGAAGTATTCCACAAGCTTCTTGATGCTTTCAATGTTTGCTGAATCAATGACTAATCTCATATTTTTTCCCTCCTAAAAATAATAGCCTAACTCTTGGATGACAAAAGTTAAGCTATTGTTTTTTATTCATTATGAGTAGATCCGGATTGTGTCTCCAGCGTTAACTTCCTGGATTTCACTGTCTTCCAGGTACAGGGTGCCTGGCAGCTCCGGAGTTTGTGAGCCGTCGAATTTCAGGGTAATATGGCCGAGTGAGGAAAGATTTTGTTTCACAGCATCGCCGACAGAAGTAACTTTATATTCATTGCTGCCGATCTGCAGGGTATCGCCTGCTGCAATCTCGCCTTCAACCCCTTTTACATCGATCAGGAGGCAGTATTCAGCCAGTTCAGCTGGAGCATTATCCCCGAAAAGGATGAACATTTTTTCACCGAAAAATTCAGTTACAGAAGGGCCGATGCTGTTGATTTTGGTTTCGAATTTCGTTGTCATGGTTGTGTCTCTCCTTTGGATCATATTTCTCTATTCGGGACGGGAGCTCCAGGTGCAGGTGCACTCGTGAAGCTCCTTATCCATATTTTCATTTTCTATTATTTAACATCAATCATACAAGCCAAAGCTTGCGAGCCAGGCAATGAAGACGGTCGGCGCCCCCGTGAGGAATCTGGAGTAGAGGACAGATGGCACCCCTACTTCTACTGTTTCAACCTCTGCTTCTGCAAGTCCAAGTCCTACTGGTACGAAGTCAGCAGCAGCTTGAGCATTGATGGCGAACAGGGCCGGCAATGCAAGGTGGGCCGGGATGTTTCCTTTTCCGATTTCAACCCCGATCAATGTTCCGACTACCTGGGCAATAACAGCGCCAGGGCCTAAGAATGGGGAGAGGAGCGGGAATGAGCAGACAAGTGCGATGACGATAAGCCCCCATACAGAACCTGCGAAAGGTGACAGGAATTTCGCGAACACGTCGCCGATTCCTGATTCCAGGATGACCCCGATGAGCATGGCTACGAATGCCATGAACGGAAGGATCGTTTTGATAACTGTATCAATGGCATCACGGCCTGCCTGATAGAAGACGCTCGTGATCGAACCCATTGCCATACCGACTCTAGCCATCAATCCTTTTGGCTTCTGCTGTTCACTGATTTTCTTGTCTGAGCTGTATTTAGGTGTTTTGATCCCTTCAGCTGCCTCTTCCTGTACCGACATTGCCGGAGCCGCTGCTCCTTCAGCATCTGCCAGCTGGATATTTTCCGCCTTTACGCCGGAAACGTAGATATCTTCTGTAATATGCTTGGCCAATGGACCGCTCTGACCCGTCGGCATGATGTTGATTGTCGGGATGCGCTTTTGCGGGTATAGTCCGCAGCGCAGTGTGCCGCCGCAGTCGATGATGACGCATGCCATTTCTTTTTCCGGTACAGATGTCTTAAAGCCGTCGACAAGCTCACAGCCTGTTAATTCAGCAATTTTATCCGCGATCTCCGGCCTTTGACCGCCGGTAATATAGACGACTTTATTTTTCTCGTCTGTTGGTGTTATTACTAAAGGTCCGCCAAATCCGCCAGCGCCCTTTGAAATTTTGATTGATTGAAAAGCTGTCATGTTTCCCACCACCTAGAATTCTATAGTTGAACGGTATCTTTTAGTTTTACGTTTTGCTGCTTGGCTACATAAGAAGTTGTCAGGTCAGTGATCCAGCCTCTTAAGAAGTTGGTGAAAATCCCGACAAGGAAGTAGCGGAGAGCAAGCTCGGTTACATCATGTCCCAGTGTTGTGATTCCTGCTGAAATTCCGAGGAATACGAACAGCTCCCCCGGGTTAACGTGCGGGAATAATCCGTTGTGCGTGTGGCATGAATAGGATGCTGCCGCATAATAGCTTGGCTTATATTTTTCAGGAAGAAATCTTCCCAGTGATAATGTCATAGGATTGGCAAGGACGAATGTCCCGATGATCGGCAGAACGAAATATCTTGTAAATGCATTTTTTCCTGATTTTCTTGCCAGTTTTTCCACACGCTCTTCGCCGACGAGGCGGACAAGTGCGTTCATGGCAACCAATAGCATGATCAATAGCGGTACAATATCTGTGACAAGGCTGACAAAGGTTTCGCCGCCTGTGCGGAATAAGTTCATGAACCCTTCAGCTAATTTGATGATAAAATCCATCTCTTCACCCTCTTCTCATTTCTTTCTTTTTTGGCATGATATAGTCGATCCAGCCTTTTTTCACCTGGAGCTCGCCGCCCTTGGAGATGATGTCATAGCTCTTGAGCGCATCGGCAATTGCAAGCTGGGTCAATTTATCATGGCCTTTGAAATCTTCATCGGAAATCTTCAGCAGGTATTTCCCCTCAAACCCATTCAGGTCCTTGACCTTGGAAAAAACGGTCACACCCTGCATTTTCGCTGCCTTCAGAATTTTATTCCTTTTATCGATAGCGAACATGACAACCGTCCCTGCGCGCAATTTCCCTGTTCTTTTGCCGATGGCCACCCGTCCGAGCGACCTCATTTCGGCATACTTTTTATTAAAATGCTTGATCTGGAAAAACCCGAGGATGCTCTGGACCAGCCAGGCGATCCCAATCAGTATGATTAAAAATAGAATCATCTTCTTAGCCCCTTTCCCTGTTTGACCGTTCGATGCTGGAGACAAAATCCTCATAGGATCCTGCCTGCACCAGCTGTGCGATGAGCTCTTCATTGTTAGCAATCCCGATGATTTCATCATAGATTTTGACAATCAGGCTTTCATTGCATTCATTCTGTTCCTCCGGCAACCCGAGCAGGAACACAAGCCTGACTTCCCTGCCATTCTCCATGACCCCCTCCGGGAAAATCCCGACCGCAAGTTCAATGTCATTGGACTGCTGATTGAAGGTGTGCGGAAAGGCGATATAGCGGTCAAAGACCATTGATCCCTTCTCTTCCCTTTCCTTCAGCCGCTCCAGGAATCCAAGGTCAAGGCGGCCAATTTCAGTCAGCTCGTTTACCATATGGAAGACGTTTTCGTGATAGCCCTTAGAGCTGTCCAGCTGGAAAAATGACTCTTTCGCAAGCAGCTGGGCCATCACAGATTGATACTCGCTGCCATTTTGAATGTTGAGCCTCTGTCTGTAGGCCGCTTTCTCAATCTCCCTCTTCACACGGCTTTCATCGAATATTTCATTGATCATGATAAAAGGTGCATGGGTTTCAAAGGGCAGCTTTACGGTTGAAAAAACAAGATCATATGAATCCAGAACTTCCTTCACTGCATCCTTTTCGGCAAAAAGATTGATTTCTGTATCCTGGTTCAGGATGCGCTCCAGCTGGATGCTGACGAGCTTTGCCGTCCCCCGGCCAGTCCCGCAGACGACTGCTGCTTTTTGGAAGCGCTTGACCTTGATATCACTTTGGCCGATGAAGACCCCGAAGTAAAAGGCCAGATATCCAAGTTCATCCTCCGGCACCTCGAGCCCATATCTGCTCTCGATCACCTGTCCGGCAATTTCCGCCATCTTGTAGGCAACCGGATATTTTTCCTTCACATCGGCGAGCAGTGCGTTCTTCAGGCGCAGCCCGAAAATCAGCCGGTTCAGCATAAAGGTCAAGTGGTACAGGAGATCCTGAAAGAAGGATTCATTCTGCTCAATGATTTCCTTTTTAAAGCCAACCTGTTCTAGGATCTGTTCAAGCAGCCGCCTTACATCATCGGTAATCGCAATATCGGCCAGCGTCCGATTGTTTGTCGGCGTCCGCCTTCCCGCGATCGGAATCGTGATGAACAGAGCCTCAGCTTCAGGGATTTCTATCGGGAGCTGCTTTTGAATCGCTTCAACGATTTCAAACGCGATCCCGTGCTCCTGTGTGCCGATCAGCTTTTTATGCTTTTCCTCGATAGCTTCAAGATGATGATTTTTCAGAAGCCGGTCCAGCATGATGATGATGAATTCCATCAGCCTCTCCTGGGTAGGAGATTCGAGATTATACTCATGCGAGATTCTCTCAATCGATTCCGTAATATCTTCATCAAGCGGATAATCTCCATACAGCACATCATACAGATGATCCAGGATGTAGAAGCGCAGATCCAGTTCCCTGCCGCTCAGCTCCATCCCTCTGTTCGGCTTGCCGTGGATGATGAGCTTGTATGTCTCAAGGGAAACGGCTGCCTTTTTCAGCTCATTGACGAGTGTTGTGCGGCCCAAGTGCATTTCCTCTGCCAGATCATCCAGTGTGTATGTTTCTTCGCTGTTGATGAGCCGGTCAATGATGAAGCCGATCCGGCCCTTTTGCGAATTCAGCGAGCTATCTTCCGGGCTGCTTTCTTCCAGATAAGATTGGAACGCTTTCATATTATTGATATCGAAACGAAAGCCTTTTCCTCTTTCATTGAAAAAAGAAGCGATTCCGTTTAGGTCTTCATTCAGCTGTTTGATGTAATTCCTGATCGTCCTGGTGCCCACACCCATTGCATCTGCAAGCTCATCAAGTGAGTGATAGGTTTTTGTCCGGGCAATTGCCAGCATCTTTGCTGCACGTTCATCTATCATTCTGTCAGACATTTGATCACCCCTATTTATATGGAAGCCGGACGGTCTGCCCGCTGGCCGGCTTCCATAAAGGCGTCGTAATAACGTCTTTTCAAAGCATCAGCCGCGGGATTTACCGCCTGAAATATTAAAAGTTGTCCCTGTTACATAGCCTGCACGGTCAGAAGCCAGATAAGAAACCAAATCAGCAATTTCTGTCAGCTTTCCTTCGCGCCCAAGCGGGATCGATTTGCTGTAATCCGTTGAAAGACCATCAACCGTCACACCGCGTGTGTACGCTAATGCTTCATTATAAGCATCTGTCCTGAGGCCAGTTGTTTCAATGATACCAGGGGCAATCGCAACGACACGAATATTGTGTTTGCCAAGCTCCTTCGCCCATGCCCTTGTAAAAGCAATCACCGCTCCCTTTGTTGCGGAATAGCAGCTTTGTCCGGCAGAACCTTCCTGGCCGGCCTCTGAAGATACATTGATAATCACACCGCCGCTCTGCTTCAGCATCTTCTTCGCAGAAGCCTGGGCAAACAGATAAGGACCCTTCTGATTTACAGCAACCATGAAATCAAAGTCTTTTTCACTTAACTCATATTCCGGCTTTTCTCCCTTGTCGTCAACCAAAAGTCTAGGAAGATTCACACCTGCATTATTCACTAGGATATCCAAAGACCCGAACAGCTCAACCGTCTTCGCAACCGCCTGGTCAACACTCTCCTTCTTCGTCACATCACACTGGATAAAATAAGACCCGTTTTCCTGCTGTCCTTCTTCCCCATTCAAATCGGCAACCACAACCTTCACACCGTTCTTCAGGAGTTCATTCGTAATATGTAAACCGATGCCCGAAGCACCACCCGTAACAATCGCTACCTTCTCTTCCAAACCAAGCCAAGAACCGCTCATCTGTCATTCCTCCTCACCAAGTTGAAAACACTTACAATTTCTAATTTCAGTATAGTAATAGAACAGGAAATGATTAATACAGACTTTTTCACTCAAGTGTGAAAATGGGTGTATGAATTGGGCCAGGAGGTCCGCGGTGGGCCATGGGGTCGGGTTCCTTGTATCGTTTTTTGGGTGGTGGGCCATGGGGTCGGGTTCCTTGTATCGTTTTTTGGGTGGTGGGCCAGGGGGTCAGTCCCCCTGGCTCGATTTTTCGTGGGAAAAGCGCACAGCTCTAGGGGAGCCGTGCGCTTTTTTGTACACCTAGAGCCGGGGGGCAGGTCCCTTGGCTCGTTTTTCTCGGTGGAGCCATGGGATCTGGTCCCTTGGCCCATTTCTGGGCTGGGATCCATAGGGACAGTCCCCGGTCCTTTACCACAAAGCTTTGCTGACGGAACGAAGGAGAGGCAGACAGGTATAAAACGCATGTAATGCTTATGGGGGCTTATGGAGAATTAATCAGACATTCGATTAGTTTTTTACGGCTAACCGGCATCTGTATAAAGCAGGCCATATGAATGAATCAGGCAGAAACTTAACAAGAAATGTCTAGTCAGCCATATATATAGTGTGAGGATTCAGTTAACTGGGGGGATTAAGATGATGAGATGGAGTCAAATAAGAAAGATGGGAAAACAAAGATTTGTTCAGGTGTACAGCCTGGCCATATCTATCCCGCTTGTACTTGATTACTATATTATTAAATTCCTCCTTGGTTCATTTCCCATTAGTATTGCATTTACTGAGGTGTTGATAATTTGGGCTGCATGTTTGTTATTTGGGGCAGCCCTTGCTACCTTTGTTTGGAGCAGAATGGAAAAGATTTAAGATCACCCCTTTTTAAGAGCTTCAAATCCATAACCGTTCACAACATACACCTATAGCGCTCCATCACAGCCGGCATTTCACTGGGAATTTGAACTAAGTTCTGCAAACGTATCCCACTCGACCACTTCCTCATACTCCTCACCACCAATCTTGTAAGTAACCTTCGCCTCCCTGCTTTCATCCTCCTTCACCTCACCAAGTTGAATTTCAGCAGCAATCCTGCTCTCTCCCTGGACTTTAAATCCATGTATATCTTTTACTTTCCCTAAATTGCGGTCTCCCGAATATATACCCGTTTCCTTCAAAGGATCGGCACCGAAAAATTTATAGGCAATCCCATCCTCCTCAAATGTAACAGGAGCACCATCTTCTTTAATTAAGTCAATAGAAGTAATGCTTGCCGGCTCTTCACCCGTCCACTCAATCGGCAGAACCATATAATAGCTTTCACCCGATTCCATTGAATCAGCATACAGATTTCCGAACATAAACTCACCATCATTTTTGGTTTCCAACTCGCTGCAGGCAGTAAGGAACAAAGCCGGAAGTATGATTGGCCATACCTTTAGTGTTTTCATCATCAGCCTCCTCTTGGCTATCCCGCTGCCATAACACTTTTCTAGGTAAAAATAGATTCCTTTTAAAAGTTCATAGTGTGCCGCTCCTTTACTGAACAGAAAACCGCATGGCAGAAGGAATAAAGCCATATTAATCAAACGTTTGATTAATTTATTTATAGCCTGTTTGTATCCTAGAGAAACACACCGGGCCACAGAGGGTGGCGCTTTATAATCTGGCCAGCAGCCTGCTTAATCAACTAACTCATATTAAACTGATCATAAAAAACTTTCGACTGCTGCTGATCACTGGCCGATACATAACATCTCAATCTTATCTGCTTTTCATGAAAATAACTGCCTATTTTGCTATAATTATACTATTATTTACAAAAATTTACATATGAACGTAGGATCTAATCGAAAGCGGGGGAAACAATGTCTTTTCTTAAAAACGTCTTTAATGTCTTAACAGACAAGCGGGATATAAAAGAACCTGAAATCTATAAGCATTTCAATGAAAAATCAGCCACTATCTCACATCTGACCGAGCTGGCTGAAAGCAAAGATCCAAACATCGACCTGAAAAAAGTGGAAAACCACTTGAAGTTATTCACCATCGGTCAAACAGGAGAAAAAAACGTCCTGTTTGAACTCCAGCACTCCATGCTGCCGCTGGTCATCCTGCATGACGTGTATCTGGAGTATGAGGATTATGCTGCTCAATTAGATTTTGTCGTTATTACACATAAGTTTATTCTGGTATTAGAAGTGAAAAAGATGTTTGGCAATATACATATTACTGATAAAGGGGAATTTCAAAGAGTAATTACGAAGAACAACAGGATCATTAACAAAGAAGGGATGTACAGCCCGATCAACCAAGTCGGGCGGCATGTGGGAATCCTGGAAAAACTCCTGAAAGATGACGGCGCCATAAAAAATTGTCCCGTTACCTATGCTGTTACATTTGCAAATCCCAAAACTATATTAAATATCGCTAAAAATGCGCCGGCAAATGTACACTCAAGTGTCATCCGCCATGACCAAATCAAAGCTTTCATTCAAAATGAGCTGGAGAAAAAATCACCTGTATTCATGACAGATCAACTCGTCTATGGGATCGTGGATACTATCCTGAAATACAGTAAAGAAAAGCAATTTAACAAAGAAGATTATTTGCTGCAAACATCTCTAGCGCCTCAAAAGGAATTATCAAACGTTTCCCCTGTCCCAGCTGTAAAATTAAATGATAAGGATAGCATCTTAAAAAAATCTCTAACTGAATATCGTCTTAACCGTTCAAGAGAATTGAATATTAAACCTTACCATATTTTCACTAATAAAATGCTGGATGGGCTCTTGGAGAAAAAGCCTATGACCATTGAGCAATTGCTAGAGATTGAAGGGGTTAGCCAGAAAAAAGCGGTGGACTACGGAAAGGATCTAGTGGCGATCATTAGCGGACAACCGCCAGAATCACTTTTGTCAAAGCAGCAGCACACCAAGGATACCCAGAATGATTCACCAAATGAAAAAGAAATTCGGTCAGCTTTAATAGCATTCAGAACCAGTCACTCAAAAAAGCTCAATGTAAAACCGTATTATATCTTTACTAACAATACGCTAGAATCAATATTAGTTAAGAGGCCTGGTACTATGAGTGAACTATTGAATATAGAAGGCATCGGGCCTAAAAAAGCCGGGGAGTTTGGGCAGGAACTGCTGGATATAGTAAAGGGAAAATAAAAAAGGAGGGGGCTGTCCCCCTCCTAAATTTCCCGGTCTGTGTCAGGTACCGAAAACAATTTTAAACTACTTCCCCTTTTTTACTTGGTGTTAACACGGTGCCAATTACAGCAATAATACCTGCAATAACAAATGTATAGAAGCTCCAGATTAAATCAACATTCATACTTAACAGGTAGCCCACAAGTATCGGTCCCGAAATTGCACCAATCCTGCCAATCCCCAGACCCCACCCTAAAGCAGTAGCCCTGGATCTCGCCGGATAATACTTTGTAACAAAAGCATTGAGAATTTGTGTACTTCCGACTGCACCGAAACCAGCAATGCCTACTAATACGTATGTTACTGCTAGTGGCGGTGCTCCCAGAGTTAAAACAAATGCACAGACTGCTGCCAGAAAGTAAGAAACGCCAATAACCCTTTTCGATCCCCAGCGATCAGCAATGGCGCTTGCAAATAGTGCGCCTATTCCTGCGGTAAGATTCATCACTAACAAGAAAGATAAACTGGAATTAAGTGAGTAGCCTAATTCTGTCATTATTTTCGGCAGCCATGTGTTTAAACCATACACTAAATAGAAACCCATCATGTATGTTAGCCAAATAAATAAGGTAGCCCTGAAGTATTGTTTTGAGAACAGCCCTTTTAATGATTTCTGTTCATTTTGCTCACCCATTTTTGCTCCGCTTTCTTGTTCTTTAAAAAATAAAATATTCATTTGATAACGCTTACAAATTTCTTCTGCTTCTTTAGTTTTATTTTTTGAGAGAAGGAAGCTTACTGATTCAGGCAAGTATTTGATCATAACTGGTACAATCAATAAAGGAATCGCGCCAATCCAAAACATGAACCTCCAGCCGAATGACTCTAATAAAAGAATGGCTAAAATTGCACCCATAACTGTTCCGAAAGAATAACCAGTAAACATGATGGAATAATTCAATGTCCGGCGGTGAGTCGGTGAATATTCAACGGCAAGCGCAGAGGCGGTCGGAATCACTCCCCCTAAGCCAATTCCCCCAATAAAACGGAAAATGCCAAAAACTCCTGGTGATGGAGCCATGGCACAGGCTGCCATTGTCAACGAAAATAATGTGAGACAAGTTATCAAGGTCCACTTTCTTCCTATAAGATCTGTAATTGTTCCTACAAACACAGCACCGAACAGCATACCAAATAGTGCATAGCTTCCTATTGTCCCAGCTTCAGCAGCTGTTAATCCCCATGGCTGGTAATCTAACAGACTCGGGAGAACAGCACCATAAATGCCCAAATCGTACCCATCTGCCAAAATGCAGAAAAAACAAATACCCAGTATAAAATACATTAAAGATCCAGGCACTCCTGCTTGGGATGCTTGACTATCCACATTTGCTTGGCGAGGCATTTCTTTAATTACTTGACTCATTCTCATTTCACTCCTTAATTTAGGCAAATAAAACATTATAATGGTCAGTCTCTATTAAGCTCTCCTCCGTTTTTGTTAAGAGGAACCTCTGTTGCTAACGGTTGGAGGGAAGAAGCAATTATTTCTCTCCCCTCGAACAGTTGCCAACCAAGTAGCCAGTCTCATTTATTTTTGTTCAACCAGCTATATTGATAGTTTTCATCTTCCAGTCTTTGTGCTTTTTTTACAACCTTCAACGGACGGAAGGTATCAATCATAACTGCCAGTTCCAGTGTCTCTTTTTTTCCGATACTGGCTTCAGCTTTTCCTGGATGCGGGCCGTGGGGAATTCCTGAAGGATGAAGAGTTATCGACTCTTGCTTTACTCCTTTTCTGCTCATAAAATTGCCTTCTACATAATAGAGGACCTCATCACTGTCTACGTTGCTGTGTGCATATGGTGCAGGTATAGCCTCCGGATGATAATCATACAGTCTTGGGACAAAGGAGCAAATGACAAAGTTGTGCCCTTCAAATGTCTGATGAATGGGAGGCGGCATATGAATACGGCCTGTTATCGGTTCAAAATCACCTATATTAATGATCCATGGATATAAATATCCGTCCCACCCTGCAACATCCAGGGGGTGGTGAGGATAATGGTGGGAATGCAAGAATCCCCTTGACTTTGTCCTTACCTCAAAATCCCCAGCTTCATCGTAAGTAGTTAACTTTTCCGGCCCTTTAATATCTCTTTCGCAAAAAGGACTGTGCTCAAGAAGCTGGCCAAATTCATTCCGATACCGCTTAGGTGTTGTGATCCAGCTGTTTGTTTCTACAACTAGAAACTTGGACTCCCCTTGATCGGGAGCTACACGGTATATTGTCCCTACTGGTATAACAATATAATCACCTGGCTTATAGCTGAGTGTTCCAAAAGTAGATTCAATTTTCCCTGTGCCATGATGGACGAATAATAATTCATCGCCATCACTGTTTCTGTAGAAGTAATTCATACCTTCAGAAGGCCTTACAATGCCAATTAAAAGATCTTCATTTCCTAAGACGTACTCTCTGCCCATAAAAGCATCCTGCGGTTCTTTATTTACATCCCCGGTATAAAAGTGACGCGGCCGCAGCGCACTCTGCTCTTCATATTCAGCATTCCGTTCGCCGAATAGTTCTGCCTTACTCATTTGCGTAGGTGGATTATGGTGATACAAAATGGATTGGATCCCTGAAAATCCTTTAGTCCCCATTACTTGCTCCCTATACAGGGATCCATCCTCATTGCGAAATACAGTGTGCCTTTTACGGGGAACCTTCCCCATTTGCTGATAAGACGGCATATCATTCAGCCTCCTTGTTGATTTACCTTACAGCGCCAGCACCCATGCCAGCTTTCTCCTTTAATGCCACTTCTCTGTCAAGGGCTGGTTCAATTACACCAGTGACTTCTCCAAAGCCGATCCGATATCCATCCCCCTGGCACCAGCCTGTCATTGTCACTTCATCACCATCTTCCAGCCACTTTCTTTGTTCACTGTTGTTTAACTGTATGGGGTCTGTCCCTCTCCAGGTTATTTCTAATAAGCTTCCGCGGGAATCTTTTTGAGGGCCGCTTATAGTGCCAGAAGCAAGCAAATCACCTGAATTAAGGTTACATCCTCCTATAGTATGGTGAGAAACTTGTTGGGCTGCACTCCAATACAAAGAACTATAATTGGTTGAACAAATCCGTTTTGATGTGTTCATCCCTTTACCCCTTAGATGGACTTCAAGCTGAATATCAAATGAGCCCGGCCCTTTTTGTTCCAGATACTCTAATGGCTTTGGATCTTGAGAAGGCCCTTCTATACGGAATGGTTCCAGGGCTTCCAGCGGGACTACCCACGGAGAAATGGAAGTTGCAAAACTTTTAGCCAGGAAGGGACCTAAAGGCTGATATTCCCATGACTGAATGTCACGGGCACTCCAATCATTTACTAGAACCATGCCAAAAATATGTTTTTCCGCGTCTCCAATGGCAATGGGCTCCCCGCGGTCATTGCCTGTGCCAATAAAACAGCCCACTTCCAATTCAAAATCTAGCTGATTACAGGCGGAGAAGACTGGCGGACGATCAAGAGGCTTTATTTGTCCCAAAGGCCTCCTAACATTGGTACCGCTCAAAACAACAGAACTGGCCCGCCCATGATACCCTACCGGTAAATGAGTCCAGTTCGGCATTAAGGCATTCTCCCTGCCGCGAAACATTTCTCCTACATTCATCGCATGCTCTTTAGAGGCGTAAAAATCTGTATAATCTCCTATTTTGACAGGAAGGTGGAGTGTAATAGTTTTTCTGGGCAGCAATACTTGTTTTCGAAGTTCATCATTATCTCTAAGATCAGGCTCATCCTCTGACAATAAAAGTTGAATCTTTTTTCTTGTCCCACTCCAAACATCCCGGCCCATTATCATAAATGAATTTAGAGTGGACTGGCTAAAAATCTTTGTATCCTTGCCTAATAGATCTTCAAAAAAACCTTTTTCCTCCAATATGGACAAATCTAGTACAAAACTTCCGATAGCCACTCCCACTCTCGGTTCCGATAAATTCTTTGTACTAAAAACACCATATGGGAGGTTTTGAATCGGGAAGTGAGATTCCGGCTGTACTTCAATAAAAGACTTCATTAAATGACCTCCTGTCGGCTGCTTAATTCCATAAATTCATCTCTTGGTTCCACAAAACTGCAGCTTCCAAATGAGCAAAGGTATTGTTTCCGTAAATCCTTCATTTCTTCAGAAGGAAGTCTTAAATCCTTCCAAAAGAAAGCGTCTCTATTTACCACAAAATGTTCTTCATGTTCATCTAAAAGGATTTCTTCTATTTTGCCTTCATCGAGATCCAAGTGATAGGCGAACATACCTGCAAGGAAGACATTCAGGAAACCATGCATCTTTGTCTTTACTTCTCCCCGGTACATGCGTATTGGATGATGCAGTCCCGCAGTGAACTTTATTGGCAATTTACGCAAGCTGCAAGAAGCAAGTACAAATGCAACTTGCTGAGGAGCAGGAAACATTTCTGCGCTAGTTCCACCTGTCCGCAGCTTTATCCCTATCTTTTCGTTATGCAGTGCATTAAAAGCAGCTATTGAATCTAATGACTTGCCTAATTGATTTCTCCAACCGTCGCTGTCCTGAAGGGATACTTCACAGAACACCTTCATCCCCAACTTGCTTGTTTCCCCTGAAATCTCTTTGAGCATTTCCTGAGAAGGAATAACAGGCGGCAAGGGGACCTCAATCACGTTTACGCTTAACCAATGCTTGCAATTAGCTGCATAGGTGCAAATATAATCTAAATCCTCGTTAAGCTGTTTCAGGCACTCATTTATCGACCTGCTTTTACGCCCAACAACTGTTAGCGCCAACGGCCTCTGCATTGTAAATAACTCTTGATATTTTTGTAGTTCCGGCAACTTTGCAACAGGTACGATGAAAGGACCCAGCATCCAAGAATCGGAGCTGTTTATATAGCTCTCATAATTCCTAATAGCAGTCTCCAATGGAAGACTGGCTGGCGGAAATAAACCGGCATAATCAATCAACCCTTCTAAAAATGCATAGACAGCCGGGGCATTCTTCACGTTCCTCACATCCTTCTTTGTTCAATCACATATAGAAACCAGATTCTCTTCAGCGATTCCGGTAGTAATGGCTGAAAAAAACAGGATAACTTTAGATTTTTGTTAATTCGCTGCCCACACCTTGATGCATCCGAACCAATTCATCTGCCAGATTCTCAATGCGGCATATAATATCCTTGTCAAACACTTCATTTTGTTCGTTAAAATGACTGGTATGAGCATACACATAACTTGGTGCAACATAAGCGCGCAAATAGCCGGCAATAGGCTTTAATTGGTTTTCTATCATTAAATAATGCTGATAAGTCCCTCCATTAGCAGCAAACCCCATAACCTTGTTCCGGAATACCTCAGGCGGGATCAGGTCGATGAGATTTTTTAACGGTGCTGGGAATGAACTGTTGAAAACAGGTGAGCCAATCAAATAAAAATCAGCCTGAGAAACTTTTTCTATCGCCTCTCTTGTATCCTTGCTATACTCACCTATTTTTCTTCCATCACAGAATTGCAGCTCATATTTACTTAGATCCAGCAGGTCTACCTCGACACTTGGATGCCTTCGCTGTACCTCATCAAGTATTCTCTTTACTAATACAGCGGTTTTAGCCCCTAATATTGTTCCGGATATACCAAGCAGCTTCATTATTGAATCTCCTCTCTCCTCAGGTTCGCGTAAACTCAACTTTCAAAACAGCGGCTCAAACGCTTCGGGCTACTTCAATGAGCGATTCTTTTTCAGAGTTATCCTTGAATGCCGGCATTACTTCTTTTGCAATTAATTCCATTGATTTCAGTACTTTATCATGAGGCAATCCCCCAAAGTTCATAAGCATCATAATATGATCACAGCCAGCATCTTGATATTTCTTGATCATGGCAATGATATCTTCCGGTGAACCAATCAGCACCTGTTCCTTATCTCTTAAATCCTCATATTTTGCACTTTTACCGTACATACGAGTATCAAGATACAAGTCTAAATGAGGTTTAGCAGTCTTTACCGCCTCCTCTGTCGTTTCAGCTGCATAGGTATGAATAGCAAGCGGGATATTCACTTTACGCTCATCGTGACCAGCCTCACGGTAAGTAGATTTATAGCTTTCGATAATTTCCTTCAATTCCGGAATGGAGTTGCAGGCGACATAAGGAACTCCGCTAATGTTGTACCCCATCTTCCCAACAAACTTTGCCCCATTGTGTGTTAAAGTACCGATCCAAATGGGCATTTCCTTTTGCTTAGGGAGTACCTCCAATTTTATATCTTTGAATTGGTAGTAATCGCCCTCATGGGAAAATTTCTCACCTTTCCAGGCCTTTTCAATAACTGCAAGAGAATCATTAAATCTTAATGCCTTATCTTTCCCTTCCACATTGAAACCTGCAAATTCATGCGGAAGATAACCGCTTCCCAATCCAAGATTCAGCCTGCCGTTGCTAAGAACATCAAGCAAGGCATAATCTTCAGCTACTTGAATTGGATTTTTGAATGGCAGTGTCACAATCGCTGTCCCTAATCGGATATTTTTGGTACGTTCTGCTGCTATTGCCAAAAAAGTTTGGGGAGTAGTCATGATTCCATACTCACTGAAATGATGCTCTGCGAACCAGGCAGCATTATATCCCAATTCATCTGCTGAGACTGTTTGTTCCAGAACTTCCTGAAGCAATTCTTCTGGAGTCCGTTTGAAATTTCCATCAATGTTCTTATAATTATCAAATACCGTAAATAAACCGAATTCCATTCTTAAGCCCTCCATATATGTTTTTTAACAAAGCAAAAAGCCAGCAGCAATAGAAACTAAACGGAGAAACACTCCATTTAATTCTTATCGCCACTGGCTCTTTATCTACTTATAGAGGTCCGGCCCTTGTCCTTGCTCCATAGATAATCCAGTTCCGCACTAGCTTTAAGTTGTTGATATTATTATATTGTTAATTTTCAGTATATTGCAAGCGTTTTCTTTAACTGGCAGTAATTTTTCTTTCCAGGTAGCTCTTCTTCGCTGAAAGTAATGCTTGGATAACGGCTTTTTGTGGGGGAACAATGAACTTTTGCTCGATGTCTTTAATGATCTCTTCAGTATGATCCAAAGATTTACCAAGGAGCAAAGCACTGGCAAACTCATTTGTCAGATCTTGTATGAAAGTAAAAGTAGCATCCTCAATTACATTTGTCTCGGTATCAACCATAAGAATACAGCCAATCGTTTTCTGAACCTCGAATACTGGCGTACCCTTTGGCAATTGAGCAAATCCCGCAACCAGTACGTGCTTCTCCTTAACTTCTATTGACACTAGCCTCATCCCTTTCTCTACCATTCATCAAGATAAAAGTGGTGCTTTCAGTAAAGCTTAAAATCATTGGAGTATCCAGCTAATTAACGAAATACACATCATCATATTATCACAAAGCAATTAAAATTCACTTAATATTCTTCAGCTGATCAATGGAGAAAAAGGGAAGGCATTGCCCCGCTCTTCCTAAGATTTATTATGAGTGAAAGTTCTATTACTTCAACTCTCACCTTTATGTAATTACCAAGTCAACAAAACCTTCTCTTCTTGTGAAACAAGATTTCTCGGGCGGTACCCTGTCACCAAGCTCTACACCCTAACCCTCTTCCCCCGCCGAAACGGCTCCTCAAACAAAGACCCAATCGCATCTCTCGTAGAATCCAAATACGTAACGGTCTTTTCATAAGTCCTGGACGCCACACACATAAACAAAATATCAATCACATGAAGCTGTGCGAGGCGTGAGGATGTGGCGCCGCTTCTGAATGTGGCTTCCATAGAGTTGGAGGTATACAGGCAGATGTCTGCATAGCTGGAAACCAGGGAGCTGCCGTACTTGGTAAGGCTGATGGTGGTTGCTCCCTTTTCTTTTGCCAGCTGCAGGACTTTTGCGACTTCATAGGTCTCTCCGGAAAAGGAAATGCCCAGCACGACATCCCTTTCATCAGCATTCGCCACCACGGTTGTGCACATATGCAAGTCGTTATATGCTCTTGCCGGCCTGTTGATTCTGAGGAACTTCTGTTCCGCATCTAGCGCAGAAATGCTTGATGCACCAACTCCAAAGAAATGAATTCCTTTCGCGTCCAATAATGCTTCTACAGCTTTTTCAAGCTCCTCGCTATGCAGCAGGTCTGCGGTTTCCCGGATGGTTTGAAGGCTGTGGGAAGTCATTTTTTCAATAGTGGATGGACATGATTCATTGGGTTCTATATCCCTAAGTACGTCTTTCGCCTTCCTTTGCAGGTCGCCGGCAATCCGGATCTTCAGCTCCTGGATGCCGCTTACATTAAGAGATTTGCACATCCGGATGACTGCCGCGCTGCTTGTGTTTGTCGCTTTGCCGAGGCCGGCTGTTGTCATGCCAATCGCATCCTGGGGCTGTTTTAAAATAAACTCTGCAATTTTCCGTTCTGAGGGAGGGAGCTTATCCTTCATTTCTTTCAGCATAAAAATGCCTGCGTTTGTACTCGACATGTCAGAACCAACTTTCATTCTTTATTCGTCATAAAGATGACAGGCGACCCAGTGATTTTTTTCCACTTCCAGGAACCTGGGCTTCTCTTCCGCACAACGGGCATGCGCCTTGGGGCATCTCAAACGGAACGGACAGCCGGAAGGCGGATTGGATGGATCCGGCACATCTCCCTGCAGAATAATTCTTTCCTTTTTCATATCAGGATCAAGGGACGGAATAGCTGACAATAAAGCCTTTGTATAGGGATGAAGTGGTTTATTATATAAATCTTTTGTCTCTCCCAGTTCCATCATCTGCCCCAGATACATAACTCCTACCCGATCACTGAGATGCTGGACCACATTAAGATCGTGGGAGATGAATACATACGTTAACTGAAACTCTTCCTGCAGCTGGATCAGCAGATTAAGAATTTGCGATTGGATGGAAACATCCAATGCTGAGACTGCTTCATCCAGGATGACTACTTTCGGCTTGACGATCAATGCCCTGGCGATGCTGATCCGCTGTCTCTGCCCTCCGCTGAACTCATGGGGGAAACGGTTGAGCTGCTCTCTAGAGAGTCCTACTTTTTCAATCATTTCAGCAACCAGTTCATTTGCTTCCTTCTTCGTGGCCAGCTTATGGGTCAATAACGGCTCCAGCAGCAAGGCTCTTACCGTCATTCTCGGGTTTAAGGAACTAAAAGGATCCTGGAAAATCATCTGTATATCTTTGCGCATTTTACGAAACTCGCCTTTAGGTATATCGGAAATCCTCTGACCATCAAGAAAGACCTCTCCTGCGGTTGGTTCATATAGCTTTAAGATGGTTCTTCCAGTCGTTGATTTGCCGCAGCCGCTTTCCCCTACCAATGAAAGCGTCTCGTTTTTATTAACATGAAAGCTGATATCATCGACGGCTTTCACATTTCCTACCGTTCTTTTAAAAACGCCGCCTTTAATAGGAAAGTATTTCTTCAGGTTTTTGACTTCAATCGCATAAGCTGTATCAGCCATATAGCACGGCCTCCTCTTCATGCAGCCAGCATTTGCTCTTATGGTCCTTTTCCACAGCATTCATAGCTGGCTCTTTCGTCCGGCAGATATCCATGACGTGAGGGCAGCGGCTGGCGAATCTGCAGCCCATATTCTCGTATTGAGCCGGTGTTGGAACATTTCCAGGTATCGAATATAAAGTGTTCTTCCGGTCCCCCAGAGAGCGGATCGATTTCAGCAGTCCCTGTGTGTACGGGTGGGATGGATTCTTGAATAATTTCGCTACCGTTGTTTCTTCCATTACCTGTCCAGCATACATAACGGCCACTCTTTCGCATGTTTCCAGGATAACGCCCAGGTCGTGTGTAATCATCAGGATGGATGTGTCATTTTTTTCGGACAGTTCATTCATCAAGTCCAGTATCTGCGCCTGAATCGTTACGTCCAGGGCTGTTGTCGGCTCATCCGCAATCAGCAGCTTCGGCTCGCAGATCAGCGCCATCGCAATCATGATCCGCTGCCTCATCCCGCCGGAAAGCTGATGCGGGTAGCTTTTAAAAATTTCTTTGCCCCTTGAAATGCCGACTCTATTGAGCATGTCGAGACCCAGTTCCCGCATCTCTTTTTTGCTGTAATTTCTATGAAACTTCAACACTTCCAAAAGCTGATGTTCGATGGTATATAAAGGATCCAGCGCAGTCATCGGCTCCTGGAAGATCATCGAGATATCATTTCCCCTGATTTTCTGCATGGCCCTTTTAGATAAACCCGTAAGCTCTTTCGTTTCGTCCGTGTGCAGCGTGATGCTGCCTTTAGATACTCTCAGAACATCCGGAAGCAGGTTCATGATTGCGAGGGATGTCAAACTCTTTCCGCTCCCTGACTCACCGACAATCCCGTACTTCATCTTCTTTCCGATCGATAAATTAATGCCCTCGACCACATTGTACTTCGTCTTCTTTGTATTTACTTCTATAGATAAATCCTTGATTTCCAATACAGAATTCAAAATGACCTCTCCCCTTCAGAATAACAGTCAATCGATTCACCAGGACTGCTATGCTAAGATGTTGCTCTATTGCTTCAGTTTCGGATCTAAAATATCCCTGAGGCTGTCGCCCAAAAGGTTAAAACACAGGATCGTAAAGACAATGGCCGTTACTGGAAAAAGAATCGTCCAAGGCGCAAACTCCATATACGTCCTGCTCGCATTCAGCATAACTCCCCATGATGGGTCAGGCGGCTGGACGCCAAGCCCAAGGAAGCTTAATGCTGCTTCAGTCAGGATAGCGCCTGATAAGGCTAATGAAATCTGAACGATAAAAGGGGCCATAATATTAGGGGTGATGTGCCTGGTGATGATCTGCAAAGGCTGCACCCCAATCGCTACAGCACTCGTTAAATACTCGTTTTCTTTCACAGACAGCACCGCCGATCTTACAAGCCTGGTAAAAACGGGGGTGAAGACAATTCCTATGGCAATCATCGTGTTTGTAAGGCTTGGCCCTAAAACAGCAACAATGGTCAATGCCAGCAAAATGTCAGGGAAGGCAAAAAAGACGTCCATGACCCGCATGATCACCTGATCCACTTTTCCCTGAAAATATCCGCTGATCAAACCGAAGAACAATCCCGCCGTAGCACCTATTCCCACTGCAATCAATCCAACCTGCAGCGAAACCTGGGCACCATATACGGTCCTTGAAAATATATCCCTTCCCAGTTCATCTGTACCAAACAAAAATTGGCCGCTCGGACCTTCCAAAGTGTGTTCGGTGAACATCTTATCCGGGCTGTAAGGGGCGATCAAAGGTGCAAACACAGCAACCAGAATCACGATTAAAATCCCAATAAAGCCAAGCAAGCCTACCTTATCACTGGCCAACCGCTGAAAAAACTCTTTCATGAAACTCACACTTCCCTTTTCTGCAGACTATTTATACGAAATTCTCGGATCCAGATATGAATACAAAATATCTACAATCAGGTTGATCATGACAAAAACAAATGCGATAAATAAAACGGAGCCCTGTACGACTGTAAAATCCCGCTGGTTAATTCCTGTTAAAACAAGCTGACCCAGGCCAGGGAGCGAGAATATTTGTTCAATGATGACCGTTCCGCCCAGCAGGACGCCAATCTGCATCCCGATAATGGTCAGAATGGGAATCATCGCATTTCTTAATGCGTGCTGAAAAATAACGACACGCTCTTTAGCGCCCTTCGCACGAATGGTACGGATAAAATCGAGCCTCAATATTTCCAGGATCGAAGACCTTGTCATCCTTGTTACTGCCCCAGCCATAGAGGTTCCGAGGACAAGTGCCGGCAAAAACAAGATTTGCAGATTAGTAATCGGATCCTCGAAAAAGCCGACATAGCCGACCGGCGGGCTGTAGGAAAAGAACAGGGCCAGTACGAGAATCAATACGGTGGCAAGCGCAAAATTGGGAATGGACACGCCCAGCAGAGAAATGATCCGCACACCAAAGTCTGTCTTAGAGTTGCGTTTAATTCCTGCAATGATCCCCAGAGGGATAGCGATGATCCATGAGATAAAAGCAGACAGCATCGTTAATTCAAAGGTAATGGCAAAGCGGCTTGCAATATCAGGAAGTATTTCTTTTCCTGTCCGCATAGACTCGCCAAAGTCACCCGTCAGCACACCGCCCATCCAGCTGAAATATTGCTCATGGATAGGCCGGTCCAGCCCAAAATCCTTCCTTAGCTGCGCCAGAGCCGAAGGAGTGGCATCGGTCCCAAGAATAGTGGCTGCCACGTCGCCGGGTATAATTCTTAATGTGAAAAAAATAACGACTGATACGCCGAATAATACGGGAATCAACATCAATAATCGTCTCAGAATATAGGCATACATCGGTGTTCACCCTTAATGAGCAGAAGGCTGCCAAGGCAGCCCCTACTTTGTTATTTTTTTGAAACCTCTAATATATACTCACCGTTATGCGGATATGGAGTAAATCCTTCTACCGATTTTCTCACCGCTACATATTTCATTGGAGATACCAGGAATAAATTTGGAGACAAGTCGATTAATTTTTCTTGTGCTTCGGTATAAATTTCTTTGCGCTTAGCAGCGTCAAGCGTTGTCTTACCGGATTCTACAAGCTTGTCATAATCTGCATCAGAGAAGCCCCAAACGTTAGCAGAACCTTCTGTATGGAAGAAGTATTGCATGGCGCGGTCAGGATCAGTACCGGAACCGTTTCGGCCGATCAGTACATCAGCTGATGTGTTCAGCCATGTATCGATATACTCGCCCCACTCGATTTGCTTGATTTCTGCATTCACACCAATCTCTTTCCATTGCTGCTGCAGGATCTGGGCAGTGTCGACCATATCAGGATATGTCGATGCCGTTGTAATCGTAATATCAAATCCATCTGGATATCCTGCTTCAGCTAACAGGCTCTTCGCTTTTTCAGCATCATTTGCATATAATTCGTTCTCTGCTACGTCAATGGCCCAATCTCCCATTGATGGTGCCACCGGACCTGATACCACTGCATCGCCATTCCACACAACATCCGCAATTGCTTTGCGGTTTGTTGCAAGACTTAGTGCCTGGCGGACCTTTGGATCGTTCAGGGGCTTAACATTTACATTAAAACCTACATAGCTGTATTCAAGAGATTGATAGTCTTTTACTTCAATCTTGTCGTCCTTCGCAAGCAATGAAGCAGACTTTGCATTTACTGTTGTCAGATCAACCTCTCCAGTACGGATCGCGGACATCCTGGAAGCTTCATCCTTCATTGTGTAGTAAACCACTTCATCAAGCTTTGGCAGGCTTTCTTCATAATAGTCTTCGTTCTTCACTAAGACGACTTTGCTGTCAGGCACCCACTCTTCAAATTTAAAAGGTCCTGTACCAACAGCAACCTGCTGCAGATCACCATTTTCTTCTACAACTTCTTTCGAAACTACCACTGCACTCGAGTTTGTTAGATTAGACAAGAAAGTCGCATCAGGAGATTTTAAGTTAAATTGAACCTGGTAGTCTCCCAGCACCTCAATGCTGTCTACATTGGCAAAATAAGACGCAATATGAGAAGCAGTTTCTTCAGCAAGGATGCGTTCAAAGCTGTATTTCACATCTTCAGCTGTCATTTCATTGCCATTGTGAAACTTAACGCCTTCACGCAGATTGAACACATAGGTCTGATCATCCGGCTGTTCCCACTCAACGGCAAGGTCGCCGACCACTTCCATTTTGTCATCGAACTTAACTAGACCATTGTATATTTGGGAATAAATGCGGACAGAAGAATGCGCTGGTGTTTTATGCGGATCCAGTCCAGCAGGCTCCTGGTCATTGGCAATCTTTAAAATTTGTTCCGCTTTTTTGCCGCCTTCACCGGCTTCTCCTGAAGTTTCACTTTTTCCTGAACAGGCTATTAACATCGATGCTAAAATAGCAAGTACAAACAGCAATTGAAAACCCTTTTTAGACACTTACTTTTCCCCCTTTTTTTATAAAAAATATTGCCGTATTTCTTCAAAAATCTCTCTTCTGAACGGATTGATATTCTTCGGCTCATCCACATGCAGCCGGTTCGTAAGAAGCACTGCCTGCAGATTTTTCTCCGGCACAATCCAAAGGGCAGTCCCGGTAAAGCCCGTATGGCCCACGCCTTCCGGAAAAGGATCTGAGCTGTGCCAGCCTAATCCCCTGTTTTCAACGATATTCTCCATGGATTTTTTGATCAGATCAGATTGGATAAACTCTGTATCTGCCGCATAACCCCTTTTCAAATACAAGTCAGCTATTCCGCTCAAGTCTGCAGCAGTTCCAAATAAACCTGCATGCCCTGACTCGCCGTTAAGAAAATAATAGGCATTCCCATCATTGACTTCGCCTATAATGGGCTTGCCCGTATCTCTCCAGCCCGCGAATTCCCTATGTCTGCTTCGGCACATGTCCATCTCTATCTGATTGCCAAACTCCGTGGCGGCAACATCAATCTTGTGAATCGGGCCATACGTCAGGCGGCTTAATTTCAGCGGGGAGGCCAGCTCTTTTTCAACGATTTTCTGCAGGCTGCTATCATGCATTTCTTTAAGAATTTCACCTAGTAAAATATAATTCAGATCACTATAGACGACCCGGTCTTCTTCCTGATGCTTCAGTTCAATGGAGTTTAAAATCTCATAGAGGCTACTGTTAGGCAGTTCTGTATAGAAGGGATACCAGGCAGTCAGGCCTGAAGAATGTGTTAATAATTGCCTGATTGTGAGAGGCGCCAGTATTTTAATGCCGGCCGCTGCAGGAAGACAGTGTTCTAATGTTGTATCCAAGGACAATCGGCCTTGACCTGCCAGCTTTAAAATCAATGTTGAGGTGATTATTTTCGTTACACTTGCCAGGTCAAATACCGTATCTATGGTAACTTCATCGCCCGTCATTGTGTTTCGCTTGCCATAGGCCTTGAACAATATTTCCTTATCATTCTGCTTAACGAGGCAAACACCGCCGGCCATATAATCTTTATCCATGTATTTCTGGAATATTTGGCTGATACTCTCTTCAAGAGAATTCATAGGATTTTCCTCTTTCGGGCTAACCATGATGTACCTGCTCCACGGCACCCCGGACAAATCCATCCGCTTTAGCCAATAGCTGCAGCGCATCTTCATATATAACGTCTGAGAGAAGCATTACGATGGCTGGTTTTACTGAATATTCCGTCTTTTCAAGAACTTCTGATGCTGTTTGATAATCAGTCCCTGTTGCCTCACAGACAATCTTCTTCGCCCGCTCCCTCAGTTTAAAATTAGAAGCATTAACTTCAACCATTAAATTTTTATAAGCTTTTCCCATTTTCACCATGGAGGCTGTACTGATCATATTCAATATCATTTTATGGGCTGTTGCAGCCTTTAATCGGGTCGATCCTGCCAGTACTTCAGGCCCTGTCTCCACTTCAATCTTTATGTCAGCATGCTTGCTAATTTCAGCATTTCTATTGCTGGTCAGGCTTACTGCCATAGCGCCGATTGAACGTGCATATTGAAGGGCTCCTACCACATAAGGGGTCCTGCCGCTTGCTGCAATCCCTATGACAACATCATTGGCAGTTAAGCCCCGTGCCTGGAGGTCATCCTGGCCAAGCTGTTCATTATCTTCGGCACCCTCCACCGCTTTCATGAGAGCCCGGTCGCCCCCAGCAAGGACACCTTGGACCATTTCGGGGTCTGTACTGAAAGTTGGCGGGCATTCTACTGAATCCATCAAACCCATCCGCCCGCTTGTACCTGCGCCTGTGTAAAACAGCCTTCCGCCTTTCCGGAACGAAGCAACAACAGCTTCCACTGTTTGTTCAATTTCCGGAAGTACCTCCTGGACTGCCTGTGGAATAAAAGAGTCTTCTTCGTTCATGAGTCTCAGTATTTCAATCGTCGCCATACGATCCAGCGCCGTGGATTTCTCGTTATACATTTCTGTTGCCAGTTTTGTTAAATCTTCCATTTACCTACCATCCTAATTGTATTGATAGAGTTAATAAATTGATTGAATCAGCTTTACCAGGCGATCTTGCCCATGATTACTTCTTTGGATGCCCCGGTAGCCGCTGGTAAATTATTAGGCTGCTTGTGGTAGCAAAGATATCCGAATATCGCAAAAGCAATCGCTTCTTTTGCATCGCTATTGATGCCAAGCTCCTTAGTAGAAGCGATTTTCACCGTTGCCGGCAAATAGTCTTTCAGTCCTTTTATCATACTCGTATTGTTAAGCCCGCCGCCGCTGATATAGATTTCTTCCACACCGTCGTCCTTGATGTGTTTCTCTAACGCTTTGCCAAGCGAAACAGCCGTCAGCGCAGTTGCAGTCGCAATCCTATCTAATTCCGGAATGTTTCTGCTCTCAGCCTGGTCCCATAGATCCCTCGCATACTCAATGCCGAATTGCTCCCTGCCTGTACTCTTAGGAGGAGCTTCTTTATAATAAGGATGCTCCAGCAGCTCCCTTAGCCACTCCTGGTCAACCTTTCCGTTCGCAGCAAGATTTCCGTCCTTGTCATAGCTTTGAGCTCCATTGGTATGCCAAGCAGTGAATGCGTCTATAACCATGTTCCCTGGCCCGGTATCATTCGCAGTCACTTTTTCACCGGAAGCATTCTTAGGAAGCACTGTGATATTGGATATCCCTCCAATATTGACGAGCACCCTTCCCGACTCTTCCGACCTGAACAGGATGTAATCCAGGAAAGGAACTAAAGGAGCACCCTGCCCTCCTACTGCCACATCGCGCGTCCGGAAATCGCCGGCCGCAGGGATTCCAGTCCTTTCGGCAATGACGGATATGTCACCGATTTGCAGTGTGTTTGGCCGGTAATAAGAATCGTTCTCCTTGTAAACCGGATCATGAAATACGGTCTGTCCATGTGAACTGACCAGGTCAATCTCCGACACATCAATTCCGGATTCTTTGATGGCAGCTAACACACCATCGGCAAAAACTTCCCCCAGCAGCATATTCATAGACGAAATTTCAGGAGATAAGGTATTGGGGACAACCACCTTTTCCAGGCGGGCTTTCAGTTCTTTCTCGTAGGGAATTGTTGTAAAAAAAACCAGCTCAAATTCCATCTTGCCGTTCACTTTTTGCACATCAACAATCGCAATATCCATCCCATCCAAAGAGGTACCCGACATGATACCGACCACTTTCATTCTCGGAAAATCCAAACTCTCACTCCTTTCAAAATTTTTGTAAGCGCTTAACTAGTATTCTATGGAAAACAAAATAAAATATCAATACTTTTATGAATTTTTTGAATTATTTTTTCAGAAATTGGGACATAGGGATTAAGGAAATTTTTTCACAATCTGTTACTTGCCAAACTTAAAGCTATTCCAACGACCCTTATTATTATAAGTATGAAGAAAGTATTGCTACAATAAACCTGCAAGTGGCGCTCAAGAGCAGTTTGCCCAGGGCATCCCGCTCGGCCGCTATGGCGAAAGTGAAGATATTGCCAGCCTGGTGGTATTTCTTTCTTCAGATGACAGCAAATTTATCACTAGCTCACAATATCGCTTCGACGGCGAAATGGCTGCGTTATAGCAATAGCAGAAAAAAGCTGACTCACCGCTTTTCGAGTCAGCTTTTTCTTTTGAAAAGATTAATGTGCTTTTATAGGTTTATCCGCCTATAGGAGTGGTAAAAACTTAGTTGAGGCTTATTTTAGAATTGAGGGGTACTAATACAATATGAATTCAAACGCTTTTACTTACAGCAAGTTCATGAATTTCGACGAAGCGGCGGACAGCATCCTAAGAATGATGAGCAGGATCTTAAATATAAACACACTTTTCATTGCTAAAAATGACCAAAGGACAAATGAGATTGTTAAGGTTGTTAATCATGGGGATATCTTGCTGAGGGAAGGAGATTCCCTTCCTTTTGAAGAAACTTTTTGCAAACTGAGTGTGGATCATGGCAAGAAGGTCCTGTTCATTCCTGATATTACAAAAAGCGATTTATCAAACGCGCTAAATGTGACACGGAATTTAGGAAGCGGCAGCTTTGTAGGCCTTCCTATTTTTTATGAGGATGGGAGAAATTACGGGACCATCTGCGGGCTGGATACGGAAACCTTTGAACTCACTGAAGAACATGTGGAGCTGTTTGAGACGATGAGCTCCCTGCTCTCCTATGTGCTGGAGCTGGACGATGCGAACAGGCAGATTCAAACACTCTCTGCACCGCTCGTGCCCATCACTACGGGAGTAGCCATTCTTCCGATTATCGGCAATATCAACGAATTCCGGCTGGAGACCATCATAGAATTGGCCCTCACCAGAAGCGAGAGCCTGTCACTTGAGTTTCTAATCATTGATCTGTCAGGGATACTCCAAATCAACGATATGGTAAGCTCTTCCCTATTAAAAGTTGCCAATATGCTGAGCCTTATTGGAGTAACCCCAATACTTACCGGTATCCGGCCGGACTTGGCATTAAACGCAATCAGCACAAATACAGATTTAAAATCAGTAAAAACCGAGGCCAGCCTGGAAAGTGCTTTGAAGACGATTGGGTTTACACTGAGCAGAGATGAAGGCAGAAACGGAGGGACTAGCTCACCGTCCCGCTCCCTTTTTAGGTGATACTTCATAATCAAACGTTTGATTAAATGCTCTTAAAGCCAGAGAGGGACAGTAATTCTGTCCCCTCCGGCCAACAGCAGCAAACTTTATGAAACATAGTTGTGAAACAAGATTTCTCGGGAGGTGCCTGTTACCCAATATTTTCCACAACAGCCTCTATCACCGAATCTACATCCGCTTTCCCGTGGTACCAAACATACATCACGGTTTTCCCCTTAGAAGCAAATACCTTTTTAATACCCTCTTCCTCATAAACAATCAATTCACCCAAAGCAGGATGCCATTTTTGCACATACTCTTCCATGCTATCTTCATACCTGTATCTTTTCACTAAATCAGAAAGAAGATTATCGGCGAGACCAGCTATGCTGAGCTGATAGACCTGTGTTTGAATGGAAGGTGAATATCTGCCGCTGCCATCACCCCACTTCTCTCCAATAACTTCTCCGTTTTCATCTGTTTCATATTGAACTGGTGCCAATGGACTCCAGTCATAGGAAATGCGGTTGCCCCAATCCACATCGTCATCTACATATGAGGGCTCAGCCCGGATCAAGTCCGGATTCTGTTCTATATCTGCCAATCTCACAATCGGCAAGTCTATGTTTCCTTCAGGCAATGTTTTAGTATCCATCATAAAAAGCTGTGCGAATGACATAGCAGCAGTGGAACCGGCTGTTACTATAAAAAGCAAGGCAATCACCGTATTCCGGCGGAAGCGCTTCTTCCACGGAGCACGGTGATCGATCGGTTTTCCTTCGGCCAGTTTTTTCCGCAGCGACCGAATAGAAAATGCCGCCTGGAGTGAATTGTATGCCGAGTAACCGAGAATGATAGTTAAAATTGTTTGTGTAAGCACATTGCCCTTCACCATCATCAAAATTGGTGTTCCGTCAAGGAACCATATAGAAGCCAGCATCCCAAACGTCAGCAGTATCAAAATCGTTACGGTCCAGGCAGTCTGAGCATACTTTTCGTCCAGTGCCTTTAATGTGTATGATTGCTCGGCTGGATCTGTATGGAGCTCAGGTGCATGAAGCTCAGCCTGTGAGGAAAAGACATGGAAATAACTATAGCTTGTAACATAATCCCATCCGCTTTCAGCATACATCTCGACTTGCTCACTGGTGATTTCTTTACTGAACGATACATCAATTCTGTACTTCATCTTCTTCGGTTCACCTTTGGCAAACTTAGCAAACCGGCTCCCCATCTTTTTAAGGTAAAGCCCTTCTGCTGCCATGTCTGTGAACCAGCTTTCATGCTCCCCGATCCGCCAATAGTCATCGGGCCGGAGTTTGCGCACAGTTTTACCCATTCCCCTCACCCTCCTCTAAAATCCGGCTGTCTTCAATCAGGGCTTTTAACCGGCCATACTCCACACGCAGGGCCTGTTCCCCATCAGTTGTAATTTTGTAGGTCTTCCTTCTGCCATCGTTTTCAGCCAGGGAAATGAGTCCGTCCTTTTGCATCCGTGAAAGCACTCCGTAAAGTGTTCCCGGTCCCATATTCACTCTGCTGTTTGAAACTTCAGTAATGGCTTGCATTAGCTGGTAGCCGTGATTAGGACGCATGAGTGCAAGGAGTACATAGTACATGGCTTCGGTCATTGGCCCTCCGGTGTATGCCATTGGTGGGTTCCTTCTTTCATTGTTGAATTATTTTGTTGCTCAATATTATGCAACACGATATATCGTATGACATAATATTACAGAATGAGATACCTTTTGTAAATACTTTCCTTTCCCTCTCTCGTGAACAATCAAATGACTTTGTTGAGTATACATCTTCTCTTCAAGTGTCTTTATCTAAAAATTTCTTGATTATATCACCATAAACCAAATACTCTTGTCTAAGCTTACAGTATTCCAAAAATACTCTCAGCATGGTGCAAAAAATTTTATACCTCGAGTTAACAGAGTATTCAAACGAATTCCACTTCACTAATAATGGGGAAGTGAATTTGTCTGTTCGGCATATGACAATATACATATAATGAGTGTAACCGGTTACAAGAAACAACTACTAGTAGAGTGGTGAATGTATGTTAACGGCAAGAGAATTCCAACTAACAAATAAGCTTCTGAATATGAAATCTCCTTTAAGGATAAGAGATTTATCAGTGGAGTACGGGGTTAGTACAAGGACCATCAAATATGATTTGGAAAATGTTCGCGGTTGGTTCAGAGAGCACGGACAGACTGTGAATTCTCAGACCAATAAGGGAATTTGGGTTGAATGTGATGATATTGAAAGAATGAATTTGAGAGGTATATTAGCGAGATTTGAACGATCCAATATTTTTCCTGATCAAACCATCCGTGTGAAAAAAATCATCGTATCTTTACTATTAGCGAATGGGTATAAAACGGCAGTTGAACTTTCAGAGGAACTAGAAGTCAGCAGAAATACGATTATAAGCGATCTTCTACAGGTAGAAGAATTCTTAAAGTTTTGGGCCATTGATCTGGAGCGAAAGCAAAGAACAGGTTATCGCCTCATTGGCAATGAGCTGCAGCTGAGACTCATGCTGGAACATCTCATTTACAACGACTTAGATGATTATGAAATCTACAAAATGACTACACGGATCACCAAAAAAGAACGGAAAGCCGAAATCGGCTTTATATTGGATGAGCAAATAAGGTCCGTCTATGAGCTTACCGAGAATCATATGAGCAAATTGTATACCCCCTCTCTGGCCCGGTTGATGCGCCTGTCTGATTTGCTGAAGCTGCTGCTGCGCATCACTTTTTCTGTTACAAGACTAAATATGGGACATACGATCAATAGCTATCGTGTTTTAGACAGGTCACATCATGAAGATGATCCCTCCTTTTTTCTGATTTCTGTAATGGAACAGGTATACACGGACATGAAGCTTCCGCTGTTGGAAGAAGAGTTTTTATATATTTCAGGCGGTCTGGAAAAAGAGATTGAGCAAATCGATATTGTTGAAATAACAGAAAACATTATCCATTATGTGAGCCAGGAAGAAGGAATCGACTATAAAAGAGACCCTAAATTATATAGTAACTTGCTCTCCCATCTGTCGCTTAGGCTGCAAAACGGATACTTATACCTGAATGAAATTAATCCAATAGAGGATGAAATAAAACGCAATCATTCTTCGTTGTTTTATAGTGTTCAGGATGCCTGCAGACATTTTATAAAGCAGCATGCGTTTATTGCTCAAGATTCTTTTATCTCCTTAATCGTTCTTCACTTCCTTGTATCCTATGAAAATACCTTTAATTCTAAAAGAAAAGTAAAGGTTTTATATGTATGTTCAACTGGAAGAGGTGTCGCACGCCTTATTAAAAATAGAGTGGAAAGAGAAATACCTGCTGTCGATATTGTCTCTTACTGTTCTTTATTGGAAGTTGAAGAGATTTGCCAGGTTGAAGAAGTCGATATGATAGTCAGTGTTTTTCCAGTAGAAACAAACATCCCGGTTGTCGTTGTAGAGCCGCTGCCCATTAAAAGGGATATAGAGTCGATCCGGGAACAAGTTCGACTGATCATTGGCTCAGATGCTGTGGAGACGAATCATCTCCTTGAAAATCATGGATTAAATCCAGTAAGTGAAGACAGTGAATCTATTAGCCAGGAAATCATCCTAAAGGGCTTTGAGATTGTTCATGCTTTAGGAGAAGCCTTCCCGATCGATCCAAAGGATTCTTGGAAAAATGCTTTTATGATGCATGTTTTCTTAATGGTTCACCGCTATCACTTTGATAAGCAATATGATCAATATCTATATACCAGCCATCAAATGCTGGACGGTGATGAGGAAATGATTAGGAAAGTACAAACTATTCTGGAAGAGAAGGGTCTTAATGTTCATGAAGCTGAAATCATCACCCTTCTGCAATACTTAAAAAAATGGAAGTGATTGAATGAATGAAGGTGTAATCGTACAAAACGGCTTTATTATTAATCCGGAAACCTCCGTTATTGAGAAAAATGATATTGGAATCATTAATGGAGTTTTCGCTGAAGTTGAAGATGTTAAAAATTCAGGAGACAACATTCAGTACATAGATGCATCAGGCTATTATGTCTCCCCAGGATTTATAGATCTGCATGCTCATCTTTTTAAAGATTATACCGAGTTAGGCATCGATCCAGATCTAGTTGGTATAGAACAAGGTGTCACAACAATCGTGGATGCCGGGAGTGCTGGATACGATAACTATCAGACCTTTAGAGAAACGGTTATTGAAAAAAGCCAGACTGAAATATTAGCTTTTTTAAATATATCGCGAAAAGGGCTATGTAATGGGCTTTCAGAGCTTTCCAATCTAAATGAGCTGATGTCCATCGAGGAAGCAAAAGAAATCTTTCAAAAAGAGGAAAGCATCGTTGGCTTAAAGGCACGCATGAGTGGATCAGTTGTAAAAGACAGCGGCATCAAGCCGTTAAAACATGCCAGGTATCTTGCAGATGAACTAGGGAGGCCTATCATGGTCCATATTGGAAATCCTCCTCCCAATCTTCAGGAAATCTTCCCTCTTCTTCAAAATGGAGACATTGTTACACATGCTTTCCATGGAAAGAAACATGGGATACTCACTGAATCGGGAGATATGATTCCAGAGGCAATGCGTGCGATTGAACGGGGAGTCCGATTTGATGTCGGGCATGGGACTTCGAGTTTTAGCTATAAAACGATGAGGAAGTTCAGGGACAAGTATGATATCGCCTTTACGATAAGCACGGATATCTACAAAAAGAACTATTCAAACCCTGTAGGCAGCCTTATGATCACGATGACGAAACTCCTTTCACTGGGATACTCACTAACAGAAGTTGTTAACGCTGTCACCAAACGGGCAGCAGATTCTCTCCATTTAACGGAGCAAGGAACACTCCGGATTGGATCAGTGGCGGATGTTACCATCTTTGGCCTCAACGAAGAAAGTGAATCTGCCTTAATAGATTCGGAAGGTGAAGAATTGAGTTGTTATCAGGAAATCACACCATATATTACCCTCAAAGCAGGAAAGGTGGCATACGCAAAGTAATATGGAAGGGAAAATACAAGAATTACACCAGAAAAGTGAAGACCCGCATTTATGCAAGGAAATTATGGCCTATGTTGAAAGTCAGTTAGATAAAGAAAATATTCAGATGACCGAAGCCCAGAAACTATCTTTATTGTCCCATGTTTCAGCAATGATCTACCGCTCCAAGCACCAGGAAAAGCTTCAGCCTGTTGATAAGATTCTGTTTCAGGAAGTATCAGATGAATCGATAGAGATGGCAGGCAATGTATGCAGTAAATTAGATAATCTTCATGAGGATGAAAAATACTTGCTTTCTATTCACTTTGAAACTGCTAAATTCAACAATTCATTATAAGGGGGAAATGTTAAAATGAACCAAGTTACAGTTGTTATTGGAGATCGATTAGGAAAAGGGCAAAATGTAGCAAAAGGAGTAGAAGCTGCAGGCGGCAAGGCAATCGTCATTTCCGGTGTCGGTGCAGATATGCGCCTTGGAGACGTAATGAATGCAGAAAATGCTGACTTGGGTATTTCGTTCTGCGGAAGCGGCGGTGCCGGGGCGATTACTGCACAAACTAAATACGGATATCCGGCACATTATGGCATGCGTTCTATCGACGAAGGAGTAACAGCCATTAATGAAGGAAAAAAAGTTCTGGGATTTGGATTTATGGATCTTGAAGAATTAGGAAAAAGAGTCACTGAAGCCTATCAAAAGAAGGTCCAGGGATAAATCGATGGAAAAAACAATTCAGCACAGAGTCAAAGTTGAAGGCAAAGGAAAATCCAAGGAACTTGCAATCAACACAGCGCTGGGACAAATCCAGAAAAAAGTAATGGATGAGTACAAGGCGATGATCATACGCATTGAACCTTTAAGCATCAATGTCATAGAAGCCATTGAACACATTTACACTGAACGCTTCCTATTATTCTTCTTCCCAAGAAAAAGGCATGTGTACAAAGTGGTAATGGACGTAGATGTTAATATTACTCTCCTAAAAGTACAAGACATCCATTTTACAACCACAGAGTCTCCAAGCGGGATTGTAGAGAGTATTATCCGAAATGAGCAGATGGCGAATAAATAAGGGGGAGAAGCTATGGAGATGTTTGAGGTAGCAATAAAATCAATTATTATTGGTGCCCTTGTCGGGATTGGTGTAGGTGCCGGGGCTGCCCGTATGTTCCATGCACCAAAATCGCAAGGAATGGGAGCGTTCCGAACTTTAGGGGAATTGAATGCCTGTGCAGGAGATGCTGCATCCCACTTTTCATTTGGATTAGGCTTCTTTTTCAATGCTTGGGCTTCCTCTGTTGGGGCCGGTGCCTTCACACAGGATGTGGACCACCGCATAATTCCTAACTGGGCGGCAGCCGTATTGATGCGCAAAGGAAAACGACCGGAAGACACGCTTCATAATCCGAAAAAAATGGCCATATCGGGCGCCATTATGGGCATTATTGTTGTTGCCTTTTTAAACCTGACTGCTTCAGCGATTCCGGAATCATTACAAGCAATCGCTGTAAAGGTACTCGTGCCTGCAGCAAACCTATTGATCAATCCGGTTATGCCGGTGATTTTCTGGCTGGCTGCATTGGATGCCGGCAAACGCTCAGGTTTTTGGGGAACGGTTTTCGGCGGTGCGGCACATATGATTATGGGTAATGCAGTTCCCGGGGTAGTACTGGGGATATTGATCGGCAAAGGTGTCGATGACAGCGGCTGGAATAGAGTAACCAAAACATTGATTACATCCGTTATTTTGCTTTTTGTTCTGAGTGCGTTCTTCCGCGGGTTCGATGTTCGCCTGCTGGAGAGCATGTATATCACTCCTCCAGAATGGCTGCTGGATTTCCATAAACTATTAGGATTAGAGGTGAAGTAACTTGACAACACAGACAGAGGCTTTAAATGAAAAAGATTTGTATAAAAACTTTTGGTATGCAGATTGGTCTTTCCCTATTTTTGTAGCGCTTCTTTCCGCAGGAATATTTGCTGGAACCCATATGTATTATGTTTACAAAATCGGCGCCTTCAATGATGTAGCGATCGTCGCCATGCTAGAAGCGGGGATTCAAGGAGCAGGATATGGGGCAGCAGCAGCTTTTGGGGCAAGCTTCTTATTCGCACGTGTTTTAGAAGGGGCGCTTGTAGGGATCCTGGATATCGGGGGATCACTTCAAACAGGTATTGGCATTGGGGTTCCTGCCATTTTGCTGGCATCAGGAATTACAGCTCCAATCGAAAACTTTGTCCTTTCATTAATTACAGGTGCCCTATTAGGTGTCCTTGTTGGATATGCTATTCTTGGAATCCGCAAATTTACAGTTGGACAGTCGAACTCTACGTTTGGTGCAGATATTATGATGGGAGCAGGAAATGCCGCCGGGCGATTCCTTGGACCGTTGATCGTTATTTCTGCTGCAAGTGCCTCTATTCCTATCGGTATTGGTTCAACCATTGGCGCAGCAGTCTTCTACATCTGGAAAAAGCCGGTAGCAGGCGGTGCCATTTTAGGGGCTATGATCTTTGGAGCCATTTTCCCAATTTCTTTAGAATAGGAGGAGCAGATAATGAGTATTTTTGAATCGTTTGGATTACGGAAAGTAATCAATGCAAGCGGCAAGATGACGGCGTTAGGCGCTTCTGCTGTCAGCGACGAAGTATCAGATGCACTAAAGCAAGCCGCTCAAGACTATGTAGATATTGATGAGATGATGGAATTTGCGGGCTCTGTAATAGCCGAATATACAGGGGCTGAAGACGGCTGCCCCACCTGTGGCGCTGCTGCAGGGATTGCCATATCAACAGCATCAGCTATTACTGGGAAAAACCTTTCTCTGATTGAGAGAATGCCAGATTCCGAAGGATTAAAGAATGAAATTATTATTCAAAAAGGACAACAAGTTCATTTTGGTGCCAGCATCGCTCAAATGGTCCGCATCGGCGGCGGGAAAGTAGTAGAAGTCGGCAATGCTAATAAAGTAGAGGCTGATCATATCGAACAAGCCATTACTGATAAGACAGCTGCCCTTCTCTATATAAAATCCCATCATGCTGTCCAAAAAGGCATGCAGACCATTGAAACGATGATGAAGATTGCAAAAGAACACAATATACCATTCATTGTCGATGCTGCGGCGGAAGAAGACTTTAAGAAATACATCCAAATGGGTGCTGATATCGTCATCTATAGTGGCGGAAAAGCGCTGGAGGGTCCTACATCCGGCTTTATATGCGGCAGCAAGGAATGGATGGAAGCCTGCCGGATGCAATACAAAGGAATCGGCCGGCCAATGAAAATAGGCAAAGAAGGCGTGGCAGGTCTTATTGCCGCTTTAAAGCAATATCCCTTTAAAGAAGATAATGCCGAGGAACAGATCGAGCGTATGACTAAGCTTAACCTTTCCCTGGCAGAGGTTGAAGGATTGACCTGCTCCATCAAGCAGGATGAAGCGGGGAGAGCCATTTATCGCGCACAGATCCAGGTGGATGCCAGCAAGACCGGTGTTTCTGCTCAAGAACTCCTGCATCGTCTTGAATCTGGCAATCCAGCAATCTATTTAAGACATCATTACGTAAATGTCGGCATTCTGTCAGTAGATCCCCGTCCCCTGCTTAAAGGCCAAGAGGACATCATAGCAAATGAAATCAAGAATATACTTAATGAGGTGCAATCTTAATGGAAGCTAAAGTCATTTTTAATGTATTAGCAAAAGATGTAGAGAATGCTAAAGAGATTGTAGAAGAAGCAGGCGATCGTGTGCTGGTCGGGATCATGGTCAAGAACTTTCCTACGACAGAAGCAGCCATTGAAATTGTTGATTTATATAAAGAAAACCATATCCCTGTTTCAGTGGGGCTAGGAGCAGGAGATCCAGCTATGTGGAAAAAGGTTGCTGATGTTTCAGCCAAAACCTTGCCGGATCATATTAATCAAGTATTCCCTGCTGCCGGCTATACACTTGGCCGCATGGAACAGCTTGATGCTTCCCGTACGCTTGTTAACGCGCTCATCGAACCATCTGGAACTCCTGGTGAAGTATATATCTCAACAGGACCGAACAGCTCAGACTTCAAAGAAAAGATATCCTGTGAAATGGCGGCAAATATGCTGGCTGAAATTGGAGTGGATTCTGTCAAATTCTATCCGATCAATGGTGACAAACGTTTGGATGAAGTGGCAGCAATGGTCAAAGCCGCTGTTAATGCCGGGATCAAGATTTTTGAACCAACAGGCGGAATTGAAGTTGAGAATGTCCATCAAATTGTCCAAACATGTCTTGATAACGGTGCTGAAACGGTTATCCCGCACTTATATACCTCATTAGTTGATAAAGAAACAAGTAATACAGAAATTAAAAAGATCCAACAGCTATTGCAGCTGGAATGGAACTGATCATAAGTAATAATGGTAAAAGGAGCTTTCTATGTGATGGCTCCTTTTATTTTTTCGGGAGGCTTAATAGATGGGGAAATATGCCGTCATCTTCGACATGGAGTTATTGTTGATAGTGAACCCGTTTACCGGATGTGGAGTCAGGAGTTATTTCAGCATTTAAATATCACTGCTCCGGAAGAAATAAGGGTACAGCTGATTGGAGGAAATGCAAAAAACAAATGGAGGATTATCAAAGAACGCTGCCAGCTGTCACAGACGGCAGAAGATCTTATCAAATTCCAGCATACCTTCTTTCATTCAAAAGAATTTTACTTTGGAGATATCCTATTTCCAGGAGTTCGCACATTGATCCAAAATCTAAAAAGAGAAGGAATTAAAATCGCACTAGCTTCTTCCTCTGATAAAGGTCGAATCTATAAAGTATAAAAAGACTGCGATATGGAACATTCATTTAATATGGTTGTATGCGGAGATGAATTTACGGACAGCAAACCACACCCTGATATATTCCTTCACACCGCCAGCTTATTAGATTTAAACCCGGATCAGTGCATCGGAATCGAAGACTAATGGCTTATTAGCAGCTACTCGGGCAGGCATGAAAAAAATTGGTGTTAAGCACAAAACTAAATCAATGGATTTATCATTGGCAGATTTAACTATTGCCTCATTTGAAGAGATAACTCTCGAGATACTAAAAAGATCGATCTAAAGACAAAAGTCTGGCACTCAATTCAGCAAAAATATTTGAGTGCCTACCTGCAAAAAGGGTTAGACCTTTCAACTAACAGTTTGCCAGCTTACTTTTTTGGAAATACACCACCCTAACCTGAAATCAGGCTTATCTCCTTCACCTTACTCTCAATCACCGATTCCACATTCTCCCCTCCATGAAACCAAACATACATCACTGTATTCCCTCTGGAGGCGAACCCACGTACAATCTATGGTCATTTGAGAATTGATGATGCCCATTAAATTCACTGAGGATTAAGCCGAAAACTATACAGCCTTTCCTGCCCCGAAACAAACAATACATCAATTAACCCTTCATATAATCAGCTGTGCTAAACAGAATTCAGCATACCAGTTCATCCATAACACTAGCTGACCGATAACTCATTTTACTATATGGAAATAATTATTAAGTTTGTTTTAATACTGGAATTTACACGACTTTAGCCATTCCCTTCATTACGAATGTTACAATATGATTGCAAATGGATAATATTTTAGGGGGATCATATTTATATGTTTGGCGTTATTTTGTTTTTAGCCTGGATTGTATTTTCAGTGCTGTTTATTGTTTCACTGGTTAAGAAAAATGGGAAGGCCAAAAGAAACTTTCTAATTGGGCTTGCTTCATTTGTACTTTTTATTGTGGTGATTTCTACTACCACTGAAACTGACTCTGATGCAGATGTTGCTGAAGAAACTGCTGCAACAACTCAGGAGAAAAAACCCGAGAAAAAAGAAGAACCTAAAGAAGAACTTTTTGTAAAACTCGAGTCCTCTGCATACAGCAAAGAAAAAGATGCGGTGACAATCAATCTTACAACCAACCTGCCCGAGAACACTGAGGTTTATGCCAGCTTCCGGGGAGAAGGAGAAACTGACTTCCCATTGGTTCCAGACAGCGGTAAAGTAAAAGGTGGAAAAGTTCAAGTTGTAATTGGTGATTATGAAGATGAATATGATGGTCCTGAATATGTCATCAATGGTACATACCCTGTATCAGCAAGCTTTTCTGTGAGTAAAGATTTGGAATCAAATAAGCACTTATTTGAATTACTTGGAGAATTTGAAGAAGTAAACAAACAATATGCATTTAATGGTGATCTGACAGAAACTGAAAAAGGCTATATGGTAGAGGACATTTCACTTGGGGAAATGGAAATTAAAGATGCCTATACGCAAGAGCAAGTTGATAAGATGAAGCTTGAAAAGAAAAAGAAAGAGGCAACAACAATAGACTTCAAGCAGCTTGATAAAAATCCAGACCGTTATACTGGTGAATATGTAAAGTACACAGGTGAAATTGTTCAGATCCTTGAAGGAGATGATATGACCAACATTCGCCTTGCCGTCACAAAAACTTCTTACGGCTACAATCCAGGAGATATCATCTTCATAGAATATGAAGGTTATACAGATTTCGTCGAGGAAGATGTTGTTACAATTTATGGAGAGGTTTATGGTAAATACAGCTATGAATCACAGGCTGGCTATAGTATTTCTCTTCCTGGGATTGTTGCGGATATTATTGAATAATTGATTTAGTGGAGACCATAGGTAGTATGGTCTCTTTTTTATGTAATGAGAGCGTTGTTTATATCGCACAAGCGTAAGGCTACTTAACATACTCTTGCATTTGATTTAAAAACAAAACATGGTGTATTTCTGGAATATAAAGTTTCCCTTTGAATTAATTCTAAAACAAACTAGGCATAAACACTCCTGTTTTTGAATGTATCTGCCTTGTTCATTATTTGGTTACTATCAAGGTGAAAAATATATTGTTTTATATTAACATCGTTTCTCCTTAATCAAACGTTTGTTTAAGTTAGGGCTCCCTCCTCAAACATCTCATTCTTTTACAACTCAATCCATCTCCTCAAACAATTCATCCTTCTTCACAGTGATCTTCTCCTGCGCATCCTCCTCAAGCTTCCCAATATATTCAGCCAGAACACTTAAACGCTCATCCGCCATTTCCGTTATCGCCTCTACATCCTCAGACTTAACTTTCTCCTGGCTCTCAAGCTCCTTAGCTGCCCCCTTCAGTACCTCATTCTCCAACCCAGCCATATTCATAAAATTACTTTTAAGCTTTTGTACGTCTTTACGGAGTTCGACACTCTTGAAATTGATATCAATGCCGTTCATTGCCTTTTCGTTATTTTTCCGAATGGAGGAGATTGCCTCACCCATCAGTTCATTGAGTGTATTGGTCAGCTCGAGCTTGGAGTTGACTGTATAATATTTTCCGTTGCCCGCTTCAGCTGTTTTCTTCAGCTGAGTCTGACCAGCATCATCCACATCAAAACCGATGATATGCACCTTCACATTCAGGTCGGAATCTGCCAAAGCTTTCGCTTCCTTTACCGGGTCGCCATCACAGGTCTCTATTCCATCACTTACTATATAGAGGATATTTTCTGTATCCTCTCCCGCTTTTTTCTTTAGGTCCTCGTATCCTGCCTTGATGGAAGCCGCCAAAGGCGTCCAGCCGCTCGGCTTGAATTTGCCTAATGCCGCCTTGAACGCAGCTTGATCATAAGTATTGGCGTCATACATAACCTCGGTGCTTGCACAGGACATGGCTTTATCCTTGTCATCCCCAGTCCCTTTGTGGCCGTAGGTACGCAGAGTCATGATGGTATCCTCTGGAAAACCGGCAGCAAAGTCCTCGACCGCCTCTTTGGCCAGGTTCATTTTCACACCGCCGTTTACCTGTCCATTCATGCTTCCGCTTGAGTCGATCTGGATGCTGATATTTTTTGTTTTCTGATCTTCCTCTTCTTCACCGTACTCCCCGAAGGCAGGCTCATAATTGGCCAATGCATCATTAACTTCAGAATAATCAAGTGCAAACCAATGTACCAGGCCGTTGTACACTTCTTCTGCAGTCATACCGTCAGCTTCGAAATCTGCCATAATCTCTTCCTCACTCATGTTTGCTTCGTCCGATCCTTCATCCATCGCCTTTTCTGTTACTTCCCCAATTTGCTGCTTTACTATTTCTTCTGCTGAAGTAGCCGCTTCAGGATATTGGATCGGCTCTTTCTCATCTTTGTCCTCTTTTTCAGCAGCTACTGAATCTTCCGCTGCTGACGGCTCTTCCTTTGAACAACCTGTAAAAACCAACAGGACTGCCAGAATAGACACATAATAGATTTTACGCAATGATAAAACTCCTTTTCATCCAATTTTAAGATAACCCTTAGCAAACGGAAAAGAATTGCCAAGCTAAGGATCAGTGACATTGAAAAACTTTCATTTTTCAAAAATTTCCTTTTTTGTACTATATATTAACTATCACGTGTTCTTAATTCCGTCAAATACACTCGCAGGATTGTCGAAGTTTGTCTGTGAATATCTTCCTGAAATCTCTTTTAAATCAAGATTTTCTTAACGTGACTAAAGTCCAGTATCAAGACAAAAAAGGAGAGTTAATGCTGGATGTAATGTAAGAAATCAAGCCACTTTTTAATTTCCGGATTTAAATTTTTTGGTCTTTAAGATTATTTTTAAGTAAATCCATAGCAAATTAGGCAAAAATAAATAGCGCTGCACGATCACTAAAATGTAATCCTGCAGTGCTATTTCCATCTACCTCTCACATGCCCAATTATCCTTATCCCGATCATGTGTTGACTCATAAGCAGGATGCCCTTTTGCTACACCGTCCGGATAATATTCTTTCATAGCAGTACAATTAGGAAAAGACGATGGTGCTCCTGGAATCACATAAAGCCCGTCTCCATGATCTACTGGCTTTGATGGTGAGCTTTTGCCTTCTGATTGCTGCTTCAGCAGTGCTAACTTAGCCTTGGAGGGTGTTTCGTATTTAACCTTATTGCTTTTAGGCACAAAGCTTCCCCCGCCTACTCCATAAAAACCGCCCTGGTTTCCTTTATAGCTGTAAACCCTGAATTCTTCTCCGGCTTTTAGTTTTCGAACAACTTTAGCAGATCCTTTTGCATCCAGGCTAACCAATTCAGTATTGGAAAGAATCGTTACCTTTCCAATCTGACCAAGCTTTAGCTCGGTTTTCCCCCACATTACTTTAGCGGCAGCATATGTATCAACCAATGAAAAACTTAAGAATGAAAAACCAAGGACAAGACCCATCACAAACTTTGCAATCCTATTCAATATCAATTCCCCCTGAGCAGATTAGTATTTTTGTACTATAATTTAAAATATACAAATATTGGAGAATTGTTGCAATAGTTTTTGGGATTTATTTGTATACTAATTTTTCTCCACCTTCTCCCTCTTAATCTATCACAAATTCGGTCCAAAACAAAACCATTTAAATCTCTCATTAACAGGATACAAATTATCTTATCAATGAACTCCCGACGTTTAATTCAAGACTAGTATTATAACCGGTTCGACAAGGGAATTTTTACTAGGACTTTTTGTATAAAATGTTGCTCCCTAAATATTGTTTTGATTGTATAATTGTTCTATAAGGTATAGGAGGAGAGAAATTTGTTTTCTAAGCTATTTAAGTCTTTCATCATGTTTTTGCTGTTAATTGGTTTTGCTTCTTACAGCGTTCAAACAGCCAATGCAGCTACTAAGATTATGTGGGGTAAAACAGAACTAAAAATAGGCCAGATAGGTAAGGTTACTATTTTATCAAATACAAACTTGGTTAAAATGGCCAGCAATGGTTCATTGACTACTGTCCGTACGTTGAAAAAAGGGGAAGAATACCGGGTTTACAGCTATAAGAGCAATCATGGCGGTCTATATGGCGTAGGCGGCGGGAGTTTTGTCCAAAAAAATACAAAAGTTAAATATGAAACTCCATCTAAAGCAAAACTAGCTCTGCTTAAGGCGCAAAGTGTACCTAGAGAATATACTGCAGCGCTAAAAACAGCGGAGTTATATTCGGATATGATGCACATGTCAAAGGCAGGAATTTATGATCAATTAGTATCTGAATATGGAGAGAACTTCCCTACAGCAGCCGCTCAATATGCAATCAATAACCTGAAAGTTGATTGGAAGCAAAACGCCTTAAAGAGTGCGCAATCTTACGCAGAATTGATGCATATGTCAGACGCCGAAATCTATGATCAATTAACTTCGGAATACGGAGAAAAATTCACTGAGGCAGAAGCCCAATACGCGATAGATCATTTGTAGAACAGGAAAAAGCCCGACCACAACTGTGGTCGGGCTTTTATTTTGAACTTTTGTTTGGTGATTCAAACAGACTTCATTCCAGCATTTTAATACTACACCGAATCTGGAGTCTGACCCCGATATTCTGGGCCACGGGACCCGTCCCCTTGGCTCGAAAGTGTTTTTAAATTTTATATATTACAAGTTGTTATGAACAGATGCGCCTGTTCCTTTCTGACGCAAAGAACCTTTCCTAACTAACAAGAAGTAAGACAAAAATGCCAGCAAGCTTGCAGCCAAAATTATAATCCCCATTGGAAGAGCGGAGTACTCACCCGCTACTCCAACAAGTGGAGCTGTTAAGGAACCAAGAAGGAACGGCAGCACCCCTAATAAAGCAGATGCACTTCCCGCCACATGCCCTTTCGTTTCCATGGCCAGGGAAAATGACGATGTGGCGATAATACTGATGGACATGACTAAAAAGAAAATAGGAAGCGCCACAAATAGAAGCGGTGCCTTTAGTAAAATGGCTATTAGCAATAATACAGCTGCTGTATTGGAAAGCCATAATCCAATTTTCAAGAATGTTTTTTCCGGTATATAATCTGATAATCGGCCAACCAGTTGAGTTCCTATGATTAAGCCCACTCCATTGACTCCAAATAAGAAGCTGAATACTTGAGGGGAAACTCCATAAATGTTTTGGTAGACAAAAGAAATACCTGACACATACGCAAAGATTCCGGCTGTTGTAAATCCTTGAGTAAAGGCATATCCAGCAAATTCACGGTCCTTTAATAGCATTCCAAAGTTCTTAATGACTTGCTTGAAATTTCCCGGCACCCGTTTTTCAGCTGGCAGCGTTTCTTCCAGTTTCAAGGAAACAATGAATGTGAAAATCAAGCCGATACTTGCCAGGACAATAAAAACTCCTTTCCAGCTCGTAAACGTCAGAATCGCACCACCTATTATTGGCGCGATAATGGGACCAAGATTTCCAACCAGCATTAAAGAAGCAAAAAACTTCGTTAGTTCCCTTCCGCTAAACAAATCCCGTACAACGGCTCTTGAGATAACCAATCCTCCTGCAGCTGCAAAGCCTTGAATAAAACGGGAGACGATCAATGTATAAATATTTGGTGCGATGGCACAAGTGACAGAGGATATAAAATACAAAGTAAGGAAGATGAGCAATGGTTTACGGCGGCCATGCACATCACTCATAGGTCCTATAACTAATTGACCTAATCCCAGTCCTAATAAACAAGTGGTCAAACTGATTTGGACCAATGAAGCATTTGTGTGAAATTCATTAACAATAGTAGGAAATGAAGGCAAATACGTGTCAATCGTAAATGGACCTAAAATGGCCAGAGACCCCAACAGAAAAGCTAGCTGTACTCTTTTAGTCTTTGATAAATTCAATTTTCTATCGCCTTTCTAATGAAGTAGATTAATGTTTGAGAGTTCCTTTGTCATTGTATAACTTTATGCAAGGTTTTTCACAAAATATGCCCAGTTTTAATTAAGCTTTTTTAGTTAACCTTTCATATAAATAGATTGAGTCCCACGTGGACCGGCTAAAAAGAACCAAGGTACCTGTCCCTGTGGCAGCTGAAAATTCTTCATTATTTTCAGCCGCTAATATCTCTTGATCGCTTTTGGCAGAGGTTTCTTTGGTGGATTGGTCATCTGTCTTAGAACTTTTATCTCAAGCAGGTTCGGATCACTTTGCTTCTCTTCAACAGACTCGGTATCATTTTTCTCTCTTTCTGGGAAAGTGTGATGTGTTAAGACCACTGAATGTATTCGTTTGTTTACTAACGCGCAAGGCTAGTGAGTCAGGGCCCCGCTTTCTTATCTTAACAAGAGTCAGGATTATGGTACCAAAAAGGGGACAAAGGCCAGCTCCAGCTGACTTTTGTCCCCTTTTAACTTATTACAGATAGAAGCCATTAATACCCATTCTCTAAAGCACCTGCCAGGCCATGAATTAACCTGTGAAAATGCTGTCCATTTCCAAGATTGTAAGGGGCCTCGTAGATATCCACGTATTCTTTTGCTGGTGGATAAATTCTATTAAATAATGTTTCTGATTCAACTGTATCCACATATGAAATTGGGAGTGCCCACGCATGAACTTGTCCTTCATCCACATATCTAACACCAGAAGCAGTAAGTAAACCGTTACTTATCTTTTCCATCGTATTAAGTGGGATACCGTTTTTATCTTTTTTTAGTTTATTATATTCATCTAATGCTTCTACTCCATTAATAGCAGCCTTATAAAATATCGAACTCTCACCAGCTGTATATTTGCCTACCACAGCCGAACCGAAAATACTTGATGAAAAATATCCCACATCCATGTTGCAAACACGTTCTCCGCTGCTTGCACCAATAAGCCATACACCATTAGCCTGCTGGGTATATTTTGTATACAAGCCGAATTCTTTCATCATCGCTTCATTATCAGCGCTTAGCTGCGCAATATTCTTATTGTAAGCTGCTAACCCTGCAGCATATACAGCAAGGACATTATTCGCTTTTGTATATGCTTTTAATCCGCCTGCACAAGAATAGTTATGCGTCGGGGGATTTGTCCAATCTGAGCTTTTAAAACCGAGTTTTGAAGATTTTTTTTGACTCATTTCATTAATAATATCCGTCATTAGATTTCTATACGCCGTATCTTTAGCGCTCCCTGGTTGAATTTTTAAGTATTCGATGCCTTTTGAAAAAGCAAACAATACTAATCCAGCATCAGGATTCTCAAAAACTTCAGCTTCCCATCCTCTGTTTTTATGCATCTCCATACGCAAATCATCCAAAAGAGAGATTGCATCCGTTCTTACACTGCTAGCTAAAGTAGGATTTGAGTTTTTAATAGTATTGTACAAAGTTGCCAAGAAAACTACATCAATTGCATTTCTTTGGAGTAAAACATCAAGCTCAGGCTGGTGCTTTCCACCCTTAAAGTATGAGTTATAGATACTTATTGATTCATTAACATAATTCATATTGTCCGCTGCTAAGGCCTTATTATTCCACGGAGCTGCTAACGATACCAGCAAAACGACTGCTAAAAGTTTCTTCAAAAATTTAGTCATATATTTCCTCCTCGTTTTTCATGTTAGGGCTTATCAGTATGCTCATTGTATCTTACTTTATAACTGTATCCAGTGATGGACGATAGTTATTGTGTTCTGAGTATACCCAAGCGTCTTTACCGATGCGGTACCAGCCATTACTATATTCTGAAACTAGATACTGGTCTTCTATATTTACATACCCATCGGCCCCTGCATCCGTATTGATTGGATAATCTGTTCCTGGACCTGTTCGGATCACTGATGCCTCGATACCTCTGACTGTACCTAAGCGCTGGTTTAGATTCAAGTCTGGCTTCACCTTAATTCCTTCAATCAAGACCTGTTTTGGAGTAGCAATGCTGCCAGAATTGGTGCCTTCCATCGTGATACTGATTGAGTTGGTCGGCCTATAGACAAAATGCTCTGAATATACCCAGCCGTTAGCTGCAACTTTGTACCAGCCATTTTCATAGCCGGAAACCAGATATTGATCTTTAGGATTAACATACCCGCTGTTCCCCAGAGCTTTGTTTATTGAATAAGATTTGTCCGGGCCTGTTCGGATCACGGTTGTTTCAAAATTCCGCACAACACCCAGTTTTGAATTTAGATTCAGATTGGGTTTAATATCTTCTATTGTAATAGAAGGGCCAGGAGTCGGTGTTGGTGTTCCTTCAGTAATGTAATTTAAAGGATTTACGGCATTTGTTTTATTTCCATTCCAAGTACCATTATGTACTTCGAAATGCAAGTGCTGTCCTTCGGAATCTCCGGTATTACCCATATAGCCAAGTGTCTGCCCCGTTGTAACCTTTTGACCGGCACTTACAGACCTGCTGGACATATGAGCGTAAACAGTTTCCCAAACAGCGCCATTTATCGTGTGTTTAATAAAGACTACATTTCCATATGACGTAGAATAATAGGAACGTGAAACAGTTCCTTCCCTCCCCGCTTTAATAGGTACAGATACTCTATTGGCAATATCTACACCATGATGATCAGGTCTGGAAGGTATCCTGAATCCATCGGTGATAGTGCCTTGAGCCGGCATAATAAAATAACCTGCAGCTGCACTTCCTTTTATGTTAGGAAAACTAGCTAACACTAAAACTAGCACAAGAAAAGAGGACAAAAATCTAATAGTTTTTTTCATGCTTACTCCCTTCGCATTTGTTATTTTCTTACAATAATCATCCTAAATTATTAGTAAGCTCAATACAACCTATTATTACCAAATAATTACTGGTAAATAATGTAATTATAGTTAAAAAAATTACTTGTATTCTATGTGAATTTTCTTTTATATGTCAGTTTATTAAAGAAAAAAGACTGCCAGAATTAAATCCAGCAGTCCTTAATAGGCATTCTTATTAACTAATCCAGCATATATAGTTTTAAAAATTATCTTAATATCAAAAAGAATAGTCCAGTTCTCAATATAAAAAACATCATGTTCAATTCTGTCAGCAATGGATGTATCACCTCTTAAACCAGACACCTGCGCCCACCCTGTAATGCCAGGACGCACATGATGTTTTATCATGTATTTAGGTATGTCCTGCCTGAATTGGTCGACAAAGTGAGGACGTTCCGGTCTCGGACCCACAACGCTCATATCGCCTTTCAAAACATTAAAGAATTGCGGCAGTTCATCCAGACTGGTTTTTCTTATAAAGCTCCCCAGCTTCGTTCTTCTTGGGTCATCAGCAACCGTCCATTGTGTATCAGACGCCGACTGTTCCATATGCTTCATGGAACGGAACTTATACATATTAAATGTCCTTCTATTTAAGCCGACTCTTTCTTGTTTAAAGATAATGGGTCCTGGGGATGTAAGCTTTAATACAGATCCAATAACAATCATAATAGGCAGGGTTAAAATTATGGCAATCAAGGCGAAAGCTATATCAAAAACCCTTTTTAAAAATTTGTTGGCAATCTCATCTAAAGGAACATCTCTGACATTTACAACCGGAAGATCCCCAAATAATTGAAAGTGAGGGGATGCAGGCAGAACATCATAGAAGTCCGGGATAATAGACACTCTGATTCCTGCTCTTTCGCATATCAATATAATTTCCCGATATTTAGGATAGGCACTAAAAGGAAGCGCAATAATTACTTCATCTATAAGTTTAGTTTCTAAAATAGCCTGTAAATGGCGTACAGATCCCAATACAGATTTATAGGGAGAAGGCAGGTCTTTACAATAATCATCCAGGAATCCAACGACATCCATTCCATACTCTGGATGGCTTTTCAGCATATCATAATATTTTCTTCCAAGCTTTCCTGCTCCAACTATTAAAACGAATTGCTTATTATACCCCTTTGCCCTCAAACGCCGCAGGGCTTGCTTTATAAAATAGCGATAAGCTGAAGTTGTAAATAAACTCATTAAAAAGAAGACAAGTAAGAATATACGGGAAATATCCACCGTTTTTAACGTAAAAAGGACACTTAGCAATATGAAAATACTAATCACATGAGCCTGAAATAGTTTTGCAAGCTCAGAGGCAAATTTTGTTTTTCTTTTTGAGGCATAAAGTGTACCAGTATACGCAGCTAAAACATAAATGATTGCATAGATGGCGCCCCAGAACCAATAATCAGCAAATGGAAGCCTAGCTGCAATATCTTCTTCCAAAAGGTTGAATCGAATTAACCATGCCAGCCCGAAAGCTATTTGGATAAATACAAAATCTACACCAGCATATACCTGGGATAGAAATTTTTCCCTTCCTCTTATCATTAAATCACCATTTTAATTATTTTTAATTAAATTTTTCATAAGAGCCAATCCGAGCTTAGCCGCAATCCCTGTAACAACAATCAGATTAACAAGTTTAGAATAATTGAAGGACAGATTTTTCTTATGAAATAAATACATTGCCCGATGGAATTCATATACAATTTTAATAGGTTTTTTCCGGCTGCTCGCACCTTTATAATGAATGATTTCAGCTTCGGGGTTATAGGTAATCTTCCATCCGGCATTCTTGATCCGAAAACACCAGTCTATATCTTCCCCATACATGAAGTACTCTTCATCAAGCATGCCCACTTCTTTAATTGCTTCCCTTCGAACTATCATAAATGCCCCTACTAGACAATCAATTTCATGGATCTGATCGAAATCAAGGTGATTTAGGTGATAGCCATTAAAACGTGGATTATTAGGGAACCTCTCATCAAGTCCCAAAAAGTAATACATAGAAGCAGATGGTGTTGGAAAGCCTCTGTGGCAAGCCTTATCAAGCTTCCCATCAGGCAGTGTGACTTTACACCCACTCGCCCCAACATCCTGATGTGAATCCATATAACTTATCATTGTATCTATAGACCTATTTTTTACAATTGTATCAGAATTTAGCAGCAAAGTATATCTCCCAGATGCCAATCTAATTGCCTGATTATTCGCTTTTGAAAAACCTGCATTCAGTTTATTGGATATTACCTTAACTTCAGGAAATTTTTCTCTAACAGCTTCCACGGATCCGTCAGAAGAATTATTATCCACCAGGTAGATTTCAAAACTATATTTATTCTCTGCAGCATAGATAGAGCGGATGCAGTCCACTGTAAGTTCTTTTGTATTGTAATTAACGATTATTATACTTACATCCAACTTTAAATCCTCCACTACCATATTCCTTGAAAATACTTAATGACATTTTGGCTTTTGGCAACGGAAGCTTTCAAATGAATCGCCTTCCTTTTCTTCCACATTCCAGACAGGTTTTTTATAAATAGCATCCATGCCTTCAATATTTCCGGCTCTCTAACCATTGCATAACAAAAACTTGTCATCTCATATACAAAAATAAAAGGAAAATGAATGAACAATCCTTTCAAGCTATCATTCTTAAATAAATAAAAATATCTATTAATATATGAATGCTGTCTAATTTTAACAGGAACTTGCTTCCGAAGCCGTTTCTCACTCCAGCCTCTTTTATGAAGCCCTACAGCTAAGGGGACAAATTCCCCTTTCCAGCCTGCCAGTCTCGCCCGCCAGCAAACATCTACGTCTTCCTTATATGCAAAAAAGGCCTGATCATAAAACTCATTATTATAGGATATATCTTGTATCATCTTTCTTTTATACATAGCTGCTGCCCCGGAAACACCAAAAACTTCGGATATGCTATCATATTGGCCGTCATCATAATCTCCTGCTCCCCTGTCGATTGCACGGCGGTTTTTCTTCATTATAATCCCGGTACTATCCAATATATTGTCCTCTACACTCCGATATAATTTTCCTGTTGCCATTCCTATTAGAGCACTTTCCTCCATCCTTGAGACAAGGAAGCGAATATAATCCGGATACAATATAACGTCCGGGTTTAAAACAAGTACGTAGTCAGTGTCAGTCTCTTGAATAGCTTGATTATGGGCTTCTGCAAAACCCGTATTTTTTTCGTTTTGAATAAGGGTGATATGATTTAAAGTCTGTACTTTTTGTATAGTGCCGTCAGTGGAGTTATTATCCACAACAACAATTTCATTTATCGGGTAGCTCTGCAAGTTCAAGGCTTCGAGGCACTGTGCTATATCGTTTTCACTGTTATAAGTGACAATATGTACACTGACTTTATTCATCCTTCTTCACACCTATCTAAAAATCTCATCTTTTATGATAATGGTTCTAACAAAAATAAACAATCTTATCAGGGATTGTTTACTTTTGAATTTATTTACTTTTCATTAGCTGAAAGGAACTCAGCTAAGGCCAGTTTCCAGTGGCGCAATTCTTTAAATCCATTCACCCTTAAAGCAAAATTATCTAATACTGAGTATTGCGGCCTTTTAGCCGGTCGAGGAAACTGTTCCGTGGTTAGCTGATTAACCTTTATATCCATATTCTTTATTTCAAAAATAGCTTCAGCAAATTCAAACCAGGAACAACTGCCGCTGTTGGTAGCATGATATGTACCAAACCTATCAGTCTGGATTAACTCTACAATGAATTCAGCCAAATCAAGCGTATAAGTGGGAGATCCATTTTGATCGGCTACTACACCCAGCTCTTTTTGTTTCTGTGCCAGGTTAAGCATGGTTTTTACAAAGTTTGGTCCATATTCACCATACACCCAGGCAGTCCTTACAATAAAGAACTTGCTGCTCAGTTGTTTTGTCAGCTCTTCACCAGCATATTTTGAACCTCCATAAACACCTAGAGGATTTGTTGTATCATACTCTCTGTAAGGTCTGTTTCCCTGGCCATCAAAAACATAATCTGTACTTATATAGCATACTTTTGAACCGATTCGTTCTGCTGCTGCTGCAAGATTTCTTTGGCCATAGGCATTTACTGCATATGCTAAATCTTCTTGCTCCTCGGCGAGGTCCACTTTAGTAAATGCAGCAGCATTAATAATGACATCGGGCCGGACTTTATCCACTTCTTCTATGACCAGCTTATCATTTGTTATATCCAGCTCTTCCTTTGTATACGCATAAGCCTCAAATGATGTCTGCCTCATTAGATTAACTAATTCCGATCCTAATTGGCCGTTTGCACCTGTAATCATTATTTTCATGACTGCAGTTTTTTCCCGTATTGTTCTTGATAATACTCTTGGTAGCTTCCTGAAATGATATTTGACCACCATTCTTTATTTTCCAGGTACCAGTCAATCGTTGCCTTTAATCCTGTTTCAAAACTGTAAACAGGCTCCCAGCCCAGTTCATTTCTCAGCTTGGATGGATCAATTGCATATCGTTTATCATGTCCCAACCGGTCTTCTACATACCTGATAAGAGTCTCAGGCTTATTTAGATCTTTTAATATTTCTTTAACAACCTCAATATTAGTCCGCTCATTATGTCCTCCGACATTGTAAACTTCTCCGGCCTTGCCCTTATGCAAAACCAGATCTATTGCTTTACAATGGTCTTCAACATGCAGCCAGTCCCTGACATTCAGTCCGTTTCCATAGACGGGAAGCTCTTTATCATTCAATGCATTAATAATCATCAAGGGAATAAGCTTCTCCGGGAAGTGAAAAGGACCATAGTTGTTAGAGCACCTTGTTATATTAACAGGCAATCCATAAGTTTCATAATAGGCACGCACTAAAAGATCTGCACTTGCCTTGCTCGCGCTATAAGGACTATTAGGTGCCAAAGGCGTTTCTTCTGTAAAGAACCCTGTTTCACCAAGAGTTCCATAGACTTCATCTGTCGAAATTTGAATGTACTTTTCAACTTTATACTTCCTGGCTGCATCCAGCAAAACCTGAGTCCCTTGAATGTTTGTCCTCACGAAAATCCCTGGGTCAGAAATACTGCGGTCCACATGAGATTCAGCAGCAAAGTTAATCACAGCATGAATGCCTTGCTCAAATATAGATTCAACTAAAACTGGATCAGCAATATCCCCTCTTATAAACTCATAATTTGATCTTTCCGCTGATTCACTTAGATTATACAAGTTTCCTGCATATGTAAGGGCATCGAGATTAATAACATGGTAATCAGGGTAAGTTCTTACCGTATAGTTTACAAAATTACTCCCGATGAACCCTGCACCGCCTGTTACAAGAATCTTTTTCATTTTTTAGAACTCCTAAAAATAAAATTATTTTCCGCTTGAGCTAAAGGTGGATGGGCTTGGTCTTTAGCAGATAATATTGGGTTCGTCACCGGCCAATCGATTTTCAATTCCTGATCATTCCATTGTATGCCCCGGTCGAACTCTGGGGCATAATAGCTATCAACTTTGTAAAGAACTTCAGTGTTTTTGACTAACGTGCAGAAGCCATGGGCAAATCCTTTGGGAACCAACAGCTGCCTTTTGTTATCCTCACTTAAAATAAAGCCCTGCCAGGACCCAAAAGTAGGCGATCCTTTCCGAATATCCACTATAACATCATAGATAGCTCCCCGAGTAGCTCTAATCAGTTTGGTTTGGGCATACGGTTCCAATTGGTAGTGAAGTCCTCTGACAGTCCCGGATTCTGCAGATAAAGACTGATTGTCCTGAATAAAACTGTAGTCTAAACCATTCTCTTCGAATGCGCCCGCATTATAGCTTTCCATGAAAAAGCCCCTGTTGTCTCCGAATACATTGGGTTCGATGATATATGCGTCAATTAAATAGGTTTTTTGCACTTTCATTTAATATCAATCCTTTTATTTGCTTCTTTTGACCAAATCCAATAAATACTTACCATAACCATTTTTCTTTAACGGTGATGCCAGTCGAGTAAGGTCATCCTTCGTTATATATCCTTTCCGAAAGGAGATTTCCTCCAGACAGGCCACTTTCAGGCTTTGTCGCCGTTCCACTGTCTCAATAAATGTAGAGGCTTCAAGCAGAGATTCATGTGTACCTGTATCAAGCCATGCAAATCCTCTCCCAAGCAGCTCTACGTCAAGCTCCCCTAATTCTAGATAGGCTTTATTGATATCCGTGATCTCCAGCTCTCCCCGGTCAGACGGTTTGATAGACTTTGCTATCTCAACAACACGATTATCGTAGAAATACAAGCCTGTAACAGCATAAGTGGATTTAGGGTCAGAAGGCTTTTCTTCTATAGAAATTACCCTTCCACTATCATTAAATTCAACAACTCCGAACCTCTCAGGATCCTTAACATTGTAACCAAAAACAGTTGCACCGGATTCTTTCGAAGCTACTCGCTCAAGTACCGAGGTAAATCCATGCCCATAAAAAATATTATCCCCTAAAATCAAAGCTACAGAATCGTCACCAATAAACTCTTCCCCAATAATAAAAGCTTGAGCCAAACCATCTGGTGTAGGCTGGACGGCATAGGACAAAGATATCCCTAAATCCTGACCGTCCCCCAACAGCTGTTCAAATCTAGGTGTATCCTCAGGAGTTGAGATAATAAGAATCTCCTGAATACCCGCCAGCATCAAAATAGACAGCGGGTAGTAGATCATTGGTTTATCATATATAGGCAGTAATTGTTTGGAGACTGACATTGTTAAAGGATATAGGCGTGTGCCGCTTCCGCCGGCTAGGATAATTCCTTTCATGTAACTCACAACCTTTATATCAAGTATAAATTCTATAATCTTAGGTATTCTTGTTCAAGTCTCCTACTATTCGAGGAATAAAAGGGAAAAGAACAGAGCTTTCAATAAAATTGTCCATTCTACTCTTTCCTTTAACCCCAACATTATTATCATTATTAAATTTATCACATAAATATAAAATGTCCTTGGAAATCAGTTCAGGAGTTAACATTGAAGTAGAATATATATTATCATGCCAATTAGTAAGATTTTTGTTTTCAAAACTATTTGTTAAAACAAGAATTCCAAAGTGCGCCATCTCTAGGGGAGGATAGCTAGGATGCGGTGAGACCATTAATGAGATCCCAATGGCAGAATCATTAAGTAGTTGAGCATAAGATACTATATCTAATTTCCCTAAAGACTTAACTTTCGCATTATTCCCTAGGTCAATATTTGAATGGTTTTCCCCAGCTGTTACAATCTCCCACTCTTCAATATCATCTTGAATCCAAACCCATCTTTTTAAAGCTTCAATTATTAATGTGAAAGCATTTCTTGATACAGAGGGCCTCCCATAAATCAGAACCTTCTTCTTTTTTTTGTTGCTTTTATCCACTCTAGATTTTAATTGGGGATGAAGCTGAGGTTCAAATGCATAAGTAGATGAAAATCTGTATCCTAAATCTGAGAAATAACTTTGTAAGATAGCTGTGTTGAAAACAGCAATTTGAGGACCATTATACATATATGTACTCTGACATAATACGTATTGACTTGACCAAGAATAGAATCCAGGTTCATAATCCTGAATAAAATATATTAACTTATTAATTGATTGACTAAACATGTTAGATTGCCACTGTACAACCCTTTGAGCAGCGTAAGCAGTCCACCATGCCGTAGCAATAAAATAATCATTACTGCCTATTGGTATAGTTTTATTATACCTATCACTAAAAGGAACAATTTGTTTCTCCGCACTACTATCTGACATGCAGTCTACAAGTTCGTAATCGGAAAATTGCGATATAGACTTTCCGTCGGGAATAGCATCAGTAAGAATTATTCTCTTGGTATAATTTCCTTCTTCCGCCAATTCATTAAAAAATCTAAGCGCCGTTGCTATCCCCCCAAACATATGCTCTTGGTTAATTGACGGGATAATTATGTTTATTCTTCTATTGCTATAAGTAGATTTTCGAGGATCAAAAGGAGTTATCTCGCCTATTGAAGTATTAATGAAGTGTGTTTTAGCACTATCATATGTCCTCTTCATTATACTGCTTTTCTTTGCAAATCTCTTTATTGTTGATAACATCCAATCTCCTCTTTCTTCATTTTTGGAACAAGACTCATTAAATCTAAATTATTATTAAAATAAGGATCTCCTTCTTCTCTAAATGGAGAATAATGTTCACTAGAATAGGTAAAATCGGATTCAGGTACATGAGAATCTCTAGTTTTGGATTCTAGATGATAGAGTTTAACATGTGGGTCATATATATTCACATAACCAAGTTTATAAGCTCTTACAGAAATTTCAACGTCACTACCACACACTATAAAATCTTCGTTAAACAGTCCAATTTTAGCAATTGTTTCTTTTGATATTGCTAAACACGCCCCTGTAGAAGCTAGAACATTTCTAGTGACCATAGGAGAAATAAAAGGCGAACTGAAATGAACAGGCTTACTTCCTTTAAAAACATGGTCTGCCCAACCTCCCATTCCAAGTATTACACCTGCATGTTGAATTGTTTCATCTTCATATAATAGTAATCCACCAACGGTACCAACATCAGGTCGTAAAGCTTTCTCAGCCAATCTATCTAACCAATTTTCCGTAATTATAACTGTATCATTATTTAGAAAGACATAGACCTCTCCATCTGCGGCTTTTATTCCATGATTATTTAATTTCGACCAATTAAAATCGTAAAAAGCATTCAGCACTTTTACATTATTGTTAGTTTTTACAATATTATCAAACCAAATATAAGTTTCTTGCTTTTCCGAGTTATTGTTTAAAATAATTATCTCGTAATTTGTATAAGTAGTCTTACCTAAAATACTCTTAATACACTGTTCTAGTAAGGATAAATTATCTTTGGTTGGAATAATAATACTAACCATGGGTTGAGGGTCTGGTAACTTGTATCTTACATCATATACGAATAAATCTTTTTCTTCATCCACCCAAGCATTACCATCTCCATATACTCGATTCACATGTTCTTGCAATGCTTTAAGGCCTGCAATTTGTGAATAAGGCTTAGATGCTGGATTAATTGCAGTTGAAGTTTCTATCTCTCGCCAAGAGTAAAGTACTTTGGGTATATGAAATATCTTAGATGTATGTTCACTCATTCTTAAAATCAGATCATAATCTTGACTACCATCATATTCTTTTCTAAAACCGCCAATACTTTCAAACAAAGACTTTTTAAAAACTATTAAATGCCCTAAATACATTTGTGATCTTAATAAATCAGGAGACCAATTTGGTTTGAAAAACGGAAGTTTTCTTTTACCATGTTTATCAATTTTATCTTCGTCAGAATATAAAATATCGGCATCTTGTTCATTTAAAGACTTTACTATCTCAAATAAAGCATCATTTGTAATCTCGTCATCATTATCCATTAAAGCAATATACTCTGCATCGGATAAAGAGATTGCTTTATTGGTAGCTTCTGATATTCCATTATTGCTTGGTGAGAAGAAAACTTTTATTTTATCGTTTTTTATATTCTTTAAATATTGTTTTGTCTCTTCGATGTCAGACCCATCATCAACTATACACAATTCCCAATTTGTATATATTTGGTTAACAATCGATTCAATAGCTTTCTCTAACCAAATGGGCTTAACATTATAGACTGGCATTGCAATTGAAATTTTAGGTTTATAGTCAAAATTATTTATTTTTGTGATGTAGTCATTCATATCAAATTTTGTCTCTGGTACATATATTTCCAATTCATTTTTTACCTTATTCTCGATTTTAAATTTGACGTTTTTTATTCCCTGCAACTTGATATCCTGTAAAGTTTTTTCCAATAAAACGGGATTAGCTTTTAACATTTGAAGAAGTTTAAAAAGTTTTTTTGATTTCCCTCCAATTTTAATTGGTCTTGCTAGCTTAAATAACCCTTTCACTCTATTTTTTATTCTTAATGCCTGAGCGACTTGTTCTAATTCATATACATGCTGCGTCAATGAATAATTACTCTCATTTAAATCTTTATTTTTCTGCAAAATAGTACCCAAAGTAATTTCTTTTTGCTCTATCTCTTGATTTAAATTCATTATTTTCTTTACTTGCACATCATTTATTTTTAATTGTTTTTTTAGTTCCACTTTTACATGACTTAATTCGTCTTTAAGTATCTCTATTTCTTTCTCAGTTTCTAGAGACTCTTTAACTTTATTAATGCCTTTTTCTATTTCGATCCTTTCTACTAATGAATAGAAGCTTTTCTCCAAATCATCTAGTTGGTGTAATACTTCTGTATTATTACTTTTAGAACTTTTAGCTATTCTTTCATTCATGATAAGTTGAACTCGCTCAATAATTTCATTCTCTTTTGAACAGACAATGAATTGTCGATAAGCTGGTGTACCATAGTCTCTGTCAAACATCTTAGAATTGTAGAAGTCATCTAATTTAAATCTGTATGGGTGCAACACAAAATTACTAGCACCCGCGAAGTGAACTCTCATTAATTTTTCCCAAACATTTAATGACCCGTGAGAAAAATGAAAATAATTTAAACCATTTTGCTGAACAGATTTTAACGTATCATCTAATTTGGGCAACCCTATTTCAATATGTTCATCTAACCATTTATAAGTTTGACCATACAGAACCTCATAATAACTATTTAATCTTATTTCCGTTTCTCTTACATCCTGAGTATGAAAAGGAGCACCGATAATAAACCCCAACTTTGAAACACGGCTTAATTCACTAATAAATGCCTCTTTCCTATTTAAAGGAATATGCTCGTAAACATCTAAAGCAACAATAAAATCGAATGAATTGTCATCAAAATCCATATTAGTAGCATCGCCTTCAATGTAAGCATCATTGCTCTTCAAATATTCTGGGACTACTAAGTCTAAATAAGTTATCTTTATATTTGGTAAAAATCTTTCTAAGTTTTTATGACTATTTGCTCCCACCTCAAGAATATTAATCTCTTTTAATTGTGGTAACATATTGAGGATTAATTGTACATGTTTATAACGCTGATATTGGTCAAAGGGTATATTCGATATCATTCTATAATTCTCCATTCATGTTCTATGTGTAATAATCCTTCTGTAAAGTAATTACTATCTACAGTGAATTGAGAAAACTCATTTTTGTAATCTATACAAACCAAACCACCATTAGTAAATAAGCCAATATCTAGAAAATAGGTTCCTGCTAAAAGGGGAATTCTTGGTATCCTATACTCTAAGGTATGGTTACCTAGGGTAGAAGGAATAATAGTTTTATCTAAGTAAGTGTTTGGACCGAAAATGTACTTTCTATCGTTACTATATATAGCAACTCCAGCTAAAAAGTTATCAATCTTTTTTTTATAAATTTGATAATCAATAGTAACAACTAATTCCTCGAATGTATTTAGTCTACTATTGTTCACTTTGACTGAATTAATTTTTGCTATTAAACTATCATCCAGACCATCTGTTTCTTCATCTTTAGAAATATTCACTGGATCTTTGCTGCTTTTAATAATTTCTAATTGAAGAGTATCCTCGTAATAATTGACTACTTCACTTGATGTTCCATCTAATACTAATTGGCCTTCCTTCAACCATATTGCTCTATCACAAAACCGTTTGACTTGTTCACCCGCATGAGATACAAATAAAATAGTTGCACCATTATTTTTAATCTCATTCATTTTTTCTATACACTTTATTTGAAATTTCGTATCCCCCACTGACAAAGCTTCATCAACTATTAACACGTCAGCATTTACATTTATGGATATTGCAAATGCTAACCTTACATACATCCCACTAGAATAAGTTTTGACTGGCCTGTCAATAAAGTCCCCTATATCAGCAAAGTCAGTGATATCTTTGAATCTCTCTTTCATCTCTTCTCTTGAGAGCCCCAGAATCGCCCCATTAAGGTATATATTTTCTCTCCCAGTAAACTCTGGATTAAATCCACTTCCTAGTTCTAGTAGAGCCGCAACTCTTCCATTTACCTTCACTTTTCCACTTGAAGGGGACAAAGTCCCTGCTAACAATTGAAGTAGTGTACTCTTACCAGAACCATTTCTTCCAATAATTCCAACTGCCTCTCCCTTATTAATTCTTAAATTAATATTTTCTAACGCAGTAAACTTCTGATAATATTGCTTCCTTTTAATTAATCCTTGCTTTAGTCTATCTATGGGTCGATTATATATTTGGTAGACCTTATTAAGATCTTTTACTTCTATAACAGTATCAGAGAACATCTGCAAAACCACTCCTTGTTTTTTTAAACCAAAGGAACCCTATTGCTGCAATTAATATCCCAATTATATTTCCAAAAATCAGCCATTCCCATCGTGGTAATAAGCCCCAGATAAATATCCTACGCATATCTTCAACCGTATAACTAATAGGATTTAAAAAAAATAAAAATTGAAGGTTTGTAGGAATTGAAGATATGGGATAAAATATAGGACTTAAAAACATTAAAGCAGGAACTCCTACATTTACAATTTGATTAATATCTCTAATATAAACCCCTAAGGAAGATATAAGCCAACCAAACCCAAGGGAAATGAGACATATTGGCAATATTACTAACGGAAATAATACAATAGTCCAATAAACTTGACCTAAAAAAATATAAACTGCAAGCAGTAAAATTATTAAACTTATTATTGCATGGAAGAGTGATGAACCTAACGCTACTATCGGCAGTATTTCTAATGGAAACACTACTTTTTTCACAAGATTTGCGTTACTCGTAACTAATGTTGGTGATCTAGTTACCACTTCTGAAAATACGTTGAATATTAGTAAGCCCGCAAATAATAAAAGCGCAAATTCAATTTTACTAGTGTCTTGATTAATGCCCCATCTTGCTTTAAAAACAACACTAAAAACGAATGTATATATTGCTAACATAAGTATCGGCGTAATAAAGGACCACATTATCCCTAAAAAAGATCCCTTATATCTAATAAATATTTCTCTTTTTATAAACTGGTTTATTAGATTTAGATTTTGAGTCAAATTTTTAATTTTCATAAATTATTTTTCCCCTTATTGGCAATTACTCAATTGCGTGCAGCCCTATCCCTATTAACATAGGAAAAGGATAGACCAGCATGTATCCAAAAAATAATGTTAATTCCTAATAAGGAATCATTAAACAAATATTGTGTTGCCCAAGCCAGCATGAATATCAGTAGCACGGAGCCAATTTTATAATTATTAATGACCAAAAAAAATAAATGTTTTAAAACCACAAATAGAAGTATGCAGAGTATTATTAAAGCAGGAATACCGCAGCCGAATGCTATTCCTACATATGCATTATGCGGCTTATCAACTACCACTGTATAAGTCTCAATATTCGCATGCTTACCAGGATCATTCTGAGGAAAATGATACGTGAAAGTATCTAATCCATAACCTAATAATGGACGTTCTTTAATTAGATCCCACGCTTTACCCCAAATGTATAGACGTCCAGAGCCTGCTCCTACTCCGGACTCTGGTAATTCCGGAAAATTATATTCAACTTTCTCTGCGGCATACACATGATGTGTAAATTGGCCGGTTAAACCAACATCTTTATTGTCATCAAACGGATTGTTAGAGACAAAAAAACCTATGCTTTCGTCCCATACTTTAGAATTATGACTGCTCATTAAGGACAAGATAAGGCCGCTTAAGAGCACAAAACTCATACCGACTATGATAAATTGTTTTTTGTTTTTTGATTTAATAATAAGTAATATGATTAAAGGTGAAACTGCTAATAAGGTTACAAACCCACTGCTCGATAATGAAGCCAGCAGCATAGAAAAAGCTGCCAATGAGAATAGTAGATTTATCAAGCTTCGTAGTCTGTTTTTGTCCAATAAAGACCAGGTCAAGAGTAGGCCAATAATAACAGCGGAAACTCCGCTTACGTAGTTTCCATGATTAATAGTGGAAATCAACTTCGAACCTTCATTTATATGTGAGCCTTCGGGCATATTTGAAAACAACAGATTCTTACCAAAGTCAGTCTTCAAAATATCAAAGCCATAGAATCCAAGCAACCCTAAGGTAGTATTGATCAATACAAATGGATACAAAACATAAATAAACCATTTAATATTCTTAGAGCTTAATGTTATGTTTGAAGCGATAAAAAAGAGGGTAATATAGCATAAGTAAGTTAGAGTACCTTCGTGACGATTGTACATTCCAAATAGCGCTAAACTCTTATTTGGGGCGAAAACTGCTGAAAGAACAATCAATACTGCAAGTATTCCAGTCAGCAGGTTAATTTTAGATTTTGGAATCATGTATCCCAAAATCACTACTTTATATAGGAAAACTATCGCTAACCCTATTGTTCCGATTAGAAGAACGACAAACTTATAAAAAGTAAATATATCGCTTTTCATTCCGGTATCAAGGGAAGTTCCAGTAACCAACGGGCTTGCAAATTCAGAAAAATGGACTCTTGCTATTAATGGGACAACTAATAAAATTAGCAATAATCCCCAAACTAATATGCTATCCGCTTTTTTCATCTCAAGCTGGTCTTCAGATAACTGCACTTCTTCCTTCCGATTAGATACTCTTTCTTTTATCTTTTCACCAAATATCTCATCAAGTTTTGACATATAATCACCTTTGCTGTTCTGTTTCTATTTGTGCTAATAATTCATCTGCCCTTTGCACATATTCATCTGGCAGCCCCACAGCTTTTCCGTGCTCGATATACTGCTGAGAAATACCCAACTCACCTTTATAAAACAACATTTCTCCAAATTGAAGCGAGAAAAGTGGATCTTGTACAATAAATGGCATCTGATCAACTGCCTTTTGATAATAAAGAGCTGCTTTCTCAAAATCACCTTCCATAGCATAAATTAACCCAAGATTTCTTGTTATATTAGCCTGGTCATGGTATTTATTATGCAGGTGTAACATTTTTTCCTTTGCGTTACCTATTTGGTCCTCTTGCATTTCACCTAGCGCTACTTGATACTGCTGAAAATCCTCTATATACCTTTTATCCTGATTTTCCCCAGCAATATATGTATATATAGTCCCTGCTCCCACAAGTGCAACTAAGCCTAATAGCACAAATTTTCGATATTTATCTTTCATATTAGACTCCTTTAACCAAAATTCTACAAATATTACTCTTACTAATTTTATTGGAAAATGTTTATATTATCAATAGAAGTTACCAGATTTGTAATTATATAATATTTACCAATAATTATATTAAAATAAGGGCATTTAAAAAGACCGGGGATAAAATCCCCGGTCGATCTTTCTTTATCCATTATTACTGGATAGAAATCTGCTTGAATGTTGTAGCATTTCCGTTTACATCAACAATATCGATTGTGTTTGATGCTTTAACAGAAAGACCAGATAAAGAAGATAGGCTTTCTGATAATGTGATAGTTACTTCATTACCGTTAATAACTTCACCTGTTAATGCTTCTGCTAAAGGAGTAGTAGAAGTACCTTGGAAAATTTCGAAGTCACTTCCCGGAGTGCTTCCATCTCTTACAGCTTCACTGAATGTAAGCTTAATAGTATCAGGGCTAGTTACTACTGCAGAAGTTACAGTTGGAGCAACATTTTCAGTCAGGTTAATAGTTCCCCTTGCTGTATTTTCAAGAATACCGCCTAATGCTGTTTTAACACCAGAAACTGAATAGTTGCGAAGACCTGTGAAAGTTACAGAGTCAGATTTAAGAGTTAAAGTAACGATCTTTTTCGCTGGATCTAAGATTTCTGCTTTTTCAACAACAGCTCCATCAATAGTGTAGTTTGCAGGATTTGTTGCAGTTGCACCGTCAACCTCTTGATTAAACGTTACTAAAACTTGGCTGTTTCCAGTACCTTTTGCAAATGTGTTAACAGCTTGAGGAGATACATTTCCAACTACTGAATCTGTTCCGCGTGTAAATTTAATTGCTCCTGTTTTTGCAGCATTTTCAACAGCAGAAACATTTTGAACTAATCCACTTGGAAGGTTAAGCGTGTACGCAGTTCCCTCTACCAGGTTAAGATCAGCTAGAGCTACTTTAAAGGAATTCGAAGAACCTTCAACAGCAACTAATTCATTAGCTTCAACCGTAACAGACGCACTATTGTTAGTTACATAGTCTTTAACACTGCTTCCAGTTAGTGTGAAACCATTTGTATCCTTAAGTGTAACAGCTTTATCAAAGGCAAGAACTAAATATTCTTTTCCGTCTTTAGCGTCTTTTGTTACTTGTGCAGAAGCTAAGACTGGAGCCACTGCATCAGCTTTAAATTCCACTAATTTAGAATATGCAGCACTAGTTTCTCCGCTTAGGTCAGTAACAGCACCCGCCACTAAACCAACTGTTTTAACACCATTTTGTGGAGCACTTAATGTTAATACATATTTTGTAGGGTCTGTTTCACTTTTTGTGATTTCTGAAACTGCAACACCCGTTACATCACTAGTAGTGAATCCAGTCACTTCTTCGCTGAATTTCACTTCAACTTTATTTGGAGCCACAACATTTAATGCAGATACTGTTGGTGCTACTCCATCTTTCTCACCTTTTTGTACTGCCACTGTAGCAGGGTTTGGCGTTAACAGGTTATTAGCATAGTCCATTGCACCAATAAACTGAACAACAATTGCTTTGTTTGTCTCAACTGTATTAGCAGAGAGGTCAACAGTTCCAAATTTACCAGAAGCGTCTAAATTGAAGCTTGCTCCAACTACTGCAGAACCATCAGTATATTTAAAGGAAACAGTTCCTGCATTTGAAATTGGTTCTGAGAAGTTAACTTTAGAAATTGTAGGGCTTACTCTTTCTGCACCTGCAATGGACGGAGCAGTAGTATCATTAACATTAAACTTAGAGATATATGATTGTACAAAATCTCCGTTAGTAGTCTCCACTGCTTCTTTATTTATGTTTACTGTGTATTCACCGTTCAAGCCAGTGTTAGCTGTAAGAACAACAGTCTTTTTGTCTGAGCTTAATTCAGCAGTGAAAGTTGGGCTGTTTGGGCCAGAAACTGTAATATTCTTTAATACCTTTGTAGAAGCAGTTATTACAGAATCAGCTTTGATTTCTTTGTTGAATGTAATTGATACTTCTTTAGCATTTAAAGCACTTACAGCTTTAACAACTGGAGTTAGTTGCGCTTCTACTTCTCCAATTGATTTTGTAAGTGTCGCTTTCATAGTTGCATTTTGAACTTGGCTGATGTATTTATTTGCTTCCGCTAAGTGTTTCTCAACTTCCGCCATATTGTTAGACTCAAGAGCCTCACCAGCAAGGTCTAATTCCATTTTTACTGTTACAGCATAAAGAGCGCTGTCGCGAACCGCTTCTGCAGCTTGCTTGTATTGTCCGCGGATTTCATCGCGAGTTGATTTACCGTATACGCGGTCCAGAAGCACACCTTGTTTGCGGATTTCTTTTGAAAGCTCGTGGTATGCAGTTTCAGTTGTATCGTTGATAGCGCCTTTAGCGATTTGAGCAGAAAGAACGTCTTGCTTTGCTTTAATCTTTTCGCCGGCTGTGATTGCATCGATATAGTACATAGCACGAGTGATATGTAGGTTCACGTTTGCTTCAAGGTCAGCCAGGTAGCCAGCTTTTTGAGATGCAGGCAACTTATTTACAGCAGCAACCGCTTTGTCTCGAGCAGCTTTAGCAGCATTGTATTGTGCCCATGGGCGAGTTGTGCCATCAGCTGAACCTTCAGTTGAGATAGCCCACTTTAATACTGTACCAGCATTCTTAGCTTCGTTAACTAATTTTTGAGCATCAGTTTGAACAGATGCGTCGGCTGGTGAAGTTGCTACAAATGCTGTAGCTGCAACAGCTGTTGCGCTTAATACCTTGATTGCGTTTTTCTTATTCACGGAAAAAGCCCCCTAATAAAGTTAGTGTGTAAAATTGACCAGTTGTTATTAAAAGCAGACCCTTAATCTAGATACCTAGGATAAAGTTTCTAAACTTTTAACAGTTTAATAGAAGTCGAGGTAATATCTAGCATTCCCTCTCCATAGAATATGGTAAATCATTATAGTATTTAGATAAATGATAAATTCTTTCCAATGATATATTTATTTGGATATACAGGAAATATAATACATACTATAATCAAGTTTCTTCTATTAATATAGTAAAAAACCCAGAAGAAAAATTTCTGGGTTTTTTATGAAGGAATTTTATTGTTGGCAATATTCTATTTGTCCTTTTCCTTTTCCGCTTCGTTTAAAGAATACTTCCAGAGGTCTGCCTGATTGCGGAAATATAGGTCGCCGTTGTAATTTTGGACTAGATCATAAGCTCCGTCCTCTTTTAAAATTTCATAGTATAGAGTTTTAGGATTCGCTTTGAAGAGCTTTCCTTCGACAGTCCCATAAATATTACCGTCCAAACCTTCAATAATATTACCGTTATGGAATCGGCCGGAAATGAGGTTAAGTATTTGCTGTGTCTTTATCTCTTTTGTGTCAGGGTTGTATGAAAACAAGGTTCCATCCGCCATTCCCCAGATCACATTATTCTTATCAACCATCAAACTTGTAATCATACTAGCACTCATTGGGAGATGAATGTATTCAGGTTGTTCTGGACTTTCTGGACGGAAGCGGAAAAATCTTGCTCCGCGATCATTCACTTTATAGTTGGCGTGGATAGATGTGCCTCCGTATACATAGCCATTGTGGTTGGTAAATGAAACCAAACTCTGATTATAGATATAATTTTCATGCACTTCATATTTATTTTCTTTTAAGTCGTATACTGCTAGAGCACCGCCGCCAATACTTGTCTCTGGATAAGTACCCACAAATACTTTATTCAGCTTTGGCATAGCCATTATGGCTGTAGATCTTGATTGACCAAAGTTGCCGAGCCTCATCATTTCCCGAGGGTTTGTAACAGACCATGGCTTTGTTAGATCAAGCTCCAATACACGAGCGTTTGGATATGCACCAATATATAGCTTATCTCCCATCAAAGACATAGATTCAATTTGGCTAATGTTTTGGAAAAGCTTTGACGTATTATCTTTCGTGTTATAAATGGCCAGCCCGCCGGACATATAGCCATTTATGAAGATATTTTCTTTCTTCTCATCAGCCAGCATCGTATACAGAGTGACTGGCTGGGCTGGGAGATCAAGCTTTGTAATCTCATAATAGCCTGTTTGAATATTGTATCTGAACATATTGCCTGCATTATCTATCTGGCCAACCAGTGTCAAACCAGGATATAACTCTTGATCATTCAATTCAACAAAATCCAGATTGAGCAGCTCCGTGCCTTTTAACAATGGAACTTGGAGATCTGTTGTCTCTTTGGTCAACAGGTTGTATTTAAAGAATGAATTGTCTTTTGAAAAGTAAATCTCATCCTCCAGAATATTTGAGACAGTTCTGGAGTTAAGCTCCAACTCATCAATCTTTTCCAATGTACTTTTGTCAAAAATGATTAACCTATTCGATGGATCCATTCGGGCAAACAAATAATTATCCTGGACCTTCAAGTCTCTTATGTACTTATCATCCTGGTACTCACTCGGAAGAAAAGCGGTCTTCTTTTTCGTTTGAAGATCATACTTCACAAGCTCTGCCTTTGAACCAACACCTATATATAGAGAATCATTTTCTTCATCATAGATAAGGGATTTCGCAAATTCTTTCTTATTCATAATCTGACCGAAGTTATTTAAGACTTCAGTCTCTGGTTCATATAAAAAGACAGATCCGCCATAAGCAGTTGAACCAAATATCTTTCCATTGGCTGCATCAATATCCTGAATAGCTGTGTCCTTCGGGTTTGTTAGCTTATTCCCGTGATCTACAAACTCTTTTGTATTCGGATCATAGCTATACACATTTCCATTCGTTGTACCGCCAACCCATACTATACCCTTTTCGTCAACATCTAAACCCCATGCGCTTGTAGAATTCGACAAAGTGAAGACGTCTACAGTTTGGTTTGTGTTTAGGTCGACAACTGCCAAGGCTGAAGGTGTGCCGTGCATGATGAAGTACATGTAGTCATTTCCAAGATTGTCAGTTCCAGAGGTGGCCGTTAGTGCTGATGTTTGGAAAACCTTTGGTCCTATGTTATCTATTGGGGTAAATTCATCTATATCTTGATTACTCCCTTGTGCTTTTACATCCACATTGCCCATAAACACTAGGGCCATTCCTGCCGCCAGTAAGTTTCTAATTAACATCTTTTCCCCCCTCAAAATAAAAAGAGAAGCTGCTATTCGCAGCTTCTCCTAAAACAGCAGTCTTATTGTACTCGAATTAAGCTTGGGATTTTCGCAAGCAGGTTATCTTGGTTGTTCACACCGTTTACAGACTTCAGGTAAACCGGTCCAGCATGATTGAATGAGTTATTCACAGCTGAAAGGTTAGAGTAAACTGGTTGGCCAAGAGTAACTGTTACACGGTTAGTTTTGTTAGTACCTGTTACTACTTTTGTATCAGCAGTTGCAGTTCCAACAGTGTAAGTAGCCTCAACGCCTTGGTTATCTACAAATGTTAATGTATCGCCATTTTCAAATGTAGCTGTATCACCAGTAGTGAATGTGAATGAAACTTGTGCTCCAACGTTAACTAGGTTAGTTGAAGTTACAGTTGTTACTTCAAACGCACCTTCTTTAACATAAACTACTTCGCTAACTGAAGATGTTGTTCCAGGAGCTTGGACTCCAGTTGGCAACTGAAGTACTCCAAATTGGTTAAGAGCATTCTTATCAAGGTTTACTTGAGTAGAATAGTTTCCAGCACCATCAACTGGTGTTGAACTATGAAGTACATAGTTAGTGCCATCGTAGCGGTAAATATGAGCAGTGTATCCTGCTTGACCTTTACCAGCTAAAACAAATTGCTCGTCTGGAGCTACACGGAAAGGATCTGCAGCTGTTGTATCGCGATTTGGATTAGTTACAGTTAAGTCAGAAAGAGTCTTCTTAAAGATTACATTAAAGTCAGAAATCTTGCTTGATCCACCATTGTTTTGGTAGTTTACTCTTACTTTGTTACCTTCTGCTAATGCTGCTTCAAAGTCAGCAAGGCTAACTGGTGTACCATTATCAAGTACTGTATCGTTAGTATCGTATGAATACCATTGAGGAGATCCAGAAGCAACAGTTCCAATAAAGAACTTGCCTGCTTTATCTACATAATTAACAGTTACTTCAGTGCTGCCAGTTGCAGTACTTGTATTTGACGCCTCAGTTACAAAGTGAGTTTTGCCTGTTTTAACTTCTTTTCCAGTTGTTTCGTTTTCAAATGTTAATGTTCCAACTGCATCAGAAGCTGTTGCTCCAGCACTCTTAGCAATCTTAACAGTAACTTTACCGTCAGCGTTAGGTACTGCAGTTGCAGTAGTCCTTGCAGTTACGTTAACTCCGTTAACAGCCACAATTGCCACATCACCTGTTGTAGTAAGGTTTACTACACCTCTGTATGCAGAGTTATCAGCGTTTTTGAATGTAGCAGTGAACACACGGCTGCCGTCAGCCTTTAAGTATACTTCAGAATTGTTGTCAATTACTAAAGAATTGTCAGCTGGGTTAGCAGGTGTAGAGAAAGCTACACTTGTTTTTGCACCTTTGTAAGACAGTGTGTAAGTTTTTCCAGCTGCTTGAGTAGTTGTTGTTAGTGTAACTGTCTTTGCATCTGATGATAATTTTGCATCAGTAACAGTAAGACCGTTATCAAAAGCAAAGTGTGCAATTGAAACAGCGTCAACAGCTTTGTTGAAGTTTACAGTTACAGTTGTGTTGTTAACACGAGAAACAGATACTGGTGCAAGTGGTAAAGAAGCCACTACATCGTTTCTGTCTTTAGTAAGTTGATCTTTGAAAGTCGCGCTAACTTGGTTCATCCAAGCATTAGCTTTTTCTACATGCTCACCAGCTTTTTTGTAGTCGCCAGCTTTAACTGCTGCAGCTGCATCAGCTAAGTGCATGTGAACAGTAACGTCTACTTGTACAGATTTAACTGCATCTTCTGCAGGTTTTTTAGTTTGATCAAGGATAAGCGCACGAGTTGATTGACCATACACACGATATAGTAACTCAGCTTGCTTACGAACTTCTTTAGTAAGAGCATGGTAGTTTGCTTCTACTTTATCAAGGTCTTTAGAAGCAATTGCTGCTTTCAACGCTGCAGTTCCTGCCTCAATTTTCTTTCCAGCAGTGATCCCGTCAATGTATGCCATCGCACGAGAGATTTGAACATCTGCAGCTTGTAAACGAGCTTCATAAAGTACTTTATCTTTACCGCTTGTTTTAGCAACAGCTGCTTTAGCTTTTGTAGTTGCATCTTTAGTTAAGTTGTAAAGTGCCCAAGGAGCGTTTGCTCCATCAGCAGTACCCTCAACTGAGATTGCCCATTTAAGAGCACCTGCTGCATTTTCAGCGTCTTTTACTAATGCTTCTACGTTTACAGCTGCATCAGCTTGGTTAGCTGGAGCCGCTGCTACGAATGCTGTAGCGGCGATTGCTGTAGAAGTAGCGAGTTTGATTGCTTTCTTCTTCATAAACTTGTATTCTCCCTTCAGCTATGTAGTGCTTTTTTATTTTGTAGCAATGAATACCATGGTTGTTTATACCTATTTATTCACCGCTTACCTAACTAGTAAAAAAGTATACTAGAGAGCTAAATTAATTGCAATAGTTTCCAACTAATTATTTTTTTGGTAAGACGGGATTAATTTGCCACCAATGGTCTTCTTTTCAATATTAATACATATCTTACTAAATTTCTACAATTTTCTGCTGAAAAATGCACTTTTTAATAAATTTGTAATAAATTTACTTTTGATTCTGGTAAAATCACACCCTGCTATTCTATTCACCTTTTTTCCAATTATACCTTAATAAAATAAAAAAATGGGTATATCGGAAAATTTTTCATGTACTTTCCTTCTAAATTTGGTAAACTATTCTTAAGAAGGTACTTTCCTTCCAAAAAGGATGCTGCTTTCTTTAAACTTGTATTTAGTACTGCGTACTAACCTTCTGCTTCAGCGCGGGGAAAGAGCTGCCAATTTATGGCGGCTTTTTTTCTTTTTAAGGGTGGTACATTGTTCCTATCCATTGTAAAATTACATTTATACATATATGGAAAGAAAAGGTGGATTACTATGAAAAAAGGATTAAACCTCTTTGTCACCCTAGTTTTAATTGGAACTGCTGTCATCTCTTTTCATACTGCAAAAGGATATGCAGCGACTATTCCATCAGTTGAGCACACCTATCCTTCATCCAATGATCAGTTTGTGCCAGTCGATACGGACATAAAGATTGAATTTAATGCCGCAGTCAGAAACGTAAATAGCAGTAGCATCACCGTTTATGAAAACGGAGTGTACCTTCCTTTAAGTGTAGATGCCTACAAAAAAAACGGGAATACGCTTTCAATTATTCTCAGCAAACCATTGGACTTCAATAAGACTTACTTTGTCAGCCTGTCCGGAAACTCTGTTGAACTTGCGAACGGGCAATATAATCAGAATTTAAACTTTTCTTTTAGAACGAATTACTATGACTTTTACGAACTGATGGTCATTAATGAAAAGCGTCTAAAGGACCTTCTGGCTGCTTACTCTCCCAGACAGATCATGGCCGTGGCTCCCAAAAAATATATCAATGAAGTAACCGTGCTGCATAAGAAGCAGGGATCACTGCAGGAAGATCAGTCTTCCACGAATGGTATTACCAATATAGATGTTGTTACTAAACCAGAGGATGTGGGTTATGTTCATGTTGATATTATGAAGGGAGATAAGGTTCTTAAGCATCAATATGCGAGCAAGGTGACCGCCGATCCAAACATCAAAGCTAAGTCAAAGAACAATACTTTTACCTTTGATGTTGGATTTTCTAAGATGCCAGATTTCTACGATGTGAGGGTTAAAGTCTTTAATCGGGCCAACGAGTTGATAGATACAAAAATCATTAAGTTTTCCGCAGCTGAAAAAGTCATAACGGAATACAGTGATTCTTATAAATACAAAACCGATGGAGCCGTGATATCTTTCCATGAACTGTTATCAGATGATAAGCTGTTCAGCACTCTTCTCAGCGAGCATGATATCCGTGATTTAAAAGTACAGGTAGTGGATAGATAATGTCTGTTAAAAAAACATTATTGATCCTATTAATTCTTTTAATTCCTATCAGCCTAAGAAGCTATGCAGCTACCGAAGAGGTCAGTCTTGATGAGAGAGTGATCAGCGATCCCCGGAAAAGCTGGGTCGTCACCTTCAATCACCCTATAAATTTGGGGTCAGTGAAAAAGGAAAACGTGTACATTATTGATCATATTGGAAAGCGGATTGACACCTCCTTGAACGTGCTGGGTGAGGGTAACAAGCTCAACATTTCCCCTAATACCCCTTATTCACTGGATAAAACCTATTTTTTGCATATTAAGGGAAATCTTCGGTCAGGAAAGAAACTTTACTTAAATCAGCATACAATTGTTCCTTTTGCTTTGGAGGGTGGAAAAGCAGCCAAAGCTATGGCGGTTGAGGCAAGTAAAGCTGCCGGGACAAGCAAGGGGCTTGGATCCAATAGCCCGAGTAAATCTTCCTCCAGTAATAAAGAGCCTGCAGATGCAGGCAGTGAAAAGGATGAAGAAAAGCCAAAGTTTATTCTGAATTCCGAGGTAAAGCAGCATGAACACTTTGCTGAAATTATTGTGACTGTCAGCGATGAGGTGACAAGTGTAAAAGCAGGCTCCGTTGAGCTGGATTATAAGGGAAATAATCAGTTTCTCCTCTATAAGCCTGGAGCGAAGCCAGGCGATACTATCCTGATTAAGGGATACAGTATGTCCAAAAAGGTACTGGAAACAAAGGAGATAAGCATTCCATAATGAAGAAAAAATCACCGTACAAATTAATGATGATCAATATGTTCGTTTTTACCATGATATTGGTGAACCTGGCTATCTGGCCATTGATTTTTTCACATTTTGATAATAAGGAAAACACAGGTAAAACCACTGAAGCTGGAGCAATTTCCGGACCAGCTGAAATAGATGCGGTTTCTGAGAGTCCTGCAGACAGTGAGTCTAATGAAGATAGTGAGCCTACGGAACCTTCAGGCAGCCAGGAGAAAAGCGAAGATCTTTTTAAAATTGTAGAGATTAAATGAAACTTTTTTTGGGGGTGCCTCGTCTTAATATATGACACTGGTACATTGAGCAGTGAATGGTCCATGGCTGGTGCTTACCTAACTTGGCAGATCGCTCTGCCCTTTTTAGCCGGTACAGAGATTTTCTCTGCTGCCGGCTTTTTCTTTTTTTTGCTTTGGGAATGATAAGGTGTGGTGATGTTTTTTGGATATTAAGTTAGTGGCTATCATATTGTTTACGATCATTATACATACAAGCGAGACGCTCGCTTACAGCATCCGCCTTGGCGGTGTGAGGCTGAGAAAGATTGCTGTGTCGCTCTCGCTTACGGGGATAGTGCTGCTTGTTGCGCGAACTTCCAACCTTGTTCAGGCTCCCCTGCTTGGCGGTGTCATTGACAGTGCCAGGGTAAACGAGGCAATTAATGTGGAGGGGACTTTTCGGCTTGTTCTGCTTAGTGCTTCTGCAGGTACACTTCTGGCCATTGTCCTGTTTCCTACTTTTACAAAACTGGCGATCTTTGTGATTAAGCGGTTTGAGGCTGAGGGTTCAGTGTTTGCTTTGGTCAGTGCCACTAATATAAGCAAGCTGAAAAAGACCGGCTCTTATGTGAGGCGGCCCAGGTTTCAAATGCTCGAGAGACTGAGGGTCGGCGGCATTCCGAAGCGGATCATGCTGATGAATATGATTGTGACGGCTATTTATACGACCGGGATTCTTTCAGCTTTGTATGCTTCGCTTGTAAGTCCCGATCATTCCACGGCTTCCAGTATGGCTACAGGGCTGATTAATGGGTTTGCAACAATCCTGCTGACATTGGTTCTCGACCCTCGTATCGCGCTTTTGACTGAGAAAGCACTCACTGAGGAAGGGGGCGCCGACAATATGGCTAAGATGTACGGCTGGCTTATGATTTCTCGTTTCTGCGGAACACTGCTTGCCCAGCTGCTGTTCTTGCCTGCTGCTTATTGGATTGCTTGGGTTAGCGGGGTTTTGAATTAGGGTCAGACCCCTACTAAGTACCTAGCCTTCTTTCTTATGTGCCACTATATCCCTTTTTCGGATTGATACTGGCTTAAAGATGGTAACGGCATATAGCAGGCACAACAGTCCCGGGAAGATGAAAAAGAAGATTGTCCCTGTACTGGTGTTTATAAAATCAAGGAGCCGGCCGGCTTTAGGAATGGTTATGCCTGTGTAGACGCCGGTGATTTGTTGTGGCTGGACTGCTTCCTTGTCAGGGAATTGATTCTTATCCCCTTTTGTTACAAATGACATCTTACCATCCTGATTACTTACGTGGACTATTCTATGAGTTACTGAATAGTCTTCTTTTGTGAAGGTAATGATATGCCTGCTTTTAGGCCTTCCAGAGTTATGTATTCTTTTCATAATGGCAATGGAGCCTGTTGGAATAACAGGCTCCATTGAACCGGATAAGACCTGTTTGGCTTCGTAGCCAAACAGGCTTGGGTCTTCTCCTGTTAGTTTGGATGAAAGAAGGGAGAAGATAATAACAATTGATAGAGTGAGAAAACTGTAATATAGAGATCTAAGCATCCCTATTAATCCGGTTGCCCTGCTGTGCTGCTTTCTTTAGCTTCTGGCTGCTGCTCAGCTTCAGCGGGTTTTTCCTGGGCAGGCTGTTCTGCTTGTTGTGATTCCTCTTTAGCTGGTTCCCCTTCTTTTTGCTCATTGTTGCCTTTATCCTCACCTGGCTTTTCAGCTTCTTCTTTCTTCTGTTGTTCTTCTGCTTTTTTCTTCTCTTCCTCTTCCTTCTTCTTTTCCTCCTCTAACTTTTTCTGTTCTTCTTCTTTTTTCTTTTCCTCTTCTTTTTTCTTCTCTTCTTCCTCCTTCAGCTTTTTGAGGCGTTCTTCTTCTTTTTGTTTTTCAATGAGCTGCTGGATTTGGGTGTCGATGTTTGCAATCTCCTGCTGAAGGATTATTATTTTTGATTTGAGACTCTCATTTGCCGCTTCAAGTGACTTGATATTGTCCTCAAATTGTTTGGATTGTTCTTCGAATTGTTTTACCTGCTCTTCAGTCTGCTTAATTGCTTCTTCCATTTTCTCTGTGTTCTTTTCATTTTTTCCTTCAATCACAATTAAAGCTTTCAAAATCATTGGGAAAAAGTCAGGATCATACGCGCATGGCAATTCTACCAGTTCCCTTGCCTCTTCAATAAATTTCTTAATTTCTTTAAACTGGTCTATTTTATTTTGGATGTCTTCTTTTACTTTAGGCAGCGCTTCGCCAGCTATCGTTCCCAGCTCCGTCTGCAAGGCTTGCAGGTCTGCTGTTAGCTCATTAATTTGGCTTATCTTGCCTGTATTGACTTGAATTTCACTCTCAGCCGCTGTAATTTCAGATGACACCTGAGCCTGAATGGCCTTCAAACCTTCAACGGTTGATGAATCGCCTGGAGGTACTGATGAGGATGGAGGGGCAGCCTCCCCTTCTGTATCTTTTGTTATCTCACCGGCTTTTTTGGTGAATTCCTCAATTTTGAGTTCCTCAATTGTACCCAAGGCCTCTTCAAGCACTTCCTCCATTTCTTTTGCCAGCTCTTCTGCCTTATCTTTCTGTTCTTCTATGTAACTAGGGAAGATTAAACATGCTTCAATCGCAATGTCCTGCTCTTCCGAATCATTAAATTCTCCGTAAGTTGTAGTCGTCAGTTTTGTACTTCCGAGCAATATAGAAGAAATAGCAATGCCTGAAGTAAACACTCTTCTTAACCGCCTTCTTTTTTCCTCGAGCCTTTTCTTAATGCGTACAGACCTGGGATCCATGAGCACCCCTCCTTTTATTCTTTATAAAGAACAACTAGTGCAAAAAATATCTGTTTTCCTTAATAATACTATAATTATACAACAACAGGTCAAATATTCAACAGTTTTTTCTTTATATAGAACTATTGTAAACTTAAAGATGATGAAAGATAAGGCACTAGATAGTCGACTTTTGGCTGGGTGTTCCCTTTGACGAACTTACTTATGGTATCAGGATTATCTTGAAGTATAATCAGTTCGCTGAATTCAGGCTGCTTCCCCTCTTTGATTATGGCGATTGAGTGCTGTTCGAATACTGTTTTAACTTGTTCTATATTTAATTGAGTTTTGCACTCGAATATGACAGCCCAATGGTCATACTCCCCACCGCTCTTCAAGTACATGGGGCGAATCCGGTATTGCTCGGGGTTCAGCCCCATTTCCTCCTGGATTTCTCTTTTAATATTTTCTTCCAGGTCAAAGCAGGTGCCGTTCAGGTCTGTTTCATCAATTCCTCCACCAGCAAACTGCAGACGGTGAGGTGTCGAGGTATGCTTATTCATCTGTCCGAAAATAAAATGGCTATCATTAGTATGCACAGCCGCACATGTATAGATAACTCTGCACGGATAATCACAACCAGGATGGTTGATGGTATATAGATAATGCATATAATCTGTTTTTTGTACTTGTATATGAAGTTTTTCCGAAGAGTGCTCGGCCTCTCCGATGCAATAAATAACACCGTTTTTTAGTGTGGGGTTTTCCTCTGTCCTTTTTTGCCAGTATTCCTCTTGGCTCTTACGGATTGCTTCAGGAAGGTTCAATGGTCTATCAACGTATTCGACTATCACTTTTTCTGGCATGGCTTGAATCTTTATTTCTTTCACTGTGTTCACCATTTTCCATTTTATTATTATCCCTTATGTAATATTCTACAGATAGCAGGAAGGCTCCTGCTCATTTCCAGTAAAATCAATTAAAGGAAAAGACCGGCAATAGATACGTCCCTTGCCGGTATTTTAGGTAAAAAGTAGGGGTCAGACCCCTACTTTTATCTCTAGATAGATACCCTTTGCCATCTTCTTGGCTGTGCTGCTTGTCCATTTTGGATGGATGAGAAGCAGGTATTGGCCTTTTGGCTGAAGCTTTGCTTTCGGCGTGATGGTCATGGTGCGCTTGTCATTTGATTTTACTTCGACCGCCACTTCTTGGCCGCCCAGTTGAATGAGCTGGACGTCGTCCGTTCTGAGGCCGGTCCAATTCATATCCATGTTCATGGCCACTTTAAAGGTTTTTGTTACTGGTACGTTGTTGAGCGCAGGCAGCTTTAGATAGCCTGGGTGCTGTGCTAAGAGCTGATCCCTGTGGGAAATTTGAAGCTCCTCGTTTTCTGTTGTAATCACGTCTGGCTTCACACCTATTTTGTTGACTGCCGTCCCTTTTGGTGAATAGAAATGGGCTGTTGTGAGCTTAAGAAAGCTGTTGTCGCTCAGGGCGAACAGGGTTTGCATGGAGCCTTTTCCGAATGAATTCTGTCCGTAGAGTACAGCTCCCTTCTGCTCCTTCACAGAAGCAGAAAGCATTTCAGAGGCACTGGCACTATATGGATTGATCAGTATATGGGTTGGCTTTGTGAAGTGGACCTTTTGCGGTATGGCTTTATAAACTTCTTCAATTCCGCTCTTATCCCGGAGCTGGAAAGCATCCTTTACGCCAGGAAAGAAGCCGGCTATTTCCTGGGCTGCCGTTACATGACCGCCTCCGTTGTTGCGGAGGTCGAATATCCAGCCTTTTACCGCTGGCATGCTTTTGATTGCCGCTTCAATCTGCGCTCTTGAATTTTCAGCAAAGCTGTTCAATCTCAGGAAGCCTATACCGCCGCCCAGCATGGCGGTCTCTGTGTTTGGCAAGTGAATGACCTCTCTGGTCATAGTAATTGTTATTTTCTCGTTTGTCTGTGCTTTTATTATCGAAAGCTCCACCGCGGTGCCTGCTTTTCCGGAGATCAAGGAAATGGCAAATTGCACAGACTCTCCTGCCAGGCTTTGGCCTCCTGCATGGGTAATGATATCCCCTGCTTCAAGCCCCGCCTTCTGTGCCGGACCTTCTTCAATGACAGAAAGAACCTTTATGCCAGCCTTATCTTCTTCCAATGTCACTCCTATCCCGACAAGCTCTCTTTCAATGGTATTGAAGAATCTTTCGTATTCCTCAGTGGACATGTAGACAGAGTATGGATCGAGATAGTCTGTAATCCTTTTTGCTGTAGGCTGCTCGAGAACATGATCCGGAACATCTTCTACGTAGTAATTACTTATGATCTGCCTGATTTCATCCAGCGGTTCTGCGGCTGATGCGGGCTGTGCGGAAAACACCAGCAGGAAAGCCATCAAAGACATTAATGCTGTTTTAAACTGTTTCAATTCTTTTCCTCCATCACTAGGTTGATATATGACTATTTTAGTATGATTATCCAAAATTTGATAGCTTTCGACAAGGTCTTTTTAATCTTGAAGTTTTTTAATTGATACTTGGCGGAGTTGAAAACTCTCCCTTTTGTTTGCCTGCTGTAATATAGCTGGGACCTCCATTCATATTACAGCTTGAGAGTGCCTTTTCTCCTATCTTATTCTTTGAGCAGAAATAAGGAAAATCGACACGTTTCCCCACTGATATACTGGGTAAAGGATATGGATTTATAACTTTATTTTGTGGAGGGATGTATACATTGAAGGTTAAAACTCTATCATTCTTAATTTTTACGGTGCTGCTTTTGACAGGACTGACGGTGGCAGACGGAGAGGCTTCGGCTAAAAAGCTGGATGCTCCGCACATCAAGCAAATGCCCGAGCTTCCGAGAGGCTGCGAGGTTACCAGTCTCAGCATGCTGCTTCAGGACCAGGGTGTGAACATCGGTAAAATGCAGCTGGCCAAGGAAGTGAAAAAGGTGCCATTCAAGACGAATGGCGTTTACGGGAATCCTTACGATGGATTTGTAGGGAATATGTATACATATGGCCTTCCGGGACTGGGCGTCTATCACGGACCAATCTTCGATTTGGCCAATAAGTATTTGCCGGGGAAAGTGGTTGATTTTACAGGCAGCAGCCCTTCTGCCATTTATAAGGCAATCGATATGGGTAGTCCTGTCTGGGTCATCACCAATACACAATTCAAGCAGCTGCCGGGCAGCTATTTCCAGACCTGGAATACTTCCAGCGGCAATCTGAAGATTACATACAAAGAACATTCTGTTCTTGTCACTGGCTATGACAGCCAATATGTCTACATAAATGATCCTTTATATAATAAGAAGAATCGCGCTGTTCCGCGCAAAAATTTCGAGGCTTCCTGGATCCAGATGGGCAGCCAGGCGATTGCGGCCATCCCAAAGGCGGATTGGGATAAAGAACTTTCGGCTGGCCAGATTGGCAAGCTGACCATCATGAAGCCGATTACGCTTTGGGACCGGACAAGCACCGGGCTGAAGGCTGGCCGTGTGCTGCAGCCATTTGAAACTCTTAAGGTGTGCGGCTATGATGGGAAATACGGCGGCCAGTACAAACTGTGCGGCGGAGGCTACGTTACCAATATGTCTGGCTTTATCCGTTATGAGACACCTCCTTCCAGCATGCTGCAGGAAAGGGCTGTGGCTGATGCACAGAAGGTCCTGGCTGCGGCGAAGTCCTATGCAGGGAGTCTGAAGTGGGAGATCCAGACGGATTATCGGAAAGGCAAATACCCTGGTGATGTGGCCGGTTATCCAAATATGACCTATTTCAATAAAACGAAGGAATATATGAATCTGTCACAGGCTGCCATCGGCCGGGTCGGGGATGCGGCAAAGAAACAGGCGCTGCAGAATGAACTGAATGCAGATGTTATGACTTATTATAAGCGGGCTGTCGGCTATATTGATGCTGTCACTTCCGGGAAGAAGCTTGTTGATATGGCTCATTCCATGGATGCTGCAGTCATGGCCGACCCGCTTGGGGATGCAGGTGAAGCGAAGTATCACCAGCTGTCTGCAGAAGTCCGAAAAAATGCGGTTCTTTTGTATCGAGTCTATGGACAATCGACGCGGGAGGCTGTGCTTACTGCCTATAAGAAGCCGGCAGAGGATATGATGGCGAAACACCGCTATACAGTTACAGCGAAAATGATGATGGATGACTTCAAAGCCCTTGATCAGGCGAAGGTGGCCCCTGAAGAGTATAATCTGCGGGCGGCAGAGCTGAAGGCTGTTGTTGGGCAGATTAAGGATGCTGGTGTTCGGGAGAGATTCCTGGCGGAGTTAAAGTAAAGGCTGGGGTCAGACCCCTACGAAAGTAGGGGTCTGACCCCAGTTTAAATGCATAGGATTAGAGGTATAGATTTAGGGTACATATACTTATTTGGGAGGTCATTATGTTTAAAAAAATCAGTTTATTGGGAATTGCTGCTGTATTGTCTTTTGGTTTGCTCTTTATGCCTTCTTCTTCTCCAGCCAGAGCAGCAGAGCTGATCGGGGTTCCTTGGGGGAAAACGATTTTGATTCCTTCACAGATCGGGAAAGTTACTCTTTTGAAGGATTCCCCTCTTTATAAGCTGTCAAGTGATGGCAAGCTTTTGCCCGGGGGCTCCAGGGTTAAGGGAAGTGAGTTCCGGGTGTATCAGTACCAGGATGTTCATGGCGGGCTTTATGGATTGGGGGCTGGCCTTTTTATCAAGAAAGATCCGGCAGCTGTTAAATATGAAACCCCTTCGACCCATAAAAAGATGCAGCTGGCAAGGGTAGTATTCTTTGATGGCAATATCCTCACCCAGCTGGAAAAAGGCGTCTTTAAGGGGCAGCCGTTCTCCATCGACGGAACCACCGATATCAAAAAGGTCTTTGATTATTACAAGAAAGTTCCTGTATCGATTGAATATCAAAACGATGCATTGGCCCAGAGGTTTGGGCAGTACAGCTATTATAACTATTACCCGTATGACCAGAATGTCCATGCGATCTCATGGTTCAATGATTATCTCGCCCCCATTACTCCCTATATGATCAGGGAACGGGTCGGCAAGCCTGACTGGGAGGGCATAAGCGATAAGGATGGTCTCTGGACGATCAAGTATACGCGAGGCGGCTACGAGATGTACTTTACCTTTGATAAAGGAAAAGATTCGCAGCTTAACAATATTTTACTGAAGAGAATTAATTAATTAATTAATTAATTAATTGATAGAAGAAGAGGGTCTGACCCCTACTTTCGTAGGGGTCAGACCCTCTTCTTCGTTTGCTTTTAGACTCCCGTTAAATGCGGTATAATAAAGGAATATGTATTTTGTCGGGATGTTTTTATTTTTATGTGCTTTTTTGTGTTTTTTCATCCGGTTTTTGCCGGGTTAAAGTATAGGGGGGATTATAATGGCGCAGATTCCTGAGCGGTATTTGGAGGGGCTGCAGTTTGCTGCGGGCGAGCTGAAGAGCCTGCTGAGGCCGGAGGACCAGGAAGATCAGAAGGTGGTCCAGAAGGGCCTGCTTTTGTATCATCAGGGGCTTGTGCATCAGCTGAAGTATGAGGGTGACCAGATTACGGCCGTGGTCCAGGATGTGACTCCCGCGAGGGTATCGCTTGATCTTGACTTCATTAACCATAGTGATTGCTCCTGTCCCCATGAAGGGTTCTGCCGACACCGGATGGCTGCGTTTTTCTATCTCTTGTCCCAGGGCAGCAGTGTGGCCGCCTGGCTCAATGACTGGCGCCAGCCGGTCAAGGAGACGAAGACGGCGGCCCTGCAAGGGCTAAAGACGGCAAGGGATCTGCTGAAGGCGAACAAACAGCAGGAAGAGCCGGATTATGATAACTGGAAATCTTCATTTGAAGAAAGCTTTGATAAAATCCTGCGGGGCCAGGGTGACCCGAAGCCCTATGTGATGGCAGAGCTGTTCCAGGTCCATCTGCGGCGCCTTAGGGCGGCGGCCCCGGTCGAGCAGGAATGGCGGCTCCTTTATATGCTGATTGCGCATATTGTCTCTTTTAAAAAGCTTATCTCCCTAAGCATGGAGCTCGGCTATTTCGAAGATACGATCAACCGCTATTACCGCCATCTCTTCCATCAGATGACCGAAGAAGCGGCTGACATTACAGGCAAACTGACGGTCCAGTCTGTGCCCTTTGCGTTTGATCAGTTCATCGGGAAGCTGAAAGAGGAAACAGCGGAGCTTCTGACGAACGATTTCGAGATTGAGTATGAACGCGCCCACCTCTACCGTCTGCTCTGGACCCATCTCTTTAAAAGCAAAGAATGGCGGGAAGAGGAAGTCAAGAAGCTTAACGGCCTTCAGGAGGAGACGACAATGCCCCTGGTTGTCGGGGTGACCCATCTTCATATCCTTCTTCGTGAGGATGAAGATGCGATGCGGAATATCCAGGTCCCTAACGCGGAGATGACGCCATATATGTTATACTGGCTCGACTATTTCACCGCCCTTAAGGAATGGAAGCGGATGGCTCCGTTTGCTGAGGTGTTTGTCTCACGGCTGAAGGAGTATCTGAGCTGGAACAATGAATATAATGCCAGCATGGATTTTTCCAGGACGGCTTTGAAGGCACTGCGCCCCTATACCGGCGAGATGCGGAGGCCTGATTTGTATGAGAAAGCCATGATCCAGACGCTGCCGTACAGCTACCGGGAATATGAGGATGTTCTTTTTGAACAGGAAAACTATGAAAAGTGGGCAGAGCTGCAGGCTTATATCGGCTTTGATATCAGCATGCTACCTTCAGAGCGGATCAAGAGGATTCAGCAATCCGAGCCTGAAATCCTGCTTGGACTTTATCATCAGTCTGTGCAGGGCCATATTAACATGAAGAGCCGGGATCATTACCGGGAGGCTGTCCGTAAGATGAAGAAACTGCGGACCATCTATAAGAAATTAAAGCGGCAGAATGATTGGGAGCTTTTTCTGGAAATGATTCTTGAAAAGACCAGGCGGCTGCGTGCTTTTCATGAAGAATGCAAAAGGGGTAAGCTGATCGATGCTTAAAACACGTTTTATAAAAGTGAACGTCCAACAATATGATAAAGATACTTTTTTCATTGGAGCTTCTGATGAGCACGATAAGTGGATGGTACCAAACGAATGGCAGAACCTGCTGTTCAACAATCATAAGGAAAGCTTTTTCGGGACGATGCTTGCACCGGCTGAGCTGGATGGCGCCCCCGGCCTCCTGGTCAACGGCTGGCAGCTCGCTACGCTGTTTGCGAACGAGCAGTTCAACCGCCTGATCGAATGGGACTGGGACGAAACGGCCGAGATCTGCCTGGCTGCCGGACATGCGCTTGAGGAATCCATTCTTGAAAAAGAGTGGGTGCCTGACTTCAAGGCTTGGGAGCGGAATGAATTTCACTGGGCGCTGCCTGAAAATGTTCTTTACGAGTTTGATGATTCCTTCTGGGAGCGTCCCCTTGATGAAGGAGAAGAGGAACGCTCTGTCAAAGCCTTCGTCCAGCATTGGTTTGACCGCTCTCTGAATGATTATTTGAACCGCAATAAAGAAATGAAAGAAATGTTCGGGAAAAAAATAGACAGCCTGCAGAATGAAGATATTGCGCCAAGCCAGCTGGCTGCTTATTTTGACGAAGAAAGCTGGCAGGAATGGATCGGGCTGAAGGAAAATGATGTCCCATTTACAATCGGACTTAAGCTTGAAGAGCCTGCTGATATCGACAGCTTCTGGGACTTGTCTATTTTTCTGCGAGGAAAAAAGGATCCCGATCTGTTTGTCGATTACCGGGATGAAAGCAACTATCCGCGCGGCTGGATGAAGTATCAGGAGGTCATTGAACGGGAGCAGCAACGCTGGATCAATGTCTTTCCATGGCTGAACGGCGACCGTGGCATCTCCACCCGCCTGACAGAGGATGAAGCTTGGACTTTCCTGACAGAAGCCAGCGAAACACTGCTTGCTCTTGGCGTTGAGATTCTCCTCCCTTCCTGGTGGCAGGCGATGAAGAATGCGAGCATGAAGGTGAAGGCTAAGGTAAAAGGAACCTCCGGCAGCCACCGCCCTTCCTTTGTCGGCCTGCAGGCGATGCTTGATTATGACTGGCGCTTCAGCATGAACGGAGTCGAGCTGTCAGAGGATGAATTCAATAAGCTGGTTGAAGAAAAGCGCCGCCTAGTGTATATTCGCGGCCGCTGGATCAAGCTTGACCACGGCTTTATCCGCCAAATCCAGGATTTGATGAAGAAAGCGGAAAAAGAGGGGCTTCATGTCCGCGATTTGATTGAGCAGGAACTGTCAGGAGAAGATGATTCCGAAGACGAGCTGGATAATCCGAAGGCATTCGCCCGTATCCAGATTGAATTGAACCGCCAGTGGAAGCAGATGGTGAAGCAGCTGCGCGAAGTGAACAATATCCCGCTCGCTGATCCGCCGGAAGCACTTCACGGCGAACTCCGTCCCTATCAGCAGCTTGGGATGAGCTGGCTGTTATTCCTTAGGAAATACGGATTTGGTGCCATTCTCGCTGATGATATGGGGCTCGGAAAAACCGTCCAGCTCATTTCTTATTTATTGAAGGTTCGCGAGCAGGAACAAGATGGTGCCTCTCTCATCATCTGCCCGACGTCGGTGCTCGGCAACTGGCAAAAAGAGATTGAACGATTTGCCCCTGATCTGAAGGTTTATCTCCATTATGGACAGAATCGCCTGAAGGGTCAGATGTTCACGGAAGAGGCTGAGAAAGCAGATATTGTTTTGACATCCTATGGACTGACCCATCTGGATTTGGCTGATTTCGAGGCTGTCACCTGGAGCTCGATCAGCATAGATGAAGCCCAGAATATTAAAAATGCGCAGACCAAGCAGTCCCGGGCAGTCCGGAAGCTGCGCGGCAAGCATCATATTGCCCTGACCGGGACGCCGATGGAAAACCGTCTCAGCGAGCTGTGGTCGATTTTCGATTTTACCAATCATGGCTATCTCGGCAGCCTCGGGCAATTCCAGAAACGGTTCATCCTTCCGATCGAGAAGGAAGATGAAAAAGAAAAAGTCCAGCAGCTCCAGGCAATCATCCGCCCCTTCCTCCTGCGACGGACGAAGAAGGACAAAGAAGTTGCCTTGAATTTGCCGGATAAGGTTGAGCAGAAGGAATATTGCCCGCTGACCGCAGAACAGGCATCGCTTTACGAGCAGCTGGTCAAAGACACTTTTGCCGAGATTGAGAAACTGTCAGGCTTTGAGCGCAAAGGGCTTATTCTCCAGCTGCTCAGCCGCCTGAAGCAGCTTTGCAATCATCCTGCACTTTACTTGAAGGAAGAGAAGCCTTCGCATCTGCTGGAACGGTCATCCAAACTTGAAAAGCTGAACGAGCTCGTCGATGCCGTCCTTGAGCAGGAGGAAAGCTGCCTCATTTTCACCCAGTATATTGAAATGGGGCATATGATCCAAAAGATCATGAAAAAGCGGCACGGAATTGATGTGCCATTCCTGAACGGGAGTGTCTCAAAGAATGAGCGCGACCGCATGATCACACGATTCCAGGATGGGGAGTTCCCTGTCTTCCTTCTGTCCCTGAAGGCCGGCGGGACCGGATTAAATCTGACAGCGGCGAACCATGTCATCCACTATGACCGCTGGTGGAATCCTGCGGTTGAAAACCAGGCAACAGACCGCGCCTACCGGATCGGCCAGGAACGCTTTGTCCACGTGCACAAATTGATCTGCACGGGAACATTGGAAGAAAAAATTGATCTTATGCTCGAGAAAAAGCAAACATTAAATGACCAGGTCATCCAGAGCGAAAGCTGGATTACGGAGCTGTCCACCGATGATCTTCGCGATCTTGTACATTTGGCATAAATATTATAGGGTCCGCTTCTGTCTTTTGTACTCCGCAAGAGATGGCAGCGGACTTTTTTCTTTCTTTTTTACACGGCTGTCAGGCATTTGGATGGCAAAAGCAACCTTCGTCCGCATAGTCCTATTCGGCATGCAGAAAGAAAGAGAGCTGCTGCGTCGGCTTCCTTCGTAAATCAAGGCTGGCTGATCTGTCAGCTTATCACTGTTGTGAAGAGGCAATAGGATATCGCTGGTTCTGCAGGAGTGTCCGGAGGTGCTTTGTTCAAGAGGAGTTTGGCCATAACAGTTTGCCTGATACGGCTTTAATAGCTGGAGGGCATCAAAGAAGCAGGGCTCAGAATCCAGTTTGATTTCCTTTGTGTCTATCTTATGAAGGTACAGCATATACTTTTGTTTTTTCTCCATTCATTCGCTCTCCTTTTTTTTGGGATATCTTTTCCAATTGTTATTTCGACATATTCCTGCAATTTCCTTCAATAATATAAAGAAATATAGGAATTTTTTACCACAAAATTCCTTCTAACAACAGGAGCTTGCAGCGACTTATAATGAATGAAAAGAAAGCTTTTACATTTTATATAAAGACAGGAGAAAACGATGAAAATCATTGCCCCAATATTGCTGTTCTGCCTCTTCATTGCCGATGTTCCCGCTGATGCAGCAGAACCCGCTGCAGCTTTCACCGGCCATGCCGCCCTGATTTCACCTTCAGGAGATTATGCTTATATTCAGGAATATAATTTGTACACAGGAGAATACACGACTTATTTGTATGATATGAAAAATAAAAGAAAGCTGTCTTCCTTCCCTCACAGGATCGACAGTGATTTTTCCAAAAGCGTCCATTTTACTCCTTTAGGAGAGTTAATGGTAACTACCCGTTCTGACGGCACCCATTTTTACCATCCTCGCACAGGCGGGCTGATCCGGACGCTTCCCGAGTCCAGTTCGCTAAATAACCACTCCTTTCAGCCGGGCGGGCACCTTCTCGCCCTGGCGAACCAGGAAGTGGAAAAATATGATCCTGAAGGCTATTATCTGGCAGTCTATGATACAAGGAACTATGAAAAGATATATAAGATCAATTTCCCTTATGCCCGCACAGCGGCTGCTGCTTTCAGTCCTTCAGAAGACATCCTTGCTGCGGGCAGCAGTTATGAAGACACCATTTCCTTTTACAAAGCTTCAACCGGTGAAAAGCTTTCTTATAAGCTGCAGGATACTTCCTTTATCGGGGTAGATGAAATTGATTTCTCCCCGGATGGGCAGCGTTTGTATATCCGAAATGAAAATAGTGTCCATCTTGCGGTGAAAGTAAATGGAAAGTGGCAATGGAAGCAGGCGCGCGCCCTCTTCTCCGCAAAAGACAGCCACCTTGGGAGAATTATTCCAAGCGATGATGGACGCTATCTGTTTGCCTATACAAATAATGGTTTCTGCACCTATGATGCCTTCAGCGGAAAGCTTCTTGTACAGAAGCCCGGGTTCCAGAATATGAGTCTCAGCTTGGACCAGGAATGGCTGATAGCCAATATCAACAATTACAGCAATATCCAGCTTTTCAGCACTGCAGCCCTTTTAGCAGGCGCTGATAGCAAAACAGCTGCCGAAATGCAGGCGGAAAGGTATCTGGAAGAAGCAGAAAAGCATGCCCGCGCCTTGAAGTGGCAAATTTCTGTTGAGTACACCAAGGTAGTTCAATATCCTGATATGTCTGTATTTAACTTAACAAAGGATCATTATATCCGGGCTAAAAACCTGATCAACAGCATGGACGGCACCTATGAGCTTGAGTACAGGCTCACCAATGATATAGAGCTGCATTATTTCCGGGCCATCGGCTATATTGATGCTATCACCTCCGGACAGAAGATCGTTAATCAGGCAAAGCGCTTCAATCAGCTTTACAGCACCGCTCCGGCAGCCGACGAAACTGAAGCAGCCTACCATGCCTTGTCCGGTGAGATCCGCAAGCAGGCTGTGCTCTTATACCGTGTATATGGACAGACAACCCGCAACAGTATCCTTGCCAAGTATAAAGCGCCTGGAGAAAAGGCTTTACAGTCAGCGCAAAAGGCCATTACCGCCAAAATGCTGATTGACGATTTGGCTGAAGCCTCCTCTGCGGAAGGAAAAGCAGAACTGAAAAAAAGCATTGAAACGCTGCTTGCCAACATGGACCAGGATGGGGCCTATCAAGCCCTGATGCTGAAATATAAAGCAGTAAAATAAAGCACAAAGAAAGCCGGCACTCCCCCTCAGGAAAGTGCCGGCTTTCATTTTACATTTCTTCTTTACCAGGGTCAGGCTTGCCCGGATTTTCCGGCTTTCCTGGAAGACCTGGCTTCTCAGGCTTTAAAGGATTGCCCTTATCAGGGACTGGAGCTGCTCCTTTATCAGGTGTTTCTCCTTTATCAGGCTCCTTTTCGCCTTTTTGCAGCTTATACAAATCAATTGTTTTCGCTGTTTTATTGCCTGCAAGGTCAACTGCTTCAAAGATGAACTGATTTGGTCCGTCCTTCAGCTCAAGCTTGACTTTCTTCAGGACCTTTTCAATATTCCTCATTGCATATGGCTCTTTGAACTCATTGTAGAATAGTTCGCTGCCATTTAATGAGATGCGAAGCTCATCGAAATTGTCTGTGACCTTAACATTGACAACCGGATCCTTCGCATTATGTTTTACATACATACTGGACGGAAGCCCGGTGACTTCTACTCCTGGAGCTGTTGCATCGACCATTACTGTACGCTTGAAGGAAATGGTGTTATCAGCAGCGTCTGTTGCTTTTACTTCAAAAGAATGGACACCGTCCTCGAAGTGAAGAGTTGAAGTGAATTCATATTGCTCTTTCTCTTCATTGTAAGTCAATTCAACTTCCTGCCCATTGATTGTGAATTCCTTCATATCGGATTCTTCTTTAATGGTGCCTGATACATTCAGATCATTTGTATTATAGACTTCTAGTGCAGCAGGCTCGTCCAGGTATACATATGGAACAGTTTTGTCATTGCTGCTTTCACCGAGTTCAGCTTTCGCTTCAGCCGAATTTCCAGCGTTATCGTATGCAACAACTGTCACTTCTTCTTTCTCGTCCAATGCTTCCGGAAGTTCGAATTCTTCTGTATCACCGCTTAAAGGCTCAGACAGAATAGTTTCTCCATTCACAAGCACATCGAGGTAGGATAAACCGGAACCATTTTCATTGTCAGCTGCTTCAATTTTTACAATGCTGTTATCTTCTACAAGATTCGCTTTCACACTTGGTGCCACAGTATCAACTTTTACAGGAATCCTGACACTCTGCCAATCAGCTCCCTTAAAGTCTACTACTGTCTTAATCTCAAAATAGTACTGTCCATCCTTCGCAACGGCATTGTTTAGCTTGCCGTCCCAGCCCCATGCAGGGTTCAGCGTATAGTTGGACCCGTTGCCGCGGTCATAATAATGCTTGCGGAGATTGTTCTCTGTACGAAGCTTCCTTAGTGTTTTGCCGCTTTCATCCGTAATGGCAAAATCTGCTTGTTTTGCATTTCTCAGGAATGACAGGACAGGGATGATCTGATCCTGTACTTTGTCCCCGTTTGGAGAAATGGCAATGGCTTCTTTCTGGAAAAGATCTTCTACAGGGTTATAGCCCAGATAGTTATAGTTGTCTGCGCTTTCGGAAACAGCCCCGGCCATTCCATAGAATGAGCTTTCGTCATATTTTGTTCCATCCAAGATCGGTGCCTTGTCCCAGTCTCCTTTAAATCCAACATAAGGAACGGTAAGTTCGGCATTTACATCATTAGGGTCTTTCAGTGTTACATATCCTTCTACAAAATAGCCGTTCGGGAACACTTCATCGATAGCTACCGGTGTCTCCCAGTCGCCAGTGATTGAAGGCTCTACTACCTTTGCATTGCTCACATCGACAGATACCTTTATGGTCGCAATGCCTTTCGCAGGGATATTGACAGTGGTTGCATCCTGGCCGTTCACCTTGATGGAAGAATCAAGGATCTTCTGTGCTTCAAGGCCGTCTGCCGCCCATCCAAACTCGCCGTATGCCGCAAAGTCTGTCTGGAGATTGGCAGCCACATCATACTTCACTTTCTTATTGCTGTAGTTTTTCGCTTTCAATGTGAATTCAAATGTATTTCCTACTTCTTTCAGTGCTACTTTAGCTTCATCTGTTGATGCTTCGGTTACGATTACCGGAGTCTGCAGGGCAGAGTTCAGTTGCATGATTCCTGCACCCTGGCGGCGCGGAGAGTATGGAAGTTCCCAGCCGAATGCCGCATTTACAGTTCCCTGGTCGATGATCGGCTTAGCTGTGTTCATCATAAGGTTTTTCGCAATATTGACACGGTCAAAGCCTTCCACAACAAATTCATTATCGACTCTTTCAAGAATCAGTGCAGAACCGCCGGCAACATGAGGTGCTGCCATGGAAGTACCGCTCATCATTCCGTACTCGTTGTTTTCAAGCGTAGAATAAATCTGGCCGCCCGGCGCCGTGATCTCTGGTTTGAAATCAAGGTTTGGGGTCAGACCCCATGAAGTGAAGGCACTCATTTTGCCTGCTTCCGGGTTGGCTGATTTTACTTTTTCTCCATTGAACGTCAGTGTTACCTTCTCTCCTGCTGCAAGGGCAGCCTGGAGCTTATCTCCATCCTGTTTCAGCATGAACAGCTGCGGGATTTTGATGGCAGGGTCTGACTGCATGTTGACGTAGCCGTCAGCATTGTTGTAAATGATGACGCCGACCGCACCTGCTGCCTGGGCATTTAATGCCTTTTCAGTGAAAGCAAGTTCGCCGCGCTTAATGAGGGCATATTTGCCCGCTACGTTAGAAAGCTCTTCTGGCTTTCCAAGTCCGCCATAAGCTACTTCAAATGTCTTTGTGGCCAGACTGTTCGGATGGACGCTTCCTGCAGACAGGAAAGCTGCTTTTCCGCTTTCCGAATCGAATGAATAATTTACTGCATCAAGGTCCATATAAGAATTTTCTACAGAAGCTACCTGCAGTGAATCATAGGAAACTCCAGGAGATCCTGAGACACCTACGTCAGGGTTGGAAGCCCAAGGATTGGCAAAGCCATTTCCGAAGTGGGCGGAGTTTCCTGCAGAGATGGACATAAGGATGCCGTTGTTAACCGCTCTTTCAACTGCTTTTTGCTCCTGGTCTTCCGGAGAAACGAAGCCGGCAGTAGAGCCCAAACTCATATTCAGTACATCTGCGCCCAATACGATGGCATCATCGATTGCTTTTACATAGATATCACTGTATGTGCTAGGCATATTCGGGTCATTTCCGAATACCTTCAAAGCGAGGATCTGTGCTTCAGGGGCAACCCCTTTGATCCCGCCGTTTTCTTCATCGCCATTGGCGCCGACTGTACCTGACACGTGCATTCCGTGCATAGAGGCATCAGGGCCGATATCGCCGATGATATTGTTTTCATCCATATAGTTGTAGCCGTAAGGCACTTTTTCGGTATAGTACTTTCCTTTAAGTGCATTGTTCTTCACGAATTTATTGACTTTGGACTTTGTCAATTCTTCTTTCGTTTCAGAGGAAAGTACCATGTCGCGGTGGTTCGGGTCCATCCCCGTATCAATGACACCGACAATCATGCCTTCTCCCTTGAAGCCATATTCCCTCCAGGCTTCCTGTGCCTGGACCAGCTCCTTGCTGTATACCATGTCCGGCTTTTCTTCCGGGCGTGTATATTCATTAACTACCTGTACATCAGAGACTTCGGCCAGTTCTTCGACCTTTTCGATATCCCCGTACATCATTTCGGCGCTGAAGCCGTTGACAACCGTTGTAAAGCTTTCATGCTCAATAAGCTTTACCCGGTTTTGCTTTGCTTTATTTTTGACCGCCTGCTGTTCAGTCAGCTTCTCGTTCTTAAGCTGTGTTTTTGTTGCATCAGGCAGCTCTTTATAGCGCTTGTTCTGCTTTTGTGCAACAAGAATCGCAGGCTCCGATTTCATTTCTACGATAACACGGACAATGTCAGTGTCTTTGTACTGCTTGTCCAATTCAGCCTTTTTGATCTGCTGGATCGTTTTCTGGTTCTGCTGCCCTTTTGTGCTCTTTGATTTTTCAGGCACAGCGGCTGCAGACACCGAGCTTGAAAACATTAAGAAAAATAAAGATAAAATAGCCAATAGCCTTTTGGTCGACTTCATGCTTTTCCCCCTTAAGCGGTAAGTTTATTCAGAATTTTTCTAATACTACATAAAGTTACCATATCGGAAAAAAGGTTATTAAGGGGAAATAGTCACGATTGTGTTCGCTTTATGCTAGTCCTATAGGCTTATTTGTTCGACTTCCGAAACAAATTCCGACAGCATTGCTCACTAAAAAAGAAAAATCCGGCGAATATCACCGGAAAATGTGGGAAGTGGGGATTAGATTGATTTTTTCTAATGAGGTTGTAGTGCGTGGATAAGAGGTGTTAATTAATGGATTCGGCGGATTTTTTGAGTTTGAAGATTCTCTTGCGGCATTTGGCGGAGGACAAATTCAAGCTGTTCAATCCTTTTTTCCAGCTGACCTATCCTTTCATTGGACCTGCCAGTCATTTTGATCAGCATTTCTATGAGTGCTTCCAGGTTTTGAACTGTGCTCAAACCTTCGCCGCCTCCTTTTGGCTGCTAATATCCCGTTTTTGTTCAAGGAAGCGGACCGAATCGGCCATAACCTCTGTCACATACACCCGCTTTCCTTCCTGGCTTTCGTAGTTCCTTGTCTGAATCCGGCCTGTTATGCCAATCAAGGAACCTTTTTGGCAGTACTGAGCAGTGTTTTCGGCTGTTTTTTCCCATAATGTGCATTGGACAAAATCAGCCTCTATTTCGCCCTTCTGGTTCTTGAATTGCCTGTTGACTGCCACTGTGACATTTACAACCGATGTACCGCCCGGGGTAATCTTCAGCTCAGGGCTTTTTGTCAGCCTTCCTACCAGAATCACTTGATTGATCATTTCTCATCTCCTCTCTATTTGATAATGTTATATTACAGGCTGTGCAGGAAATGGTAAAAAGCCGGAAACCGGCATTTGTGGGGCACTTTTACCGCTCGGAGGCTCTTTTGGATAGTTGAAATTGAAATTTCAGGTCATCTTCTCCATATAAAAATGAATTTTAGGAGCCGCGGCCATTATTTTTCGACATGGACAAAATTCGCTTTCAAAGTGGGCTGTGCTATAATTTTAGCAAGAACTATAAAATCAGAACGGAGGCAATGATAATGAAGACATTTAAGTTGATCTCCCTGCAGATTGTTGAAGAAGAAGGCTTGAAGGATATTGCGCTTGATGATGGCTTGATCATTAATAAAGAGGATGATTTAAGCAACTGGCTGATCGAAGCATATATCAGCAAAACTTATCTCGACTATTTCAACGCGGCGGAAGACGCTAACCAAGAATTGACCGTCCAGGCTGTTATCACGAAGAAAGAGAACGATCCGGCTGCCTTTATCACCACTGTTTCTTCTGTGAAAGAGTTGGAAAACCATATCAGCATCCTTCTTCAAGGAAGCTTAAGAAGAACAAAAAGCGATTATGCAGAGCTGCTTCTCGGTGACCTGGTACAGCAGGGATTGGATGGAGAGGCACTCGTCACTGAATTTAAAAATAAAATGAAAAGCAAGCCAAGACTGGCAGCAGCAAAGAAATAGGAAGCTCCTGAACGGGCTTCCTTTTTTTGTATAAAAAAGAGCAGGTTCCCCTGCCCTTCTCATTCATTATTTATCTTTATTATCGTCATCCTGCATGTCAAGATCGTCTTCCACCGCGTCTTCACCAGGATCATTATTATCTTCCATCATATCCTTGTCTTCGTCAGTGTTGATGTCGCCGTTTTCGCCATTATCGTCGATAACGCCGTTGTCATCTTCGCTGATATTGCCATTGTCTTCGTTATTGCCATTCATGTCGCCGTTTTCTCCGTTCATGTCGCCTTCTTCAACAGGCGGCGTGTTATCGTCTTCCGGAGGCGGCTCCTGGTCATTATTGCATCCTGCCAATACCATAGCTGAAAGCACCGATCCGCCAATTAATGTTAAAAGCCTTTTCTTCATAAGTAAAAAGCTCCCTTCTGGTTGTTTATATTGACCTTGGTCTTTTCATATGATGTCCAAAAAAAGAAACAACTTGCATATAAAAAATTATTTTAGGGGGATTTTTATATGCAAGTTGTCACCAGCTGGCCAGGATATTATATACATACACGTATATGGGACAAGCTAAACGTGTTAGTTTGTTTTTTGGCACATTAACAAAAGCGCAAGCGCCTTGATCACCCCCCACAAGCACAAGACAATCCTCCCGGAAAGGCGTTCTTTGCCTTTTTGATAGGTTTGGCTTGTGACATTGGTGCAGCTGCTGCACGTGGATCAGGAATTGATAATGATCCACAAGACTTACAATTAATAAGTACCTAAATATTAAAAAAGAATGCCCGGCATTCCGGACATTCTCATCATTTATTCCTGCTTATCTCCAAGGGCAAACGTCAGCTCTGCTTCACAGACAAGCTCCCCATCTACTGTTGCGGTGCCTTTCCCTTTTCCGATGGCTCCTCTTACACGTGTCATCTCAACTTCAAGGCGGAGCTGGTCGCCCGGCTTTACCTGTCTTTTAAAACGGCAGTTGTCTATGCCAGCGAAGAAGGCGAGACGCCCGCGGTTTTCCTCTTTTTTGAGCATGGCTACGGCACCGACCTGCGCCAAAGCTTCAACAATCAGCACTCCAGGCATAACCGGGTAGTCCGGGAAATGCCCGTTGAAGAATTCCTCATTCGCCGTCACATTTTTAATTCCGATTGCCCTCTGCGCCTCTTCAACCTCAAGGATGCGGTCCACGAGCAAGAAAGGATAGCGGTGGGGGATGATTTCTTTGATTTGGTTTATATCCAGCATAATTTAGTACCTCCTACTAATAATAGGTATTATGTATCTTTATTGTACTGTAAAAGAACAGAAAAAAGGAAGGGTAAACTCCCTTCCCGGCCAAAATTATTCTTTTATCACTAAATCCTTGATATGCAACCAAGTGGATTTTTCGAAGACCTCGGATGGTTTCCCGCCGCCCATCACACTATATCCCACGATTGTCCCAAGGATAAGGCTTCCGGCAATTAAAATCAGCACAATAATGATCCGAAGCCAGATTGGGACAAGGCGTATGCGGATGATCCGCTTGCCTGCGGTTTTTTCTTCCGATCTTTGCTTTTTCTTTTGCTCACGCATGCTGGCCGCTTTCTGGTTATCCTTCTCTACCATCGATTTTAATCCCCTTTACCTGATTCCGTTCACAAGCCCCATCATCTGGTCTGCCATTGAAATGGCCCGTGACTGGAACTGATAGGCCCGCTGTGTACTGATCAGATCGGTCATTTCTTTTTGCAAATCCACATTCGATTGCTCAAGGGCCCTCTGCTGGACAGCTGCCTGCCCTCTTAGGGCGCCTGCAAGATCTGTCATCACTTCATTACCCGCTGCTCCTGCGGCAAGTGCAAACAGATTGCCCCCCTGCTGCTCCAGGAACTGCGGTTTATTGACCTGGACAATCCCAAGGCTGAAAGTCTGTTCATTGCCATTTCCGTCCATCGCGGCAAGGAGGCCATTTTCTGTGATCCGGAATTCCCCTGACTGGCTGCTGATGTAAATCGGGCTGTCGTTTTCATCCAGGACCGCATGACCTGCACCTGTCACAAGCATGCTTTCTGTTTCAGAAACCGGAGACAGGTAAAAAGAGCCATCTCTGGTATATTGAACGGCTGCACCTGCATCCGTCTGGACAAGGACCTTATACAGCTGATTTTCCTTTGTAAAGGCTGTGTCAAGCTGGCGGCCTGTTTCCTTGATGCTGCCCTGATTCATTACAGCCTGGGACTGTGCCAGCATCGCTCCTGTCCCCATCCGGAGACCATCAGGAGTCAGCCTGTTTTCATCAGGCGAATTCGGCTGGTTCGCAAATTGCTGGACCATCAGATCCGAAAAGCTCGCTTCTCTGCGCTTATAGCCGACTGTATCTATATTGGCCATATTATGGCTTGTAATATCCATTTGTTTTTGAAGCTGTGCCATTGTATTGGCCGCTGTGATCATAATCCTGCTCATCGAACTCCCCCTTTTAGGGATTTAAAGTTTCTTACGGCCATCATCCGACCCTGCCGATTTCATTTGCGGCTTTTTCCATGCTTTTATCATATGCCTGGAGCACTTTTTGATTTGCTTCGAAAGATCTGTATGCAGTCAGCATGTCTGTCATTGTCCTGCTGGAATCCACATTTGAACCTTCAAGGAAGCCCTGCTTCAGCTGGAAGCCGGCGTCCGGGTTGCCTGCTGCATTTTCAAGAGGATTTCCGTCATCGGTGCGGTAAAGCCCGCCACCCTCTTTAATCAGCCTTTGCGGATCCGCCGCAAAAGCAATGCCGATGATGCCGGTTTCCCCGTTGGCGCCAGTAATCCTGCCGGCTTCATCAACCGTGAATTGATCACTTGCGAGCTGGATTCTGTTGTCTCCATCATCCAATATATACTGTCCTGACGATGTTGTGAGAAAGCCTTCCCCATCCAAAGTAAAATCGCCATTACGGGTATATCTTACCTGCCCGTCAGCTCCTTCTACTTTAAAGAAAGCCGAACCGGCAATTCCGGCTTCATTAATCGGCATCGCCAGATCAACTAGTGCGAGATCCGTTTTTTGATTGGTTTCCCTAATATCCCCTTGCAGGAAGTTTGCCATTGCTTCCTGCATATATACACCTGTATTAATCGGCCCGATCGGCTGATTGACTGGGACTTTATAGCCTTTCTCAACCGGCAGGCTATATTGGCCCGCACTTTGGAGAAGCATTTCCGGAAATGCCCTCATGGAAGCCTGATCTGCTTTGAACCCGGGTGTATTGGCATTTGCCATATTATTTGTCAGCATCTCCGTCTTCCGCTGCTGGGAAAGCATTCCGGATGCCACAGTATAAAAACCTCTGAACATGTTCCACCTCTATATATTGCCCGGTATGGACCAGGCATCATTTCCACCATCAAAAGGGACAGATAATTATAATACGCTACTCTCTATTATAAAAAAAATCCGCGGAAGAAACAGCAGATTTTTGCAAAAAAGTGTCAATATATGAAAAAAACTGTGGAATTTGCTGTAAGAATGGATTTTAAGTATGGGAGGGATGATATTTAGGGTGTTTATGAAGTTAGGAATAAATATGGCTGTATGCGGAATTATTATTTATGAATTTGGAATTATCATCTAAGAAATTGGAATGATTATAAATAAATATGGAATTATTAATCAGGATAAATGTACATCAGTGAAAATGCGACTGGATTTTGGAAGTTTCCCCTAAAAAAAATGTCTAAATCACAGCTTTGCTCCCTAAAAAACTCAAACTTCTGCACATTCCATTAAAAGAGCCTGGGTCCCGCTATCCAGGCCATAGAAAAAAGCGCACGGATCAGCCCGCGCGCTTTATACATTAACCCAATCTTCTCTTAGGCAGTCTATCGATATTGTCCAACATGATGCCGGTTCCGATTGCTACGCAATCCATCGGGTTCTCAGCCACAAGGACCGGCACTTTAAGCTCTTCTGCCAGCAGCATGTCGATGCCATGCAGAAGGGCTCCGCCTCCTGTGAGAATGACACCGCGGTCGATGATGTCGGCTGAGAGCTCAGGCGGTGTCCTTTCCAGGACTGTTTTGGCAGCCTGAACGATGACCGCGACGGATTCGCGGAGAGCCTGTTCGATTTCGCCGGAACGGACTGTGATCGTCCTTGGCAGGCCTGATACCATGTCACGGCCGCGGATATCGATTTCTTCATCCCTCGAATCCGGGAATACAGTTGCGATATTGATCTTGATGTTTTCAGCAGTCCTCTCACCGATCAGAAGCTTGTACTCACGCTTGATGTAGTTGAGGATTTCGGCATCAAATTTGTCGCCGGCCATCTTGATGGAAGAAGATGTAACGATATCGCCCATTGAAAGAACAGCTACATCTGTAGTTCCTCCGCCGATATCGACAACCATGTTTCCGCTCGGCTGGAAGATGTCCATGCCCGCGCCGATTGCAGCGACCTTCGGCTCTTCCTCAAGGTAGACTTTCTTGCCGCCGCTTTTTTCGGCAGCTTCCTTGATTGCTTTCTGTTCGACGCTTGTAATATTGGTCGGGCAGCAGATCAGGATGCGCGGCTTGGATAAGAATCCTTTTACATTCAATTTGTTGATGAAATGCTTCAGCATAGCTTCAGTCACATCAAAGTCGGCGATGACGCCGTCCTTCAGCGGGCGGATGGCGACAATATTGCCGGGCGTACGCCCTACCATGCGGCGCGCTTCTTCGCCGACAGCCAGCACTTTATTATTGTTCCTGTCAATCGCCACTACAGATGGCTCATTCAACACAATTCCCCGGCCTTTTACATGAATCAGTACATTGGCAGTACCCAGGTCAATTCCAATATCTCTAGCAAACATTTTACTTTTTTTCCTCCCTGCACTTAGCCAGCGCGGGCTTCCGGCTCCTGAATGAAGTCAATAACGATTTTTCCTGGCTGGCCAGTTGCCGCTGCTTCATATTTTTTATGGATGCCTCCTGCGCCTATCCTGCTTTTTGGCGGAAGCTGCCAAGCAGGTTCGGCCAGGCGGCCTTTATGCAATAGCTTTAAACCGCCGCAAATCCTTCCATTAAGGAAGCCTTTCCAATTCAAGGTTTCGGCGGCTGACGAAGCTGCAAAATATTTTTTTCCAAGTTCTATCCTAATTGTTTATTTTATCACAATCAAACCATAACTAGAAACATTTTGTAAAAATTATGTAGCATTCCCGCAAAATTTGTCGCTAAATTTCCAATAAAGCAGAAAAAAGCACAAATCCTGTCGGCTGCGCTTTCTTCCTCTCTCATATTCAATTCATAGCCTACTGAACAGGCTCGCCTTCCAGTTCCTCTTTCTTGTATTTCATTTTTGTTGCTTCTCCCCCGCGCAGGTGGCGGATCGATTTATGGTAATCAAGTATTTCCTTTACTTCGTTTGCAAGATCAGGATTGATTTCAGGAAGCCTTTCTGTCAGATCTTTATGGACTGTACTTTTGGATACGCCAAACTCTTTCGCAATCACGCGAACTGTTTTTTTCGTCTCCACGATATACTTTCCAATCTTGATAGTTCTCTCTTTGATGTAATCGTGCACACCACTCGCCCTCCCTAAATTGGTTGTGAGGAGTGTAAAATGAGACCCGTTTCGCTTTTTCGAAATTCTCCATTCCGCACATTCTGATACAACAGCTGGTAGATTCGGCTTTTTTTGCGGCAGAAAGCTGTGCTCTCTAATACTGCAGGGAATAAACATGTCCTTTGGGGCCTGCTCTTTGTTGGTGTCAAAACGACTCTGCACCTCATACTCTCTCTTTTGTGTAAGGTTTGTAACAGTTTATTAGCTTGGTTGAGATTATATGCACGATTACGGCAATAAGGACAAGGCACACCTGAAATTATTTGAAAAATCGGACATTCACTATTCTCTTATAAGTCTCCTCTGGAGATACCATCCAGATTCCTCCTCCCTTTGTCCCTTGGGCTATGAAGGGCGAAATAACCTTTTTTCGACATAACCCGACATTTCTCTGGGTGTTTCTGCCCTGCGTGAATTGTCTATCTTTTATCCACCTGCTCCTCTTAATAGGAAAACCTTTAATCATTTTGCTCTATATTTTCAGAGATAATCTGCTCAGAACTGGGCATAAATCCTCCTATGCAGGAAAAAGAATAGTGCTTCCAGCAGGATAGAGCCCCGCATTTATTCATGAGTTTATCCCTATTGCCGGAGGGTATTGATTACCATAAAATGAATTCTGGCTCAGCGTTCATAAATTTGGTTACACATCCAAACTTATCCAAACCATATAAAAAGGCGGGTTAATCAATGGAACATACAATTACGATGACGAGAAAGGAACGTATAGAAGCAAGCAGGAAAAAAGACAAGCACAAAGGCAAAAAGAAGGGTGCTGCCATTTCCCTGTCAGCGGCCATGACTTTGTCTTCTTTTATGGCGGCTGGCACCAGCTATGCAGCGGCCGAGGAACAAACGGTATACAGCGTGAAAAAGGGAGATTCACTTTATAAAATCGCAAGAACCTATGACGTTTCTGTTTCTGAGCTGAAAACAGCAAATAAGCTTAATGCTAATCTTATTTTTCCAGGGCAGGAATTGAAGATACCTGAAGCAGACAGAACGGCAGAACCACCGGCATCTGACCGGAAGACACGTGCAGATGTTTCCGTCTATACTGTGCAGGCAGGAGACACTCTCTGGGAGCTGTCTCAGCGTTTCCAGACCCCGATAGAGACGATCAAAAGGCTTAACGGCCTGAACAGCAATTTCCTCTTGATCGGCCAGAGACTGATCATTCATGAGGAAACTCTTTATGTAGATGCACAAGTAGTTGGGGCAGCAGATAACTTCACAGTGGAATTTAAGACTGAGGACGGATATGTGGCTTTAAAAGTGGCGTATGGAACCGCCCAGGACTATCAGAAGCTCTCAGGCCAAAAAGTATCTATTGCCTATAAAGACGGCGCACTTGTTTCTATGAAAAAATAATATTTCCCGAGAAATTTGTCGATAGGCGCAAAAAAAGCCGTACAGCTTCTCTAAAAAGAGAGAGCCGCACAGCCTTATTAGAAATCTGTTAAACGGATTTGGATTTCCCCTCATCCATCCATACTTCCCCATCTTTATAAATCATCTGTTCAGGATAGCGCAGATTGATTACTTCCTCCTGAATCTTTTTGGATGGGGCCTCGGTGGCCTTCGATACAATGATATTGGTCAAGAAGGCTGCTGCTGCCCCAAAGACGCCCGCTCCTGTATCGATAATGCCCAGGATAGTGAAGCCGCCGTATTTTGCGGCAAAGATATAAGCCAGGGTCACTCCCAGACCGACAAGGAGACCGGAGATGACCCCTTTTGCATTGGAACGTTTCCACCAGACACCAAGAACGAGCGCCGGGAAGAAGGTTCCTGTAGCCAGAGCGAATGCCCAGGCGACAATCTGGGTAATGGCTCCCGGAGGATTCAAGGCGATCAGGCCTGCCAGAAGCGTGGCGACCACAATGGACCAGCGGGCAACACTGAGCCTGGTTTTTTCAGTAGAATTAGGCTTCCAGACCCGATAGAAAATATCGTGTGCAAATGAAGATGAAATGGCGATCATCAGCCCGCCTGCTGTTGACAGGGCCGCTGCCATAGCACCGGCGGCAACAAGGCCGATGACGAATACACCAAGATTGGCAATCTCCGGTGTAGCCATGACGACGATATCATTAGAGATGATCAGTTCACTCCACTGCAGAATGCCGTCCCCATTGCCATCGGCAAGCTGCAGCTTTCCTGTGTCGACCCATGTTTTGGTCCAGGCCGGGAGCTCGCTGATGCTGCTGCCGGCAACCTTTGTCATCAGGATGAAACGGGAGAAAGCAGCATAAGCCGGTGCAGAAAGATAAAGCAATCCGATGAAGAGCAAAGCCCAGGCCCCTGACCAGCGGGCCGCCTTCATTGTAGATACCGTGTAGAAGCGGACAATAACGTGCGGGAGTCCTGCTGTACCCGCCATTAAGGTAAACATGAGGGCAAGGAACTGCCATTTAGTCCCGTTCGTAAATGGAGCGAAGTATTCAGAGATCCCAAGCTCCCTATCAAGCTCACCCATCTTGCCGACGAGCTCTCCATAAGAAATCCAGGGAAGCGGATTATTGGTAAGCTGCAGGGACATGAAGATGACCGGGATGAGATAGGCAATAATCAGAATGATATACTGGGCCACCTGTGTCCAGGTGATTCCCTTCATCCCGCCGAATGCGGCATAAAAGGCGATCAGTACAACACCGATCATAGTACCGAGCTTGGCATCGATCTCAAACAAACGGCCGATTACTACGCCCGAGCCTGACAGCTGGCCGATTGAATAGGTAAATGAGATGACGATTGTACAAATTGCGGCTATGACCCTTGCTGTATGGCTGTTATAGCGGTCGCCGATGAATTCCGGAACGGTATAGCGCCCGTACTTTCGCAGCTGGGGCGCCAACAGGAACGTCAGGAGCAGATAGCCGCCCGTCCAGCCCATAATATAGGCTAGGCCGTCGTAGCCGAGAAGCATGATCGTCCCGGCCATCCCGATAAAGGAAGCTGCACTCATCCAGTCGGCACCGATGGCCATTCCATTGAAAATCGGCGGGACACCGCGCCCTGCCACATAGAAATCTGAGGTGGCACGCGCCTTATTATAGACCGCAATGCCAATATATAAAGCAAATGTAGCCAGAATAATTGATAATGAGACCAAAAACTGTGTATCCATGTAATCCCCCTTAAAAGGTTTCTATCTACACAAAAGCATTTTAGTGGTCCAGCACCTTCCCTGAGCTGATCTGTTCGTTTTTATCCTCATCAATCCCATATTTGCGGTCAATTGAATCACTAAGTTTCGCATTCACAAATAATAGAATGATAAACGTGATGACAGCTCCCTGTGCACCCATGAAATAATGGAACGGGAAGCCATTGATCGTTATTTCACTGAGCGGCTCTGCAAATAGCACGACACCGTAGGAGACGATGAACCAGATAGCAAAATAGATGATCATGTTTCTCGTTTTTTCGCGAAAATAACTGTCTGCCGTTGCCTTATCAATTTTTTTCAAACCTTTGCACCTCGCAATTAATGGATTTCCCCTCATTTGGAAGCGTATTCATTTACCGGCTCGATTCCCTCCTTATTAAAGAGTTATATTCTAATCGGCCCGCCTTAAAGAAGGCAGGTCCGGATCAGCTGAGGCTGAAAATAAACTTGATGGTATCGAGAAAAGGCGCAGGGACCAGGATGATTTGTACGAGGAAGTAAACGAATATCCCTAGAAAAGGAATCGCAAGGAAGATAGTTTTCTTTTGGCGCAATGCCAGAAAGAGGCAGAATGCTGTCAAGAGCAGCACAATAATAAGAGTCGGCAAGTAGATCCCCCCATACTGGTGAAAATAAAAGACTAAATTTTATGAAAATTTTAACTATATTATCACTTGAAACTCTCTTGGGGTCAAGATATTTCCACAGACATATTTCTTCAAATCAAAAAGGTGTCCATTTCATTGAGGACACCTTTTCACTGTTAATCTAGATCTACTTGTAACTCCAGCCCTTCCAGCTTTGTTATATCTCTCTCTAGAACACTTACCATTAACTCTTCAGCTGGCAAAGGAGTTTTAAATTTTACTACATAGCCTTCAGCAGCTTTCTGATTGATTCCCCTTATTGATTTTCCTGAAGACTTGTCTGTTAGAATCGGGGTGGTTCCCATTCCCTTCAGCTCGCCTTCAGGCTGATAATATATCCAAACCTCTCCCTCTTTTTGTTTAACATTGGAAATCTCAACTCCCCCATAGGAATCTTGTTCAAGATAAAAAGGCAGCTTCTCTTTAAGCGGCTTTTCGTTATAACTGGCCTCTCCAAAAGTCCTTAAATATGGTGTGATTGTCAGGGACTTTGGCTGACTTTCTGCAGGCTCAAAATATTCATTGAACTCCTCGGAAAACATACCCTCCTCTTGGCTGCCCCCGGTGGCGCCAGAGATCAGATGAGCAACGCCTTTATCATCCTGGTCTTTGATATCAAAAACATAGGAACCGTTTTTAGCATTATATTTTTCCATTGATTCCCTCATAGTTATTACCACTTGGGTTCCGCTTGGAGCAAATGAGACTTTATTAAGAGTCATACTAACTTCGCCATTTTCTACTGTGTTATTAGGACTGGCTGAGTAGTAATCCTCTCCTGCTTTTTCCACTGGAAAATCAAAGCTCATTTTTGTACCTTTCTCTCCCAGAATCATTGCATCTATCCCGAGATTAAACTCCTCAGGCAAATTCCCATACAAATGAAACTCATATAAATATTTATCTTTCTCATCTGTAAAAGAATTCCCTGCTGAATATTCCATGTATGGTTTTCCATCTACAGATAAATTAAATTCAGGCAATAAAGGATAACCTAGTTTGTCCTCTATATTCTCTCCAGCGATAGAATATACAATCGCCAACCGGGTCCCATCATACAAGAACTCATGCAGGGTAATGCTTGTTCCATCTTTTTCAACAGTCTGATCAATCTTTGTAAAAAGACCTTCCTTTTTGGCCCGCTGAATTCCAATATCACCAAATAATTTCTGGTCTTCGTCTGTCTCATTAATGGCCTTCTCTGTATCTGGCGAATCCTGATTTTCTTTTGTCGGCAGAATGTTGTAACTTAGGAGCAGGAAAACGGCAATCAAAGGCGCTGCTATCATGATGAGCGGCGGACCAAACTTCATTTTCTTCCTGGCTGACTTTGGCGGCTGGCCTTGCGCTTTCTGCAAAACTTCCTGCATATCAGTGTCTGAAAAATTGAGGTTCTCCCCATATTTTTTTATAAATGCCTGTTCCAAGGATCTTTTCCTAGTCATAAAGAAATTCCTCCCTTAATTTAGGCAGCAGCTTATTTTTCCCTCTTCGGATCCTCGTTTTTACTGTTTCCACGGAAACAGATAGAACCTCAGCAATTTCCCTGGACTCTAGTTCATGGATATACCGCAAAATAAGAACTTCACGGTACTTTTTGCTTAAGCTCATAATTTCTGCCACGACTTGTTCGTCATCCAATTTGTCTATCGTGATGGTTTCAGGCGTATGATAGCTTGCCTGTTTCATCGTGCTGTTTTGGAGGAACATCCTCCTGATATACTGTGACTTCAAATAGTCTTTACATTGATTGATTGTGATTCTATAGAGCCATGTCTTAATGGAAGAACGCTTTTCGAATGTATGGTAATGGGTATAGCATTTTATAAAAACGTTTTGAATGATATCCTTTGAAACTTCTACGTCCTTGACATATGAGTAAGCCAAGATGGAGAGCTCTGTTCCGTAACTTTTCATAATACCGGTGATGATATTGTCCAAATCAACTTCCCGTATATCCTGTTGGTTCAACTTTAGTCCCCCTTTCTCATTCTTAGACGCCTCAGTGAAGTGAGGAGGTTCAAATTTCTTACAGAAAATCCAATAAGCAATTATGACGAAAGAAAAAGCCCAGCCAATTGGCTGAGCCTGCAACTTATCTTATACCAGCTCTTCTATCATCAGTTTCACTGCATCCTGCAAATCGCTGTCAGACCAGCTTGGCAGGCTGCGTTTGCTTTTGGCAGCGAGCTGGTGGGAGGCCGGAATGTGAATGAATCCAGCCGGGATCTCCCTCCCGCTCTTCTTTATTTCATGCAGGATGGTGTACATGACATTATTGCATAAGTATGTTCCTGCTGTATTGGAGATTTCAGCCGGCAGACCGTTCTCTTTTAATCTGTTGACCATCTTCCTGATTGGAAGAGTGGAGAAATAGCCGTCCGGCCCTTCTTCATCGATCGGCGAATCTTTCAATCTTGCTCCGCTGTTGTCAGGTTCGCCGTCGCGGCAGTTGATGGCGATCCGCTCTGGTGTGATGCTGTTCCTGCCTCCCGCAAGCCCGAGTGAGATGACAGCATCCGGCTGGTGCTCATGGTAGGCTTCCAGTATTTTAACCGGTGATTCTTTAAAGTCGACAGGAAGAAGGACTCCTGTAATTTCATAGTCTCCGATCTTTGTTCCGTTCAGGGCTTCAACGACCTTTTCTGTCGGGTTGATCGGAAATTCCAAAAAAGGCTCAAAGCCTGTTAAAAGCAGTTTCTTCATTATGATCCTCCTTTACCAGCTGGCAATCGTTCCATCTGTGCGCGGCTCTGTTCCGCCTGTCAGTACGCCTGTTTCCGGGTTGCGGGTGATGACCTGCCCGCGTCCGAAGCCGCCTGAATCGTGGGCCACCTTGATTTCGTGCCCTTTGGCGGCAAGCTGCTTCACAAGATGGTTTGGCATTGTATATTCAACCTCTATTTTATTGCCTTCAATCCACTGCCAGCGCGGTGCATCAAGAGCGGCCTGCGGATTCAGCTTGAAGTCGATCATGTTCATGGCAACCTGCACATGGCCCTGCGGCTGCATGTATCCGCCCATTACACCGAACGGCCCCACTGCGTCACTGCCTTTTGTAATGAAGCCAGGGATGATCGTATGATAGGTCTTCTTGCCTGGTGCAAGAGCATTTTCGTGGCCCGGATCAAGGGAGAAATCATGCCCCCGGTTCTGCAGGCCGATCCCGGTGCCTGGCACCACCACACCTGATCCAAAGCCCATATAATTGCTCTGGATAAACGAAACCATATTGCCTTCCCCATCCGCAGTAGACAGATAGACAGTGCCGCCTTTTGGCAGGGAGCCCGGCTCTGGGAGGCGCGCTTCGCCTGTAATTTTCCTGCGGGAGGCTTCTGCATAGCTTTCAGAAAGCATATCCTCCACCTTCGTTTTCATGAAGGCAGGATCGGTAATATAAGTTTTGCCGTCTGTAAACGCCTGCTTCATCGCTTCCAGCTGCAGATGGAGCTGTTCAGCGTCTTCACGATGGGTAAATTCATAGCCTTTTAAAATATTCAGGGCCATCAGTGCTACCAGCCCTTGGCCATTCGGCGGGATTTCCCAAATATCGTAGCCGCGGTAGTTAACGGAAATCGGGTCCACCCATTCAGCTTTATAGCCTTCCAGATCCTCTTTGGAAAGGAAGCCTCCGCCCTCTTCGGATGCCTTGGCAATCTTATCGGCGAGTTCGCCGCGGTAGAAGCTTTCAGCGTTCGTTTCTGCAATCGCTTCGAGCGTTCTTGCGTGATCTTCAGACTTCCACATTTCACCGATTTCCGGAGCTTTGCCATTCGGCGCGAACACCTTGAACCATTCTTCATATTCAGGGCCGGTAAAGCGCTTTTTATAAATTTTATGTGCACCTGTCCAATATTTCCCGAGAATCGGGGATACAGGGTAGCCATAACGTGCATAGTCGATGGCCGGCTGGAGCACCTCTTTCAAAGGAAGGCGGCCAAACCGCTTGGACAGCTCTGCCCATGCAGAAGGAGCACCAGGAACGGTGACAGGGACCCAGCCATGTGATGGCATGGTTTCATGACCCTTTTCCTTCACCTTATCAATACTGATGCTCTGCGGGGACGGTCCGCTTCCGTTCAAGCCGTACAGCGAATCATTTGTCCATACAAGCGCAAAAGCATCGCCGCCGATCCCGTTTGAGGTCGGCTCCACGACCGTCAGGCAGGCAGCCGTTGCGATTGCCGCATCAATGGCATTGCCGCCTTTTTTCATTATGTCGAGCCCAGCCTGGGCAGCAAGGGGCTGGGAGGTCGCAACCATCCCATTCCGCGCAATTGAAGCCATCCGCTGTGACTGATATGGATATGTAAGATTTGAAGACAAATTCTTTTCCCCCTCTATTGACGGTGCCAGGCACCAGCTAGGCAAAACCTTCGCCTTGCGAAATATTATACCAGAGAAAAGGGGGAGATGTCGAAAAATTATGAATGAGTGAGTATTCTGGGTATAGTTTTGGTTGGGGAGTACAGTGTTTAGATGAAAGAGGGGGGATTTTGAGTGTAATTGACCATTGGAGGAGCCGGGGATTTCGTTTATTAGCAACTTTTTGAGTTTATTAGCAACTTTTTCCATATATTAGCAACTTTTCCTTTTTATTAGCAACTAGCCTCAGAGAGCAACCAGCCCCATCGACCGAGCAGCCAGCCCCGCCTAAAAACCAACCCCTCATCCACAACGAAAAAACCCGCCATCATCACGGCGGGCCTTTTCATTCTTATTAAGCGTTTTCGTTGTTCAGGCTGGCGTCAGATGAATCTGTGGACTCTTCTTCCTGATCTCCGGAATTGTTTTTGTCCTGATCTTCTTTTTCGCCTGCATTTTCGTCTTCTTTATCTTCTGCTGCTTTATCGTCTTCAGCAGCTTTTTTCTCATCTGCTGATTCTTCTGTTCCAGTTGCGGCATCGTCTGCTTCTTCACCTTCAGCTGCTGCATCGCTGTCATTTTCTTCAGCGGCACCGCTGTCGTCGGCTGCACCTGTGTTATCGGTCGGGGCAGCTTCCTGTAGCGCGCTTAATGGCTTATTGAAGTAGTCAAGCGGGTTGACAGGTACATTGTCTTTGCGGATTTCAAAGTGTACATGGACGCCTGCTTCTTCGTTAAATAGGCTTTGGCCTGCTTTTGCAAGAGCTTGTCCTTGTTCAACCTGGTCGCCTTGCTTTACACTTACATCTGTAACAGATTGATATTGTGTTACAATACCTTTGTCATGCTCGATTTCGATGACATTTCCTAACAGCGCATCTTCATCCACTCTTGTAACAGTTCCGCTTAGGGCTGCTTTCACTTCGAAGGATTCGCCATCTTTTTGGGCGATATCAATTCCAGTGTTTGGATGGTACGTGTTATTGTAGAAAACCAATGCTGCTTCCTGTTCTTCTTTCTTGCCTGTGTAATCATAGAACTGCTTTTGGATTTCGACTGAATCCTGGTTGGCTACCGGCATTACGAAGTTTTCCATTGAGCGGGTTACTTCTACTGATGGCTCATCGTATTTCTTCTCGGCAACATCAGTATCGCTGTAATCATACTCATCAGACGCATTGTTCGAGTTTTGATACCAAAGAACCGCGGTTAGAATGATTGCTGCGCTCGCCAGATAGATAGCCGGGAATGCCCACCTTTTTTTCATAAAGCGCTTGAAACCTGAATCTTGAGAAGATCGTTGCTTTTCTTCCTCTCTCATTTATCATCACCTCAGCAATCATTCTGAACAGATTGAGGGTTTTATATACATACCGTGAAAAAAATTTTTAATGCTTATTTTTCGACAAAGCTTTCCGCTTTATGCATGAAAGATCAAAATAATTCTAAGGAGAAAAATAATGAAGTGGATCATACGAATTTTGCCCCTCTTATATATGGGTCTGATCTGGTTTTTATCGAGCATGCCGGCTGATGCTGTCGTCGCCCTGCCTGATTCAAAGGTCGACAGCTTCCTGAAGGAATCCATGCATCTGATAGAGTTTGCCATCCTTTATACCCTTTTGGTGCTTGCCTTTTTAACAGGAGGCTCTTTTACTAAAAAGCTCAATATCATCCTCGCGGTCATTGCCGCCCTGTACGGCGTGACAGACGAAATTCATCAATCCTTCATCCCGGCACGGTCTTCTTCGCTGATCGATGTGGCCAAGGACTGGATTGGCGTAGCTGCGGCTTATTATTTTGTCTATCAGGCCAGGTTCGGCGGACGCTTCAAGCTGCTTGCCAGCTTCTTAAAAAGAATAGAGAATATAAAAAAATAGGACTGGGGTCAGACCCCGGTCCTATTTTTTTGCGGTTATTTTCGTCAATGCCTGATCGGCCGAGGCAATTTCGACGCCTTTATAATAGTATGTGACGATATCCTTGAAGGTTTTCCCTTCTGCTGCCATCCCGTTTGCCCCGTATTGGCTCATCCCGACACCGTGGCCGAACCCTTTGGTGGTGATGACAATATTATTGCCCTTGCGCTCCCATGTGAAGTCGGTGGACCTCAGCCCGAGATCTGTGCGTATCGTCGTGCCTTCCAGAACCTTGCCGTTAATATCCACCTTGCCGACCCTCTTACCGGCCGTTCTTTCAATAACGGTCCCGATCGTATTGTCAGCAGGCAGCTTTACGCCAAGCTTTGCTTCGAATTCTGCCACCGTAATCTCTTTTTGCGCCTGGTACTTAGGCGTACCAACATCCCATGGGCTTTCAACACTTTTTAAATATGGCATGGCATTGGACCACACTTCTTCCGAGCTTTCGGTATACCCGTTTGCCGTGGAGAAGAATTGGGCTTCAATCGGTTTGCCTTCATATGTCAGGATCTGTCCGCTCGTTTCACTCACGGCCTCTTTGATTTTTTTAATCTTCCAGCTGTAATTTTCCTTCCAGAGCTTTTTCAGCTCAGCTTCATTCTTGTAGACCTGATGGTTCTCCGTGTCGGTAACGATGGCTCCATCCGGCAGCCCTTCTGTCACCTTGCCCATCATTTGCCTGACAATATAGGTCCTGGCTGTCAATGCCTGTGCCTTCAGGGCTTCTTTTTCGAAGTCGGCAGGCATTTCTGAGGCGACTACCCCGACTACATAATCCTCAAGAGGAAGCGTTTCTACTTTTTTGGCCATTGTGCGGTAAACAGACACGTCGATTGCCGGTCCGGCAGGCTTCGCCGCTGCCGGCGGCTCCTCCTGCTGCTGAAGCTCTTCGCCCAGCTTGCCGCTGACTTTCGCATCCTTAAATGGGAGGACGAGCAATGTCGGAATCATCAGGGTTGTTACGAGCAGTAGGGCGGATAGTAGTAGGATCGGTTTAAATTTAATCATGAATTATGCCTCCATATCGAATGATTGTCAAATAACCAAATGGCCATCTCCATTCATTCATATGGTCCGGGACAAGCTTTTATGACAAGAATCATCAGATGGGAGAAGGGTTTTGCATTGAGACCAGGATGATATTAAGAATAGGTTACATTCAGCATAATCAGTCGTAAAAACAGCTTTTCCGCATAAAATCAAAAAACCGCAGAACCTTATCGTCGGATATCAGACAACAAGGTTCTACGGTTTTATTGAACATCATCCGGAATGCTATTAAGCATTCATATCGGATACGTAAGTTTCTTCAGTAATTGTTTCTTCCACTTCTGTGATGCGTTCGATGTCAGCGCCAAGTGCTGCCAGTTTGTTGTGGAAGCCGACATAGCCTCGGTCAAGGTGCTTAAGCTCTGTTACACGGGTAACGCCGTCAGCGACCAGGCCAGTCAGGATCAGGGCTGCTGCTGCGCGAAGATCGGTTGCTGCAACTTCTGCTCCCTGCAGATTGGATGGTCCATTCATGACAACGGAACGGCCTTCAATCTTTACTTCTGCATTCATCCTGCGGAATTCCTCTACATGCATGAAGCGGTTTTCGAATACCGTTTCAGTGATCATGCTGGTTCCTTTTGCACGAAGCAAGAGGGCCATCATCTGGGACTGCATGTCAGTCGGGAAGCCAGGGTGAGGCATGGTCTTGATATCAACAGCCTTCAGCTTATCAGGGCCGATGACACGGACTCCTTCGCCTTCCTCGATGAAAGTGACACCCATTTCCTCCATTTTGGCAATCAGGGATGTCATGTGTTCCGGAACTGCATTCTGTACCAGCACGTCTCCGCCTGTGATAGCAGCTGCTACCATGAAGGTTCCTGCCTCGATGCGGTCAGGGATGATGTTATGGACTGCTCCGAAAAGCATGTCTACGCCTTCGATTTTGATCGTTCCTGTGCCTGCGCCTTTTACTTTTGCCCCCATTTTATTGAGGAAGTTAGCGAGGTCGACAATCTCAGGCTCTTTTGCAACGTTCTCGATGATGGTTGTGCCCTTTGCAAGGGTTGCAGCCATCATGATATTTTCAGTTGCCCCGACACTCGGGAAGTCCAGATATATTTTTGCTCCTTGCAGGCGGTCTTCTACTTCCGCTTCAATGAAGCCATTTCCTACTTTTACCTTAGCACCCATGGCTTCAAAGCCTTTAAGGTGCTGATCGATCGGACGTGATCCGATGGCACAGCCTCCTGGCAGTGCGACACGGGCACGGCCATTGCGCGCGAGCAATGATCCCATTACGAGTACAGATGCGCGCATTTTGCGAACATATTCAAACGGTGCCTCAACCTTAAGCTCTCTTGATGCATCCACGATGACTTCGTTATTTTTAAACTCCACTTCGGCGTTTAAATAGCGTAACACTTCATTGATGGTATATACATCGGAGAGAGTCGGCACATCACGAATTACGCTTTTTCCATCACTTGCTAACAGTGTAGCGGCGATAACAGGCAAAACAGCATTTTTTGCTCCTTCTACTTTAACAGTACCGCTTAGCCTTTTTCCGCCGCGGACGATGATTTTTTCCAAAGTGTATTCCCCTCCGCGTCCAATTTCTCTATATTAATATTCAATCGTAATGATTGGTGTTCCAACTACAAGGGTAGTCTTTCCGCCCAATCCTTGAGTTCTTAATCCAATTTGTAAATTCATCTCATCATTGTTGCTTTCAATCGACCCGGCAAACATTGGAGAATACGCCGATGCTGATATAAAAGAACTTTCTTTTAATGACTCAATTTCCTTTGCATCAAAAGCTTTCATCAATTCATTTACATTATCAGGCAAAGTCTTTTTCATCTTATCACCGAACTCGCCTTTAATACAAGAGAAAATTGTGGCATTTCCTCGAAATATGTCGGAGAGCTTATCGGAAAGTTCCTCTTTGAGGAAGGTCTCCGTTCCCTTCCCCCAGCCATGGCCTATGGCCTCATAAATTAAATACGTATGAGACTTGCCATTTGTGAGGGTTGTCAGGATTTTTATGCTCTCTTTTTTATTTCCGTCTGCCTGGAAAACCGCTGTATACTCGGCCTTATCCTTGCTGGAGCTTGATTTCCACTCCCAATCAGGATAATCTGCCTTCAATTTTCCGGCAAGCGTCTCGGCATCCCGAAAATTTTCGACATTTTCCATATTTTTTCTTGCATGGATCGTCCAGTCTTGAATCAAAATATCTTTGTTTTGAAGAACTGAGGCCATAGTCAATAGGTCATGCTTTCCGAAAGCTACAGTCGTCTTATTCCCAAGGTTTATAGTAACAAAACCAATAATGGCGATAATTAAAAAATAAAGTGTGTACTTTTTCAACATGTATCTCACTCCCCTTATTACCATTGTTGCCAAGCTGGGAGAGAGCATACCAGGGAAAAGTCGTCACTTTTTGACAAGTACAGAAGCCGGAAAGCTCACATTATGTTTATACGTGACTTTTTTCACAAAAGTGCGCATATGTATTTGCAGCAAGCAAGCTGCTGACATACAAAAAAGATTTTACTAAGATTCCTGCTGGAATGGAACATGCGTGAAGACCTATATTTCACATTTTTGTGCTGCCAAAACCTGCTTTTTATTGAAGAATGAGCGGCAGCTGCTGAGACCATAGCAGATAGTCGAGAAAAAAATTGCTGACAACCGATCCAATGACGATGGAAAGCATGACGAACAGCACTCTTGCCTGGAACACATGATGGGCTCTCAGAAACTTTTCATAGTTGACTGACTGCAGTGCCCACCAGGCAATCGCGATGAAAAACAAGTGTGAGATGATGCTTAGTAATGCCTGCTGGCCGAAGCCTGAAATCATTTGGCAATCCCCCTAGAACTTTTCAGTACTTAGATTGTAGCACCAATTGCCATGCAAATAAATCGGCTGGTGCATTGCTTCCCGAAATGCAGGCGAAGCGGATGCCTCCTTTCATTTGACGTAAGCTCCCCTGCAAAGGTTTCACACTTTTATAGAAAAAATAAAAAGGAGGCTGGCGCTTTTCACCAGCCTCCTTTTCTTCTCATTGAAGAAAATCAGCAAATTGATTGAAGTTGCTTTGCAGAAAATCAATGGCCAGATTCGGCAGGATCCCAAACACAATGACCGCACAGGCGCAGACGCCGATGACAATGGATACAGAAGCAGGCTGGGCCGGTTTCTCCTGATCGGCTGCTGGCCGGAAGAACATCTGCGTAAGGATCCCAAAATAATAATAGTAAGAGACAACCGTTGCAGCAATCATGATCGACACGAGCACATAGTGGGCCGGCTCTGTCATGAGGGCGCCTGTGATGATATTGAGCTTTCCGATAAAACCTGCGGTCCCCGGGATGCCTGCTAAAGAGAGGATGAATATCCCCATCGCAGCAGCAAGCAAAGGCGACCTTTTATAAAGGCCGGAAAAAATGCTGATGTCTTCTGATCCTGCTTTTTCAGAAACAGCCTGGATGACCGCAAAAGCCCCGAGGCTCATCAGCAGATAGGCACCCAGATAGAACCACAGCGAGTCGAACATAAATACCGATGCAGCCGAGATTGCAACAAATATATAGCCGGCATGGGCAATGCTTGAGTAGGCAAACAGCCGCTTGATATTCCGCTGCCTCAGGGCAATCACATTTCCAACGATCATCGTGGCCCCTGCCAGGAAGGCCATATAATCCTGGACCTTGATGATGAGCGGCAGCGAGCCCGGCCCTTCAGACGGTGCTGATAAGGCTATGACGAGCACCACACGTGCGATCAGTACAAATCCTGCTGTTTTTGAAACCACACTCAGGAAAGCAGTGACCGGAAGCGGTGATCCCTGATACACGTCCGGTGCCCACATATGAAAAGGCACAGACGCTATCTTAAAAGCGAGCCCAGTCAAAATCATAAAAAAGGCCAGACCGACAAGGTACAGGTATTGCGATTCCGTGATGGATGAGAGTGCCAGTCCGATTTCCTTCAGATTGGTCGTTCCGGCAATTCCGTACAAATAGCTCATCCCAAACAGAGTGATTGCAGTGGAAATCCCGCCATTGATGACATACTTCATGGCCGATTCATTGGACTGCAGATTCCTTTTCTGCATGCCGGCCAGGATATAGGAAGAAATCGACAGCAGCTCAAGCCCTGTGAAAAGGGTGATCAGGTCACCGCTTGAAGACATCATCATCGCACCAAGAAGCGCCGGCAGAAAGAGATAGTAAAACTCTCCCCTGTATTCCTCCAGTCCCTCTTTCCCTCTATATCCGAGAGCGAGCAGCATGACAAAAGCGGAGCCGATCAGGAGCAGCAGCTTGAATGCCTTGGCAAACGAATCGAGGCGGAAGGTGTCAAAAAGGATTGATTCCGTCCCGCTTCCCAGCAGAGCAAGAAGGGAAGCCAGTGCACCAAGGATGCCGGCTAAGGCAAGCCAGCCAAGGATCTGCCTGCTTTTCTTAGAGGGCATGAACAGATCGATCAGGGTTAAGATGGCTGTGCTGCCAAGGATGATGAATTCCGGTGTCATCAAGAGCCAATTATATGAAAGCAATGTTTCCAGGTCCATCCTTCATCACCCTCCCATTCCTGGCAAAATCGTTTCCAGCAACGGCTGGAGCGGCGCGCTGATGGCGAGCGGATACACGCCGATCAGGACGATGGCACCAACCAGGAGCACTGCCGGCATCATTTCCAACGCTTTTAGGTCCGTAACGTTCCCATAGTCGGACCTCGCTTCTCCGAACGTCATTCCAAGGACCGCCCTCAGAAGATAGACAGCTGTCAGAATGATGCCCAGTGCAGCAACAGCAGCCACTGCAGGCCGGTTTTCAAAGAGGCCGAGAAAGGCCATGAATTCACTGATAAATCCGGACATACCGGGCATGCCGAGCGAAGCCATCGCACCGGCGAGCAGGAAGCCGGCCGCAAGCGGCATCTGCCGGGAAAGCCCGCCAAGCTTCTTGATGGAAGAGGTCCCGACCCGCTCATATAAAGCACCGACAAGATAGAACAAAAGCGCAGAAATAAGTCCGTGTGATACTACTTGAAAAATAGCCCCCTGTACGCCCGCTTCATTTAATGCGCCTAATCCGATTAAGACGATCCCCATATGGGAAATGGAAGAATAGGCAAGCACTTTCCTGAAATCATCCTGGATGAAAGCAAGGAATGCCCCATACAGGAGATTGACTGCACCCAGTATGCTAATCAGCAGACCGAGCTGCTGGAATTGCTCCGGAAAGATTCCGAGACCAAAGCGGATGAGGCCGAATGCCCCGATTTTCAAGAGGATGCCGGCATGCAGCATCACAACTGAGGGTGGCGCCTCAGCATGGACACGGACCATCCAGCTGTGAAGCGGAAAAATCGGCAGCTTAACGCCAAATGCAATCAGGAGGGCAATGAACAGCCCCAGCTTCAGCTCCTCAGAGAAAGGCGAAATGGCCTGTGCTCCTCCCTGCATGATGATTTGAAGCTCTTCCATATTGGCCGTTCCGGTTCTGGCAAATAAAACAATGAACACAATCAGCAGGATGGCTGAGCCTAGGCCATTGTAGATCAGAAAGCTGAAGGCAGCTTTTTCTTTTTCAAACAATCCCCACTTTCCGATCAGAAAGAACATCGGGATAAGCGTTATCTCAAAAAACAGGAAGAATAAGAACAGATTTTCTGCGGCGAAAACGCCAAGCATCCCCGTTTCCAGCAGAAGGAAAAGCATAAAATAACCTTTCCATTCTTTAGTGATCCGGAACGATGCAGCCGCAGCAAGCAAAGCAAGGAAGCTGGTGAGCAGGATCATGATCATTGAGAAGCCATCGGCCCCGAGTTCATAGCTAATTTTAAAATAATCGCCAACGAGATCAGGATGGCCAAACTGGATCCAGTCTGCCCTTTCATCCATCTCTTCGAGCCCTGCTCCTGAATGGTATATAAAGTAGGCAGCGAGGGCGAGTATGGCAGCCGGCAATGCTGCGGCCAAGCCTATCCACTTTATCGCCCTTTCTTTGGCTTTTGGCACAGATAGGAGCACAAGCAGCCCTGCTAACGGGGAGAATACCAGCACAGATAGATAATAAGGAAATGTCATTTAAAGAACCCCCCTGTCAAAGCAAATACAGCTGTCAGGATGGCAAGGCCAATAAAGGCGGCCGCCCCATATGTCTGTACCTGCCCATCCTGGAGCCTGGAGCCTGCTTTTCCAAGGCTCTGCACCGCAGAACCGATTCCCTTTACGGCTCCTTCTACAATGAAAACTTCAATATAATGAAGGAAAAGACTGAACACCTTCATTCCCTGTACAATGCTGAGCCGGTAAAATTCGTCCACATAAAATTTGTTCAGCAGGATGCTGTGGGCAGAAGGCATATAGCTGCTGAGCCAGGTGCGCGATACCGTCCTCCTGCCGTACATCAGCCAGGCAAGAAGGATGCCGGCAAGCGAAACGGCAGTCGCTGCAATCATAATCCAGACAGGCGCTTCAATATGGCCATGCCCCAACAGATCATTGCCCTCTGTCAGCCAGTCTCCCAGGAAGGTACCGAACCAAGGGGTATTCACATAGCCTGCAATAATAGCCAGTACTCCCAGCACTATCATCGGGAAGATCATCACACCAGGTGATTCATGAACACTATCTGTTTTTGTACGAGGTTCTCCGGCAAAAACCATGAAGAACAGCCTGAACATATAGAAAGCGGTAAAGAAGGCGGCAAGCAGTGCAAGCCAGAACAGGACCGTATTTCCGTGCACCCAGGCAGACGCCAGTATTTCATCTTTGCTGAAGAAGCCTGAAAAAAGAGGAACCCCGCTGATGGAAAGCGTCCCGATCAAAAACAGCGGACCGGTCAGCTTCATTTTTTTCCATAAGCCGCCCATTTTCTCGATATCCTGTGTATGGACTGCATGGATGACGCTCCCTGCCGCAAGGAAAAGAAGCGCTTTGAAAAAGGCATGTGTCATCAGGTGGAACACCCCGGCCGTGTAGCCGGCCGAGCCGAGGGCAAGCATCATATAGCCGAGCTGGCTGACTGTCGAATAAGCGAGCACCCTTTTAATATCTGTCTGGACAAGACCGATGAGGGCGGCAAATACTGCCGTCCCTCCCCCAATGACAGCAACCGTGAATAATGCTGTTTCGCTGGCTGCAAATAGAGGGAAAAGCGCAGCAACCAGATACACACCCGCTGCCACCATTGTTGCAGCGTGGATGAGTGCAGAAACCGGGGTCGGCCCCTCCATCGCATCGGGAAGCCATGTATGGAGCGGGAATTGTCCTGATTTTCCTACTGCTCCGATAAAGATAAGGATCGCTGTCAGCGTGATCATCCCTTCAGAGATGGCACCTTCCGCGACAGCAGCAAAAATCTCGTCGTACTCAAAGCTTCCTGTCTGCCAGAAAAGCAATATAAGTCCGATCAGGAGGCCGACATCGCCGATCCTTGTCATGATGAAGGCTTTCTTGGCAGCCTGCTTTGCTTCATTTTTGTAAAAATAGAAGCCGATCAGCAGAAAGGAGCCTAGACCAACAAGCTCCCAGAAAATATAGGTCTGCAGGAGGTTGGGCGAGAGGACCAGGCCAAGCATGGCAAAGGTGAAAAGCCCAAGGTACGCGTAAAAGATATGGAATCTCCCGTCCCCGTGCATATACCCTTTTGAATACATATGTACAAGAAAACTTACCAGAGACACAATGATCAGCATTAATGCGTTCAATTGATTGACTTCGTACCCCGCTGTGATCTGCAGTCCGCCGATCTTGAGCCAGATTCCTTCCGCCTTGAAACTCGGGGAGGCAAATCTGTCAAACAGGACGAACAGGGATAACACAAAGGAGGCAAGGCTTAAGATCATCCCGATATAGGCGCTCGCTTCCTTGAGCCTCCTGCCGAAAAGCAGGAGTATGACAAATGATAACAGCGGGAACAGCGGTATGATCCATGCACTTTCCATCAATATCACGATCCCCTTTTGCACACCGCAAGCCGGCGTGCTGGATGGAGGCCAGCAGCAGGCAGCAGTATCATTTTTTCTGCCGGGCACAGCCTCTTTCTATCTGCTTGTTCCGATCCAGCGGACATCCGCTGATTTTTCCTAAGAGCTAATGTTTCATCGTATTCATTTCATCGATATTGACCGTCCTGCGGCTGCGGTAAAGAGAAATGAGGATGGCAAGGCCTACCGCCGCTTCCGCTGCAGCAACAGCTATGGCAAATAAGGCGAATACCTGTCCTGTGATTGACGGGACCATCCCATATTTGCTGAACGCGACAAGATTGATATTGACCGCATTCAGCATCAGCTCAATGGAAATGAGGACGATGACGGTATTCCGTTTCGTAAGGGCCCCGTATAGTCCGATGCAAAATAAGATGAGTGCCAGCGCGAGATAAGCTGAAACAGGTACACCTGTCATCTTCCATCCTCCTCCGTTTCCTCATCATCCTTCCTCGACAGGACAATGGCCCCGACTAGAGCGACCAGGAGCACCACTGATGTCAGTTCAAACGGAATGACAAATTCGGAGAATAAGCTGATCCCGATTTGCTCTGTATTGTTTTCATGAAGCAGCACCTCCTGCTCCGGAAAATCCAGGTTGTAGATGCCGATATACACACTGAAGGCAAAGGCCAGGATCGCCAGAAATAATAGAATCCTGCGCAGTCGGCCGGCTTTCTGCCCGCTCTCGTCATTATGGCGGGTAAGCATGATGCCAAACAGCATAATGATCGTGATGGCACCCGAGTAGATCAGCACCTGGACAACGGCAATGAATTCAGCAGACAAAAGGATATAAATGCCCGCTATGCTGATAAAAGTAAAGACGAGCGCGACCACCATATGGACCACTTTTTCAAGGTTGATCAGCAGGATGCCCCCGGTCACTGCAGCGATGGCCAGCCCCAAAAAGGCAAGCAGCTCTCCTGAAAATGTCATGCTTTATTCACCTGCCGTATGTTTTCATCATTTTCATCAAGCCACTCAAGGTTTTTGAACAGCTCATCCCGGCTGTATTCTGCCAGCTCGAAGTTATTGGTCATGATGATTGCCTCGGTCGGGCATACCTCTGTACACAGGTCGCATAAGATGCAGATCTCGAAATTGATGTCATAGGTGTCAATGATTTTCCCTTTTTTCGCAGGGTCAGGATGCTTCTTGCCTGTCAGCTGGATGCAGTCTGTCGGGCAGATATTGGCGCACTGATTGCAGACGATGCATTTTTCCGGATAGAATTTCTGGATGCCCCTGAACCGGTCCGGAAGCGGCAGCGGCTCTTTCGGATAATTATAGGTGACTTTTTTTCTTGCCAGATTACTAAGGGTATATTTGAGTCCCTTTGCCAGTCCCAGCATGCTTTTTCACCCTTTCTATCAGTCTGGAATATAAGCGGCATTCCCGGCATCTGCGCCGGGCTGCATTTTAGAAGAATCTGATCAGCTCTTTAATGATCGCGGTCAGGAAGATATTTGCCAGGGCAGCCGGCAGCAGCACCTTCCAGCCGAACTCCATCAGCTGGTCGGCGCGTATGCGGGGGAAGGTGACCCTGAACCAGATGAGCAGGAAGACAACCAGGCTGAACTTAAGTGCAAACCAGACTGCTCCGGGAATGAAGCCAAGGAATGGCAGCGGGAGCCAGCCTCCGAGAAACAGCACCGTGGTCAGGGAAGCCATTGCGAAAAAATACACATATTCCGCGAGCATGAAAAATGCCCATCGAAACCCTGAATATTCCACATGGAAGCCGGCAACAAGCTCCGATTCCGCTTCCGGGAGATCAAAAGGCGCCCGGTTCAGCTCTGCTACTGATGCGATGATGAAGATGATGAACGCCACCGGCTGCCAGATGATGAACCAGCCGCCCCGCTGAGCCTCGACTATTTCATTGAGATTCAGGCTCCCTGTCAGGAGTACGATACCGAGCACAGACATGACGAGGGGGATTTCATAGGAAATCATCTGTGCGGCCGCCCTCATGCCGCCGAGGAGCGCGTATTTATTATTGGATGCCCATCCCCCGGTCACGATCCCGATGGTCGTCAAACCGGAGATGGCAATATAGTAGAGCAGCCCGACGCCAATGTCAGCGAACTGGAATTTATCCGTGAACGGGATGACCGCCAGGACCATAAAGGCCGGCGTGAAGGCAATGACCGGTGCCAGGATGAACAGCGGACGGTCGGCCAGCTTCGGGATGGTGTCCTCTTTTATCAGCAGCTTCAGCACGTCAGCCACTGTCTGCAGCAAGCCCCACCGCCCGCCGACCTGGTTCGGTCCCTGCCTGAGCTGCATAAAGCCCATTACTTTCCGTTCGGCCAGGATGGCATAGGTGACAAAACCTAGCACTACGAGCAAAAGGACCGCAGCGAGCGCGAAAAAGATGCCAAAGTTCAGAAGGCCAGGTTCTGAACGGAGCAGTTCATTGACCATCAGCCGTCCACCTCCCCTAGTACAATATCAATCGCTCCTAAAATAGCAATCAGATTTGCGATATTCTCCCCCTCCAGGAGCTTGGGAAGAATCTGCAGATTATAGAAGGATGGCCTTCTGAATTTCAGGCGGTACGGCTCTTTTTTCCCGTTGCTGGCAATATAGCAGCCAATCTCGCCGCGTGGCGATTCAATCCTTACGAAGGCTTCACCCTTCGGCGCTTTGATGATTTTCGGAACCTTTGCTATGAAGTCCCCAGCCTGAGGAAATTGCTCTGCGGCCTGCTCCAGTATTTTAAGAGACTCTTCTATTTCTTCTAGGCGGCAATGATAGCGGGCCCAGGCATCCCCGCCTTCCCGTACAGGCACATCGAATTGGAAGCGGTCATAGATGGAGTATGGTTCATCCTTGCGGAGATCCCATTTGACGCCTGTACACCTAAGATTGGCGCCGCTCAGCGAATAGCTGAGGGCTTCCTCTTTCGTGTAGGTGCCCACTCCTTTTACACGGTTCATGAAAATTTCATTTCCTGTGACAAGATCGTGATAGCCTTTCAGCTGCTCCCTCATGTAAGGGACAAATTCTTTGACCTTTTCGATCCAGCCTTCCGGGGCATCCCATTTAACGCCTCCGACACGCATATAGTTAAAGGTCAGTCTGGCACCGCACAGCTCGTTGAGCATATTGATGATCATTTCCCGTTCGCGGAAGGCATACAGGAACGGGCTAACCGCCCCGATATCGAGCAGATAGGTTCCCCACCATACGAGATGGCTTGCAATTCTGCCGAGCTCCATCGAGATCACGCGAAGGTATTCGGCCCGCTCCGGGATTTCGATGTTCATCATCGTTTCCACTGCATGGACAATCACATAGTTATTCGTCATGGCAGCAAGATAGTCCATCCTGTCTGTATAAGGGATGATTTGTGTATACTGAAGATTTTCTGCCAGCTTTTCTGTACCTCTGTGCAGGTAGCCGATGACAGGCTTCGCTTCTTTAATGATTTCTCCGTCTATTTTGAGGACGAGCCTGAAAACACCGTGTGTACTGGGGTGCTGCGGCCCGACATTCAGGAGCATTTCCTCTGTTCGCAGCATCGGCTACACCTCCACATCATAGGGTTCATAATCTTTTCGGAGCGGATGGCCGACCCATTCTTCCCCGAGCATGATCCGGTACAAGCCTGGATGACCCTTGAAGCTGATGCCGAGCAGGTCATATGCCTCGCACTCCGGCCAATTCGCCCCCGCCCATAAAGGAGCCAGCGATTCAATAGCAGGGTCTGAACGGTCTATCTTTGTTTTCAATGCCACCGTTTGGCGGTTTTTATAAGAATACAAATGTACATAGACCTCCATATGGGTTTCAAAGTCAGTACCGTGGAGCTCGGAAAGATAGTCAAAGCCCAGCTGCTCGTTATAGCGCAGGAACTCTGCAATCTTGAAATATGTATCCTGCCTTGCGACAAGAGTCGGAACATCCTTCGAAAGCCTATTAATATAGGAGTCTTCCAATACGTCCCCTCCGAGATGTTCTTCAATTACCTTGTTGTACAGATCAAGGAAAGGCTGGTTTACGGAAGGCTTCTGTTCTGCTTCAGGCTCTGCGGCCGGCTTTGCGCCTGAAGCAGATCTTGCTTTGGCTGCTGCTGCGGCTTTCGCCTTGGCCGCGGCAATCGCTTTTGCTTTTTCATCATCAGCGCCGGCTCCTGAAGCTTTCGCGGCAGCAGCGGCTTTTGCTTTGGCTGCTGCCGCTGCCTTCGCCTTAGCGGCTGCAATAGCTTTTGCCTTTTCGTCATCTGTACCAGACTCACCGGCTTGCTTTGCCATAGCTGCCGCTTTTGCCTTTGCCGCGGCGGCTGCCTTGGCTTTCGCAGCGGCTGCGGCTTTTTTCTTGGCAAGATCCTCGTCCCCTGCTGCTTCCCCTCCTGATTCCTGTTCCTTGGCTTTCATTTTGGCGAGGGCTGCGGCCTTTGCTTTGGCTGCTGCGGCAGCTTTCTTTTTCGCTAGGTCATCTTCTGCTAACTCTGCAGGGATGCCCTCTGCCTTAGCTGCCAGTTCTTTTGCTTTCATTTTTGCAAGAGCAGCGGCCTTTGCTTTGGCTGCTGCGGCGGCTTTCTTTTTGGCAAGATCATCTTCCGGCTCATCTGGAGCAGAGGCCTCTTTCTGGGCTTCCTGTTCCTTGGCTTTTCTTTTCGCTAAAGCTGCGGCTTTTGCCTCGGCTGCTGCGGCGGCTTTTTTCTTTGCCAGGTCTTCCTCTGGATTTGAAGCTTCTTTTAGTTCAGCCTGTTCAGCTGCCCGCTTTTCTTCAAGCCGCTTTTTGGCGATTGCTTTGGCCTTTTCTGCTGCCTCTTTCTTCAGCTGCTCTTTATCCTTTTCATCGCCCATAAGCCTAGATCACCCGCTTCCCGGTCTTTGCTTCATATCGGATTTTTTCCTTCAGCTTGTTGATTCCGTAAATCAGGGCTGCTGGATTTGGCGGACAGCCTGGTATGTATACATCCACCGGAACGATCTGGTCAACGCCTTTTACAACTGAATAGGACTTTACATATGGCCCTCCTGCAGTTGCGCATGAACCCATGGCAATGACCCATTTAGGCTCAGGCATCTGATCATACAGGCGGCGGACAATCGGAGCCATCTTCTTTGTGACGGTACCGGATACGATCATGACGTCCGATTGGCGCGGCGAGGTACGGAAAAATGAGCCGAACCGGTCCAGGTCATAGTGGGAGGAACCTACCCCCATCATTTCAATTGCACAGCAGGCGAGCCCGAAGGTCATAGGCCATAATGAGTTGCTTCTGGCCCAGGCTTTGATTTGTTCAAGGGTGGCCATAAATACGTTCCTCTGCAGTTCCTGCATTTCTTCTGGTGTGATATTCTCAAGCTTTAAGTCCATTTGAGCACCTTCTTCTTCCATGCGTAGATTAGTCCGATGACCAGCATGATGGTAAAAATGAGCATTTCAATCAGGGCAAATATTCCGAGTTTTTCATAGGCGACGGCCCAGGGGTATAAAAATACGGTTTCAACATCGAAGATGACAAACATGAGGGCAAAAATATAATAGCGGACATTGAACTGCACCCTTGAATCATGGAATGGTTCAATTCCGCTTTCATATGTGGTGTACTTTGCTTCTGACGGCTTGCTGGGGCGAAGGAGCTTTCCCATGAATAATGCGACCACTGGAAGCAGGACACCTAGACATAGAAATACGAAGACAATCAGATAGTTATTTTGGTATAAGTTCAGCAAATCCATGTCTTTTCCTCCCGAAACATATGAATTTTCAAAACTTTTAGAAATGTAATCGTTATCATTATAGCATCGTTGGTTTTTACTGTCGATAAAGCTTATGTATTATTTGGAAATATTAAGGCCCTTGTACATTTTACGCAGAATCGTTGGAGTTATGACCTAAGTTTTTGTGATATAGGGACTGATGGTTAGTAAAATAATAAAAATGGTTGTGGGTTAATTCTTAAGAAGAGTGGGTTTGTGTTGGTAATGGGGCTGTTGATTTCCGTTGCAGGCACTTCGCTTTCCGTGGGGCGGCGCTGAGCCTCCTCACGCTTGCGCGTTGCGGGGTCTCAGCCCTGCCCCTATCTCCCACAGGAGTCTGCGTGCCTTCCACTGCAATCAACAGGTTTTTTTAATTTTAATGGATTTATGAAAAGATCACTGAGGAGCTAAAACTATTTACTTAAAAAACTCCGGCAGGCACTTAAGATAAGGGTATAAACAATTTATGTCCTTGGTTTTCTATTGGTATGGGGCTGCTGATTTCCGTTGCAGGCACTTCGCTTTCCGCGGGGCGAAGTTGAGCCTCCTCGCGCTTGCGCGCTGCGGGGTCTCAACATTTTCGCTTCAATCCCGCAGGAGTCTGCGTGCCTTCCACTGCAATCAACAGGGTTTTTTATGATATTTATGGATTCTTGACGAAAAAATAAACGGAGAAAATCCCTCTATTTTAAAAAATTCTCTAAAAATAGCTAAAATAAAGGGAGAAATTCCGGCTATCGACTCAAAAAACAGGTTAATGGGCAACTTCAGTCTTATTAACTGGAATTTCTCCGCTTATTTACACCCGACCGAGCCATGTTCAGCTGCATAACCGGAAAATCTCCGCTTATTTTTAAGCTTGGTGTCGCTTACTCAAGTAAGGATAAGACTTCCTTTTTTTTTAAAACCATTCTTTCACTATCCTGCCGCAAAGAATAAGACTTCTTCATCCGATACCCAAAAATGCATTTTACTCCTTGTTATCATTAAAAGCAACCAACAAAAAACCCCCGGCATTTACCGGAGGTTTTTAATTATATTCTTCTTTCAGCAACTGAAATACGGTTGACTGCCCTTTGGAGGGCTAGTTCGGCCCGTTTGGCGTCGATGTTGTCACGCTTTTGATCGGCGAGGCGCTGTTCGGCGCGCTGTTTGGCGCTTTTGGCACGCTCGATGTCAATTCCTTCTGATTGCTCAGCGGATTGCGCTAGGATCGTTACTTGATCCGGACGGACTTCGATGAAGCCGCCATTGACTGCCAAGAGTTCAGTATTTCCGCCATTCTTCAGGCGGACGGCTCCAATTTGCAGCGGTGCGACCATTGGAATATGTCCAGGCAGGATGCCAAGCTCGCCGCTTTGAGCTTTGGTGCTGACCATGTCCACATCTGATTCGTACACCGGGCCATCGGGAGTAACAACACTGACTTTGATCGTCTTCATTTTTTACCCTCCTGGTCCGAAATTAGACCTCTACGCCCATGCTTTTCGCATTTTCAAGCACGTCTTCGATCGTTCCGACAAGGCGGAAAGCATCTTCTGGAAGATGGTCGTATTTGCCTTCAAGAATTTCTTTGAAGCCTTTAACAGTTTCTTTAACCGGAACGTAAGAACCTTTCTGGCCAGTGAACTGCTCGGCAACGTGGAAGTTCTGTGATAGATAGAACTGGATACGGCGTGCACGGTGTACAACAAGCTTGTCTTCGTCAGAAAGCTCATCCATACCGAGGATCGCGATGATATCCTGAAGTTCTCTGTAACGCTGAAGCGTTGATTGAACCTGGCGCGCTACTGAGTAGTGTTCTTCTCCAACGATTTCCGGTGACAGGGCACGGGAAGTTGAAGCAAGAGGATCCACCGCAGGGTAGATACCCATCTCAGAAAGCTTACGCTCAAGGTTAGTCGTCGCATCCAAGTGAGCGAACGTTGTTGCTGGAGCCGGATCCGTATAGTCATCGGCTGGTACATAGATTGCCTGGATGGAAGTAACAGAACCTACGTTAGTAGATGTGATACGTTCCTGAAGGCGTCCCATTTCTGTTGCAAGAGTCGGCTGGTAACCTACCGCTGAAGGCATACGGCCTAACAGGGCGGAAACCTCAGAACCTGCCTGTGTGAAACGGAAGATGTTATCCATGAAGAAAAGAACGTCCTGTCCTTGGTCATCACGGAAGAATTCAGCCATTGTCAAACCTGTCAGGGCAACACGCATACGCGCTCCCGGCGGCTCGTTCATCTGGCCGAATACCATCGCCGTTTTCTTGATTACGCCTGAGTCGGTCATCTCGTGGTAAAGGTCATTACCTTCACGTGTACGCTCGCCGACACCGGCGAATACGGAGATACCGCCGTGCTCTTGGGCGATATTGTTGATCAATTCCTGGATCAGAACGGTTTTACCTACACCGGCACCACCAAATAGACCGATTTTACCACCTTTGATGTAAGGTGCAAGAAGGTCTACTACTTTAATTCCAGTTTCAAGGATTTCAACCTCAGTTGAAAGCTGCTCGAATTTAGGTGCTTCCCTGTGGATGGAGTCGCGACGGATGCCGGCTTGGAGTGCCGGATCAAGGTCGATTGTTTCACCAAGTACGTTGAATACACGTCCAAGAGTGATATCCCCAACTGGTACAGAGATAGGTGCACCAGTGTCAATAACTTCAGCACCACGGGTTAAGCCGTCAGTAGAAGCCATGGCAATAGTACGAACTGTATCATCACCTAAGTGAAGGGCAACTTCAAGGGTTAAGCTGATTGCAACTTCAGATTCGTTACGCGCAGGGACTGAGATTGTTAAAGCATTGTAGATTTGCGGAAGCTCGCCGCTGTCAAACTTTACGTCAACAACCGGACCCATGATTTGAAGAACGCGTCCTTTGTTCATCATTTTCCCTCCTAATATTTCAATTCAATAGAGGATTGCGCCTGGCATGATATCAGTCGGGCATCTCTATCTTGCTTGCCTGGCCTGTGCCGTAAGATGCAGATGCTATGGCGCCATCAGCAGTGAAGGCACCTAAGCAGCAGCTTCTATAAGCGTCCAGGACTGGCATTTATTATTCCAGCGCTGCCGCGCCGCCGACGATTTCGGTAATTTCCTGGGTAATGGCCGCCTGACGCGCACGGTTGTAGCTTAGGCTAAGCGAATTGATAAGCTCCTTCGCATTATCCGTCGCACTCTGCATCGCTGTCATACGGGCCGCGTGCTCACTGGCCTTGCTGTCCAGCAGCGCGCCATAGATCAGGCTTTCTGCATATTGCGGAAGGAGAACTTCCAGAATATCTTCTGCAGAAGGCTCGAATTCATAGGATGTAAGCTTTCCGCCGGAAGAAGAAATATCCGTCAGCGGGAGAAGCTTCTTCTCTGTTACATCCTGCTGAATTGCACTGACATAGTGGCTGTAGTAGATATATAGTTCATCAAATGTTTCGTCTGAAAACATGCCGACTGTTTTGCTGGCGATATCTTTGATCTCCGCAAAAGCAGGCTGGTCCGCAACTGCCACGATATCCAGGATGACGTTCATGCCGCGCTTCCTGAAGAAATCGCGCCCAATGCGGCCGATGGCGATGATTGCATACTCATCACTTGATTTATGGCGTTTTTGGATGGTCTGGTATACAGTCCGCAAAATATTGCTGTTGTATGCCCCGGCCAATCCGCGGTCGGAAGTGATGACCAGGTATCCTGTCTTTTTAACGGGACGGGATGTCAGCATTGGATGGGATACGTCAGTGCTTCCCAATGCGATGCTGGCAGTAACTTCCTGGATTTTTTCCATGTAGGGAACGAATGATTTAGCATTCATTTCTGCACGGTTCATTTTTGCCGCAGATACCATTTGCATGGCCTTTGTTATTTGGCTCGTCTTCTTTGTAGAAGTGATCCTATTTTTTATATCGCGCAATGATGCCACAGGTTCTCACCACCCTTTTCAAAGAATGTCAGGCTGAGAGCCTGCCCGCATAGGAGCAGCCCCGGCAGCCCTTCTATTGTCAGACCTTTAACAGCGATATCCATCCTCAAGGGAAAAAGCCTGAATCAGGCTTTTTCTGCTTGGGACTTGCGCTATTACTCGGTTACTGCGAAAGTCTTTTTGAAGCTGTTGATCGCAGAAGCCATATCATCGTCAGCAGGAAGCTCTTTCGTTGTAGCGATATGGTCTAACAAATCTTTCTTGTTATGGTCAAGCCATGTAAGGAATTCAGCTTCGAAACGGCGGATGTCCTGGACAGGGATATCGTCTAGGAAGCCGCGTGTCAATGCATACAGGATGGCTACCTGCTTTTCAACCTTAAGCGGCTTGTTAAGATCCTGCTTCAGTACCTCAACTGTACGGGCACCGCGGTTAAGCTTCGCTTGTGTTGCTTTATCAAGGTCAGATCCGAACTGGGCGAATGCTTCCAGCTCACGGTATGATGCAAGGTCCAGACGCAGTGTACCGGATACCTTTTTCATGGCTTTGATCTGTGCAGATCCGCCGACGCGTGATACAGAAAGACCAGCGTTGATCGCAGGGCGTACGCCTGAGAAGAACAGGTCAGACTGAAGGAAGATTTGTCCGTCCGTGATGGAGATAACGTTAGTTGGAATGTATGCAGATACATCCCCTGCCTGTGTTTCAATGAAAGGAAGTGCAGTGATTGAACCTGCTCCCTTCGCATCGCTCAGCTTTGCAGCACGCTCAAGAAGGCGGCTGTGCAGGTAAAATACATCCCCTGGGTATGCTTCACGTCCTGGAGGACGGCGCAGTAATAGTGAAAGCTCACGGTAAGCAGCTGCTTGTTTTGTAAGATCATCATATACGACAAGAACGTGCTTGCCATTGTACATGAATTCTTCACCCATTGTTACACCTGCATAAGGAGCAAGGAACAATAATGGAGCAGGCTGTGATGCAGAAGCTGTCACAACGATTGTGTACTCTAATGCACCAGTCTTGCGGAGCGTTTCTACTGCATTACGTACAGTAGATTCTTTTTGTCCGATTGCTACATAGATACATACCATATCCTGGTCCTTCTGGTTCAGGATTGTATCGATGGCAACGGAAGTTTTACCAGTCTGGCGGTCACCGATGATAAGCTCACGCTGTCCGCGCCCGATTGGCACGAGGGCGTCGATCGCTTTGATACCAGTCTGCAGCGGCTCATGAACAGATTTACGGTCCATTACGCCTGGTGCAGGGCTTTCGATCGGACGTGTTACAGTTGTATTGATTGGCCCCATGCCATCAACAGGCTGTCCAAGCGGGTTGACTACGCGCCCGATCAGCTCAGGTCCTACAGGAACCTCCATGATGCGGCCCGTACGGCGGACCTCATCTCCCTCACGGATTTCAGTATATGGGCCAAGGATGATAATACCGACGTTATTTTCTTCAAGGTTTTGTGCCATACCCATAACGCCGTTTGAAAATTCAACAAGTTCTCCAGCCATGACATTGTCGAGGCCATGAGCACGGGCGATACCGTCACCGATCTGGATAACTGTACCTACATCACTCACTTGAATTTCCGACTGATAGTTTTCGATCTGCTTTTTTATCAGCGCACTGATTTCTTCAGCTTTGATGCTCATGAGTTTCACCCCTATCTATAAATCTCAGCTTAATAATTGACGTTCCAGGCGTTCCAGCTTGCCGCGCATGCTGCCGTCGAAAATCCTGTTTCCGATGCGGAGCTTGATGCCGCCGAGCAGGCCCGGGTCCACGATATTCTCGATGCGGAGGGACGTTTTTCCGACCCTTGATGCAAATGCAGCAGATAGCTCGCTGCTCTCAGCCTCTGTCAGCGGACGGACTGAGTAGACCTTTGCTTCCGCAATGCCCCTTGCGTCATTCGCAAGGCTGATGAATTCCTCCGCAAGATCAGAGAATTGATCTTCACGGTGGCGGTCAATCAATAGCATAAGTGTATTAAGTACTAAAGGATTAACAGACGCGAAGGCAGTTTTGATGATCCCTTTCTTCTCATCATTCTCGAGTTTCGGGGATTTCAGGACTGCATCCAGGCCCTTATTATTGTTTACGACATCTTTGACGATGCGAAGGTCTTCTTCCATTTGGCCAAGAAGCTGATGTTCATTCGCAAGCTGGAACAGAGCCAACGCATAGCGCTTTGCTACTGTAGAGCCGCTCATCGGTTTTCTCCTGCCTCTTGAATGTATTCATTGATCAGCTTTTCCTGGTCTGCTGCACTCAGTTCCTTCTCAATAACCTTGGAAGCAATAAGGACAGACAGTGAAGCAACCTGCTCGCGGATTGCGGCAACTGCTTTTTCTTTCTGCTGATCGATTTCCAGCTTAGCTGATTCTTTGACGCGCTCTGCTTCAGCACGCGCTGCGGCGATGATTTCCTCGCGCTGCACGTCGCCTTGCTTTTTCGCACCTTCGATCAGGTTCTGAGCGTCTGTGCGTGCTTCTTTCAGAAGGCTTCTCTGCTCTTCCAGAAGCTTATTTGCTTCAACACGGCTTTGTTCAGCCGCGCCGATTTCATTGGCGATATGCTCTTCACGCTGTTTCATGATGCCCATTAAAGGACCCCATGCAAATTTCTTGAGCAATGCCAACAAAATGATAAACATAGCCAGCTGGAATAAGATATCCCCGCCGTTGAATGCTGTATGTGCTGCGCCTTCTGCAGCGCCTAATACTAAATTGCTTGCTAACACCCTCGATTCACTCCCTTCAAGAGTCTTCCACTTTCCCTATCAACAAGTTAACGAATTTCATCATATGAATTCGGTTCTTTCAGATTCAAAAAGCCAGTTTGCATCCGCCTGCACAGGCTAAGCGGACCTCCAAGATTAAGGCGCATCCGCACCTGGGCATAAAGGAATGGCGAAGGGTCACATCCATGATCTTCGCCATTATGTGTACTGCTTATAATTATTGACCAATAACCATGAACGCGATAACAACTGCGATGATCGGCACGGCCTCAACTAACGCTACCCCGATGAACATAGTTGTTTGAAGCATTCCGCGAGCTTCCGGCTGACGGGCAATCCCCTCAACTGTACGTGATACGATAAGACCGTTACCAATACCGGCACCTAGTGCTGCCAAACCAATTGCAATTGCTGCTGCTAAAAGACCCATTATAAATTTCCTCCTTAGGATTGTATAAAATAATATAGTGTTTGAATGTTTTGTTCATAGAATGAACAGGTATATATTAATGGTCAGAGCTCACTTTATGGGAGAGATAAACCATTGTTAACATACAGAAAATAAATGCCTGGATCGCGCCGACAAATATTGAGAACCCTTGCCATGCAAGCATTGGTACAATCGCGGCCAGATGTCCGACCCACCCTGTTGCCAGGCTTCCGGCAATCAGTGTCAGCAGGATTTCACCCGCATAGATGTTACCATAAAGACGAAGGCCGAGTGTAAGCGTGTTGGCAAACTCCTCGATGATCTTGATCGGGAACATGAACCAGAATGGACGGAAAAATTCTTTTCCGTATTCCCCTACTCCCCGAAGCTTTACACCGTAATAGTGCGACAATCCAACCACCATAACTGCCAAAGTCAGCGTTACGGCAGGGTCTGCTGTAGGCGATTTCCACCATAATTGGTCATTGATGACCACGGAGAACGGAAGCCCCAGCATATTTGAAACAAAAACATACATAATAATGGTGATTCCAAGGATATGGAATCTTCCGCCATCTTTCCAGTCCATCGTACTGTTGATGATGTTTTTTACAAAATCCATGACCCATTCGAAAAAGTTCTGCATTCCGGTTGGTTTCATGGCGAGCGTACGAGTGGAAAGAACAGCGATGATGAAAACAATGGCACTGGCAACTGTAATCATCAACATGTTTGCCAAGTTGAAGTTCAAACCAAGAAATTCAACTATAGGTGCTTCATGATGCACAGTATTCACCTCTCTTCCCGGCTATTTACGTAAAACAAAAAGTTGAAGAAAATAATCTATCATAATGACAATATATGATGTCATTAATCCCAGAACTACGCTGATCAGGTGCACCTCATCCGGGTACTTCATGCTGATCATGACGGCAAGCACTGCCGTCGCCATCCTCGACAGCATCCCGAGAGACCGCATCCTTTGGCCATTCGCTGCCGCTTCCCCAAGCTGGTCCGTCTTCCTTACCATCAGCCATAAATTGAACAGGCTCAGGCTTGTCCCCACTATCAGCCCCATAAAAATAGATTGATAAGAGGTGAACCCCCAGCCGAGAACATAGACTGACAGCAGTAGGAATATGTATTTGCGCTGCCGTATAAACATTGTTTTGAGGTCTGGCATAGGCTGTTAGTCTCCTGTAAAGAAACGTCTGACCAGGTGAAGCATGGCATAAGTCCCTGCGGCCAATCCTATAAGCAATCCGACTATCAGGAATAACGGCTCGGTTCCAATCACATCATCAAGCCATCTTCCAAGGAAGATGCCGATCAGGACAGAGCCTACTAATTGGGAAAGGATGGCGGACATTAAAGCCATGGCTTGAAACGGGTGGCGGTCTTTTCGACGCATGATAACGCATCCTCCACACTGGAAATGTATTCCTTTGACGTATTCATGTCTTGAGAATGCAGGGTTTCCTGCTAGTGAAAAGAGAATGGTGTTTGAATTGAGGTAAGTGTTTTCATTGTTGATATCATGCAGATTGCGGTTATTTTCTTCCGCATGAAATCTGTGAAAACCCTATCATTTTATACCCTTTGTAAGCATACAATAGGCATCTGTCAATGTCAATGCATTCGGAGTGAAAAAGTTCACAAACTCCAGTAACGGAAAAGTCTTTGTTCACACTATTTTCGAATTTTTTTTCGAATAATAACTTGCAATTGGAGCGAGGTATTATCTCGCTCCAATCGCACCCTCATCCTCTTCTTTTTTTACCTCCAGATAGGCCTCAATCATATCCTGCCTGCCGGCTTTCCTTGCAAAGACCTGAGCAATGTAGACGCCGTCCGGAGGCAGATCTTCGTTTGCTAATTCCTTGCGGATCTGGCCTTTGCCTGCTCCCCTCTTCCAGTCAAGGAACTGGATGAACCGGAGTGTATCAGGATCAAACAGCGCAATACCGAATTCTTCCGCTCCCCCGGGAAGGTAGACTTCATAGCGATAGCTCCCTCCATTGTCTCCCCTGCCAAAATCGAACCCCATGACACGCGGGTAATCCGGCTCTTCGAGGACATACAAATACGGGATGCCGACTTTCCTGCCTCCAGCGTTCAGGACAAGCCGCCCATCATGAATTTTCTGTTTGAATTCTTCCGGGTCTATTCTCATCTTGATAGCGACCTTCTTTTTCCCGCCGGGTTCAAGGCGAAAGGCGAGCGGCATCTCCCATTCAATCCCGCTTATGTTAGCAGGTACAGTGAATGAATACGATTCTGTTCGGCTGCCTGTATTTTTAACAGTCAGATACCGGACATGCTCATTCTCACGCCCGGCTATCTTGAACTTGCCAAACTGAAGTGAAGCCGGCGTCACTAAGGCAGGAGCCTTCACCGCGTCTTCGACCTGGATCCGGCCTGCCCCCTGTTCATAAGTCCTGTACAGCATGCCTTCTTCATTATAAAGAGGCAGAGCCGTATTCATGAGCGAGGCTTTGATTTCTTCCGGACTCCAATCAGGATGGGCCTGTTTAATCAGCGCACACGCACCTGCAACATGGGGGGAAGCCATACTCGTTCCCTGCAATGGCAAATAACCCCCGGGAACCGTACTGCTGATAGCCACACCTGGGGCAAGTACATCCGGCTTGATTTCCCAAGTATCGGTCACTGGTCCGCGTGAGCTGAAATCGGCAAGAATATCCTTTTCTTCTATTATATATGTCCGGGCCAGCACCGTTTCTTCCTGCAGGCGCTTCTTCAGCTGGTCCCCATCCTGCTTAGAGAGCGACACAACCGGAAGGCCGGCATCCTCCTCAAGATTGCCTGCAAAGCTTCCGGCTGTATTATTGTAGATAATGACTGCGATCGCGCCTGCCTGCCTTGCATTTTTGGCTTTTTGTGAAAAAGTAAGGCCACCCCTCTGAATGAGGGCAATCTTCCCTTTTACCCTCTTAAGCTCTTCAGGATTTCCAAGCCCGCCTAACGCCAGCTCATAGGAGCGGTCTAAATTCCAGAGAGAAGAGCCTTGAAGGGGATTCAGTTTTACTTTCTTTCCGCTGCCGAAATCAAGATAGGGAATCTGCAGCATTGGCGTAGAGGCGCCGACGGATATCGCTTTCGAAGCAGTACCCGGCGAGCCGACTGTCCAGGTATTCGGTCCTGAGTTTCCAGACGAAGTGACAGCGGTAATGCCCTTATCGACTGCCTTATTCAAGGCCAGGCTGATGGGCAGGTCCGGGCCATTGACACTATTGCCGAGCGATAGATTCAGGATGTCGACCTTATCATTGATGGCCTGTTCAATGGCTGCAATCACCTGCTCTGTTGTACCCGCACCGCCTGGACCGAGCGCACGGTAGGCAATGATCTTTGCATCTGGCGCCACTCCCCTCATTTTGCCATTGGCTGCAATTACTCCTGCTACATGGGTGCCGTGAAAAGTATCCTCTCCTGCCGTCCTCACCGTTTCCATCGGATCATCATCCTGGTCCACCAGGTCACGCCCTCCGGCGTAATTCCTCCGCAGGTCCGGATGATTATAATCAATTCCCGTATCAATCACACCGATTGTAACACCCTTCCCCGACAGCCGCTCCCCCTTTTCATCAAACAGCCCCCTGACTGTATGACTCCCAATCAGGCTGATGCCATCCTCACTTTCTGCCTGATAAGAGACCGCCTGGGATATGGTTAGGACTTCCTCTTCTTTGGCAAGCCGGTCCAGCGATTTGACCGGACCCTTTACTGAAAAACCGTTCAATGCCTCCTGGAAACTTTGCCTAAGAATTAAATCCGGGTACTGCCGGAGAAGGATATTCCGATCCTGTTCGGTTTGCCCTTCTTTCATCAGGACAATTGCCACACGCTCTGCATCCTCCGGTTCAGCCGGAAGCGGAGGGATTTGTAATGTCCTTGCATTCACATGAGGACTGAGCATAAGCGCAAACAGACTGATGATGAGGAAGATTTTTTTCATGGGAGGCTCCTTTCGGCATTTTTCCTTAGGGTTTGTCTTGAAGGGCGGGAGTATTCAGGAGGTTTTCGAGGTCCTCCCAGTTTTCTTCTGAGGGGGAATGGTATAGGCGGTTTTTGGTGGTGCCGGAGGATTGGAGGTTAAGGGAGGATAAGAGTTGGTGGATGTTCCTGCTGGAGTCATATAACAGAAAGTCTCTGCATTTCTGGCTGCTGACGGAATTATCCACGAGGAGAAAGTAATCAAGGATGGCACGGATATGGGCTTTTTTTGACTCGCCCGCACAAGCCGGGCAAATCCATCTGCCATGGAAGCGTGACATGGCGTACAGCTGGCATTCGGGACATTGCACTCCGCGAATGATTTCATCTGGTGAGATGCTATATTGTTCGAGAATGGATGTATAGAGCGGCTCATGGTTTTTCAGCAGGAGCCTTTTCACTTTGTTCATCTCTTTGCTGGTTAGAATTAGTGAGGGAGAGAACGGGCGGAGCTTTTCGAGTTTTCCGGGCAGCTGTTCAGCATGTATCACAGTTTTATAAATTCGCTCATTGCCTGTGCTGGTTTTAACAATCGTGGAATTAGAACTGATGATGACCAGCGGCTCGATCGGCAGTTCTGGAAGCTTCATTTTCTCCATCCACCCTTTGAGCTGAACTTTATGCCGCTGGACTTGAAGCAGTGGATTGGAAAACCCGTCCTCTCCCTTGCTGGACTGCCTGATTAGTTGATGGGAGTGTTTTTCAAAATATAGCGTCCCGGAAATGTTCTTGATTTCAGCTGCTGCGATAAATGAGGGAGCAAGTATGAGGGTATCTATCTGGAAGGGATGCTGATGGACTAAACGGAGGCCGTGGAATATGAGATATTCATCCGGCAGGAAGGAAATATGGTAATCTACATTCTTTTCCCCGCGGTATCCGGTGCGGCGCTTGATGAGTTCCTGCTCAATCAGGGGAATTTTGAGATGGTTCTGCGGCAATCTTCTCAACAATGCTTCAAGCTGCCTGATTTTTAAAGGAATGACTCTTTTTTTGGCAATCATATGGGCATTCACCTCTTTGGAATGGTATTTGGTCAGTATTTTATTCTCTGTTTTATACGGATTTCCTCTTTTATCGGGAATAAAGTATGGGGATTTTGATAGACTGATCAAAATTTTATAAAAATACATATGATCCACACCCAGTGAGGAGGTCTTCTTAATTTTGCAGAGGGGAATGTATGCTGATTCTACACAAATTTGCCGTTATTCTACCAATTATTCTGGTTTTTCTACATAAAATTAACATGATTCTACATAAATTCTACGTTATTCCACAAAAAAATACATTAATTACCATAAAAACAACAAGAAACCGGCCGCTCTCACGGCCGGTCCCAAATCATCTTACTATTTAGTTCCAAACAAACGGTCGCCAGCGTCGCCAAGGCCTGGTACAACATAGCCTTTTTCGTTCAGCTTTTCGTCAAGTGCAGCAATGTAGATGTCTACGTCTGGATGTGCTTCTTTCACTGCTTCCACACCTTCAGGGGCAGCAACCAGGCACATGAATTTAATGTTTTTTGCGCCGCGTTTTTTCAGGGAATGCATCGCTTCAATGGCAGATCCGCCTGTCGCAAGCATTGGATCGACTACGATGAAGTCCCTTTCCTCTACATCGCTTGGCAGCTTGGCATAGTATTCAACCGGCTGAAGTGTTTCCGGATCGCGGTAAAGGCCGATATGCCCTACCTTGGCAGCAGGGATCAGCTTCAAGATGCCGTCCACCATGCCGATTCCCGCACGCAGGATTGGCACGATTCCAAGCTTTTTGCCGGAAAGGACATTTGATTTTGTTACGCTGACAGGAGTTTCAATTTCGATTTCTTCCAAAGGCATGTCGCGTGTGATTTCAAAGGCCATAAGTGTTGCGACCTCATCAACCAGTTCGCGGAACTCTTTCGTGCCAGTGTTTTTTTCTCTGATGTATGTAAGCTTGTGCTGAATGAGCGGGTGATCAAAGACGTATACTTTTGCCATTGAAAATCTCTCCTTTATTCTTCGCTATGTTTCGTTTACACTTCGTCTAATTTTACAGAAAAATAAATGCAAGGGCAACTGAGAGCAGAAATTGTTAATAATTCGTAATGAGTCTTCGCTGCTCTCCGCAAAAAGAGCCCCCCGCAAAGGAAGGCCCTCCATTTTAAAGCTCTTTATAAAGGGTGAATCTGCCTGTGAGTTCCTCAACACGGCTGCTTGCTTCTGCAAGCTTTGCTTCGTCTTCATGGTTCTTGAGGGTGAAGGCAATCAGGGATGCGATTTCCTTCATCTCTTTCTCGCCGAAGCCGCGGGAAGTGACTGCAGCTGTTCCGATGCGGATGCCGCTGGTAACAAACGGGCTTTCCGGATCGAATGGAATCGTATTTTTATTAACAGTGATGCCGATTTCATCAAGCACCTTTTCAGCCACTTTGCCTGTCAGGCCAAGGGAGCGGAGATCAATCAGAAGAAGGTGATTGTCCGTACCGCCGGAAACGAGGTCGATGCCTTCCTCTTTCAGTCCTTCTCCCAAAGCTTTAGCGTTATTAATGATATTTTGCGCATAATCCTTGAAGCTGTCCTGCAGTGCTTCGCCGAATGCAACAGCCTTGGCTGCAATCACGTGCATCAATGGGCCGCCCTGGATGCCAGGGAAGATAGACTTATCGATCTTCTTCGCGAATTCTTCACGGCAAAGGATCATGCCGCCGCGCGGTCCGCGCAATGTTTTATGTGTAGTGGTTGTTACAAAGTCAGCATATGGCACAGGATTTTGGTGGAGTCCCGCTGCGACCAGGCCGGCAATATGGGCCATGTCGACCATCAGGTAAGCACCGACTTCATCGGCGATTTCCCGGAAACGCTTGAAGTCGATTTCACGCGGATAGGCACTTGCACCGGCTACAATCAGCTTCGGCTTATGCTCGCGCGCTTTTTCAAGGACATCATCATAATTGATTCGGTGCGTTTCTTTATCCACCCCGTATTCAACAAAGTTGTACTGGATGCCTGAAAAGTTGACAGGGCTGCCGTGGGTGAGGTGTCCGCCATGGGACAGGTTCATGCCTAGGACAGTATCCCCTGTTTCAAGGATCGTGAAATAAACAGCCATATTCGCCTGCGCGCCTGAGTGAGGCTGGACATTGGCATGCTCTGCCCCGAAAATCTGCTTCGCACGGTCGCGCGCCAGATTTTCCGTCACATCGACATGCTCGCAGCCGCCATAATAGCGTCTGCCCGGATAGCCTTCGGCGTATTTATTGGTCAATACAGACCCTTGCGCTTCCATCACCGCTTCACTGACAAAATTCTCGGAAGCTATTAATTCGATCTTCGTTCTCTGGCGCTTCAATTCATCCTGAATCGATTGAAAAACCTGCTCATCCTGCTGTGCTAAATGCTTCATTGTAATCCTCCCTTTTTGAAAAACTACATATGTATGCTTTTTTTGTAAAATCCTCTTACATTCTATCATGTTTTGGTTTTAAAAAGGAACCCAACTTCAACACCCCGCCAAAAACAGGCGGGGCTCTTTGATTATTCCGTCCAGTTCCAGTAATCCATCTCGCCAAGCTGGGCGCCGCGCAGCTCTTTTACCTCTCTCAGCTTCAGCAGCTCCTTGACTGGCCCCGTTACAACAGCTCCGTATACCTGAAAGCCATTTTCTTTCAGATAAGCATGCCTTTCTTCAAGATAGCCTAGTCCGAGGAATCTCTCATAATAGCTTTTCCGCTCTTCTTTTAGAAGCTTCTCCATCTGTCCGAGCATCAGCTCCTTATTTCTGCCGAGCATTTCCTGTGTAAACTCGTATTCACTTTCTGACATGCGGTCATTGCTGATTTCCCTTCCGCCCGTCAAACCGAAGGCAGGAATCGGAGAAATGGAATTGCCGCCGCTGCCTGTGTTTCCTTTAAAAGTCTTTAATTCCCCTGTATACAAAGGCATCCACAGGACATCCAAGTCATACGGCTCAAGGAGAGCGAAGAGCTCCTCCGGCTCCATAAACAGGTCTGTCGAAAAAGCTGCCTCTGCCACCGTTCCCTCATGAACCTTATCCAAGGCCTCCCAAATGCCATTATCGTCCTCGGCATCAAGCCTCTCCCCCGTCTTCGGATTTTCAGGAAAGTAGAAACGGAATCCTCCTTCCTGATCCGGCTGATAATAGGAAAGCGTGCGCGTCGAATAGCTGTTCAATAGCCCTTTCCTGATCTGCATTTCACCTGCTGGCTGTTCTTCTTTGCCGACCCGCCTTGTTACAGGGTAAGAAATCTTCTGCGTAAAAAATGGTGTGATTTCCGACTGTGCGAATCCGCCAAAGTCTTTATGGATATTCGGCTGGGTCCAATCCATCGCCAGCTGGGTGTAAAAAATATGTTTCCGATCCAGGTGCAGGCTGTCATAGCTGATTGTGACGGCCAGCATATATATCCAGAAGAAAAATAATGCAGCAATCAGGACTTTGACTACCCGGAATGTCAGGGCAAAACGGTATTTCGTCAGGATTTTCTTTTCTTTATCAGGGCTCCAGTCTGCCATCCTTTTTCCATCCTTTCTTTTCTGCGATTACAGCGAGCTTTTTCCTGGCACGATGAAGATCAACCTTCACCTGGCTTTCTGTCAGGTCAAGCGCTTCCTGTATTTCCTTATAGCTGAAATGCTCATATTCTCTTAAATAGAGGACCGTCCGGTATTTTTCCGGCAGCAGCCTCAGCATGTCAGCGGCGTCCTGCTCCAGCTCGGCAGCCAGGGCTTCTTTTTCCGGCAAGCCGTAGGGGGTGAGCATCTCTTCTTTTGAAAAAAGATAGTCTGCAAACGGCACCCATTTGCGCCGCTGCCGTTTTCGCCATTCGTCCAAGTAGGCATTCCGTGCCACCTTGAACAGCCAGGCCCGCACATCCTCCTGCTGGTAAAAGGAGAGTGAAACAGTTGCACGCACGAAAGTTTCCTGCACAAGTTCTTCGGCCAGATGGTCTGAGCCGGAAAGCTTGAGCAGGTAGTAGTAAAGTGGTTTTGCATAGTGTGAGTATAGGTCATCGAGTTTTTCTTTTCTGCGGGCGTCCAACTGTTTTTTCCCTCCTTTCTTTGAATGGCTATAATGATAACGCAGGGGGTTGCTATTTGTTACAGGTTTTTTAGGAAAAATAAAAAACAGCCTTGGAATGGCTGCTAAATACATAGATTTATATTTATTTATGGGGCTGTTGATTTCCGTTCCAGGCACTTTGCTTTCCGCGGGGCGGAGTTGAGCCTCCCCGCGCTGCGCGCTGTGGGGTTCAACTTTTCCGCTATTTCCCGCAGGACGTTGAATCCGCTCCTTCGAAACTTCATCGCACGAAGAAAATGCGCAGCATTTTATGAGGAGTCTTCGTGCCTTCCGCTCCAATCAACAGGGTTTTAAAAATTTTTTGCAGGTTTGCGGTACCAGGCAGTCTCTCTACAAATCAAAAAGGAGTACGTGTAATTTTACCCGTACTCCTTTCTCTAAAAAAGATATCTTTCATCTCAACACGATTCATTCTCCGGCAGCCTCTCATACACGGCCCGTCTTCCGCCGATGAGCTTAGGCCTTGTGGTGGCGAGGGTGACGTGGGCGCTGCCGATGCTTTTTTGTTTGGTTCTGATTGGGACTGCTACATGCTTCAGGTGCATGCCGATGAGGGTGTCGCCGATGTCGATGCCGGCGTCGGCCTTGATGAATTCGACGACGGCCGGGTCCTTGAATTGCCTGTAGGCATATGAGGCCATGGCACCTCCGGCCTGGCGCACCGGTACGACTGATACTTCCTCAAGATTCTTCTGATCCGCAGTCTGCCTTTCCACAACGAGCGCCCTGTTCAGATGCTCGCAGCACTGGAAGGCGAGTCTGGCCCCTGTCCGTTCGGCAAAATTCTTTAGCTCTTCAAAGAGGATGGCCGCGGCTTCATCTGTGCCGGATGTGCCGATCCTTTTGCCGATTACTTCACTTGTGCTGCAGCCGACCACAAGCACGCTGTTTTCGTTAAGCGCCACCTGTCCGCCGAACTCATCCAGGATTTCTCTCAATTCAGTCTGAATCTCTTCGAACATGGTATCACCCTTCCAGTTGCTTATAGATCTTCGTAGGTTTTGATTTTTCCGATCCGGTTCGCATGGCGTCCGCCTTCAAACTCGGTTTCAAGCCAGGTTTTCGCTATTTCCCGGGCAAGTCCCGGTCCGATCACACGCTCGCCCATGGCAAGGATATTGCTGTCATTATGCTGGCGGGTCGCTTTGGCACTGAATACATCATGGACCAGTGCACAGCGGATGCCCTTCACCTTGTTGGCGGAAATGCTCATTCCAATCCCTGTCCCGCAGATCAGGATTCCTTTATCAAATTCGCCTGATGCCACCTTCTCCGCTACAGGAAGCGCATAGTCCGGATAATCAACGGAGACGCCGCACTCGCAGCCGAAATCTTCATATTCAATGCCCATTTCTTCCATCAAATGTTTCATTTCTTCGCGGATATTCACTCCGCCATGATCTGAAGCAATTGCAACCTTCATTACAAGAACCTCCTAAATAAACACGATTTCTTCCTTTATTTTGACACAAGTAAGCTGAAATAGAAAGCTGGCCGGACTGTTTCTGCTGCTAAAAAAATTACAGAAAGGTAACGCCTATTCCTGAAACTGTAAACAATGCTTAACGATTTTTTTCCCGCTGCCATTTACAATTACCAATGAAGACAAACCAAAGAAAGAAGGAATTCAAATGAAAAAGAATCTATTCAAAGGCCTTGCTGCCGCTTCTGTGCTGATGGCAGGATTGTCCTTCCATTCAGCAGGTGCATCAGCAGACGTTTTCACCGATACTTTCGGGAAGCTCCAGCCAAAACTGAATGTTGAACAAAAACTAAATGTCGTCATTGAATATGCAGATGCGCTTACCCATGCAAAAATCAAATACAAATACGGCGGCACATCAGAGAAGGGATTTGATGCCTCCGGTTTTGTTCAGCATGTGTACGGCAAAGCAGGCGTTAAGCTTCCGAGGACTTCTGCCGCAATGCAGCAAACAGGGAAAACCATTCAGAAGAAAGACCTGAAGCCGGGTGACCTTGTCTTTTTTAACACAGCCGGCGGCAGCAGCAAAAAGGCTTCCTTCGTGGGCATCTATGCCGGTCACAATCAATTCTTCGCTGTTACCGTCAAAAAAGGCGTCACCGTTGTAAAGCTGACAGACTCTTATTGGGCGAAGAAATACCTGGGCGCCAAACGGGTTATGTAACCCGGCGGCCTTTCCATCGGGAAGGGCCTATTTCTGTTCCGGCAGTTCATTGACAATCTCTATAAAATGCTGCAGGATCCGGGCGGTCAAACCCCAAATGACCTTATCCTCAAAATAGTAGAAGCATTCTTCCATTGACCTTGTCTGCCAATTATAGTTTTCGCCGCCGGCAATCCGGTCGAAAGGAAAACCGTTTTCCGGTTCCAGCCTGAAATTCATTTTATAAATTTCAGGCTTGGCTTTCAGCAGATAGGAAAGCGGTACGGTGAATACTTCCCCCACCTCTTTCGGGTTCACCTGGAAAGGCCGGGAAGGCTTCAGCATTCCTGCAAAAGGGTAGATGATCATGCCAAACGGGGATACCATATAGTCAAGGGGAACTGTCCCTCTAATTTCATCCATGGGGATTCCCAGCTCTTCGGTTGTTTCCCTGATTGCTGTATGCTTCACGTCCGGATCCGATCTGTCGACCCTTCCCCCCGGAAAACAAATCTCCCCCGGCTGCCTGCGCATTTCCATGGACCGGACCTCAAAAAGGACATGGACACCGTCTTCTTTTTCAATTAGCGGTACGAGAACTGAATAGTTTATGAATTTATTGCTTCCCAGGATGGCCGGTGTCCTGCTGCCCAATCCTGCGATAATATCCTCTATATTCATTCACCCATCCACCTCCATTTATATTTATATCTATTCCCCTATTTATCCATCAGCAAAATCGCCTGCTGTGAAATAAAGAAGAATCCCCGCTTGTGCCGCAGAGATTCTTTCTTGTTGTTTAAACCCTGAACTTGGTGATCGTTTCCTTCAGCTTTTCCGCCTCATCCTTCAATTCAAAAGCAAGCTTCTCCACATTGGAAATGACCATTGATTGATTTTCAGTTGCAGAGGCGACCTCCTGGGCTCCGGCGGATGTTTCCTCCGCGATGGCTGCCACTTCCTGCGACTGGGTGGCAGAATGGCGGATGCCTTCCATCTGCTGCTCCACCAGGCTCGAAATCGTTGTGACAGACGAAGCCATCTGGTTGACGGTATTCGTCATTTCACCGATGACCTGATTGGTTTTGACTCCTTTTTTCCCCTCGGCCGATGCCGTTTCGACCTGGTCCGTAATTTGCCTAACAACATTTTGGACTTCATTCTGGATGTTTTTAATCAATTCGGAAATGCCCTGGACCGCTTTGGCGCTTTCATCAGCCAGCTTCCGGACTTCCTCTGCCACGACGGCAAAGCCTTTGCCGTGCTCACCTGCACGCGCAGCCTCAATCGAAGCGTTCAGCGCCAGCAGGTTGGTCTGAGCTGCAATATCTCCCACCAGCTGGATGATCTGCTCTACCTTCGCGGCATTATCTTCGAGGCGCTTGACGGTCTGCAATGATTCCTGATTATCTTCCGCCAGCTTGGTAATTCCAGTTACAAGAGAGTGGATGACTTTCTTCGATTCATTCAAATCATCGACTAGCTCACCGGAAACCTGCTGGGACGTTTTCGCCTGCTGCTGTACTTCTTCAGCAATTCTTGTTGCATCCTCGACCGACTCGGCAGTCGCCTGAATCGACACAGCTGAGCTGTCGGCACCCAGGGAAATCTCGCCGATTGTCCTGGAGATGCTTGCAGCCTGCTCGGCAGCAGCTGATGCTTCCTGTGAAATGCTGATTACTTTATCATTGGTATGCTGAAAATTTTCATCGATTTTCGCGACCATTTCCCGGAGATTTGAAAGCATATGGTTGAACGCCGCTCCGAGGGAACGGATTTCATCATCTGATTTGGAAAGCTCCGCGTCTTCCCTGATATCGCCTTCTGCCGCTTTCAGAGCTGTCTTCTCCAGCTTTTGCAGCGGTTTCGTGATAAAGCCGGCCGCAACGAATGTCAATACACCGGACCACATGGCCCCAAGAGAAAGCGTGATAATGTTAAAAGCCGCTTCCCCGAACGGCAGATACTCCTTCACAATTGGATAAAGACCATAAATGAACACCGCACTCGTGGTGTAGGTAATGAATGCCAGTATGGTCGTTAACAGCACAAGCTTTTTTCTCAACCCGAACTTATAGCGCTTCTTCTCCATAATTGCCCCCTGGTCGTTACTTCTCTAATTTGTTAATAATCTGTTCAATATGCTTTTTCAGTTCATTAAAGGTTTCTCTGTATATTTCAAGGCTTCCGCCGAATGGATCAAGGATCTCACCGCCGTGTTCCCCTGCAAACTCTGTCAGTGTAAAGGTTTTGCCCTCTGCTCCCTCAAACATGCTGACCACATTCCATTTATGCCCGGACGTCATCGTCAAAATGACATCTGCCCATTCAACCAGCTCTGCCGTCAGTGCGCTCGAGGTATGTACATGGGCAATCCCCTGCTCCTCAAGAACCTGCTTCGCATGTGCGGAGGCCTGTCCCCCATTGGCAGCAAACACACCAGCAGACTTCACCTCAATCCCCGGAAGCTCCCTGCTCTTCAAAATAGCCTCTGCCATCGGGCTCCGGCAAGTGTTACCAGTACAAACAAACAATACGCGTCTCATCGATGCAGCCCCCTTTCCCTCCATTATAAGCCAATTGTCACAGTTTCAATAGACAAGCATGGAAAAATTTATAGAAAGTTCACAACCGAAATGCGGAGGGGGCTTGCTCAGCCCTGACAAGCATAAGACGCTTTAGGATAGAAGGCGTTCTTTGCCTTCAATCCTAAAGTGGCTTATGACTCGAAGGGCTAGCACCCGGAGCTGGACAACACGAAGTGCGGAAGGGGCTTGCTCAGATTAAGGATCGCGGACTAAAAACGCCACGTCCTGTGGCAACGTCCGCATGACCCGCATCCTGCGGGCCCAGCATAAGGCGCTTAGGAATAAAAGGCGTTCTTTGCCTTTAATTCCTAAGTGACTTATGACTCGAGGCTCTAGCCCCTGGAGCCGGACAAACCGAAATGCGGAGACGGCTTGCCCAGGGCCGACAAGCATAAGACGCGCTAGAATAAAAGGCGTTCTTTGCCTTTAATTCTAGCGTGGCTTATGACTCGAGGCCCTAGCCGTCGCAGCTGGACAATACGAAATGCGGAGGGGGCTTGCTCAGCAAAAGGAACAACATAAAAAGACACCCGCCAGGATGCCTTTATTTTCTGCAATGAATGAATAGCCTCCCGCATTAAAAAAAAGGCCATAACAGCTTTATGCCGAAAGCGAGGAGGATGGCTCCGCCGAGTGCTTCGCTGTAGGATCCCAGCCATCCCTGAACCTTGCGTCCGGCCAATAGCCCTGCCCAGGTCAGAATTGCCGCGGCCGCACCAAAACACACCAGGACAAGCGCTGTTTTCGCTCCATAAATTCCAAGGGAGAGACCGACCGAAAAGCTGTCCAGGCTGACACTCAACGCAAAAATGAGCAGGCCGAAACCAACGGGTGTAATCAAGCTTGAATCATCATCCTTGATGCTTGACCAAATCATCTGGGCACCGAGCAGCAGCAGCAGCCCTCCCCCGATATAGGCCGCAATAGAGCCGAACTGCTCCGATAGGAACCTGCCGGCAATCATTCCTAACAGCGGCATGAAGACATGGAAAAGACCGATCGTTATTCCTATTTTAAAAATTTGCCTCAGGCGCAGCTCGAACATGCCCATGCCAAGCCCGACCGAAAAAGCATCCATCCCGAGGGCAAACGCCATTAACATCAACGTAATAAGTTCCCCAAAAAACGAAGTCATCCATTCTCCTCCTTGGACTTGCTAATTCAGCATATGCACGTCCAAGGGGAAATAGAATTAGAAAAGCGGAGGCGACTGTTCAGGTGCGACAAGCATAAGACGAGCAGGACGGAAGGTTGTTCTGTAACCTTCTGGCCTGCTTGGCTTATGACTCGAGCACCTAGGAGCCGGAGCTGGACAATAGAAAAGCGGAGGCGACTGTTCTATCGAGGAACGCGGACTAAGTACGCCACGTCGTATGGCAACGTCCTCATGACCCGCTTCCTGCGGGGCTAAGAAATGCCAGGCACCTCCCGCGGACAAATCACATTGAAATGTCCACAGACGGTGCCTGGCACTAAAATTATTTAATAATTCGATGGCCTGCTGCTTTGAGAAGCCGGTTCATAATGGCTTCACCGACACCTTCTGCGGGGAAGGATTCGCTGAAGATCACATCCACTCCAGAGCTGTTGAAGCTCCGTAATGCTTCGTAAAGGGAGGCTGCCACTGTTTCCAGATTCGCTCTCCTGCCGCATATAAATGTAAAATCGCTGTCGTAAAATTTTTCATTTTCGGCCGTTGTAAGCACACCGGCTTTCAGGCCTTCCGTATGCTGTTCGTTCACCAATTCTTGAATCCGTTCCCTTGTTCCTTCTACTATATATAAGGGAGCATCAGGTGCATAATGCCGATACTTCATGCCGGGGGAGCGCGGCGCCTCCTTCTCATCGGCAAGCGCAGGATCGGCCGCTACCTCTCCCACTACCTGCTCGAGCTGCTCTTTCGTCACTCCGCCAGGTCTCAGGATGACCGGAATCTCTCCCGTACAATCCAGGACAGTGGATTCAACACCTACTCCGGTAGGACCGCCATCCACAATTCCTGCAATCCTCCCGTTCAAATCTTCCTCCACATGTCCGGCAGTAGTCGGGCTGGGCCGCCCGGACCTGTTCGCGCTTGGAGCGGCTACCGGAACGCCGCTTTCACGGAGAATGGCGAGAGCCACCGGGTGATCCGGCATCCTGATTCCGACCGTATTCAGCCCTGCCGTTGCTGTCTCTGAGAGCTGCCCGTCTTTTTTATTGAATATAATTGTCAGCGGACCTGGCCAAAAGGCTTCCATCAGCTTATCTGCACTAGCCGGGACACTTTCCACAATCCCCTCAAGCTGCTCCCTGTCTGCAATATGAATAATGAGGGGGTTGTCAGAAGGTCTGCCCTTCGCTTCAAATATCTTCTTGACTGCTTCGTCATTTCTTGCATTTCCACCAAGTCCGTAAACAGTCTCAGTTGGAAAGGCAACCGTCTCATTTTGGGCTAAAAGAGCAGCTGCCTGTTTAATCTGTGGATAATCATTTAAACTATCCACATTTTTATCCACTGACCAAATTTCTGTCTTCATTGTTATGCCCACCTTCAATACTGTTCAAATTCTGTGTGGTATACCCTTTGTTTCAGCTTTTAAACCACAATCACTTTTGAAAGTATAAAAGAAGATGGAGGATAACTCAAGTTTTGTCCACAATTTGTGTATAACTTTTCGATAATGGTGGATAACTTTGTGGATATATCCACAATTCATAATGAAAGCTTCAGGAATGAAAAGTTATCCACAGTTAGAATATGCTGGACATGGGCGGAACTGTACAGTTCTTCCGGAAGCTCGCTTTTTTCATCCTGAAAGCCAAGCAGTTTGAAGAACTCTGCTGCTCCTTTTTTATTTGTCGCCATATATAGTGCCTCGAGTTCCCTTTCCCTCGCAAGCCGCAGAATCTGCTCCACAAGCAGCAGCAGATCTTTTTCAGATGCTCTTTCCGAAAGTACCAGTGAGCGGAGGAGGCCCACACTCCCTAGAGGCTCAATGCCTAATGTCGCTTTAATATTTTCCTCTTCATCTTCCATAAGCAAAAAATAATTGATAGAATCAGAAATGCCTTCTGTCCCCAGGTTGGCTTTTTCCAAAAATGCGGCCAGTTTATTTTCGTCTCCATTTTGTGCACAGCGGATCATTGTCTCCATACGCTCACCCCACTAAGATTTTGTAATCTAGTAATATATCTATGGGGCGCGGGAAAAAGTAGAACATAAAAAGAATAAAAAAACACGGCAGCCATCAGTTAACGGGCTGCCGTGCTATCTGGAATCTTTCAATTTAAACTTCCTTTACACTATAAACTTAGTCGTTGTTGTTGTTTCTTGAATTTCCGCCTTTTTCACCAATTTCGCGGTAGAAGTCTTTATCATGGTTTTCAGAAGTAGCTTCTCCGCCTTTTTGGCCGATCTCCTGGTAGAATTCCTTGTCATGGTTCTCAGAAGTAGCTTCTCCGCCCTTTTTACCGATTTCCTGATAGAATTCCTTGTCATGGCTTTCAGCAGTAGCTTCTCCGCCTTTTTGGCCGATTTCCTGATAGAATTCTTTGTCATGATTTTCAGATGTTGCTTCTCCGCCTTTTTTACCGATCTCTTGATAGAATTCTTTGTCATGGTTATTGCTGGTTGCTTCTCCGCCTTTTCGGCCTCTTTCCTCGCGGGACATTTTATCGTTGTTATTGTTGTTTGCCATGTCTTCCATCTCCTTTTCAGTAATTGTTGTTTTGGCTTACACTCCTTTAATATCCGCTTCTCCCAGAATCAAACATGCTCCCAGCATCTGTAAAAGGCTTGTCATGCACTTGTAACAATGGCATTAGCTTCTCTTGTGCCGTTTTTCCTATAAAAAGAAAAGCCGCTCTATGAAAAGAGCAGCATACTATCCGAAGATTTTATCCCATAATTCTTTGATAAAAAACTTAACTTCCGGCTTTTCTTCCTCTTCTTTAACAAAGACCGGCTCTTTTTCGCTCGATGGTTCTTTAGACTTACTATCTTCCAGCACATTCCCATCTAGTTCTTTTTTACCAACTTCTCCTTTTTCCTGATTTTCCTCTTCGAATCCATCACTTACAGCTACTCCATTCGAGAAATCAAGGAAGCATAGAGGAGGAAAAAGAACACACCACCAGTTCGCTCCATCGCCTTCACCAAGTGTAATTAAAATTGCTTCGTATTCGCCGGCAGGATATAGAAACTGGCCATAGAGCTTAGTAGGAAAATCCACTTTGCCGAAATTGGCTTTAACTGTCTGATCTGAATTTTCTTCTTCTACCACGTTCTCTGCTATCTCCTGGATTTCCGGCAGGCGCGACTTGATTAATGAACGGGCTTCTTCTATTGAAGTCAGTTCGCTGACCCATTCAGTGATTTCCTTATTGACTGCGTCCCTCACCAGCCGTTTCAGCGCCTGGTCTCCTTCGCTGTCACTGTTTGCGAGGATGCGTAGGCGGATGGCTTCCTGCGGTATGACGAGCGGGTCTTCCGCTGCTACCTCTGTTTTTGGTATGTATAGGCTTAGCATTGTTCCTAAGGATAAGATAATGATATATAATTTCGCTAATGATTTTGCTGTCATTTCCGACACCGTCCCTTCACTAATCCATTGTGGACAGGAAGGGGGATTCTTAAACTAGCAAAATATAAAAAAAAAGATCCCGTGTTTGAGATCTGTCATTTAGATTGCTAATAAATGGGGTCTGTTGATTTCCGTTCCAGACACTTCGCTTTCCGCGGGGTGGCGCTGCAATCCAGCAGGAGTCTTCGTGCCCTCACGGAAATCAACAGGCTTTAATATTTAGATGGCAGGTTTGTGTTTCATTCGTTTTCAAACGAAGAACAATGGCTTGCTCTTTTATAAAAACTTAGCAATCTTTCTTCACCCCATCAAACTGCCAGCCAATCTCCGCAAAAACCATCCGGTCCTTCCCATTTATGTCGTAGACTATGTCTATGTTGGCATCTGGGAATGCGGTCCGCAGCAGTTCTGATACGGCTTTGCTTTGGCCGGCGCCGACCTCGAAGCCGACGAGTGATTTTTCTTTTAGGACGAGCGGCAGTTCTTCCATGAAGCGTCGGTAGAGGTCGAGTCCATCCTGGCCGGCGAATAGGGCGCGGTGGGGCTCGTTTTCGGTGACGACTTCAGACATCCCTTCCATATCGCTGAGCGGGATATAGGGAGGATTGGATATGATAATATCGAATTTCCGGCTTTCCTCTATGAAAGGCTGCAGCAGGTCTCCTAAAATAAACTCGATTTCAGCACCGTTCTTGTCTGCATTTTCTTTTGCCGTGTCAAGGGAAGGCCCGTACACATCTGTGGCAGTTACCTGGAGGTCAGGCGATTCCAATTTCAGGGTTACCGCAATCGCTCCGCTTCCGGTTCCAATATCAGCAGCCGCAGGAGCAGCCTCTCTGCCGAAAAGCTTTTCCTTCCTCTTCAGGGCTTCCAGCACCAGCTCTTCTGTTTCCGGACGGGGGATGAGGACATTTTCATTCACAAGGAATGTCCGCCCATAAAATTCTTCTTTTCCAATGATATATTGGACCGGCCTGCCGTCCGCGTGCAGCTGGACTGCTTCTTTGAAGGCCCCTTGTATCCTCGGATCCAGCTCTTCCCTCATCTCCGCAAGCAGGCGGGAACGGCTCATATTCAGAAAGTGGCCCAGGAGGATTTCACCCGCGTTGGAATCTCTCCCTGCCGTTTCTAAAAAAGAAGAAGCCCACTTCAGGGCTTCATAGACTTTCATAGGCTGATCAGGCATCTGAAGCTTCCTTCAGCTTGGCTGACTGCTCTTCCATGATCAAGGCATCAATCACTTCGTCCAGCTTGCCTTGAAGAATCTGGTCAAGCTTCTGGATGGTCAGGCCGATGCGGTGATCTGTTACACGGTTTTGCGGGAAGTTGTAGGTGCGGATCCGTTCAGAACGGTCACCGGTGCCCACTGCGGATTTCCGCTGCTGGTCGTATTCCGCCTGTGCTTCCTGCTGGAATTTATCATACACACGGGCACGAAGAACCTTCATTGCCTTTTCTTTGTTCTTGATCTGTGATTTTTCGTCCTGGCAGGAAACAACCGTCCCTGTAGGCAAGTGGGTCAGGCGCACGGCTGACATCGTCGTGTTAACGCTCTGGCCGCCTGGTCCGCTTGAAGCAAATGTATCGACGCGGATATCTTTATCGTGGATCTCGATTTCAACTTCTTCCGCTTCCGGCAGAACCGCAACCGTTGCTGTCGAAGTATGGATGCGGCCGCCAGATTCAGTTTCAGGCACACGCTGAACACGGTGGGCCCCATTCTCGAACTTCAGCTTGCTGAAGGCACCGTTTCCGTTGATGATAAAAATGATTTCTTTGTAGCCGCCGACACCTGTTGAGCTGGCCTCGATCACATCTGTTTTCCAGCCCTGCACCTCGGCAAAGCGGCTGTACATGCGGTAAAGATCACCGGCAAACAGAGCAGCCTCGTCGCCGCCTGCCGCTCCGCGGATTTCCATAATAACGTTTTTATCATCGTTAGGGTCTTTCGGGATCAAAAGGATCTTCAGGCGCGCTTCCAGAGCTTCCACTCTGTCTTCGAGCTCTCCTATCTCTTCCTTCACCATCTCGCGCATTTCTGCATCGAGCTTCTCTTCGAGCATCGCTTTTGCATCCTGGTATTGCCCGCGGACTTCTTTATACTCGCGGTATGCCTCCACCGTTTCCTGGATGCCTGACTGCTCCTTGGAATATTCGCGCAGCTTCTTTGTATCATTAACAATCTCAGGATCGCTCAAAAGCTCATTCAGCCTTTCGTAGCGATCTTCTACAGCTTGAAGACGATCGTACACAGTCCTTCACCTCATTTTGATTCTATTCTATATAAATCGGCTTTCACACCTAAAAAAGCTCATAAATTCATAAAATAAGTCCATTAAACCATCATGCCCATAACATTCTAATTATAGTATACAGCGCATCCCAGGTCAAAACCTAAAAAGCCCCGGAAAACCAGGGCTGGAAGTGCATAGGCAGTGGTATAGGTGACAGGCACCTTTCAAAAAAGAAGTGGTATAGGTGACAGGCACCCAATTCAATACAAACCTACCCAAATCAAGGTCTTCGCACAGAAAGGTGGTACAGGTGCCTGTCACCATTTCAAAGAAGTGGTACAGGTACCTGTCACCATTTTTTCACCTTCTCCTACCGCTCACTCAACCGCACTTCAATGTTATACCGTGGAAGGGCTTTGGTGAGTGTTTTGTGCAGTTCGGCCTGGGCCTTGCGTTTTTCTTCGGCTGACAGGCTTTTGTCTGTGTGGGCCGTGACCCACATGCGGCCGCCGTTGATCCAGACTTCATCCGGCTCATATTCTGTGTATTGATTGACGACCTGGCGCGCTTTGTCAACATCAGATTGATCGTTGACCCGCCCTCCATCGATATTGAGGAAGTTCGGGTTCTGATCGCTCATCGTCCTGTCGCGGTCCTCGTCAGACACTTGATCAAGGCCCCTTTTTACCTGGCCCCCGCCGTCAGTGATCAAGTTTGTCCCATTCTGGTCTTCGTTCTGCTCATGGATCCCCGCCACATTATCATCCTGTGCACATCCTCCCAATAGAGCGGCCAAAAGGACTGCTGCAGCTGCGAAAATGGATTTCATCATTTCAAACACCTCCATTAATAGGTTTTCCTTTCCCGGAGGTGAATCCGCAACCCAAATTCAGGCAGTTTGCTGGAGGAATCCGGCCACTCAGACAGCAAAAAACCCTGCTTTCACTAAGCAGAGCCTGAGCTTTCATCTATTAGGATAACGTACGGGTCGTTTCCGAACTGTTGAGGACATTCGGCGATTTCGGAACTTCGTGGTGATGGCGGCAGCGCGGCTCATAAGCCTCTGATGCTCCGACAAGAATGACCGGATCATCGTATGAAGCCGGCTTTCCGTTAATGAGGCGCTGGGTCCTGCTGGCAGGCGAACCGCACACTGCACATACTGCCTGAAGCTTTGTCACAAGTTCTGCAATTGCCATCAAAGCCGGCATCTGGCCAAACGGCTCACCGCGGAAATCCTGGTCGAGCCCGGCAGCGATCACCCGGTATCCGCTATCAGCTAAATGCTGAATCACCTTCACAACTTCATCATCGAAAAATTGCACTTCATCAATGGCGATAATCTCCATATCTTCATCAATATGCTTGAAGATGTCCGTTGAATGGCTGATGGGTTTGGCAATGACTGATGTTCCATTGTGGGAGACAACTGCTTCCTCGCTGTAGCGGTTATCGATCTGCGGCTTGAACACAGCTATCTTCTGCTTTGCAAATTGCGCTCTTCTGACACGGCGGATGAGCTCTTCCGATTTTCCCGAAAACATGCTGCCGCAGATAACCTCAACCCAGCCGTGGTGCTTCATTACATACATGAGTGGCCTCTCCTTCCTTGCTAAAGAAAACACGGCGCCAAAGCGCCAATTCCCCTTTTACAACTTACACTTTTTGTTAAAAGTATAAACCTATCTAATCATCATATTCTTCTATCGGCAATAAAAAACAGGCAAGAAGTAAAAACTTGCCTGTTTTTTATCATTATTGCTGTTGACCTTTAAGACCGTATTTTTTGTTGAAACGATCCACACGTCCGCCTGCTTCAGCGAATTTCTGACGGCCAGTATAGAATGGGTGGCATTCAGAGCAAGTCTCAACACGAACCTCATCTTTTACAGAACCAGTTTCAAACTGATTGCCGCAAGCACATGTAACCGTGATTTTCTTGTAATTAGGATGAATTCCTGCTTTCATTTCTTTCATCTCCTTTTGCCCTGAGTCTTGCGAAACAGAGTTATATAGTACGATGCTTGGACACACCGTATAATTCAAAAACACACTGTTGTTATTATAACAAGGACATCATGTTTTTGCAAGATGGGATTTACTGACTTTCAGATTGTGAACAGATCAGGATTGGGAACGCCTGCCGTTCTTCATTTCTTCGCCGAGATTGGCAAAGAACTCTTCATTGGATTTCGTCTGCTTCAGCTTGCGGAGGAACTTCTCAGCAAAATCAGGCGCATCCGACATCGACTTCCTGATCGCCCACAGCTTGTCCAGATGCTCTTTCGGAATAAGCAGCTCTTCTTTCCGTGTACCTGAACGGCGGATATCGATGGCCGGGAAAATACGGCGCTCTGCAAGCTGGCGGTCAAGGTGAAGCTCCATGTTTCCTGTTCCCTTGAACTCTTCGTAAATGACATCATCCATCCGTGAGCCGGTATCAACAAGGGCTGTTGCTAGGATGGTCAGGCTTCCGCCTTCTTCAATATTCCTCGCCGCCCCGAAGAAACGCTTCGGACGGTGGAATGCTGCAGGGTCAATCCCCCCGGACAGCGTACGTCCGCTTGGCGGGATGACCAGGTTATAAGCACGAGCAAGCCTTGTGATGCTGTCCATGAGGATGATGACATCCCGTTTATGCTCCACGAGGCGCATTGCCCGGTCAAGGACAAGCTCGGCCACTTTAATATGGTTTTCGGGCACTTCATCAAATGTCGAGCTGACGACATCACCGGCAACAGAACGTTCAATATCAGTCACTTCTTCCGGACGCTCATCAATGAGGAGAACAATCAGCTCTGCCTCAGGATGATTCGTCGTGATGCTGTTGGCGATTTCCTTTATCAGCATCGTTTTACCCGCTTTCGGCGGAGCGACAATCAGTCCGCGCTGACCGAATCCAACCGGTGCCAGTACGTCCATGATCCTTGTGGACACATGCTTCGGCGTTGTTTCCAGCTTCATCTGCCTATCAGGATATAAAGGCGTCAAAGCCGGGAAATGGACACGCTCCTTGGCAGATTCCGGATCGTCGCCATTGACAGCTTCAACCTGCAGGAGGCCGAAATAGCGTTCATTTTCCTTTGGCGGGCGGACTTTTCCGGATACTTTATCTCCGTTCCTTAAATCAAATCTCCTGATTTGCGAAGCGGAAATGTAGATATCCTCTGAGCTTGGCGAGTAATTGATCGGCCTTAGGAAGCCAAAGCCCTCAGACTGGATGATCTCCAGCACGCCTTCCATGAAAAAGTAGCCTTCCTGCTCAGCGCGGGCTTTCAGGATGGCAAAAATCAGCTCTTTCTTTGTCAGCTTGCTGTAGTAGGAAACTTTATATTCCCGGGCAAGTTCATAGAGCTCTTTTAACTTCATATTTTCTAAACTGGATATATTTAATCCCATATTGACACCACTCTTTTGAATTTTAAATCATTTTCCCCATATAAAATGACAATATCGTACTGTATTAAGAATATGAAAGGAAAAAGGAAAGAAAGCGTTTGAGGTTCATCGAAGCATTGGAAGGATGATTCAGCTTGTTAAAAAGGATAGTATCTTTGGTATGTTCCTGGCACTCAGGCTTAAACAGACCATATCTGCACTGCATAATCATCATAACAGATTTCAAAAACAATCTCTATTTTACCCTTATACCTGAAAGTTAATCAATATAATTTTTTCGTTCTTTCATAGATTGCCTTGTTTCGGGGGAATATATAAAGGGACCGGCTTCAGCCGGCAAGCCAGGTCCCCTCTCTTATATCATTTTTTCTGCAGGCCGATTCCGATTCCCTTCAGTGAAAGGGTTTGCACCGGCATGCAAAAAAAATCTTTATTTCATGACAAGATGCGGCTTCTTCTTCAGGCTGTGACGCCCGTCGATGAAGCGGACCGTGCCTGATTTGGCGCGCATGACAAGTGAATGCGTAGAACCGTAAGAGCCCTTGAACTGGACTCCTCTCAGCAGCTCGCCGTCTGTGACGCCTGTTGCTGCAAAGATGGCATCATCACCTTTGACAAGGTCTTCCATGCGAAGAATCTTTCCAAGGTCAAGGCCCATGCTTTGGCATCTTTCAACTTCAGCATCGCTGTGCGGAACCAGCTTGCCCTGGATTTCGCCGCCCAGGCATTTCAGCGCAACTGCAGCGAGCACCCCTTCCGGCGCACCTCCGGATCCGAACAGAATATCTACACCTGTATGGTCAAAAGCGGTATTGATGGCACCTGCAACATCGCCATCATTGATCAGCTTGATCCTTGCCCCTGCTTCACGCAGCTGGCTGATGATATGCTGATGACGCTCCCGGTTCAGCACGGTTGCCACGACATCTTCAATATCTTTGTTCTTGGCCCTGGCGACAGCCCTCAAGTTATCGATAACAGAAGCATTGATATCAATTTCACCGACCGCTTCGGGACCGACTGCAATCTTATCCATATACATATCAGGTGCATGAAGAAGATTGCCATGATCAGCGACAGCCAGGACAGCAAGCGCGTTCCAGCCTCCGGAGGCTACGATATTGGTGCCTTCGAGCGGATCTACCGCTACATCGACGCGGGGGCCATAGCCTGTCCCAAGCTTTTCTCCGATATAAAGCATTGGCGCCTCATCCATTTCCCCTTCCCCGATTACAACAGTACCCTTCATTGGCACCGTGTCGAACACATCCCTCATGGCAGAGGTAGCAGCATCATCAGCTTCATCCTTTACGCCTCTTCCCATCCAGCGGGCTGAAGCAAGTGCTGCTGCTTCTGTAACACGGATAAGCTCCATCGATAAACTTCTTTCCATTCTGTTTTCCTCCCCGGGTTGTTTTCTCTATCTGTCTTCAGGCGTTTTTCATCTGCTCCATTTCTTCCTTGGTCAGATTCTCGCGCCAGATGGTCGCACCCAGCCCATTAAGTTTTTCAACAAGATGGCTGTAGCCGCGGTCTATATGCTCAAGTCCTGTCACTTCCGTTATACCTTCGGCTTTCAGCCCGGCAATGACGAGGGCGGCTCCCGCTCTGAGATCGCTCGCCTTCACCTTGGCCCCCTGCAGACGGATCGGGCCATTGATGATCGCTGAACGGCCTTCGACTTTAATGCTGGCATTCATTCTCCTCAGCTCATCAATATGCTTGAAGCGGGCACCGTAGATGGTGTCCGTCACCATGCTTGTCCCTTCGGCCCCTGTCAGCAAAGACGTGAAAGGCTGCTGGAGATCGGTCGGGAATCCCGGATACACAAGCGTTTTAATATCAACGGCCTTCATTTTTTCAGCTGGGCTGACAAAAATCTGGTCATCTCCCGCCTCTATGTTCACGCCCATTTCACGCAGCTTGGCAATCAGTGATTCCAAATGCTGGGGAATGACATTATCGATCAGGATCCCTTCACCCGCAGCAGCACCGAGGATCAGATATGTCCCTGCTTCAATCCGGTCCGGAATGATGGTGTGGCGGCAGCCGTGCAGCTGGTCCACCCCTTCAATTCTGATGACATCTGTACCCGCTCCCTTAATTTTCGCACCCATATTGGTGAGGAGCGTTGCCACATCGATAATTTCCGGCTCTTTTGCCGCATTTTCAATAATCGTCTTCCCTTTGGCCCTGACCGCAGCCAGCATAATATTGATCGTGGCACCGACACTGACGACATCCAGGTAAATTCTTGCACCTTTCAGCTCGTCTGCGCGGAGATAAATGGCACCCTGCTCATTTGTCACGCTGGCACCGAGCGCTTCAAAGCCTTTAATATGCTGGTCGATCGGACGCGGTCCCAGATGGCATCCACCGGGCAGGCCGATCACCGCTTTTTTAAAGCGTCCGAGCATCGCCCCCATCAAATAATAAGAGGCACGCAGCTTTTTAACTTTTCCATTGGGCAAGGGCATGGAAATCATCGAAGAAGGATCAACGGTCATATCGTTATCAGCAAAATCGACACTTCCGCCAATTTCCTCCAAAAGCCCTTTCAGTATTTGAACGTCAGAAATATCCGGCAAACCTTCAATTGTTACGGGGGAATCTGCGAGAATCGTAGCAGGGATCAATGCTACCGCACTGTTCTTGGCTCCGCTGATTCTAACAGTTCCTTTTAAAGGGTAGCCGCCCGCAATCATAAGCTTTTCCATTTTCGACTTCCTTTCCTGCCCTTAAGTGCCTTTGCAAATCTCTGAACATTGATTGCCAGCCTGCCGCTGCAGGCGAAAGTATAGCACCGTTGGACTTTTCATTCTCAGTATGGGATAGCTTGTCCATTATATCAAAAGCTACCGTATAGGGATAATTTTCCATGAGCAAAAGACGAATTCCGACATTATCCTCACCATCTAGTTTACACGAAAATTTAAACTTCATGTATGAGAATTGAAAAAAGTTAAATTTTTGAAGTATGCACTTACATTTCCGCCTATTCAGATAATTCCCGGCGCAGCAGTGCTCTCTTCGGGGTTATTCAGAACGCTTGTCCCAATCAGCCAAAAATGCTTCAATCCCTTTGTCAGTCAGAGGGTGATTAAACATTTGATTGATGACCTTAAGCGGGACGGTGGCAATATGGGCGCCTCTCAGGGCTGAATCCGTGACATGCTGAGGATGGCGGACTGAAGCTGCAATGATTTCTGTCTCGATTCCGTGGATATCAAAGATTTCCCTAATGGAAGTTACAAGGTCAAGACCATTATGGCCAATATCATCAAGCCGGCCAAGGAATGGAGAAACATAGGAAGCACCGGCCCTTGCTGCAAGCAAAGCCTGATTGGCGCTGAAAATGAGGGTTACATTCGTTTTGATCCCTTCTTTTGAAAAAGCATGGACAGCCTTCAGTCCATCCGGTGTCATTGGGACCTTGATGGTGATATTAGGGGCGATTGCCGCCAGTTCCTTCCCTTCTTTGATCATGCCTTCTGCATCAAGTGCGATGACCTCTGCGCTGACAGAGCCGGGTACAAGCTCGGCAATTTCCTTCAGCCTGTCATGGAAGGAAATATTTTTTTCTTTTGCCACTAAAGAAGGATTGGTCGTTACTCCTGCCAGTATTCCCAGAGCATGGGCCTCTTTAATCTCTTCCAGGTTTGCCGTATCAATAAAAAATTTCATTTCGCTTCCCCCTAAGATTATTCGACTTATTTTTTAAAATCGACATAAATGAATTGAAACCGCCTTTCAGAAAGGCGGTTTCAAGTCTATTTTAACATACTGGATCTGTATTAAGCTTTGTTAGAAGAACCGAATTCGCGCATTTTGCCGATTACTGTTTCTTTAATCGCTTCACGTGCAGGTCCTAAGTATTTGCGCGGATCGTACACTTCTGTGTCAGCCGCCAATACTTCGCGCACGCGCTTCGCGGAAGCAATCTGGTTCTCAGTGTTTACGTTGATTTTCGCTGTTCCAAGGGAAACAGCTTTCTGGATGTCTTTAGTAGGAATGCCTGTACCGCCATGAAGGACTAAAGGCATGCCTGTAAGCTTTCCGATCTCTTCCATTTCAGCAAAGCCAAGGTTTGGCTCGCCTTTGTAAGGACCGTGAACAGAGCCAAGTGCAGGAGCAAGGCAGTCAATGCCAGTACGCTTGACAAGCTCGTCACATTCTTTAGCATCAGCATAGATGACGCCGTCAGCTACTACATCGTCTTCCTGCCCGCCGACAGTTCCAAGCTCGGCTTCAACAGAAACACCTTTTGAGTGTGCATATTCTACCACTTTAGAAGTGATTTCCACGTTTTCCTCGAAAGGACCGTGTGAAGCATCGATCATGACAGACGTGAAGCCTGCATCGATTGCTTCTTTACATTTATCGAAGCTTGAACCGTGGTCAAGGTGGATGGCAACAGGAACAGTGATCTTATAGTCCTCAAGAAGCCCTTCTACCATTTTCACAGTTGTCTTGAAGCCGCCCATATAACGAGCTGCACCTTCGGAAACACCAAGGATAACAGGTGATTTCTCTTCTTCTGCAGCCTGAAGGATCGCTTGAGTGAACTCAAGGTTATTTAAATTAAATTGACCTACAGCATAGCCTTCTGATTTAGCTTTGTTCAGCATATCAGTCATGGAAACTAAAGGCATATTTCTTCCTCCTTATTAATGATTGCATCGTTCTTTGCAGGGATTCACATAAAGTTTTTCCCAGCATGCCCATGAATATGTACCCTATCTTGCAATAGGCAAAACGGACGCAATCCTTTGGAATTCATTTGTATCATACCAAAAGAGAATCAGAAATTCCATTAATCCAGCGCTATTTTTCGCTGCAGGACAGAATATTTTAAAGCAAACGCTATCATTTTAAATATTCATTTTTTTGGACCGGACCAGCATATTTTTTTAACCAGCTGGCATTTAACATTAGAATTTATCCGGACTCTCCTAAAATGAATTCGTGATAGGGACATACTTTTTGACAGCAGCCCTGATGTCATCAATATCAAATGGCTTGGCAAAATGGGTCAAAGCCCCCAGGTCCTTTGCCTCCTGGATCATGTCGAGCTCACCATAGGCAGTCATGATGATCACACGGATATCCTGGTCGATGACTTTCATTCTCTTCAGGATTTCAATGCCGTCCATGCCGGGAATTTTCATATCGAGCAGGACAAGATCCGGAGAATGTTTTGTAACGATTTCGAGGGCCTGGACGCCATTTGCAGCCTGATAGGTGTCATAGCCTTCCTTTTGCAGCACTTCATTCAATAGAATGCGGATGCCGAACTGATCGTCTACTATTAATATTTTCCCTTTCATACAGCCACCTCTTCCCTAAAATAGTTACATCTGATGCTGATAGACAGAAAGCGGAATTCTTATGTCCTGCCGGGCTTAGATAACCCTTCTATATTTTTGACAGCACATAAGAATTCCCGCTTTCCCGATAAGATAAGAAGCTCACTGCTGACACTTGCCGCTTCCCGCACGGAAGCTATGCAGACTGCTGTTATGCGGGATTCCAGCGCCAGTGAAATCAAACTCCTGCTTTTTTAAAAGTGACCATTGGTCATAGAAAATATATCCACTTCTCAACATTCTCCCTTTCCCGTCTGAATTCCTGCTTCTTTTTGTTCGATTCTGCCGAATATTTTACCTTTAGCTTTCATTTCACTATAATAAGACCACAAATAGTGTTCATGATCCTGCCGGGTTTATGACCTGCAGATTGATTATTGCACCAATTAGGAGGAAGTTCACATTGCTAAAAATGTTTTCAACCCAGCTGACGGGAATCTTCAAGAAGCTGATGGAAAAAGAAGAATTCAGCATTGAGGACGCAGCCCGGCTGCTGGCCCAGGCCCCTGCAGGCGAAGGCAGGATCCAGATTTATGCCACCCGCGAAATGAAGGCTGCTGCCCTGGAGGCAACCGAAGGAGCAGAACCGCTCGCATCTGCCGCCCAGTGGACTGATGCTCATTCAGAAAATGATATCGCTGATACAGACCGCTTTCTGATCATCTCCCGCCACTCTAATGATGAACAGGCAGTCGCCCTGGCAAAAGCACTTTCTGAAAAAATGATTCCGTTTGCCGCCATTTCCACTGCTGTAGAAGGAGAAGGCCCTTCCCTCGCTGAGCTTGCGGATGTCCATATCGACCTGAAATTAACAAAGGGACTGCTTCCCGATGAAGAAGGAAACCGCTTCGGCTACCCCTCTGCCATCGCTGCACTCTTTGTGTACCATGGTCTGAAGTTCACGATTGATGAGATATTGAGTGAGTATGAATAGCAGAACAGATGACTCCAAGTACAGTTTTCTGCCTCTAATGGGGCTGTTGATTTCCGTTCCAGGCACTTCGCTTTCCGCGGGGCGACGCTGAGCCTCCTCACGCTTACGCGCTGCGGGGTCTCAGCATTGCCGCTGCAATCCCGCAGGAGTCTTCGTGCCTTCCACTGCAATCAACAGGGTTTCTTACACTCTTTGGGCATCTTGCAGTTATTCACCCAGTTAAAAAACTAAGCCCCCTCAAATCCAGAGGGGGCTTTTGTATACTTAGTTATTTTCCTGATGCTTCAAGGATGCGCCGACGAAGTCGCGGAACAGCGGCTGCGGGCGGTTTGGCCTTGAGATGAATTCAGGGTGGAACTGGGAAGCGACAAACCAAGGGTGATCCTTCACTTCAATGATCTCAACAAGACGGCCGTCCGGGCTTGTACCAGAGAAGACAAAGCCTTTCTCCTCCATTGCCTGGCGGTAATGGTTGTTGAACTCATAGCGATGGCGGTGGCGCTCATAAACAACCTCATCCTGGTAAGCAGCATATGCATTTGTTTCTTCATTCAGCTTGCATGCCTGCAGGCCAAGGCGGAGCGTCCCTCCGAGATCTTCAATGTCCTTCTGCTCAGGCAGCAGGTCAATGATCGGATGCGGTGTAGAAGGATCAATTTCCGCTGAATGCGCTCCTTCCAATGAAAGGACATTGCGGGCAAATTCAATGGAAGCAAGCTGCATGCCAAGGCAGATGCCAAGGAATGGGCGCTTCTGCTCGCGTGCATACTGAATGGCAAGGATCTTTCCATCAATGCCGCGGTCGCCGAATCCGCCCGGAACAAGGATTCCGTCAGCATCCTGAAGAAGCTCCTCCACGTTACCTTCTGTTACTTCTTCTGAATTGACCCATTTGATTTCAATATCAGAATCATAGGAATAGCCGGCATGTTTCAATGCTTCCACAACAGAAATATAGGCATCCTGCAGCTCAACATACTTTCCGACAAGGGCAATCTTCGTTGTCTTGGACAGATTGCGGACCTTGTTCAGAAGCTCTGTCCATTCAGCCATATCTGCCTGTCCGCAATCCAGCTTCAAGTGATCACAGACGATCTGGTCAAAATTCTGCTCCTGCAGGGCAAGTGGGACTGCGTATAATGTATCGGCATCACGGCACTCGATAACAGCCTTCGGATCAAGGTCACAGAACAGACCGATTTTATCCTTCATATCCTGGGAAACCGGCATCTCAGTACGAACGACAATGACATTTGGCTGGATCCCGAGGCTTCGCAGTTCTTTTACGCTGTGCTGTGTCGGCTTTGTTTTCATTTCGCCTGCAGCTTTGATGTAAGGAATCAAGGTACAGTGGATATACATAACGTTGTCGCGGCCGATATCACTCTTGATCTGGCGGATCGCCTCAAGGAATGGCAGGGATTCGATATCCCCTACTGTACCGCCGATTTCTGTGATGACGACATCGGCATTGGTCTCATGACCTGCACGCATAACTCTTTCTTTGATTTCATTGGTAATATGCGGGATAACCTGGACTGTTCCGCCCAGATAGTCGCCGCGGCGCTCTTTTTTCAGGACAGTGGAATAGATTTTTCCAGTTGTCACATTATTGAACTTAGTCAGATTGATATCGATAAAGCGCTCATAGTGGCCAAGATCCAAATCCGTTTCGGCGCCATCGCCTGTAACGAAAACTTCACCGTGCTGGTATGGGCTCATGGTTCCCGGGTCAACGTTGATATAGGGGTCAAACTTCTGAATGGTGACATTCAAGCCTCTGTTTTTCAGCAAGCGGCCCAAAGACGCAGCGGTGATCCCTTTTCCCAATGACGACACAACGCCGCCTGTTACAAAAATATACTTTGTCATGTTATTTCCCCCTCATATTCAGTTTGTGCATTTTCTGCATCCTTTAGGTAAGGCTTTTCCTAAAAAAAATTTGCTGTTCCTGGTTGTAGCCAAGAACAGCTAAAAATAAAAAGCGCTCCCTACCAAACAGTAAGGGAGCGCTATTGCATATACATTCATATGGTCCTTTTTTAAGGAGCCCAAAAATGATTCTACAAGCCTGGCTTGGAAAAGTCAAGCGATTATAGATCTTCTTCGTCTTCGTCGAGGTCCTCGTCTTCTTCATCAAGGTCTTCGTCTTCTTCAATATCATCTTCAAGAAGTTCATCATCATCTTCGAAGTCGTCGTCTGAGTCCTCATCAAGATCGTCTTCGAGTAGATCGTCGTCATCCTCGTCCAGATCATCATCGTCATCAAGGTCATCGTATTCGATGTCTTCCTCGTCGAGCTCATCATACTCGTCCAGATCAAGATCGATGTCTTCAGCCTTCGCCGCTTTCTTGGCCTTTTTCTTCTTCGGCTTCGCTGCTGTCATTGTATCTTCTTCCATTGTATCAACAGGGTACCAGCTGCGAAGGCCCCAGCGGTTTTCTCCCATTGCAATGAAGCGGCCGTCAAGGTTCAGGTCAGTATAGAACTGGGCGATCCTTGAGCGGATTTCCTCATCTGATACTTCAAGACGCGTTTTATATTCGTTCATAATGTCGGTAAAAGAAACCTGCTGCTTTGTGCCTTTAAGCAGTTCGTAGGCAATATCGATAAAGGACATTTCCTGCAGCTCTTCTTTTGTGAATTGGTCTAGACTCACTATACGCACTTCCTTTCCCTATATAACACTCGCTATCGGAGCGCAAAATACTGTTAAGAACACCGGGGCTTCCCGGATATGCATTGCTTTTAAAAAGGCATAGGATTCAGCCTCTCCAAAAGCATCCCTAGATGAATAAAAGGCATAAGAATGCCTTTTGCAAGCTGGATAGACAGCTTATGTAAAATACATATTCTTCATTATAAACAAATTGCTGGTGTTTATGCTAGTTCTATCTCCAGTTTCCTTGCATTTTTGCTGTGAGACAAACTTTTGGAAGGCTTGCTGCTGCAGGTCTCCCGGATGGGTTCCTTCTTTTGCACGGGAAGAGCTTCTATCCGGGGACCCTTTCAGGTCTTTTTCCTCTTCCCCGGCCCCCTGCCTTTTCTTCCGGAGAGCTGGCCCATGGCCAGGTACAGAAAGTAGATGGACAGCAAAAAGAAAGCGACCGCACCAAGCTGCCTCTGGTATAAGAAGTAGAAGGCCGCTATCGCAGCAGCAAAAGCGCCTATTGAAAATATCTGTCTCAATCCGTTCACATCCTGCATATCAATATCACTTAGGACTGCATTCCCTTTCATTATAGCGGAGAAAAGCCTTTTATCCTAAACACATTATGATGTTTTCCAGAAAAATATATCCTTTTTCCGAATACAAGACAGAGCCATGGGCTGTCTTTGGCCCCTGGCTCTATCCTTGCTACATATTGCGGCGGTATTGTCCGCCCACCTCATACAGCGCCCTCGTGATTTGCCCGAGGCTTGCATACTTGACGGTTTCCATAAGCTCGGCAAAGATATTGCCGTCTGTCACCGCTGCTTCTTTCAGGCGGGACAGGGCTTCACCTGCATGATCCTTGTTCCGTTCCTGGAAGCTCCTGAGATTCCTGATTTGTGTTTCTTTTTCTTCCTTCGTCGCCCTTGCGATTTCCATGCTGTCCATCTGCTCTTCTGACGGAGGATTTGGATTCAGATATGTGTTCACGCCGATGATCGGGAGCTCACCGGTATGCTTCTTCATTTCATAATACATAGATTCATCCTGGATCTTGCCCCGCTGGTACTGCATTTCCATGGCACCGAGCACGCCGCCCCTGTCGTTGATCCGTTCGAACTCCTGCAGGACCGCTTCTTCCACCAGGTCTGTCAGTTCATCGATGATGAAGGCCCCCTGAAGAGGATTTTCATTCTTTGTAAGGCCATGCTCTTTTGTAATGATCATCTGGATGGCCATCGCCCGGCGGACAGATTCCTCCGTAGGCGTGGTGATTGCTTCATCATAGGCATTCGTGTGCAGGGAGTTGCAGTTATCATGGAGAGCCATTAATGCCTGCAGTGTTGTCCGGATGTCATTGAAATCAATTTCCTGGGCATGGAGTGAGCGCCCTGAAGTCTGGATATGGTACTTCAGCTTCTGGCTCCGCTCATTGGCTCCGTATTTATCCCTCATTACAGTTGCCCAGATGCGGCGGGCCACCCTGCCGATGACGGTGTATTCCGGATCGAGCCCATTTGAGAAAAAGAAGGAAAGATTCGGTGCAAAATCATCGATTTTCATGCCTCTGCTCAAATAGTACTCAACATAAGTGAAGCCGTTCGCCAGCGTAAAGGCCAGCTGTGACAGCGGGTTTGCCCCTGCCTCGGCGATATGGTAGCCGGAAATGGAGACAGAATAATAATTGCGGACCTTTTTATCAATAAAATACTGCTGGATATCACCCATCATCCTGAGGGCAAATTCTGTTGAGAAGATGCAAGTATTCTGTCCCTGGTCTTCCTTCAGGATATCCGCCTGGACGGTACCGCGCACCGTCTGCAGAGTCGCCGCCCTTACTTCTTCATGCTCCGCTTCGTTAAGCTTTCTGCCAAGCTCTCCTTCTTTCTTTTCCACCTGCTGCTCGACCGCCGTGTTCATGAACATGGCCAGAATGATCGGTGCCGGTCCGTTAATGGTCATTGAAACAGATGTGGACGGATGACAAAGGTCAAAGCCGGCATATAATTTTTTCATATCATCAAGCGTACAGATGCTGACACCGCTCTCCCCAACCTTGCCGTAAATATCCGGGCGGTAGTCCGGATCCTCGCCGTATAAGGTGACGGAATCAAACGCTGTGCTCAGGCGCTTTGCCGCATCGTCCTTTGATAGGTAATGGAAGCGGCGGTTCGTCCGTTCCGGTGTCCCTTCCCCGGCGAACTGGCGCTTCGGATCCTCTCCCTCCCGCTTGAACGGGAAGACGCCTGCGGTATACGGGAAGGCACCCGGCACATTCTCTCTGTAGATCCAGCGGATGATTTCGCCGTAGTCCCTGTATTTCGGGAGCGCGACCTTAGGGATCTGCAGGCCTGAAAGGCTCTTTGTCTTCAGGATGGTAATGATTTCTTTATCGCGGATCCTTGTTGTGAACTGCTCCCCGGAGTATTTCTCCTTGAGGTTTTCCCAGCCTTCCAGGATCTTTTTTGATTCGGCTGTCAGCTTTTCTTTTGTTTCCGCAGCCAGGTCCTCTAAGGAAACCAGAGTCTCTTCGCTTCCGCCTGACTCTTTTACGGCCTGGATTGCTCCTTCAAGCTGGAACAGCTTCCTGGCAAGGGCTGCCTGGTCTTCCGCTTTTTTATGGTAATTGCGGACCGTTTCAGATACTTCGCGCAAATAATAGCGCTGTTCATTCGGAATGATGACATTCTGCTTTTCGACCACTTCATTTTTGGAAAAAGAAGTGCTCCAGCCGAGGCCCGCTTTTTCATTCATTTTTTCGACCAGCGCGGCAAATAAAGCATTGGTGCCCGGATCATTGAACTGGCTGGCGATCGTGCCGTAGACCGGCATCTCTTCCAGCTCTTTCTCAAACAGCATATGGTTGCGCTGATATTGCTTCTGCACCTGGCGGCGGGCATCCTCTGAGCCCTTGCGCTCGAATTTATTGATGACGATCAGGTCAGCGTAATCGAGCATATCAATTTTTTCAAGCTGGGAAGGCGCCCCGAATTCACTTGTCATCACATACATGGACAGATCGCAGATTTCCGCGATTTCAGCATCACCCTGCCCAATCCCGCTCGTTTCGACGACAACCAGGTCAAAGCCGGCAGCCTTTACGACAGAGATGGCATCCTTGATGGCCAGCGACAGTTCGCTCTTGGACTTCCGTGTCGCAAGGCTCCGCATATAGACGCGCGGCGAAAAGATGCTATTCATGCGGATCCGGTCGCCAAGCAGCGCTCCGCCTGTTTTCTGCTTTGTCGGATCGACAGAAAGGATGGCTACTTTCTTTTCAGGGATTTCATTGATGAAGCGGCGGATCAGCTCATCCGTCAATGAGCTCTTTCCTGCTCCGCCAGTCCCGGTGATTCCGATAACCGGTGCCGTTTTTTCCAGTGTCTTGATTCTTTCCATGAGCGATTCTGCCGCAGCTGCCGCTTCTTTTTCAAGCCCGACGCCATGCTCGGCAAGCGTGATCAGCCTGGCGATGCTGTTCACTTCGCCTGCTTCAAGCTTTTCAAGCTCTGCTGCACTCTCCACTGAAACGGTCGGATAGTCGCACTCAGCGAGCATTTCATTGATCATGCCCTGCAGACCCTTCTGGCGGCCGTCTTCCGGCGAGAAGATACGGGCAATCCCGTATTCATGAAGCTCTTTTATTTCGCGCGGGATGATGACGCCTCCACCTCCGCCGTAGATGCGGATATGAGAAGCTCCCCTTTCCTTCAGCAAATCGTACATGTATTTAAAATATTCAACATGGCCTCCCTGATAGGAGGAAATCGCGATTCCCTGGACATCCTCCTGGATCGCCGCATTCACGACCTCTTCCACTGACCGGTTATGGCCAAGATGGATGACCTCTGCCCCGCTCGCCTGGATGATCCTTCTCATAATATTGATGGAAGCATCATGCCCGTCAAAAAGGCTTGAAGCGGTAACGAATCGCAAGTGATGCTTCGGCCTGTAAATTTCTGCTGTACTCATTCGTCTGACTCCCCCTGTTCCTGGATTTTACTGCCGGCAGGCACTTTTGCCTGATCATGCTTTATCCCTTGAATCAGAAGCTCTGTCTGCAGTTCAATATATTCATCAAGACTGTACACCCTCTGCAGCGCCCAGCGGCGGAATCCCCACATCTGGCCCTGCACGAAAATATTGTGGGCGATCATCTTAACCTCTTTTTCCGTCAAATCGAGTTCCCCGTTGTCCACACAGCGCTGAATGACATCTTCAAACATGGAGACCATTTCAATTTCTTTTCTCAGCACATATGGAAGGGCATCCTTTGACAGGGATTTTGCTTCCTGGTACATGACCAGGACTTCATCCTGCATATCATCCACAACCCGGAAATAGTAGGCGATCCCGAGCTTCAGGCTATCGAGCGTCCCCCTGTTGGCATCAAGGGCCTCCTGCAGCCTGTCGCGGACCGAATCATAGATGCTGTCACAGACAAGGTACAGCACATCCTCCTTTGTGCGGATATACTCGTAAAGCGTCCCGATGCTGAACCCGGAGGCCTTTGCAATCTCCCTTGTCGTGGTGCGGTGAAAGCCTTTTTGCTTAAAAAGATTCACCGCTCCCTTGATCATTTCGTCCCGCCGCTTTTTCACCAGCTTTTCATCTTTTACAGAAGCATGGACTTCCCGTTTTTTCATAAATTTGCACTGCCCTCCTCTGGCCGCTCTTTATGAGGCAAAAGTGGACCTTTCCCTACTGGTGGCTGTTTTCGCGGAGGTTGTTTATTTTAAATTAGGAAAGAGCCCTATCCTCTTATGTTCTATTTGGTTATCATCCTGGAAATGACAAGGCGCTGGATTTCCTGAGTGCCTTCATAGATCTGCGTAATCTTGGCGTCACGCATATATCGTTCGACCGGATAGTCCTTGGTGTAGCCATAGCCGCCGAAGACCTGTACGGCCTCAGTTGTCACTTTCATTGCCGCATCGCCTGCAAACAGTTTGGACATGGCCGATTCCTTGCCGTACGGCAGACCTTCCGACTCAAGCCATGCAGCCTGATAAGTCAGGAGCCTTGCTGCCTCTACACTTGTCGCCATATCGGCCAGCTTGAAGCCGATTCCCTGCTGAAGGGCGATCGGCTTGCCGAACTGCTCCCGCTCTTTCGCATAATCGACAGCAGCGTCCAATGCCCCCTGGGCAATGCCGACTGCCTGGGCTGCAATGCCGTTCCTTCCGCCATCAAGAGTCATCATGGCGATTTTAAAGCCTTCTCCTTCTTTGCCGAGCATATTTTCCTTTGGCACACGGCAGTCTTCAAAGATGATTTCGGTTGTCGGCGAAGATCTGATGCCCAGTTTCTTTTCCTTTTTGCCGACAGAGAATCCAGGAAAATCACTTTCAATGATGAAGGCTGTGGTGCCTTTCTGCCTGCTCTCCGGATCTGTCAGGGCAAATACGACATAGATGTCGGCGATTCCGCCGTTTGTGATAAAAATCTTTGAACCGTTCAGCACATAATGGTCACCGTCAAGGCGGGCCGTCGTCCTCATGCCGCCTGCATCCGAGCCGCTGCCCGGCTCTGTCAGGCCGTATGCACCGATCTTTTCACCCTGCGCCATCGGCTTCAAGTATTTCTGCTTCTGTTCTTCACTGCCGAACTTATAGATTGGCCAGCCTGCAAGCGATGTATGGGCAGACAAAGTCACCCCTGTGGATGCACAAACCCTTGAAAGCTCCTCGACTGCAATGCAGTATGCCAGATAGTCGCTTCCAATTCCGCCGTACTCTTCAGGCCAAGGGATTCCTGTCAGCCCGAGTTCGGCCATCTTATCGAAGATTTCACGGTCAAAGCGCTCTTCCTCATCGCGCTCTGCCGCGCTCGGCGCCACTTCATTCTTTGCAAAATCGCGGACCATTTTCCTGATCATTTCATGTTCTTCCGTCAGTCGGAAATTCATCGTATTTTCCCCCGTCCATTTCAATATTGGCCTGCCTCTTACTTACAGGTTTTTGCTGATGACAATTCTCTGAATCTCGCTTGTGCCTTCATAGATTTCGGTTATTTTACTGTCGCGGAAATACCGCTCGACAGGGTAATCTTCTGTATATCCATAGCCGCCGAACACCTGGACAGCTTCTATGCTCGTTTCCACTGCTGTTTTCGAGGCAAAAAGCTTTGCCATGCTGGCCTGCATCCCGCAGCGCTCGCCATTCTGGCGCATCATCGCTGCCTGGTAGACCAGCAGTCTTGAGGCTTCTACATTTGTGGCCATATCAGCCAGCTTGAAGCCGATGCCCTGCTGATGGCTGATCGGCTTCCCGAATTGGCTTCGTTCCTTCGAGTAGGCAACCGCTGCTTCCAATGCCGCCTCCGCGATGCCGAGGGCCTGGGCTGCAATGCCGATGCGCCCCGCGTCCAGATTGGCCATGGCAATTTTGAAGCCTTCCCCTTCAGCACCAAGGAGATTTTCTGCCGGAACCCTCATATCCTCAAAGTTGAGCTGAACCGTCCGGGAACCGTGAAGCCCCATCTTCTCCTCGTCCTTGCCGATCACAAGGCCGGATGTCCCTTTTCCAACAATGAAGGCAGAAACGCCCTTTGTCCCAAGCTCAGGGCTTGTGGATGCGAAGACGATATACACATCCGCTTCGCCGCCGTTTGTAATGAATACCTTCGAGCCGTTGAGGATGTATTCATCCCCGTTTCGGACCGCCTTTGTTTTCAAACTGCCTGCATCAGAGCCTGCCCCGGCCTCTGTCAGGCAGAATGCGCCGAGATATTCTCCCGCAGCAAGTTTCGGTACATACTTCTGCTTCTGCTCCTCCGTCCCGAAATACAGGATCGGGTTGGTGCCGACCGATGTATGGACAGACAGGATGACTCCGACGGTTGCGGATACCTTTGACAGCTCATTGATGGCAATGATATAGGAGGTGAAGTCCATTTCTGCCCCGCCATATTTTTCGGGCACGGGAATTCCCATCAGCCCGAGTCCGCCCATCTTTTTCAATATGTCACGGGGAAACTCCCCTTGCTCCATTTTTTCAATGAATGGCGCAATTTCGCTCTGGGCGAAGTCACGGACCATTTTCCTCATCATTTCCTGTTCTTCTGTAAACCGTAAATTCATGGCTAATCCCTCCTGGTGTCCATTCTGGGCTTTCCAGTTCAGCTGTACTGATAAAAGCCGCGGCCGGACTTCTTCCCGAGCCAGCCGGCCTTCACATATTTCCGGAGCAGCGGGCATGGGCGGTACTTATCATCGCCAAACCCTTCATGAAGCGTTTCCATAATGTAAAGGCACGTATCTAGACCAATGAAATCCGCCAATGTGAGCGGCCCCATCGGATGGTTCATGCCAAGCTTCATGACTTCATCGATTGCTTCCTTTTCTGCAACACCTTCATAGAGGGTATAGATGGCCTCATTGATCATCGGCATCAGGATGCGGTTTGAGACAAATCCCGGAAAATCATTTACCTCGACCGGCACCTTGCCGAGCTTATGAGTCATTTCCTCGATCGCTGTGTATACCTCATCGGCTGTAGCAAGCCCGCGGATGATTTCAACAAGTTTCATAACCGGGACCGGATTCATGAAATGCATCCCGATTACCTTTTCCGGACGCTTTGTCGCGGCAGCAATTTCCGTAATTGGCAGGGAAGATGTATTGCTTGCCAGGATTGCATGATCCGGGGCAATCCCATCAAGCCGTTTGAAGATATCGGCTTTAATTTCAATATTTTCTACGGCAGCCTCGATTACCAGGTCCACCCTGCCTGCGTCTTCCAGATTGTCAGAAGGCTGCAGGCGGCGGAGCACCTCTTCCATCTCGGCCTCTGTCATGCGCTCCTTGGATACCTGACGGGACAGGTTCTTCTTGATTACACCAAGCCCCCGCTCAATATATTCAGCCTTCAAATCATTCAGCAGCACTTCATATCCTGCCTGTGCACATACCTGTGCGATTCCAGAGCCCATCTGCCCTGCACCGATGACCATTACTTTTTTCACTTCCACGGTTACTCCTCCATTTCTCTTCCAGTCTTCTAATCTATTATTTCGCCGGAACTTCAATCATGATGGCATCTCCCTGGCCGCCGCCGCTGCAGATTGCCGCGATGCCGGTTCCTCCGCCCCTGCGCTTCAGCTCATAGATCAGCGTCAGGATAATCCTCGCACCGCTTGCCCCTATCGGATGTCCGATGGCAACGGCCCCGCCGTTCACATTCACTTTACTTTCATCCAGATTGGCAATCTTTCCGCTCGTCAGGGCAACTGCAGCGAATGCTTCGTTTATTTCAAACAGGTCAATGTCATCGATGGACTTGCCTGTTTTTTTCAAAAGCTCGTTGATGACAAGTCCTGGTGTTTTCGGAAAATCCTTTGCCTCAACAGCGATTGCCGTGTGGGCCAGTATATAAGCCTGAACTTCCTTGCCTTCCCGTTCAGCCCGCTCCTCGCTCATCAGTACAAGTGCGGCTGCGCCGTCATTCACTCCCGGTGCGTTACCGGCAGTGATCGTTCCATCCCCATTGAATACAGGGGCAAGCTTTGCCAGCTTTTCAACGGAGGTATCCTTGCGCGGTGCTTCATCCTGCTTTACGACAAGCGGATCGCCTTTGCGCTGCGGCACCTCTACTGCCACAATTTCTTCAGCCAGCCTGCCGCTTTCGATCGCTTCGACAGCCCGCTGGTGGCTTCTGTATGCCCATTGGTCCTGTTCCTCCCGCGATATTTCCATTTCCTTTGCCGTTGAATTTCCGTAAGTCCCCATATGGACGCCTGTAAAACTGCAGCTGAGGCCGTCATGAATCATCAGGTCCTTCACAGTCGAATCGCCCATCCGCAGGCCCCATCTGGCTTTAGGCAAAAGATATGGCGCATTGCTCATCGATTCCATCCCGCCGGCCACAATCACTTCTTCATCACCGGCCCTGATGATCTGGTCGCCAAGCGTCACACTCCTCATTCCTGAGGCGCAGACTTTGTTGATCGTTTCTGTTTTAACTTCCCATGGAAGACCGGCTTTATTGCCTGCCTGCCGGGAAGGTATCTGGCCCTGGCCTCCCTGAAGGACCGATCCGAGAATCAGCTCCCCAACCTCTTCAGGACGGACATCGGCACGCTTCAATGCTTCCTTGACGGCTGCAGCTCCCAAATCAGAGGCAGTCAGGCTGCTTAATGCCCCTCCCATTTTTCCAAAAGGTGTCCGTGCTCCGCTAATAATGACTGTTCTTCCCATCTGTATCCTCTCCTCAAGGCAAATTGGTCTTTAATTTGCTGGGCAAATTTAATTTTAATTTGTGGGCAATTTTTGATTGCCAGGTGAATTTGGTGTTCTGTTTTGACTGAACGCTCGCTCGAAATGAAGCCAAAGCCTGCTGAACTCAGCCTGTCTTCCAAGTCTTAAACAGAATAAGGACAAAAAGGAGACCATTCGAAAAGGTTCTCCATCTTTGTAAGCGCTTTATTTATATTTCCATCTTACTCCATCCGCAGCGAAAATAAAAATATTTTCCTGAAGATTCTTAATAATCACGGCATTATTTTTCTAAGAAAGGCCCGGTGCGCCAGGCCTTTCTCAAGTTTCAGCTCAGGATACAAGAGTCTGCGGCTCGCCGATCACGGCTTTTTCAAGCAGCTCTGCCACATCATAGGTTTGGACTGTTTCTTCCGCTTCTTTAGCCTTCGTGCCATCTGACAGCATGGTCAGGCAGTACGGGCAGCCGGAAGAAATGACTGAAGGATTGACAGCCAGTGCCTGCTCTGTGCGGGCAACGTTGACGCGGTGTCCTGTTTCTTCTTCCATCCACATAAGTCCGCCGCCGGCTCCGCAGCACATGCCTGTCTCCCGGTTTCTTTCCATCTCCACCAGCTTCACGCCAGGAATGGACTTAAGGATTTCGCGCGGCGGATCATACACCTCGTTATAGCGGCCGAGGTAACAGGAATCATGGAAGGTGATCGTTTCATTCACATCAAATTGCGGCTTCAGCCTGCCTTCTTTTACAAGATCGGCAAGCAGCTCTGTATGGTGATACACCTCTGCCTCAAGCCCGAAATCCGGATACTCGTTTTTGAAAATGTTATAGGCATGAGGGTCGATCGTTACAATTTTTTTGACTTCATTTTTCTCGAATTCCTCAATGTTCTTTGCGGCAAGCTCCTGGAACAGGAATTCATTGCCGAGGCGCCTTGGCGTATCTCCGGAGTTTTTCTCCTTATTGCCAAGGATCGCAAATTTCACACCGGCTTCATTAAGGAGCCTTGCAAATGATAAAGCGATTTTCTGGCTCCGGTTATCATATGAACCCATACTGCCGACCCAGAAGAGATATTCGAATTCTTCGCCGGATTTCTTCATTTCCTTCACAGTCGGGACGGATACATCTTCCCTTGCCTCGCGCCAGTCCTCGCGCTCTTTCCGGTTCAAGCCCCATGGATTGCCCTGGCGTTCAATATTGGTCATCGCACGCTGTGCATCCGCATCCATTTTTCCTTCTGTGAGAACAAGATAACGGCGCAGGTCGATGATTTTGTCCACATGCTCATTCATGACCGGACATTGGTCTTCACAGTTCCGGCAAGTCGTACAGGCCCAGATTTCTTCTTCTGTAATGACATCGCCGATCAGGCTTGGGCTGTATGCAAGGCCGGCTGCCGCTTCTTCGGCACCTTTCCCTGCAGCTGCAAGTGCAAGCTGGTTGCCTTTCGTATTAGAGAAAGCAAAGGTCGGAACCCATGGCTGCCTTGATGTTACGGCGGCCCCATGGTTTGTCAGATGGTCGCGCAGCTTCAGGATCAAATCCATTGGCGACAGCATCTTGCCTGTACCTGTCGCAGGGCACATATTCGTACAGCGGCCGCATTCCACACATGCGTAGAAGTCGATCATCTGCAGCTGGTTGAAATCCTCGATTTTGCCGACTCCGAATGATTCCTGTGACTCATCTTCAAAGTCAATTTTCTTCAGCTTCCCGGCATTCTCGGTCCGGTCAAAATACACATTTGCAGGCCCGGCAATCAAATGAGCGTGCTTGGACTGCGGTACATAGACCAGGAAAGCGAGGAGGAACAGCAGGTGGATCCACCAGGAAATATAGAAGATGACGATGCTGGCTGTCTCCCCGATCCCTGAAAATGCCCCGGCTATCAGCGAAGCAACCGGCTCTGTCCATGTCCCCTCATGGCCGTGCCAGATCATGCTCATACCGTTTCCAAGGAGAACGGACAGCATCAGTCCGCCGATGAAGATGAGAACAAGCCCTGCCTTGAAGTTGCGCTTCAGACGGACAAGCTTCTCTACATAGCGGCGGTGGAAAGCCCAGAGAACGGCGACAAGAATCATCAGCGTCACAATTTCCTGGAAGAAAGTGAACCCGGGATACAGCGGCCCAAGCGGCAGATGCGCCCCAGGCTTGATTCCTTTGATGATAAAATCGATCGCCCCGAATTGGACAAGGATGAATCCATAGAAGAACATAACGTGGATGGCCCCGCTCTTCTTGTCCTTCAGGAGTTTTTTCTGGCCAAAGACATTCACCCATATTTTCCCCAGGCGTTCTTTGACGTTTTTATCAAACTCCGCTTTCTTGCCGAGCTTAATATATTCAATTCTGGTTTTAACCACATAGACAAACAGGCTGACTGCGTAAGCGGTTACAAGCAGGAACGCAATTAAGTTGATCCATAGTAATCCATTCATGGCTGATAATCTCCTTTCGTCCTTTTTCCACCAGAAAATTTACAACCAACCAAATTTTCTGAAAAGATTCTTAGTACCATTATATAATGAATGAGCATTCAGTCAATAACTTTTTCTGCATTTTCCCACTTTTCCCAGTCTGCTCTCCTATTTCATAGAAACCGCCTTCAAAGGGGATGCTATCAGGAAAAGATCCGAGGGGGACATGCGACTTGAAAACTGCCATTATCATACTTGCCATAGGATTGGCGCTGCTGCTCTGGGTGTCATGCGATATGGCGCTCGGCCGGCGGAAGCAGCTGTCAAAGGTCCAGAGAAAAAACTATCCGGTCAGGCAGAGCAGGATCGATTTGATCACGGCCGGCCCGGACTTATTCGAGAAGCTGTTCCTTGATATCAAACATGCTAAAAAGCATATCCATATTTTATTTTATATTGTAAAAAATGATAAAATCTCAGGCGAGTTCCTTTCCCTGCTGAAGAAAAAGGCCGAGGAAGGCGTCGAGGTCCGGCTGCTGCTTGATTGGGTAGGCAGCCTGCGTGTAAAAAGGAAGCTGATCACCGGCCTGAAGGAAGCCGGGGTCCGTTTTGCTTTCTGTCATGTACCGAAGCTCCCCTACCTGTTCTATTCCTCCCAATCGAGGAACCACAGGAAAATAACCGTCATTGATGGGAGTATCGGCTATTTGGGCGGGTATAACATTGGCAAGGAATACGTCAACCTGGATTCGAAGCTGTGTCCATGGCGGGATTATCACCTTAGGATGACAGGAGAAGGCGTCAATGATCTTCAAAGCGAATTTCTTTGTGATTGGCGGGATGCATCCGGAACAGACCTGCTCAGGGATGCGGCCTATTTTCCAAGGCTTCCACAGGAAGGCCTCCGGCACCAGCATATCCCATCAGAGGCCGGCTATCTGGAAGAAACCTTCCTCGCCATTATCCGGAATTCCAGGAGGAAGATCATCATCGGCACTCCGTACTTCATTCCGAGCCCCGCTCTTTTCCAGGAGCTGCGGCGGGCATTGGACAGAGGCGTAAGGCTGAGCATTATCGTCCCTTCAAAAACAGACCATCCCCTTGTAAAGGAAGCTTCCTATCCTTATCTCAGGGTGCTGCTGAAGGAAGGGGCACGGATCTACCAATACATGAACGGCTTCTACCATGCGAAGATCCTTCTTTCGGATGATACAGTATGCGATATCGGGACGGCCAATTTTGATAAAAGAAGCTTGTATTTAAACCATGAACTCAACTGTTATATATATGACAAAGCATTCATCCAGAAAGCTGAGAAAGTCCTTGAGCAGGATATGAAGGACTCAAAACTGCTTATGCTCAAAAATATTTCGGGCTTTAATGCAATCCGGTGGCTGCGGGAAGGAGTGGCGAAATCTGTTTCGTACTTTCTCTGAGGGCTAACGCCTCTCCTCCCTCCAGTGGTGCCGGGCCCAGGCCATTTTTTTAAAGGAGTAATTATGAAAATACGATTCGGCTATGTTTCCCAGGCGGTAAGCCTATGGGAGGCATCCCCTGCGAGAACACTGACATTTACGAGATACAAGCAGATGACAAAGGAAGAAGGCATGCAGAAGCTGCTGGCTGCAACTGCAGAGAATCTGCGGAGCACGAGAAGGATGCTTTATTATAACCTCGCCCACGATATAGAATTGTACCGGTTCTCTAGCTCTATCGCCCCCCTTGCCACCCATCCGGAGGTCATGTGGGATTTTGTCGCCCCCTTCCGCGATGAATGGCAGGAGCTCGGCAGACTGGTAAAGGACAATGGCCTGCGGGTCAGCTTCCATCCGAACCAGTTCACCCTTTTTACCTCTCCCCGCAGCGAAGTCACAGCAAATGCGGTAATTGATATGGAATACCATTACCGCATGCTCGAGGCAATGGGATTAGAAAACAAGGCGCTGATCAATATCCATATCGGCGGAGCCTATGGCGATAAAGAGACATCCATTGAACGTTTTTATCAGAACTTGAAGACCCTTCCTGCACATATAAAAGCAGTTATGACCCTTGAAAATGACGATAAAACCTATAACGCCGAAGAAACGCTCGCCGCCTGCCAGCGGGAGCAGATACCGCTGATCTTCGATTATCACCATCATATGGCGAACTTGAGCGAAAGGCCGCTTGAGGATATGCTCCCGGATATTTTCCGGACCTGGGATCATTTCGGCATGAAGCCGAAGATCCATGTGTCTTCTCCTAAATCGGAAAAAGCCTTCAGGTCGCATGCTGACTATGTGGACGCCGAATTCCTGAAGCCTCTGCTGGATCACCTTCATGCGATCGGCGAGGATGTGGAATTTATGATAGAAGCAAAGATGAAGGACAAAGCTTTATTGAAGCTTGTTGAGGATATCAGCCGGATCCGCGGCGTGAAGCGGATCAGCGGCGGGGCGGTTGAGTGGAAATAGGTTTTTAGGATACACGAGGTGGGGTTTTTCGGCCGGGTCATGTACCTGTGGCTGCTTTTGGGATACATGAGTCGGGCTCTTTTCGTCCGGTCATGTATCTCAGGCTGCTTTTGGGGTACATGAGTCGGGCTTTTTTCGCCGGGGCATGTACCTCAGACTGCTTTTGGGATACACGAGTTGCGCTTTTTTCGCCGGGTCATGTATCTCAGACTGCTTTTGGGGTACATGAGTTGCGCTTTTTTCGCCCGGTCATGTATCTCAGACTGCTTTTGGGGTACATGAGTCGGGCTCTTTTCGCCAAGTCATGTAACCTTAGGCTGCTTTTGGGATACATGAGTTGCGCTTTTTTCGCCGGGTCATGTATCTCAGACTGCTTTTGGGATACATGTATCGGGCTTTTTTCGCCGGGTCATGTATCTCAGACTGGTTATGGGGTACATGAGTCGCGCTATTTTCGCAGCGTCATGTATCTCAGACTGCTTTTGGGGTACATGTGTCGGGCTTTTTTAGCCCGGTCATGTATCTCAGACTGGTTATGGGGTACATGTGTCGGGCTTTTTTCGCCGAGTCATGTATCTCAGACTGCTTTTGGGATACACGAGTCGGGCTCTTTTAGCCCGGTCATGTATCTCAGACTGCTTTTGGGGTACATGACTCCTCGTTTACACAAATTTTATGTACTACAGTGGCCACATGCTCACTCTTTTCGGGCGGGGCATCGCCCCCTGCCTCTCCTCGCTTACAGGATTCCGCACTCTCCCCCTGCATCCCAATTCTTTATTTTAAAAAGCTTTCAAACCAAGGGCCCACTTGTTCAAACGCCTTAAATCCCAAATAGATGCCGATGATTCCCACTACTCCAGCCAGTGCTGGCGGGGCGGGTATCGGCAGTTTGAACAGGGCAAAAATAAATCCGACCGCAAAGCCTGTTATAAGTGACAGCAGAACAATTTTCATCATATTCCTCCTAAAAGTAGGCTCGTGTTGTTCCATAAATATCCTTTATTATGTGCAATAAACGCTCCATCATTCCACCGCCACTAAAACAGAAAAAACCCCGCTTCAAGGAAGCGGGGCATGAGTCTTACATTTTTTCAGGTGCGGATACACCAATTAATTTAAGTGCGTTTCTTAATGCTGTTTGTACAGCCTTGATCAGGCCGAGACGGGCTTTTGTTTTTTCCGGATTGTCGCTATCAAGCACTTTTTCGGCATTGTAGAAGCTGTGGAAGGCAGATGCGAGCTCGAAAATATAGTTTGTGATGCGGTGCGGCATACGCTTTTCTGCAGCCTCTGCAACTGCCTGTGGGAATTCACCCAGCTTCTTCAGCAGGTCGATTTCCTTCTCGGCAGAAATGAGGGAGAAATCAGCGTCAGCACTTAATGCCATCCCCTGCTCTTCACCCTGGCGGAGGATGCTCGAGATGCGCGCATGTGCGTACTGGGCATAATAAACAGGATTATCATTGGATTGGGACACAGCCAGATCAAGGTCAAAATCCATATGAGTATCAGCACTTCTCATTGCGAAGAAATAACGGACTGCATCGAGTCCAACCTCGTCCACAAGGTCACGCATGGTAACAGCTTTTCCTGTCCGTTTACTCATCTTCATCTTTTCACCGTTCTTGTACAGGTGTACGAGCTGGATGATTTCGACTTCAAGGGCATCCTTGCCATAGCCAAGCGCCTGGATGGCAGCCTTCATACGCGGGATATAGCCGTGGTGATCGGCGCCCCAGACATTGATAAGCTTTTCGAAGCCGCGCTCAAGCTTGTCTTTATGGTAGGCGATATCAGGCGTCAGATACGTGTAAGATCCGTCATTCTTGATAAGCACGCGGTCTTTATCATCGCCGAATTCGGTTGAGCGGAACCAGGTTGCGCCTTCTTCTTCATATACATGTCCGTTCTCTTTGAGTGCTTTCAAGGCATCGTCAATCTTGCCGTTCTGGTAAAGGGAAGTTTCAGAGTACCACACATCAAAAGGTACGCGGAAATCTTCCAAATCCTTTTTCAGCTTTTCCATTTCGTATTTAAGGCCGTATTCGCGGAATGCATCGAAGCGTTCCTTTTCATCGGCATTCACATATTTGTCGCCAAATTCATCGGCAAGCCTTTGGCCGATGCCGATAATGTCTGCCCCATGATAGCCGTCGGCCGGCATTTCTTTTTCCATGCCAAGCGCCTGGAAATAACGGGCCTCAACTGACAATGCCAGATTATTGATCTGGTTTCCGGCATCATTGATATAATATTCGCGGGATACATCATAGCCTGCTTTGGCCAGGATGCTGCTCAGGGAATCGCCGACTGCTGCACCGCGGGCATGTCCCAGGTGAAGGTCGCCTGTCGGGTTGGCAGAAACAAACTCAATCTGCACCTTTTGGCCATTGCCTGTATTCGTTTCTCCGTACTGATCTCCGGCGTCAAGGACGGTCGGGATCAGGTTCGTCAGGTAGCTGTTGTTCATGTAAAAATTGATGAAGCCCGGCCCTGCGATTTCAATTTTTTCAATGGATGCTTTGCTGCTGTCAAAATTCTCGATCAGCTGCTCGGCAATCATGCGCGGCGCCTTTTTGGCTACACGTGCAAGCTGCATCGCCATATTGGTAGAATAATCGCCATGCGCCTTCTCTTTAGGCGTTTCCAGGATTACATCCGGGATCTGCTCTTCTGCAGCAAGGCCTGCTTTAATGACCGCCTGCTTGATTTCCTCTTTCAGATTGCTTTGCACTTGTTCGACTATATTCATTTTTCTTCCTCCTCAAACGTAATCGCCAAATGATATGTACCTGCCTGTGATCCCTGCATTTTCATTTCATATAGAAGGTCAAAGGCCCCTGTTCCGCTGCCGTCGTCAAAGGACTGTGAGAGCCCTTTGGTCAGAGTCAGCATTTCCATGGTGCCGAAGGGCATTTCATAGCTTCCCCTCATCTTTTTGTTCATCCGGAAGGGCAGCCTCATTTTCACCGCTCCTGAACGGAGAATCAGGGCTTCTCCCTCTGCCATTTTAACAATCGTCTTTACTGTTCCGGCTTCGTTTTCTTCATCATATTGAAGAAAGCGGGAGCCGTTTTTTTTATAGTATCGGCCAAACGCAGTCAGTTCAAAAGTTTCTTTGCTGCCTCCGGTGCGAATATCGGTTTTTACTTTTATTTTAACAGGTGTCTGTTCCGCTGGGCTATTGAGCAACGGGCACACTTCCTTTTCGATTAACTCTTTAGTATAACTTTTTAATTATAAATTTTTTGGGGTTGAAGTGCAAATGGAGTTTGGCGGTGGTGGGAATTGGTTTAAAAATGGGCTGTTGAATGACGTTGGCAGGGACAGGGGTTAGCTTAATTATGAGGCCTGTTGATTTCCGTTCCAGGCACTTCGCTTTCCGCGGGGCGACGCTGAGCTTCCTCACCGCTGCAACGTCTGCGGGGTCTCAGCATTGCCGCTTCAATCCCGCAGGAGTCTTCGTGCCTTCCACTGCAATCAACAGGGCTTATTAGAATTTTTCAGCGGTATAACCAAGTTTAAAAAATTTATGTCTCTCATGGATGAAGTTCTTTAAACGAATTTCCCAATTTTGAACTTCGGTATTAGTTAATAATGAGGCTGTTGATTTCCCTTCAAGGCACTTCGCTTTCCGCGGGGCGACGCTGAGCCTCCTCACCGCTGCGCGTCTGCGGGGTCTCAGCATGGCCGCTGAATCCCGCAGGAGTCTTCGTGCCTTCCACTGCAATTAACAGGCTTTTTTAACTTTTTCAGCGGTATAGCCAAGACTCTAGGAAAAAGGCTTTTAAAAGACTTTAATTGCTCACTTATGGAAAATGAAAAGGGGTACAGAATTCATTCTGTACCCCCTCGATTACTATGACAAAGGCTTTTGCCTCCGCTTTTCTATTTCACCCAGCCCAATATCATCTCACGAATCAACTTGCTGGCTGTGTTGGCTGTTTGTTCTGACGGGTCGTAGATTGGTGCTACTTCCACGAGGTCGGCTCCGACAACTTTTACTTGTGAGCGGGCGATTTCGTGGATGGACGCCAGGAGCTCCTTGGATGTGATTCCGCCGGCGTCGACGGTGCCTGTGCCTGGTGCGTGTGCCGGGTCAAGGACGTCGATGTCGATGGTAACGTATACCGGGCGGCCTGCCAGCTTAGGAAGGATTTCCTTGAGCGGCTGGTGCACATCGAATTTTGAGATATGCATTCCGACTTTTTTTGCCCATTCGAATTCTTCCTTCATTCCTGAGCGGATGCCGAAGGAGAAGATATTCTGAGGGCCGATCAGGTCTGCGGCCTTGCGGATCGGTGTTGAGTGGGATAATGGCTCCCCTTCATAATTCTCGCGCAGATCTGTATGGGCGTCCATATGGATGATGGCCAGATCCGGGTATTTCTTATACATCGCCTTGAAAACCGGCAATGAGACAAGATGCTCCCCGCCCATGCCTAGCGGGAACTTGCCGGCAGCCAATAGCTTATCGACAAACTCCTCGATCAGATCAAGGCTTTTCTGCGGATTCCCGAAAGGAAGCGGAATATCGCCGGCATCGTAATATTTAACCTCCGCAAGCTCGCGGTCAAGATACGCGCTGTATTCTTCAAGTCCGATTGAAACTTCCCTGATGCGGGTCGGGCCGAAGCGTGAGCCCGGGCGGTAGCTGACTGTCCAGTCCATCGGCATTCCGTAAAGGACCGCCTGGCTTTCCATAAAATTCGGATGGCTCCCGATGAATACATTTCCTGAATAAGCTTCATCAAATCTAACCAAAATGACTCCCTCGCTTTACATGCTGGTGCCTGGCACCAATCTTTATTTTACAAGATCCTGCACAAACTTAGGCAGCACAAACGCTGCTTTGTGCAGTTCTTTTGTGTAGTACTTTGTGTCGATTTCGTGGAAGCGCTCTTCGCTTACTTCAAGCGGATTGTGCTTCTTGCTTCCGATTGTAAATGCCCACAGTCCGCTTGGGTATGTCGGGATGTTGGCCACATATAAGCTTGTGATCGGGAAGATTTCTTTTACATCCTTCTGGACGGTGCGGATCAGGTCTGCCTTGAACCAAGGGTTGTCAGACTGCGCAACAAAGATGCCGTCTTCCTTCAAAGCCTTGGAAATGCCGGCATAGAAGCCTTTCGTGAACAGGTTCACAGCTGGCCCGACCGGCTCAGTGGAATCTACCATGATGACGTCATATTCATTTTCGCTGTTGGCGATATGCATGAAGCCGTCGTCAACCTTTACTTCTACTCTTTCATCGTCAAGCATGCCTGCGATTTCAGGAAGATACTTCTTGCTGTACTCGATTACCTTCCCATCGATTTCAACCAGTGTTGCTTTCTTAACGCTTGGGTGCTTCAGCACTTCGCGGATAACGCCGCCGTCGCCGCCGCCCACTACAAGAACGTTCTCAGGGTTCGGATGCGTGAATAACGGCACATGGGCCACCATTTCATGGTATACGAACTCATCCTTGATGGATGTCATGACCATATCATCCAAGAGGAGCATATTGCCCCATTCTTCTGTCTCTACCATATCAAGCTTTTGAAAATCAGTTTGCTCTGTATGTAAAGTCTGCTTCACTTTCATTGTGATGCCAAAGTTCTCTGTCTGTTTCTCTGTAAACCAAAGTCCCATTCTGAACATCCTTCCATTTTAAAAATTTGTATAGTGCGCATAAAACGCTCTCAAAACTTTTTAAAAGTTGTGCGGTTATCTTTATGCTTCCCTAACTGTTTAATTACAAACATGAGAAAAAGTATAGATGAATCTAGCAAAATTGCAAGAAAAAAATGAAACTCGCGAATAAATTCCTTCTCTTATTTCAATACTAGGAATAAAGACCAAATTTGGGTGCCGGAAACCATACGCGCACCGTTTATAAAAAGGGGTGAATTATGATGGAAGTCATGGCCGGTCAGCGGTACAAGAGAGCGAAGAAATATGTGCGGGCAGCCGCTGTCATCAGTTTAATAGGAATGATTGCTGCCGGGCTTGCCATCGGCGCCGTCCTGATATATGCCAAGATCCTTGGCCCTCCTCCGCTGGCCGTACCGCAGTCGACCTTGTATTACTCTGAGGACGGTGAAGTGATCGGGGAAAGCAGCAATGGCCAGAAGCGGTATTGGGTGGCGCTTGACCATATTTCCCCTCATCTGATTGATGCAACGGTTTCAGTCGAGGACCAGAATTTTCATTCCCACCACGGCTTTGATTATAAACGGATTGCCGGGGCTGCGCTTGCCGATTTAAAAGCGATGGCAAAGGTCCAGGGAGCCAGCACCATCAGCCAGCAGTATGCCCGGAACTTGTTCCTCGCACACGAGAAGACATGGAAACGGAAAATGATGGAGGCCTTCTACACAATCAGGCTTGAGATGAACTATTCAAAAGATGAGATTCTGGAAGGCTATATCAATACGATTTATTATGGCTATGGCGCTTATGGCGTACAGGCAGCAAGCCAGTACTATTTTGGGAAAGATGCTGAGGAGCTTAACCTTGCCGAGGCTTCCATGCTTGCCGGGATACCGAAGGGCCCTGGCGTCTATTCCCCTCTCGCTTCTTTCGAAAGGGCCAGGGACCGCCAGCGCATCATTCTGGATACAATGGCCATGCAGGGGAAAATCACCGCGGAGGAAGCTGATAGAGCTTTTGGGTCAGCGCTCAAGCTTGTCGGCGAATTTCCGCATAAAGCAATCGAAAAGGCGCCGTATTTTCAGGATGCGGTCAAAAATGCGCTGAAGAATCAGCTTCAGCTTGATGACCGCACAATAGAACTTGGCGGCCTGAAGGTATACACAACACTTGATACAAAAATCCAGGCAGCTGCCGAAAAAGCGGTAACCGGCAATATTAGCAAAGATTCGGAAATCCAGGTCGGGCTTGTGTCAGTCAACCCGAAGAACGGACATGTAAAGGCAATGGTCGGCGGAAGAGATTATAGCGAGAGTCCGTTCAACCGGGCGGTTCAGGCAGTCCGCCAGCCTGGCTCGACGATTAAGCCGCTTCTTTACTATGCTGCCCTCGAACAGGGATTCACCCCGGCAACCATGATGAGGAGCGAGCAGACCACCTTCCGTTTTGATGACGGCAGGCAGGAATACACACCGCATAATTTCAACAATCAATATGCGGATGGTGACATCACCATGGCACAGGCACTCGCTTTGTCGGACAATGTGTATGCTGTAAAGACCCATCTCTTTTTAGGCGAAAATACGCTTGCAGAAACAGCGAAAAAATTCGGCATCACTTCCAAAATGGCTGAGGTTCCTTCCCTGGCGCTTGGGACATCGGGTATTAGGGTCATTGAACTGGCCAATGCGTACAGCCTTTTTGCCAATGGAGGAAAAAAGGTTTCCCCTGTCCTGGTGACAAAGGTTGAAAATCATAAAGGCGAAGTGATTTATGAAGAAAAGAAAGAGCCTCTGCCGGTGCTGAAGCCGGAGGATGCATATGTTATGACGCAAATGATGACCGGCATGTTTGACCATAAGCTTGACGGCTATTCCAGCGTTACGGGCAGCACCATCATCAGCAAGATGACAAGGCCATATGCCGGCAAATCAGGGTCCACCGACACAGACAGCTGGATGGCCGGGTTCACGCCCCAGCTCGTTTCCGCCGTCTGGACCGGATATGACCAGGGCGAGCCCATCACATTGACGGCCGATAAAGCTTATGCAAAGAATATCTGGATACAGTTTATGGAGGATGCCCATAAAGATTTGCCCGTCAAACGGTTCAAAGGTCCAAAAGGAACGGTCGGCGTGTATATCAATCCGGAGAACGGAAAAATCGCCACCGACCATTGCCCGGTTCAGCGCCTGACCTATTTCACCGCCGGGACCGAGCCGACCGAATATTGCACCGATCATCTGGAGCATATGGAAGGAGAGCCGGAACAGCCTGTGAAAAAACCCAAGGAGAAGAAAACCTGGTATAAAAAGCTGTTTCAGTGGGGATCTTAGCATAGTCAATAAAAGGAAAAACCCCGGGTTTCCGCCCGGGGTTTTTCGTGTCCTAGTTCTATACAGTGCATCAACACTGTAAATAAGTTTACTTTTTTTATCGCCGCTCGGCAAGTAGGTTGGAATTTAAGTTCGAAAATCTGTCACAATTTCGTCAAAATTTTTAACTGGAAGCCAAATCTTTTTTCAGCTGGTCTTCTGCCCTTTCCCACATGCCCATATCGTGATTCTTCAGGAAGTCTGCAAGGATTCCTTTAGACTTGTCATCCATATGGTCGACGATGATATGGCGTTTGATGCTTTTATCAAGCCTGTTGACATGCTCAGGCAGCAGTTTATAGCCGCGGCGGATTTCCCGGTCCACCGTCATAAAGCAGGCAGTGACACCGGCATAATAAGGGCCTTCCTGCTTGCGGTCGATCGTCACCCATACGAGCCAGTAAGGCTTTCCGTTCGGAACGTCCTCCTGGTTGGTCAGGAACTTGATTCCTTTTTCTACAGTGCTTCTTGCATGCATGGCGCCGATATCAACATGGGCATCTCCCGCTTCCACATCCACAAAGACCGGTGACACATTATCAAGGCTGAGGGAGCCTCCCCCAAAGCCGCCATGCCCGTCTGTCGGGTCGCTCTTAATGATGTTGAAGCCAATATTTTTTTTCTTCTTTTCTTCCATTTGATGTATCCTCCTTTTAAAAAGGTCAGTTATCATAATTTGATCTTTAATTTTGACCTGATTTCCGAATCGTCAGCCGCGCAGGAACAGTCCCGAGAAGAAGTCATGCATCCCGTTGATCAGGACCGGCAGCACAGTGCCGAAAATCGGCTGGATCGTATACTGATCAAGTGGTGTGATGACAAGAATCAGGAATATAATCGAACCATATGCCTCAAACTGGGTGAGCTTAGGCCTGATCCCCGCCGGGGCGAGATCCTCAATGATCCGGTATCCGTCAAGAGGCGGAAAAGGCAGCAGGTTAAACACAAACAGCATGAGATTCAAGTAAATGAACAAATCCAGGAACTCGGGCACAAAATCAGGCAGGCCCGCTGCTGCTCCGGCCGCGGCCAGTCCGTACCAGATGCCAAGGCCCAGGCCCGCCATCAACAGATTGCTGAGCGGTCCGGCAAGCGAAACCGATATCCCCGCAAGCCTTGGATTTTTGAAATGGAAACGGTTCACCGGCACAGGCCGTGCCCAGCCGAATCCCGCTATAAAAATCAGGATGGTCCCAAGGGGGTCCAGATGGTGGATCGGATTGAGCGTCAGCCGCCCCTGCTTTTGTGCCGTCGGGTCGCCGAATTTATAAGCAACAAACGCATGGGCAAATTCATGGACCGTAAAAGCGATCATTAACGTCAGTGCTACATAGGGAATCTCCCTGAAAGAAAAGGCTAAAAATTGTTCCAATGGTTCCAACGGCCATACCCCTTTTTTATCTTGAATAAAGTCCTTTAGCATACAGGCAGCTGCCTGCATACTTATCTATTTTTCAGTATACATGAAATGCCGGGCGAAGGGAAAACTCCGCTTCCGGGAAAAGCCCGGCATCAGCCCGCGCCCCGAACTGGCACTTCCCTTAAGCCTTCTGCTATAGTAAAAAGTATAAAAAGGAGGAGTTTATTATGCCATATGTGACAGTCAAAATGCTTGAAGGACGTACAGAAGACCAGAAAAAAGCTCTTGTTGAAAAAGTGACCGATGCGGTCAGTGAAACGACCGGTGCTTCTAAAGACAAAGTCGTCGTATTTATCGAAGAAATGAGCAAAAACCACTATGCCGTCGCAGGCAAACGCTTAAGCGACGAAGATTAAAACATCTTAATGACGCCCGCCAAACAAAGAAAAAGCTAAGCACATCCCTAGTGCTTAGCTTTTTCTTTCAGCTTTTCAATATATTGATAGGCCTCTTCAACCTCTTCTTCTGTGTACTTCTGCTTGCTCTTTAAAGTGAATACCTTCTCCTGCACCTCTTCGCGGGGAAGATTATCAAAATATAAAACCGTTGAGACAAGCTCCAGGAATCTTGCATTCTGGCTGTTCATATCCTCCAGGCAGTCCGGCAGGCAAGGCATATCAACCTGGTTGACGGATAGAAATTCCCGGCCGTTGTCCGTCAGTGTGTACCGGTATTGAAAATAGCCGCCCTTCTTCTCTTTCACTTCATTCAGGAAGCCCATATTGCAAAGCTCCTCCACCCTCAATGTCAGCTCCTCTGAATAAGGCCCGTAAAAGTGGAACTGGAACCGCTCCTGAAAAGGAAAAGAAATCTTCTTTGCAATAAAAATCATCTTCTGAAGCTTTTTCCGGCCGATGACTTCCCCGGAAGCCGCCAAAGCGTGCACCAAATTGGCATGATCTTTTAACAAAACCCCTCATCTCCTACTCCAAAGTAATTACCGCTTCTATGTATGTCGATTAGATCTCCAGCATTTCACGGATTTTTTTCTTAATAGTCTTCTTGCTGCCCTCGTCCATAATCAAATCAGCAGGATAATATAATTTGTGGTCCGTCCGCCTTTTTCCGGATATCGCATCAACAATTTCCGATTCGCGCGACAGTTCCCGCAGGTCCCCGTTTTTCATCTGCAGGTGGATCGGAAGACGCTCCTCTTCCTCTCCCGGCCTGTAGAAGTCATACGGAAGATCTGAGGAGGAATCGACAACCAGATAATACTCAGGATCAAGCCCTGCCTTGCTGAACAGCACAGACAGCTCGGCCAGCTTCTTGTATTCCTTCGCCGGGTCAAATTCCACATATTTAAAGAGATTGCGGTCCATATACCTTTTGCACAAATCCCTCAGAATTGGATCTTCTTCTTCCTGCCACATCTGGAAATAATAGAGTATCACGGCTTCATCAAGCTTCAGATAGTCTTCCAGCGTCACTTCGCCTTCAAACAGTGTATAGAAATGGAGGGGAAGGTACTTGAATGCATAATAATTTTCATGGAGCTGTTTGGCCCTGTGCAGGATTTTCGTCAATATGACTTCCGCACTTCTTGTTACCGGGTGGAAATAGACCTGCCAGTACATCTGGTAGCGGCTCATGATATAATCCTCGACCGCATGCATCCCGCTCTGCTTGATGACAACCTGGTCCTCCCTCGGGCGCATGACCCGGAGAATTCTTTCCATATCAAAATGGCCATAGCTGACACCGGTGAAATACGCATCGCGCTGCAGATAGTCCATCCTGTCGGCATCGATCTGGCTGGAAATCAGGCTGACGACCTGCTTATTCCGGTAAGTCTTCGCAATCACGTCGGCTACATCCTTCGGAAAATCCTTCCCGGCTCTTGAAAGGACAAGATTTACTTCGGTATTGCCAAGGATGATTGCCTGTGTGTAATGCTCATGATCCAGGTCGAATACCTTTTCGAATGAATGGGAAAAAGGGCCATGCCCCAAATCGTGCAGGAGCGCCGCACAGAGGGATACAAGGCGTTCATTGTCATCCCACTCTTCCCGGCCGGCAAATACATCATCGATGATGCGCCTGACAATCTCGTAGACTCCGAGTGAATGATTGAAGCGGCTGTGCTCTGCCCCGTGGAAGGTCAGATAAGTCGTCCCCAGCTGCTTGATCCGCCGCAGGCGCTGAAATTCCCTCGTCCCGATCAAATCCCAGATCATTCTGTCACGAACATGGATATAGCGATGGACAGGGTCCTTGAATACTTTTTCTTCGCTTAATTTTTCCGTTGAATATGGCATCTTTTCCCCTCTTCCTGTGCACCAGCCCGGCCTATTCCCGTTTTTTTCCTTTGTATCTATTATAGCCAGTTTTCACCGCTAAATCATTACAAAATCTGCTGTAATTCCCTTTTCTTCGACAAAATCCAGACACAGCAAGGCTTTCGGAAAAATAAAATTTTCCCTGTGTTCAGATGATGTTCTTTTTCCACAAACAGGCAGCAGGCTAAACGTGCCGGGAAGAAAAGAAATTGCCCCATCTGCCGGAGCCGCACAGCATTTGGCGAATAAAAAATCACCTTAAGACAGGTGTCAAAGGCGATTTATTTTTTCAGCTTTTTTTCGATTTTCTCTCTTAGCTCTTCTTCTGACAATGCTGCCAGCGGACGGTTGTTGACAAATGCAAAAGTCTTCTTCCTGCCCGGCCCGCAATAGGATTGGCAGCCTACGTCCACTTTTGCCTCAGGGTCGATATCCTTCAGCATGGGGATCAGTGTTTTCAGATTAACTGCCTGGCAGTCGTCGCAAACACGGAATTCGTTTGCCATTTCGTACATCCCTTTCTCGGTCTATCATTTTTAAATTATCTATAGAAAATTTTAGTTGCTATCTCAATTAATCTGCCCGGAGGCACTAAAGGGTATTTTACATTTTCTGAACTTGTATTGCAAGCTGCAATCTTTAGCACCGCTGGCAGGCTGCAGGCATTTTTTCCAGCACATTCTCCCTTCTCCCCAGTCCCTGAATATATCAGAAAAAAAAACTACTATCCTTTTATTCCCTCTGTATAAAGAAAGAAAGATGTGGCCATGCTAGTGCTAGAAGGTTATATAAACCAATTTTGCCCAGGGAGTTGAAGAAAAAATGAAAGTAAGACAGGATGCATGGTCAGAAGAAAATGATTTATTGCTTGCTGAGACGGTATTAAGGCATGTCAGGGAAGGAAGCACCCAGCTGAACGCTTTCGAGGAAGTCGGAGATAAGCTGAACCGCACTTCTGCCGCCTGCGGATTCCGCTGGAACGCTGTTGTTAGGCACCGCTACGAAAAGGCGCTGCAGCTCGCCAAGAAACAGCGCAAACAGCGCAACAGGCTGCTCGGGAAAGAACAGGGCGGCAAGAAAAAGCTGCTGTACAATCCTCCGGTCCCAGCTGTTGAAGAAGTTGAATTGCTCACTGCTGATACACTGCCAATGCCGGAAGAAACAGAAGTCTATACGGAGACTTATACAGAAATAGATATAGATGCCGATGGAGATGCTGAAGAAGAAACAATCGAAGCTCCAGAACCAGTATTCTCTTATCCTGCTTATCAATCGGCGCCGCAGCCGCGGGCCCAGCTGAATCTGGATTCGGTCATCAGCTATTTGCAAAGCCTGAACGGCTCCACCCTCAGCGCTGATCTGTTAAAAAGCGAGAATGAAAGATTGAGGCGCGAAATCGCCATGCTGAGGAGCCAGAATGAGGAATTATCCGGAAAAATCGGCATGCTGGAACAGAATACCGTCACGATCCAGGAAGATTACGAGACGCTCATGAAAATTATGAACAGGGCAAGAAAGCTGGTACTATTTGACGAGGAAGAACGCCCGGCCACCAAATTCAAGATGGACCGCAACGGGAACCTGGAAAAGGTAGCAGAATAAAGGACCCCGCTGTTTTATAGACTCGGAGAGAAGAAATGGCAGCAGCCTGCCCCCTTAAACAGAAAACCGCCCGGATTAAAGGGCGGTTTTTCTATTCCTGGATGGTCAGGCGGGATCCTGAAGGGTGCCGAATACTTTTTCATTCCGCTCGGCGACCCGCTCATAATAGCTTTCATAAAGGCCGGCTTCTTCTTCATTCAGTCCTCCGGCATACAGCCTGCCTGATCTGCTTTTCAGCACGTTCAGGAACCTCATCATCACATCTGCGACCGTCAGCTCGGACTGGAGCAGCTCGCTGAGCGATGCCATGACCGGCGGTGTAATGTCAGGGTACAAGAACTTCGTTACCGCATCCTTTTTCGCCCTGCTGTAAAACTCCCGGACCAATTCAGCCCGCCCGCTGCCGCTGCCGTTTACGCATAAATAAATCTGGACTGCCACACCCTTGCGCAGCCTGCGCTGGGAAATGCCGGCGAACTTCCTGCCGCCTATGCTTAGATCATAGCTGCCGGGGCAATAAGAGCCGACAATTTCCCTTGCTTCTATTTCATATGGGAAATCGCTGAACATTTCTTTTATTAAAAGCCACATAGCATCATAGCCGCGGTTGATATCAATCCCTTTTTCTGATTCCGGAAAAATGAGCGACAGATTCAGTACACCCTCATCCAGCACAACTGCCAGGCCGCCCGAGTTGCGGACAATCGCCCGGTAACCCTGATTTTGCAGCCAGTCCACCCCGTCTTCCAGGTATGGAAGCCGTGAATCCTGGATGCCGAGCACGATCGTCCGGTCATGAACCCATGCTCTTGCCGTTGCAGGGGTTTTTCCCGATCCGACAGAAGCACAGAGCGTATCATCCATCCCGAACGAATGCATCGCATTCAAATGCAGTCCCGCACTCGACTGGTCTATTATCCGCCACTCCGGCTGCTGCAGCAGCTCACTTGCTTCGTTCATCTTCAGTACTCCTTTAAATAAACAATATGGGATTATTATAGCATACGGGCGGCGGGAAGAAGAAAAGGGGCGGAGCCGCTGATCGGGTGCGCAGTTGGTTATTGAGTTCAGCTTTTTGACTGCTTTTTCTGCTTTAAAACTGATCTCTCTGCCTGAAAAAAGCCTATCTTTGGGGGGGAAACAGCGCGGGAGCTGCTTTCTGTCCAATTCGGGGCATATTCTACCGGGTCCCCCCGGGAATCTACCAACTTGACGCTATATTCTACCGACTTCACACTGTAATCTACCGAATTGAGCGTTTTTTCTACCAACTGGCAGCTGACAGCCCCACCGCGCCGCTCCACAACACGCTGCACCGCAAAAAAGAACCGGCACACCAGAGTGCCGGCTCTCTTCTATTACTGATTCAATGCCTGAGCTGCTGTGATCAAAGCAAGCTTATACACGTCTTCCTGGTCACATCCGCGGGACAGGTCATTTACCGGACGGTTCAGGCCTTGAAGGATCGGTCCGACCGCTTCAAAGTTACCAAGGCGCTGGGCGATTTTGTAGCCGATATTCCCTGCTTCCAGGCTTGGGAATACAAATACATTAGCATCTCCCTGCAGCGGTGAATCCGGAGCTTTCTTTTCAGCAACAGATGGAACGAAGGCTGCGTCGAACTGGAATTCGCCATCCACGATGAGCAATGGCTCACGAAGCTTGGCTTCTTCAACTGCCTGGGATACTTTTTCCGTTTCAGGCGATTTTGCAGAGCCTTTGGTAGAGAAGCTCAGCATGGCAACGCGCGGGTCGATGTCGAACATTCTTGCTGTCTTGGCGCTTTCGATGGCGATTTCCGCTAGATCTGCGCTGTCTGGTGCGATATTGATTGCACAATCGGCAAATACATACTTTTCATCTTCGCGGACCATGATGAAGACACCGGAAGTCTTTTTGACGCCTTCTTTTGTCTTAATGATCTGAAGAGCCGGTCGGACTGTATCTGCAGTAGAGTGAGCTGCTCCGCTGACAAGGCCGTCTGCTTTATTGGCATAAACAAGCATGGTGCCGAAATAGTTTTCATCAAGAAGAATGCGGCGGGCATCTTCTTCTGTCGCTTTTCCTTTGCGGCGCTCAACAAATGCAGCAACAAGTTCGTCCATCATGGCAAAGTTTTTCGGGTCATAGATTTCGACAGAATCAAGGGATACATCCAATGATTTTGCTTTATCCTCGATTTGTGCAATATCCCCGATCAGAATAGGGGTAAGAATTTTGTCAGCTGCCAGACGGCCTGCTGCAGTCAGAATCCTTTCATCTGTTCCTTCAGGAAATACGATTCGCAGATTATTGCCGGAAACCTTATTCCTTAATCCTTCAAAAAGATCACTCATATGAAAATCCTCCTTTTATATGTAACAAATCACTCGGCTTAAGCGGCGCTGAGACTGCCTTTATCCATAGAAGTGGGCCTGCGTCCGCTATTCTCACTCCCTTAGGATACTCCTCCACTGTGAAAATTCAAGAACAAGGAGAAGTGGCAGCGGTTACACCTGAAAAGTTTTTGTTTTCTTAACATTCTTATATTTATATCTGGGAATCGATTCTCTCCGGACGATGTTAATATGGTCCTTTTTGCCGGAAAATATCCGATTTCGCGCCCGTTCTGGTTGCCTAATCTGCTATTCTTTAGAATCCCCTTGTTTTCCCGGCTGGAAACCTGATTGAGAATAATTTTTGAAAGCTGGTAAGCGACATATAATTTTCAAGTTTCAGGCAGACGTGTTATGGTGAAACTATGATATAGTATTGATGAGAATTCGAGTACATATATAGGAGTGATCAGAATGACTGAAGCAGCACAAACGCTTGATGGCTGGTATTGCCTCCATGATTTCCGCACAATGGACTGGACGACATGGAAAATGACTCCGAAAGAAGAGCGCGATGCAGCAATCCAGGAGTTTATGGGCCTTGTGGATAAATGGAATTCCGTGCAGAGCGAAAAGAATGGCAGCCATGCTTTATATACGATTGTTGGACAAAAAGCAGATTTCATGATGATGATCCTGCGCCCTACAATGGAAGAGCTGAATGAGATCGAGAATGAGTTCAATAAATCAAAGCTTGCGGAATATACCATTCCGGCACATTCTTATGTTTCCGTTGTGGAGCTCAGCAACTATCTGCCGGCCGGAGAGGATCCTTATCAGAATCCTCATGTCCTGGCACGCCTTTACCCGGAGCTTCCTAAAGCAAAATATGTTTGCTTCTACCCGATGGACAAGCGCCGCCAGGGTGAAGATAACTGGTATATGCTCCCTATGGAAGACCGCCGCAATATGATGCGCAGCCACGGCATGATCGGCCGCCAGTATGCAGGCAAAGTAAAGCAGGTCATCACCGGCTCTGTCGGCTTTGACGATTACGAGTGGGGAGTAACCCTCTTCGCAGACGATGTGCTTCAATTCAAGAAGCTTGTCTACGAAATGCGCTTTGATGAAGTGAGCGCCCGCTACGGCGAATTCGGCTCCTTCTTTGTCGGAAACCTGCTCCTGGAAGACCAGATAGGCAGCTTCCTGAATGTTTAATATATGAATCAGGCCTCGGCTTTTGCCGGGGCTTTTTTTATTGAAAAAAAAACCGTCACATTTACTGCAATTGGGCTTCCAATTTTTCTATCTATACAGTTACCAATAAATAGATTCCTGCTTATAGAGCAAGCGCCCTCCGCTTTTCTTTTTGTCCAGCTCCGGCTCCTAGGTGCTCGAGTCATAAGTCACTTTGGAACCGAAGGCAAAGAACGCCTTCAATTCCAAAGCGCCTTATGCTGGGCCCGCAGGATGCGGGTCATGCAGGCGTTGCCACAGGACGTGGCGTCTTTAGCCTGCGTTCCTTTATTCTGAACAAGCGCCCTCCGCTTTTCTTTCCCCCATCAGGCATAATACAGCATTTCCCACATATTTATGAAATAGTGAGTTTGGTTTTATACGGATACTTTCACTTACAGCCTTTGAATAGCTGCTGAGAGAGGTGAAGTTATGGCCGTTATTCCTTATACCGAAGAGGATGTGAAGCTTCTCGCAAGGCTGATGCGTGCGGAGGCTGAAGGGGAAGGAAATCTGGGCATGCTGATGGTCGGCAATGTCGGGGTGAACCGGGTCAGGGCCGATTGCCTGGATTTCAAAGAGATTCCTTCCATCCGGAAAATGGTTTATCAGCGGCCAGGCGGATTTGAAGCCACCATCAAGGGCTACTTTTATCAGCGGCCCCGTCAGAATGAGCTCGACCTGGCCAGGAAAGTCATCAAGGGGCAGCGCCATCATCCTGCCAGCAATTCGCTCTGGTTTTTCCGCCCCACCGGGGACTGCCCTGCCCAATGGTATAATCAGCCGAATGCAGGAAGATACAAAGCACATTGCTTCTTCCAGCCGGCCCAGGCAGACTGTCCCACTGTTTATTAATGACATTTAGGAGGGATTTATTTTGAAACAGCAATCTGTACCGCAGCAGCAATATGTTGATTACCGCACCTATCCGCCTTATCAGCAGCAGCAGCCGCAACAGCAGCAGCCTTACTATGGGGCCGGCACACAGGCACAGGGATACGGCGCCCAGCAGGCCTATCCGCAGATGCCGTCCGGTTCCATGCTCACCACATCTCCGCCTTCAGGTTCACCCGTTTCACAGGTTCCCGGGATGCTGCCTATTGAGCAATCCTACATTGAAAACATCCTCCGTCTGAACAAAGGGAAGCTGGCAACCGTTTACGCCACCTTTGAGAACAACAGGGAATGGAATGCGAAGATTTTCAAGGGAATCATTGAAGCGGCAGGAAGGGATCACCTGATCTTGAGCGATCCGCAGTCAGGCACACGCTATTTGATCCCGATGATTTATCTGGATTATATTACATTTGATGAAGAGATTGAGTATGACTATCCATATGGAGCGGCTCCAGGGCTGGCAGCCTTTCCGCCAAGATAATGAAAAGCCTGGCTTATGCAGCCAGGCTCATTTTTTTACAGATATTTAACTGCGGCAATGATCAGGAGAACCCATGCAGCAAGGAAGGCGACTCCGCCGAGCGGCGTGATGGCGCCGAGGACACTGATCTTTGTCAGCGTCAGGACGTACAGGCTTCCGGAGAAGAGGATGATTCCAATCAGCATCAGCCAGCCGGACCATGACAGTAAGGCCGTTGCCGGCAGTCGTCCCAGCAGAACACCGATGATCAGAAGTCCGGTGGCATGGAACATTTGATAGGTTACACCTGTTTTCCAGGTTTCAAGATACTTAGGTTCAACTTTTCCTTCCAGGCCGTGGGCGCCGAAAGCCCCAAGAGCAACAGCAAGGAACGCATTGATTGCACCGATTATGATAAAAATTTTCATGATTTCACCTCTTCATCGACTTCTTAAAAGTCGAAAATTGAATCTCCATTTGCTTCATTTTCCATATTCATCTTCCTGGGCTGCTGGATTGAAGCCAGCGGCACACTTTCCTGTACAGGCTGAGGAATATAAGATGCAGCCGGCCGCACCGGCTCTGAACTTGTCTTCTCACCTTCCAGAAGCAACTCGCATAAAGCCTTTATAGAATATACACGCTCCCGGATCATTTCCTCAGAAGAGCTTGATTTGGCCCCCTGCAGCTCCTTTTCAATCTTGGCAAGCAGATTTCCAACAGGTATCTGCATACTGTTCACCTCTTTTTCCTAAATCTCTACAGCTCCATTTTCGGCAGCAGGCACCCATGCTATTCAGGCAGCCGAAATTACTTGGACTTTCCCTCAAATTTAAGGCAAGGATGGCCTGAAGCCCTTTCAACCGCTTTGGACGGAAGCTGCCTTCCCTTAAATTGAAACGCCCTGCACCCTTTCGGAAACTGCCGGTCCCATGTCACGTAGAAATGCTTGCATTTAAAGCAATTTGGCTGATTGCTGTCCAATCCTGTCATCCTTTGCTGAGCCTTATTTCTAACTCATTTGGCTATCGGTTTCTATTTTACATGACTTGTACCCATTATACATCCTAAAACTCTGACAGTTCTTTGAATAGAGAAAGGCGGAAGCGTCTTGCCCGCCTTATTTTATACTTGTCTATTAAAAAATGCCGTCAGCTTTCGACGGCATTCTTCATATGCAATTTCCGTTCCACGTGAAACATGCCGGAATTAGAGATCTGGTATCTGCCAGTCTATCTCCTCTTCCCCATTATCCTTCAAAATCTGATTGGTTTTTGAAAAGTGATGGCTGCCAAAGAATCCTCTTCTTGCTGATAGTGGGCTGGGGTGGACTGATTTTAGGATAATATGGTGCGGATTATCAATCAGCTTGGCCTTTTCCTGGGCGGGCTTTCCCCAAAGCAGGAATACGACCGGCTTTTCCCTTTCATTCAGCAGGGCAATAACGCTATTGGTAAAAGTCTCCCACCCCTTATTTTTATGGGAATGGGCTTCCCCCTCCCGCACGGTCAAAACGGTATTCAGCAGCAGGACACCCTGCTCCGCCCAGCTGACCAGATACCCGTTATCAGGGATTTTGCAGCCAAGATCTTCATGAAGCTCCTTGAAAATATTCCTTAAGGAGGGGGGAATCCTGGTCTGCGGCTTGACCGAGAAGCTCAAACCATGGGCCTGTCCCGGTCCATGGTACGGATCCTGCCCCAGGATGACCACTTTTACATCCTCATAATCGGTATACTTCAGGCTGTTGAAGATATCTTCCCTGGCCGGATAGACCGTCTCGCTCGCATATTCTTCTTCCAGGAATCTTTCCAGTTCATGAAAATACGCTTTTTCGAACTCCTCTTCCAGAAGCTCGCCCCAGCGGTTATTTAATAGCTGCATCAGAATCCCCCTTATAGCTGACAGAGGCCTCATAGCCCAGCCTGCCAAAAAATTCGCTGATCGTTTTTTCTGCGTTCTTCTCAGCAAGTTCAAGAATCCCCTGGTCAATCGCTTCCGCTTCTACCAGTTCCTTTGCCTCTGCTGCAAGGCTGTATGCCTCATCCCAGTTCACATCATCCCGAAAAATCCCGGAAGCCGAAAAGGTCTGGACATGCTCAAGATCGAGCGACGGCTCCTGGAGGATGCTTGCCTTCGGAAGGGAAACTTCAATCCTCTTATCCTCTTCCGACACCTTGATATCCTTTTCTCCAACCTGCTCAAGATCGACCCCTGCCGTTACCGTTCCCGGGACAATAAGCAGAAGCTTGCGCTTTGTCCCCGGCAGATCCGTTTCTATCTGCCTTCCAAACAGTTCATTGTCTTCTTTTTCAATCACGGCCTTCACGAGCGCCTGTGATGATGCCAGCGTTGACAGGCCGCGCACCTGTTCTATAAAACTCCCTTTCTCTTCTTGAGCTGATGACCCTGTATAAAAATAAAAGATTCCTGCTGTAAGCAAAATTCCGATCATAATAAGCGACAATAAAAGCAGCCCGATTTTCCAGCTCCACTTCCTGAACCCGTAGCGCAAAAACCGTGAAAACGTGAACGCACCCCCGCTGCCTTCAAGAGCGGCGGCACTTGCAGCCTGCTTGCGGGAAGTTTTCAGTTCCTTCATAAGCGCCTCCATCTGTTCTAATACTTCCTGTTCTTTTTTCAATATCTCCGCTCCTTTTCTATACCCGTTCGTTTCCATTATAAAATGAGAACTGCCTTTTTTGTAAAATTTTGCTGAAACATTGTACACAAAGATTGAAGTTTAAGTATGGAAAAAAAGGATAAATAAAAGAATAAGCGGACAGGCACATTGTCCAAAAAAATTAGAGGAGGAATTATTCATGTATAAAATTGAGGTTTGTGAAAACGGCGTACAAGCAACGGATACTATTAAGACTTTAACAGCAGAAGGCTATGAAAAGGACAATATCTTTATTTTTGCGCATGACGAAAACCGTTCCGAAGATTTAACTGATGCTACCAACACTGGGAGCGTCGGCTTGAAGGAACAGGGCTTATTTGATTCTGTCGGCAATATGTTCAATAAGCGCGGCGACGAGCTCCGCAACAAGTTCGAAGCTCTCGGCCTTTCAAAGGTGGAAGCTGAGCAATACGAAAAGGTGCTTGATGAAGGCAAGCTTGTCATTGTAGGTTCAAACGAATAAGTAAGAAGGTTCTCCAGCCGTTCCGGGTCACCCCCCGGGACGGCTTTCTTACTGAAAAAAACAGAACCCCTCTGCAGCCAGGCAGAGGGGTTCCTGTATTTAACCCAGCAGACGCTGGTAGATGGCTTTTGCATGGGACTCATCCTTCGTGCCATGGATGAGGGCCCGGCCGTCACTGAAAAAGACGGCCCTTTCGGCACCCAGCTCGGCAGACAGAAGATAGGGATTGCCCTTTACTTCATAGCCGAGCCGGCCAAGCTGGCCTGCCAGCCCTTCAAGGTCAAGGTCCCGCTTACCAGGCGGGCGGATCTGGACCGTATCCCGGCCGCAGAGTACGGCTGTCCTGGTCCGGTTATCCTGCTCCAGGTAAGGATAGGTCCTTTCAGCGCCGCATGAAGGGCAGCCCGGATCCTTGGCTTTAGCGGTCCCCATATTTGTATACTGGCTGTGCCAAAGATCGAAGCTGACAAGCGAAGTCCTGACAGCGTCCCAGTCTTCTGCCAGGATTTTCAGCGCTTCTGCCCCCTGATGGGCTACGGTCATCTGGACGGCCGGTCCGATGATGCCGCCTGTATCACAGGTAAGCCCCTGCAGCGGAACAGCTTTCAGAAGGCAATTCAGGCATGGGGTCTTGCCCGGGATCACGGTAAAGCTCATTCCAAAGCTGCCGACACAGGCTCCGTAAATCCATGGTATTCCAAGTTTCTGGGACAGATCATTGATGACCATCCTTGTTTCAAAATTGTCAGTGGCATCAATCATCAGATCAGTTCCAGGCGCAAGCTCAGCCAGAAGTGAAGGATCTGCATCCCCAACAATGCAGCTTAAGCTGACGGAAGAATTTATTTCCTTCAGCCGCCTTTCTGCCGCCTTTGCTTTCGGCAGTTTTTCCCTGGCATCCTTCTCTGCATAAAGCTGCTGCCTCTGAAGATTGCTTTCTTCCACATAATCTCTGTCAATGATCGTCATACTCCCGACCCCCGCACGGATCAGGAGCTCTGCACAGCCGGAGCCCAGCGCCCCGGCCCCGATGATCAGGACATGCTTCCGGGCGATCTTCTCCTGTCCCGCCGTGCCGATTCCGGGAAAAAGCGTCTGGCGCGAATATCTTTCGTCCAACCTATTCCCCTCCTCAGCCGCCGCTGACCGGCGGGATGAAAGCGATGACGTCTCCCTCTTTGATCAGCTCGTGATCCAGGGCGAACTCTTCGTTCACTGCTGTCATTACGGTTTCCAGATTAAGGTGATAGGCTTCAGTTAAAATGGCTTTCAGTTCATTAATCGTCTTGCCCGCGGCGTCAAGCTCGATTTCTTCCTTGCCTGCACTTTCACGCAAGTGGGCAAACAGTTTGATGTTATTCATCCAGATCCTCCTTTTGCGGACGGCCAGCCGGATAAGAAACGGATTCAAGCTGGTTGCCGATCCATTCTTCCCCGTCCTCCCAATGTTCCTTTTTCCAGATAGGGACTATCTCCTTGATTCTTTCGATGGCATAGCGGTTCGCTTCATAGGCATCCGCCCTGTGCGGGGTAGATACAGCAATGACGACGGCTATATCGGTAATATCCAGCCTGCCTGTCCGGTGGGTGATGGCTGCCTTCGCGCCTTCCCATTTTTCTTCTATTTCATGGCCGATCTGCTCAAGCTTCTTCACTGCCATTGATTCATATGCTTCATAGACGAGATACAGGGTTTTCTTGCCGCCCGTCAGCTCCCTGACCGTCCCAATAAACACGGTGACCGCCCCAGCATTCCGCTGGATGACTTTATCAGTGACAGCCTGAACATCAATCGGTTCTTTTGATAGTTCAAAATCCATTTTCTCACCTCTTAGGATTCTCGAAGTTTTTATCTATATAGAATAGCAGGATTGGCTTCCCATTCCCAATTTTAAGATTCCCTGCCGAGCATACGCTTAGCCTGCTCGTATTCAGAAGGATGGTTCATATTGAAAAAACAGGCCTCCTCACCACCCCAGCCTTTTTCCAAAAGCTCTTTCTCTGATAAAATCCGGCTGTCCTCTGTGAGCAGATTCCTCATTTTGCGGTCGCCTGCTTCAAGCATTTCCTCTGCCCTCCGGTATAACCCCTTGTGATAGGCACCGAACAAGGGATGAAGCTGCCCGGAGATTTTCGGAACAGCGGCCTGGCATTCGCCCAGCTCGTTTAAAAGGATGCTGCCGAGCCCGGCTGAAAGAAAGGGCATATCACAGGCTGCGGCAAGATTATAGTCTGTTTGCGAATTTTTCAGTCCTGCATGGAGTCCGGCAAGCGGCCCTCCGTCCTGATAGATGTCACCAGCCATCAGGCAGCCGAGAAAATCGTAGTCTTCCGGGGAGTTGGTGACAATGATGATATCCTGGACTGCCTTTTTCAGCTCGTCACGCACCCGTTCAATGACCGTAATTCCCTCTAAGGTCATAAGCGCCTTATTCTGGCCCATCCGGCTTGAACGCCCGCCCGCAAGAATGATTCCTGTTGCTTTCATGCAGCAGCCTCCTTTTTGGTATATGTATCTATTGTAGCTTTCTTGATGGTGGATTAATAGGTAGTGGGAAAAACATCCATGGAGGGGTGTAAAAAGAGTTTAGTGGTAACAGAGAAAAAAAACTGCGGAATTATAAGGGATGCTTAAAAAGTTTTAGAAACCTGCTGTTTGGAGTGCAAGGCACGTAGACTCCTGCGGGAGATAGCGGCAATGCTGAGACCCCGCACCGCGGAGCGGGAGGAGGCTCAGCGTCGCCCCGCGGAAAGCGAAGTGCCTGGAACGGAAAACAGCAGCAAAGTGTTAAGACTAAATAGTTTTAAATCTACAAATATCCGCCCCCATTTTTCCACACAAACTGGATACTAAATCTCCTTGCGCTGAAAGTAGGTCATTCCTGACAGGAAAAACAGTACGAAGCCGCCGAGGATGACAATCAGGAGGGTTTCCATAGAGGCATTCAGTGCCCCGAATTCTTCTCCCATCCGCGGAATCATGGTCAAAAACGGCTGTGCCCAGGGATAGAACGGGCCGTAGGTTTCTGAGTTGGCTACCAGAATGTTTGGGAGTGTAAAGACCACATTGATGGCCAGCGGAGCGGCAAAGCTGGACCATGCGGCTGAAACAAACATTTGCAGGGCCGCGACCGGAAGGCAGGCAACCCATCCGCCGGCTATGCTTTCCAGGATGATTTTCCACGGAATCGGTGCATCGAATCCTTTCAGCTGTGCCACCAGCAGCAGGCCGCCTAAAAAGAGCAGCTGGGAGACAGCAATCAGCCCCATAACAAGACTGAATTTCACGATATATACATTTCTCCGGGAAACCGGCAGTGACAGCAGCTGCTTCCAGCCTCCGCCCAGATGCTCATAGCGGCAGACAAATGCAGAAAATACACCGGTCAAGAGCGGCAGGAACAGCAGCGCATGGACGAACGCCATGCTGCTGAGGGTGTAGAGCCATTGCAGCTCCCCCTCCACCCCGGGATGATCCGCTTCACCAAAGCCGGCCAACGCTGCCAGAAGAGGACTTATAAATATAAGCAGCCAGACAGAAGATTTTCTAAGCTTCAGCCATTCAGAGCTTAATAGATTGATCATGCTATTTCACTTCCTTTCTGGAAAAATCAATCAGCCCGGTCAAGTAGATGCCGATGCCGAGCAGGACGCCGGCCAGTGCCGAATAAAAAGGGCCGCCCCAGCTCTCAAGAAACAGCCATTTCAGCGGGACCCAGTCCGGGAACTTCACGGAAAACAGGGTCAGCACCGTCGCCAGAATGCCGGCCGTCAGCGGAATGGCCTGATTTTTCATGGTGATGGAAATCCATAACTGCAGTGCAATGAAAGGCATCCCAGCCAAATAAGGAAAGAACACGGATTCCGCCAGATAAAGGAAGGGAATGTCTGTGCCAAATCCGAGGATCAGTCCCAGAATGATCAGCCCAACGAATAGCAGTACACAGGAAATAAACAATAAGATGGCTGCCAATAGAAACTTGGAGGTAAATACCTTTCCTTTAGAAACAGGAAGGGCCAGGAGCTGCTTCCAGGCATTTGTCTGATGCTCAATATTGGCAATCATGCTGGTGACCAGCGCAAGCCCCAGCATGATCGCAGGGATGCTGAGGAAGCTGGCTTCACCGATCAAGCCTTTCCATAAATCTTTTGCATAAACTCCTGTCAAATACTCATAGCGGAGCCCGAAATTGACCGCTTCAAGAGCGACAACGCCAAAGGGGCCGAGAAAAACGAGAAACAGGATCATTTTTCTTTTGATTTTCAGAAAGTCGGCGGAAAGTATGTTCATCATCACAGGCTTCCCCCTTCTCCTGTCAGCTCCAGGAAGATGTCCTCGAGCGTTTTTCTCTGCTCCTGGACACGGTATACAGAAACATCATGGCGGACCAGTGTTTCCACAGCCGCGGCCACCTGGGCGTCTGTCCCGTCAAGCAGCAGGTGCTCCCGCTCTTTTTCTGCCTGGATGCCGTTTGACAGCAGCGCTCTCCAGGCTTTCTCTGTTTCATTGACTGTAATCGCAATCTGGCTGTTTGCCTTCTGCCTGAGAACATGGATCGAATCCTGGAAAATCATCGACCCTTTGGAGATGATCCCCACCTGTGTTGCCATTTGATCAATCTCTGATAATAGATGGCTGGAGACGAGGATGGTCATTCCATGCTGTGCCGGCATGCTTTTGATCAGCTCGCGAATTTCAAGAATGCCGGATGGGTCCAGTCCGTTCGTCGGCTCGTCCAGGATCAGCAGCTCAGGGTTCGCGAGCAGGGCGGCGGCAATTCCAAGCCGCTGCTTCATTCCAAGGGAAAAGCCTTTTACCGGCCGTTTCGCTTCCTTTGACAGGCGGACAATGGCCAGCACTTCATCGATCCGTGATTTTGGCACCTCGAGAATCCTGCGGAGAGCCTCAAGATTTTCGATGGCGGTCAGATGTCCGTAATAGGATGGATATTCAACAAGAGAGCCAACCTTGCGAAGGATCTGCAACTTCTCTTTTTTCAGATCCCTGCCAAAGATATGGATGGAACCGCCCGTCGGCCTGGCAAGCCCGAGCAGCATCCGGATCGTCGTTGTCTTGCCCGCACCGTTAGGGCCGAGGAATCCGTATATTTCTCCTTTCGCCAGCCGCAGATCCACATTTTCGACCGCACTCCGTTTTCCGAACTTTTTCGTTAAACCATTCGTTTCCAAGATTAATTCGCTCATTTTCTTCACCTCGGAACCATCTTATCCCGCGAAGGTTAAGCTGGGGGTGGGGGGAAGTTTAAATTTGGTTTAAAAAAAGGGGGGAAATTAGCATGCCTGCCTGTTTTTCGGCTGGTTCTGGGCAGAATTGAGGTATTTTGAGTTGAAAAATTCTAGCTGTCTAAGAACCCGATGGTGCTCACATCATAAATTCCGGCTGATTCTACCTAAATTCGGCGTTTTTCTACATAAATTTTCAATTACTCTACCAAAAAATTAAAAGATTCTACCTACTTTTTTGGTTATTCTAACTTTTATACATTATTTACCAATTGTAGCGTTGGAAATGCTGGAGCGAATCAACGACAAACCAAATTTTATAAACCCTGTTGATTGGAGTGCAAGGCACGTAGACTCCTGCGGGATTGCAGCGGCAAAGCTGAGACCCCGCAGCGCGGAGCGTGAGGAGGCTCAGCGCCGCCCCGCGGAAAGCGAAGTGCCTGGAACGGAAATCAACAGCCCCCATTCGAAGATATAACTCATTACAGCGACAAAAAGGCCCGGATATATGCAATCCGAACCCTCCACCAATAACTATCCATCCTTATACCCTTTTCCCAAATCCCCCTTCCTCCCAATCGCCATCTCCGTCCCGCCGCTGCTGCTGTTAATCTGAAGATCAAGATCCATCTCCTTCAGCATAAGAGCTGCAATGGAGAGACCGATGCCAGCGCCTTTGCCAGCAGACTCTCCTGTCATTCCCGGCCCTTTATCTTTTACGGCCAGAATTTCCTTTTCTGCATCAAGCAGGACACCGGCATATCTGCCCTGGGCGGCGTGCCGGAGGATATTCTGAAACAGATTATCGAGGATGCGGTTCATCCATTGCCCGTCTATATCCCAGTAGATGCTCTTGTCCGGCAGCTCAATATCAAGCTCGAAGCCTTCATTTTCAAAAACAGGATACCAGGCGGCTGCCGAGGTTTTTACGAGCCGGACGATATCCGTTTTTTCCGGATTGTATGGATACTTGCCTGAGGTTAATAGTGTATAGGAAAGCAGGTTTTCGATCAGCTGGCCAAGATAGCTGACTTTATTGTCAATGAGTTCGAGAGATTCCCGGCCTTTTTCGGAAGTGATTTCTTTTTTCAAAGAATAGGCATGGCCCCTGATTGTTGTCAGCGGGGTTCTGAGGTCATGGGAGAGATTGGCGATCAGCTGGCGCCTCAGCTCTTCTTCTTCCCGCTCCCGCTGCCTGCCTGTTTCAAGCTGGTCGATCATCCGGTTAAAAGCCCCTTCCAGCTGGCCGATTTCATCTTTCTTTTCAATGGCGATCGGCAGGGGGATCCCGCCTTCAGCCGGCTTGTCCATTGCCTCCTGGAGGCGGAGCAGCCTTTGGCGTATTCTGTAGAAGAAAATCCAGGATACAAACAGGAACAATCCCAGCACACCAAAGGTAGCAATCAGATAATAATAGTCATAGCTTCTGCTTACTTTCTCCCATTCTGTGTCCATTTCTCCCCGGGGCACCTGGATGACCATGAACCCTTCGGATTTCCCGGACCCGATGAATGAAACGACGGTATAGGGATCAGCTTCAAGGCCCCTATTCGTTTTCATGAAGTCGATTGTGTACAGCGGGTCCCACTGGGCAGGGATCTTTATTTGCTCTGGAAGCTTCAGCTTTGTGCTCCCCTGTCCGTCGACCCAAAAGATGCTTGCCTTATTGTACTTCTGCTTAAGCGCCCGAAGCCTCTCATTGATTTCTTCATCCGTCCTGCCGCCCAGCTTCTTTCCTTCTTCCTTCCACATTGATTCCATGCCTTTGCTGTCTTCATAGACATTCGGGTCATGCTCCTGCATGGAAAATGGGATATGGAATAAAACTGAAACGAGCGGAAAGGTGATTGGCATGAGCACCAGCGCCAGCAGGATGATGAGCAGGTATCTGCCCTGCAGTGATTTTGGCTTCATTGCTTCACCCTGTAGCCGATGCCCCGGATGGTTTCCAGGATGGCAGGCGAGCCTGGGTTTTCTTCAATTTTTTCGCGCAGGTAGCGGATGTGGACCATCAAGGTTTTATCTCCGTCCATATAGGGCTCCCCCCAGACTGCCTCAAAAATCTGCTCTTTTGTGAGAATCTGGTTCGGATGGCGGAGCATGTACATGAAAATCTGATGCTGCTTGCCTGTCAGGATGATCTCTTCGCCGCTCCTTGTATCGGTGATGCGATTCTCCCCAAGGCTGACTTCGAGATGGCGAAGCAGGAGCCGGCTCTGTTCCGGCTTTCCATACCTCCGGAGCAGCACATCGACCCTTGCAGCCAGCTCTTCCGGATGAAATGGCTTTGTCAGGTAATCATCGGCAAACTGCAGGCCCTGCAGCTTATCATCGACAGCCGTCCGGGCCGAAAGCATCAGGATAGGAATCCCCGGGGCATCCTTCTTCAGGCGCTGGCCGACCGTAAAACCGTCCAGACCTGGCAGCATTACATCAAGGATGACCAGGTCCGCTCTGGCAGCTGCCTGGGCTGCTCCCTCCCCTGACTGCAGCCAGTCGACCGAGTAGCCTTTTTCAAGGAGATAATCTTTCGTCCATTTGCCGATTTCTTTATCATCTTCGATATATAGGATGTTCTTCATCTTCATCACCGCTCAATCTTCTATTTCTGTTTTTATCATAGGTAAATTTTGGCGAAAAGAAAAGGGGTCCCTGCAATTCGTTCCAATTGTACTGAGATATAATATTGTTATAATTATAATTAGAACAATAATGGGAGGCGCATGACATGACTATGAAGAAAGTACTTACGATTGCTGGATCGGATACGAGCGGAGGAGCGGGCATCCAGGCGGACCTGAAAACATTCCAGGAACTCGGTGTGTACGGGATGACTGCACTGACAACGATTGTAACGATGGATCCGAAAGACCAATGGCATCATCATGTACATCCGCTGCCAATCGAAACGCTGAAGGCGCAGCTTGAAACCATCCTGTCTGTCGGCATCGATGCCATGAAGACCGGCATGCTCGGAACGGTGGAAATCATTGAGCTGGCGGCAAAGGTGATGGATGAAAATAAATTGAACAACACGGTCATTGACCCTGTAATGGTCTGCAAGGGCGAAGATGAAGTATTGAACCCGGAGACCACTGACGCGATGAGGGAGCTTCTTCTTCCGCGGGCAACAGTGGTAACGCCGAACCTGTTTGAAGCATGGCAGCTGGCACAGACCGGGCCGATCCGCACCATCGATGATATGAAGGAAGCGGCTGCGAAAATTCATGACATGGGTGCGAAGTATGTATTGATCAAAGGCGGCAGCAAGCTGAAGCATGAAAAAGCGGCTGACCTCCTATATGACGGAAAAGATTTCCTTTTGTTTGAAAACGAGCTGATTGATACTGTTTATACGCATGGGGCAGGCTGCACCTATTCTTCTGCAGTAACTGCAGGGCTTGCGAAGGGCCATAGCGTGACAGAAGCTGTCGAGACCGCGAAATCCTTCATTACGGAAGCAATCCGCCATGGGTTCCGCCTGAACGAGTATGTGGGTCCTACGATGCATGGTGCATATCGCAGCAATGGCTCAATCGAAAAAGCCGAGGGCCGGAAAATCTGATAGCGGAGGAAACACTGCCGCTGCTTAAAAGGAATGTGGAAGCGCCGATTTCGCTTTTCCATTCCTTTTTTAGTAAAATAATCTCATTCAAGGAACAGCAGCATTGTGCTGAAAGGAGGCATATATTTATGAAGCCTGTCGTAAAAGAAGATGTGCAAAAAGAGATTAGCCGGCTTGCCGGAAAGAACGTTTTTGTTCACCTCGAAACCACAAATGGGGCATACGCATCCCATTTTGATGAGTCTTTTTTCTCTGCCGGAGCCTATATCCGAAACGCATCCCTCAAATATGAGCTCGGAAAGATTACCGGAGACGGCCCGTTCAGAGTCGGTTTGAAAATGGAATTCGGCTGGGTGTATGCGGAGGGCATCACCCACTTTGAAGTGGATGAAATCGGCCGCCTGCTGATGGCTGGCCATGATAACAGCGGAAAGCTTGCTGTAGCGCTGCAGATCAGCGAGACTCCGTTTGAATAAAAGTGAAAGGAGAAATAGCTAATGGATAAGGAAAGACATGTACTCGTCATTTTCCCGCACCCGGATGATGAAGCGTTTGGCGTGTCAGGCACGATTGCTTCCCATGTTAACAGCGGGACCCCTGTTACATATGCATGCCTGACGCTTGGCCAGATGGGGCGCAATCTGGGTAACCCTCCTTTTGCAACGAGGGAGAGTCTGCCGCTGATTCGCCGCAAAGAATTGAAGGAGGCTGCCCGCGTCCTGGGGATCCAGGATTTGCGGATGCTCGGCTATCGCGACAAAACCATTGAATTTGAGGATGAAAAATTGCTCACCGACCACCTTTTTTCCATTGTGGAAGAAGTGAATCCGTCACTGGTCATTTCCTTTTATCCGGGATATTCGGTTCACCCGGATCATGATGCAACAGGGGCAGCTGTTGTAAGGGCACTTGAGCGCCTGCCTGAGCAGGACCGGCCGAAGCTGCATTGTGTCGCATTTTCCAATAACTGCGTCGATGAACTTGGCGAAGCGGATATTCTCAATGATGTCAGCGCCGTTGTCGACCAGAAGCTTGCTGCCATTAAAGCGCATCTTTCCCAGACACAGCTGATGGCTGCCCAAACGGAGGAAAAGCTGAAAAATAAGGACCCGCAGGCTACAGCCTGGATTCAGAATGAACGGTTCTGGACTTATAAGTTCCAATAAAAAAAGAGCCCCCGGGCTCTTTTTTTTTACTCTTCATCCCCCTGCAGCATCTGCTTCAGATAGGACAGCTGCCTGCCATCTTCTTTTTTTATAATCTTTACGAGCATTGGCTTTGTCAGGGACATGATGAAGCCGGATGTGTGGATATTGGCTTCGAGCTCCACCTGCGTGCCTTCATCAATTTCCGTGAATGTATAATCATACGTGACAACCAGCCCATTGGAATTGCTTTTTGCTGTATAGGACCTGTCCTGTTCAAATTGTGTATATTCAATTTCAGCCTTGACCTTCTTGCCCCTGATCATCCTTGTTTCAATGAATTTCGTCGATGGCCCGATCGGACCGTCCGTTGCCTTTTCCATTTTAACGACATTCGGCATAATTTCAGGCGCGTTGTCCGGGTTGGTGGCGTACTGGAAAACTTCTGCTACTGGTCTTCTTATAATGACAGTTGATTTAAAATCAGCCATATTTTGCACCCCGTTTAAAAGATTTGCTGGTACAGAGAACATTATACCTTTTTGAGGGATATGAGTCAGGTATTAATTTAAGAGATATGGCTCGAACGCTCATTATGTCAAAAAGAAGCATGGCTCTCTGAGCCTGCCTCTTTTCTATTCTGAAAGCTGGATTTTATACAGCTTATCATCGTTTGGCCCCGGGTTGCCGCGGCCATCTGTATTATTGCTGGCGAAATACAGGACATTACCGGAGAGCAGCACATCCCTGATCCTTCCGGCACCGGTGATGAGTTCCTTTTGCTCTCCTGACTCCAGGTTGAATTCAAGTACTGCAGTACCCCTCAGCGCAGCCGCATATAGCTTGCCGTCCTTGATGGCAATGCCGGATGGAGCCCAGGTATTGTCTTCCCCTGAGGTGAAGAGCGGCGTTTCCATGCCTTCCTTCTCTTCGTTGCCCTGGATGACCGGCCAGCCGTAGTTTTTCCCGGCCACGATCCGGTTGATCTCATCATTGGCGGATGGTCCGTGCTCAGAGGCATAAAGGGTGCCGTCTTCAGCCCAGGCAAGGCCCTGCGGATTGCGGTGGCCATAGCTGTATACATAAGATCCGGCAAATGGATTATCGTCGGGAACCGTTCCATCCAGATTCATCCGGAGGATTTTTCCGCCGAGGGAATCCAGATCCTGGGCGATTTCCGGATCGGCTGCCGCGTCGCCTGCGGTAGCATAAAGCTTGCCGTCAGGGCCGATTTTCAGGCGGCCCCCATGATGGTATTGCCCGCTCGGGATCCCATCCAGCAGCAGCCTTGTTTCCTCCCAGGCATCCTCCGTCTGCTTCAGGACGACGATCCGGTTCTGCTGTACGGATCCTTCTTCATACGTATAATACGCAAAGGCTTCTCCAGAGCTTTCAAAATCCGGGGAAAGGACAAAGCCGAGCAGGCCGGCCTCCGAAGCCTGTGAGAGTTTCTTTTTCAGGCGGACCTCCTGCCTCTGCCGGCTGCCTTCTTCTGCTTTTACAATGCTCCCTGTCCTTTCAGTCATATAAAAAGTGCTTCCTGCCTGGTCGATCGACCACGGGGTCTTCAGATCGGCCGCGAACTCTTCCGCCTCCGGCACGGCTGAAGCCGCCTCCTCGCTTTCCTGCGGCCTCGGCTCTGTCTCATTCGATTTGTCTTCTGCCGAGCAGCCCGCCGTTGCCAGCAAACCGAGCAGCATGAATAGGGCTGATTTTTTCACAGTATCTCCGCCTTTCAGTTAAAGGTTTCAAAACGCCCAAAAAACAGGCCGGTTCGTGCCGTCATTTCCCTATGCCTTAAGGGCATCCAGGATTGCTTTTGCCACTCCGCTTTCTTCATTAGTCAGCGTCACAAAGTCGCACTGTGCCTTGATGATTTCGTCTGCATTGCCCATGGCGACAGACCTGCCCACCCGTTTGAACATAGAAAGATCGTTATAGTTATCGCCTATTGCCATTGCATCCTGGATGCCTGTCCCGCTTTTTTCAAGGAAGGCTTCAAGCGCAACGCCCTTTTGCGCTTGTTTGCTAGTCAGCTCCAGGTTTTCCTCACCGGAAGAGCTGATGACGAGCCCTTCGTCCTCAAGCGGCACAAGGGCTTCCTTTGCCGCTGCAAGCCTTTCAGCGTCGAATGAGAAGGCAAGGAGCTTATAAATTTGATGCTCTGTATCATCAAAAAGGATATCGTAGCTGTCCACCTTTTGGACAAGCCCTTTTGTGAACCTTTCCTCTGCCGCCTTCATGACTTCATCCACATCAGCTTCAGGGTTTCCGCTCATAAAGATGTCGACGATGATAGAGACGCCTTTATCGGCATCAATCGTGTAAGTGCCTTTGTTTGTGTACACTTCAAAATAAACGCCATTTTGCAGGAGCGCCATGCCGGCTGTCCTTGCCGTCGACTTGTCAAGCGGATTGCTGGCTATTACTTCTTTATCGATGGACCTCACTTCGGCCCCATTGACGCAGATCATCGGGGTGTGTATCCCGGCTTCTTCCAGGACGAAGTTCGCTTCAAAATAGGATCGTCCTGTGGCGATGACAACCTCCACCCCTTCTGCCTGCGCCTTCTGGATCGCTTTTCTGTTTTCTTCTGTAATCTGCTGGGTTGCGGTCAGCAGTGTCCCGTCCATATCAATCGCGATGCATTTCACCATGATTTCTTCACCTACTAATTGTTTTTTCAATCTATGTAGCATTCTATCAGTTTTTCCTTCTTATTTTAAATATTTGCTACCCTCACGGATGCTCAAGGGTGCGAGCGGAGAACTGCTGATAAAGCTTCTGACTGACTCAGGGTTTGTCTTGCTGTACTCCCTCAAGGCCCAGCCGATTGCCTTTTGGATAAAAAATTCCTTGCTGCCGGCATTCTGGCTGATGAATTCATACAGGATGCCTTCACTTGTATTTTGCTTGTACCGGAGCTGAAAGATGATGCTTGTCCTTCTCAGCCATAGATGGCTGCCATAGGCCCAATCCTTCACTGTATCCTCAATGGTTTCAGGATGATCGGAGGCATTTCGGCCGACAGGGTGGGCAGCCAATGTATCAACAGTATCCCACCAGGACTTTTCCGTAATCAATCTCTCCATAAATAGCATGTCGTCTTTTACAAGCTTCTTCAAGGAGCTGAGGATATAGTCACAGGCTGCATATTGATATTCCCTTTCTTCCTTCTTCCATAGCTCTGACACAAACTCATGCTGAAAAGGCTCCTTTAAGATCTGAGTTTCTGCAAAAAACTCCTTCGTAAGCTTCCTGCGCTCCGGCGTCCTTATTCCCAGGAACGGGAAGTTGCCTTTCATATATTTTCTCATCGGCTCTGCCTGCTCAGCATTCCTGTGCAGGGTGAATTTTTCTTCCAAAGGTTTGAGATACATCTCATCCAGCTCCTATATCAGATTTTTTGCTAAATAGGTTGCTAACTTGCTTATTAGGGTATATATCTACATGAGGCACTCTCAAGGCGGCGAAATACCGGCTTTCCCGCCATATATTCTTGGATATTGCCATTTTCAGCTATTGATGGCGTTTTCTCCAGTCTTTTATACATGTTAAGGTTAAATATAGAGAAAAAACAGGGGGTATTCTATGAATGAACAGCAAGATAAGTCATTAAACAGTGTTTTTTGGGTCTCTGCTTCAGTGATCCTTCTGCTTGTCCTCACAGGCGTCTTCCTGCCTGACATTTTTTCAGGGGCCGCACAGAAAGCCTTCGATTTCACTACATACGCCTTTGGCTGGTTCTACCTGCTATCGGTACTCCTCTTTGTATTTTTCTGCCTATTCCTGGCCATCAGCAAATATGGCCGCATCCGGCTTGGCGGGAATGATGAAAGACCCGAATATTCCTTTTTCACATGGATCGGCATGCTCTTCAGCGCCGGATTTGGCATCGGCCTTGTCTTCTGGGGAATCGCCGAGCCGATGAGCCATTATTTTTCGCCTCCCATCGCTGATATGGAAGGACTCACGCCTGAAGCAGCAAGAACTGCCATGGGCTACTCTTTCTTCCATTGGGGCGTCAGCCAATGGTCCGTCTTCACGATTGTCGGACTCGCAGTCGGCTATTTCCAGTTCCGCAAAAAGCAGGACGGACTTGTTTCCACTACGCTCAAGCCGATCATCAGTACAAAAAAGGAGCGGTCAGGCCTCCGGAAATTCATTGATATCCTGGCTGTCATTGCCACTGTCCTGGGTGTAGCCACATCACTCGGGCTTGGGATCCTGCAGATTAACGGCGGATTGAATGCTGCCTTCGGGATCACTAACAGTGCTTGGGTGCAGATTATCATTATCGTTGTATTGACAGCCCTTTTCCTCTTGTCTTCTACTACAGGATTGGATAAAGGAATCAAGTATTTGAGCAATCTTAACCTTTCCCTTGCTCTGATCATCATGCTCTTTGTATTCATTGCCGGACCGACTGTTTTCATCCTGAATACGTTCACACAGGGCATCGGCGATTATATTACCAATTTCATTAACTGGAGCCTGCGCCTTACACCTTATAAAGGCGGTACATGGGTGCGTGACTGGACGATTTTCTATTGGGCATGGGCGATCGCCTGGTCCCCGTTTGTCGGCGCGTTCATTGCACGGGTATCAAGGGGGAGGACCATCAGGGAATTTGTCGTCGGCGTGCTGATCATACCGCCGCTCATCGCCCTTTTATGGACAGCCGTGTTTGGCGGGACCGCCCTGCATTTTGACCTGTTCCAGGGAACAAGCATAGCTGAAGCAGTCAATGCGGATGTTACCAGTGCTCTGTTTACAACATATGGTGAATTGCCGTTTACCTTTATTGTCTCATTATTATCGATTCTGCTGATTTTCACGTTTCTTATTACCTCAGCAGATTCGGCAACCTATATTCTCGGCAGCATGACCTCCAAGGGGTCACTGATGCCTCCCCTCGGTGTGCGCATCGTCTGGGGCATCCTGATCGGTGCGATTGCGGCCGTCCTCCTGCTCAGCAGCGGGCTTGAGGGACTGCAGACTGCCTCGCTTGTCGCAGCCCTGCCATTTACTGTCATCCTTGTCTTTATGTGCATTTCGCTCCTCAAATCATTGAGCAAGGAACCGCCTGCGCCAAGGACCAAAAAATAAACAGCGAAACTCCCGTATTTAAGCGGGAGTTTTTTTGGTATCAAAATTATTTTCCCCTAGTGCTTTGATATATAAGATTTCAGCTCCTGCATGTCAGTTGTACGATAAACAATCTTCTCCTGCTTAAAAACAAAATAGGAGGGAAGCTCGTTCAGTTCCAGTTCGGGATAAGCTTTTTGTAAATAATCCAATTCTCCAGATATGTATCCAGAGGCAAATCGATCGCCTGGTTTTTTATTGGCAAATTTAAGAGATGATGAATTGCTGACAGCAAATCCAATGACGGTTTGAACCTCTTTATCAGGGGCCAGAAGTTCCTGGTAAGAGACAATCTTTTCGGTTTTGACTCTGGTTAAATACGTTGCCTTGCCTTTATTCCACTCAGCCTTAATCACAAGAGTCACAGTTCCGGGACGGTTTGTAAAATGAAAGACAGATCCAACCAGTTTATAGATTTCTTCTTCAAGCCGCGGCTCCCAGGCGGAAATGGATATTAGATCAGGCTTCTCCGGAAAGGAAACTGAAAGATCTGAAAATGGTCCGACCGGCAATGCCTCCATGCTTTCCAGGGAGTCTGATAGATTAGCTTTATTCAATGCTTTGGATGTGTCCGTCCCGTTCCATGAATAATCAAACAAAACTGCTTGAGCTTCCTTGCCTTCTGACACTATTTCAGGGAATGGAGGCTTTTCTTCCTTATACAGTTTCCATTTATCGAAAGATAGCAATATAGCCAATAGCACTATCGCTCCAATTCCCCACTTCAAAGATTTCTTAGTCATAATCCGCCTCCTCCACCCCCTAAATGTTACCATATTTTCTTCGGCTCGGGACGTTTATCCAGATTTCCCAATATGATATAAGATTCAATTTTTCAAAAAAAAGCAGCCCTTCCTAAAAGGCTGCCATTCCCGCTATCAGCTATGAAAAATGATAGTATCGATAATCCCGTATTCTTTCGCTTCTTCGGCGCTCATGAAATAGTCGCGGTCTGTATCCCTGGCCACTTTTTCAACAGGCTGGCCCGTTTTTTCGGAAATGATTCCGTTGATATGCTCCCGGAGCTTCAGAATGCGTTTCGCGGATATTTCAATTTCAGTTGCCTGGCCCCTGGCCCCGCCGAGCGGCTGATGGATCATGATTTCGCTGTTTGGCAGGCTGCAGCGCTTGCCTTTCGTGCCGGCGAGCAGGAGCATCGCACCGAAGGAAGCGGCCATACCCGTGCAGATTGTCCTGACGTCAGGCTTGATGTACTGCATAGTGTCATAAATTGCAAAGCCTGCTGTTGTGGATCCGCCCGGGCTATTGATATAAAGCGATATATCCTTGTCTGGCGCATCTGCGGCAAGAAACAGGAGCTGGGCAATCACACTGTTTGCCACATGATCATTGATCTCTTCTCCAATCATGATGATCCTGTCCTTCAGAAGCCGTGAATAGATATCATAGGAGCGCTCGCCCCTGCTCGACTGTTCAATTACATATGGTATTGCCGTCATATCCAATCCTCCCTTTCTGCGGTCTACGCCGCGATAGAGAGTGTGCATTGCGGAGGAGACTGCCTGCGATGATGGCAAGGCTTTGGCTCAGCATGGACAGACAGGCTTTTCAGTGACGGCAGCATCGGGAGCGCCCTTAGAAGACAGCCTGGATCTTCTTCCTGGAGGGACTTTACCAGCAGCCTGGCAACAAAGGCAGCCTCTTCGCTCCCGGTGTCAGGACTGCCCGTGTCTGCATCTGACTGCAGCTGCCTGCGCGCCCGGCTTAAGGCCGACTTTACGGCAAATTCGGTTGTCTGCATCAGTCCGGCAATTTCCTTTGAGGTATATTGGAACCCTTCCTTAAGAGCATAAATGACTGCCTGCTTCAAGGTCAGGCATTCCAACAGCTTTTCGACAGCTTCACTGCTGACGTATTGCTTCTCTTCATTCCGGATGGGCTCCGGCGCCTCCTCCAGCTGCTCCTTTTTACGTTTGCGCGTCACATCCACCCAGCAGTTATAGGCAATTTTCTTCAAAAGTGCCTGGCTGACCCGTTCAGGCTCGTAGCTGCTGGCGGCACGGAGGAAAGCCTCCTGTGCAAGGTCATCCCCATCCCAGCTGTTCCGTGCGAGAAATCGGCTATAGCGCTGAAGGGCGGGATACATCTCATCCGCCTTCTCCGCCAATGCCGGCACCTGGTCTGCCTCTTCCTGCTTCATCACCATCGCTGCTCACTCCTTTTACACATCTCTGCCCCTTAAACGGATCAGGGAGGAAGAAAAGATACGGCCATTCAAATATATTTTATGCATTTTCATGAAAGAGTTCTCTAATAGTGTATTCTTCAGGAAGCCGCCCCAAACCTTCCCATTTTACTTCCCAACTGTGAAAAACTGGCCAAGGCACAGCTCCCCAGGGGTCCTGAACAGTCTTCCATAGAAAAACCGGGCCAGCCCGCCCGGCAGCTTTCCTTATGAACTTACCATCGTCCCGCCGTTGATATGAAGCACCTGCCCGCTCATATAGCGGGAGTCGTCGGAGGCAAGGTAAACATACGCCGGAGCCAGCTCAAACGGCTGGCCGGCCCTTTTCATCGGTGTATCTGTGCCGAATTCTGATACCTTCTTCGCAGAGAAGCTGGCGGGGATAAGCGGTGTCCATATAGGACCGGGAGCTATGGCATTCACCCGGATTCCTTTTTTCTCAAGCGACAATGATAAGGACCTTGTAAAGGTTACGATCGCACCTTTTGTCGAGGAATAGTCAATCAGATCTTTATGGCCTTCGTAGGCCGTAACGGACGTTGTATTGATGATGGAGCCCCCTGCCTTCATATGGGGAAGAACGGCTTTTGTTAAGTAGAAAAACGCGAAAATATTGGTTTCAAAGGTGTCGAAGAGCTGTTCCCTTGTGATATCGAGAATGCTCTTCTGCACAAATTGGACGCCATGGTTATTGACGAGGATATCGATCCTTCCGAAATGATGAAGCGTTTTTTCGACAATTTCCCGGGAAAAGTCCTCCCTTCTCATATCGCCGGCGATAAAAAGACTTTCCCCGCCAAGCTCCCGTATCCTTTCCTGTGTTTCCCTGGCATCCTGGTGCTCATTCAGGTAGACAATGACGACTTTGGCGCCTTCCTTTACAAACGCGTAAGCCGCCGCACGGCCAATCCCGCTGTCCCCGCCGGTGATGATGGCCACCTTCCCTTTCAGTTTCCCTGACCCCCGGTAGTCCGGGTCCTCCGAAATCGGTCTTGGCACCATCTGATATTCCAGGCCGGGCTGTACATCCTGATGCTGCGGCGGGAAAGACAGCGGCTTTTCTTTGCATTCCTCTTTTTTTCCGTAATAAGGATAGACTGGATACATGATCACCACTCCTGTTCATAGGCATATGACTATCCAGTGTATTCTGTGGATCCCCACTTGGTGAAAAGAGAAGATTAAGGAGCAAAAGAAGGAAAAATTAGAATATTACAGAAACTATATAGGGATTGTTTTTTAAAGGGGGAATTAATATGAAAGCTGTCGTCTCACTTTTTAACCGGATCATGCAGCGGTATTTGCCGGATCCATTCCTGTTTGTGGTGATCCTGACCTTCGCCGTTTTCGGCCTGGGGCTCATCTTTACAGAAAGCAGCCCGTATCAGATGGTCCAGTTCTGGGGAGGCGGGTTCTGGGGACTTCTGACATTCTCGATGCAGATGGTGCTCGTGCTGGTGACGGGCCATGTGCTGGCAAGCAGCCGCATTTTTAAAAAGGGCCTTGGCTCATTGGCAGGCCTGGCCAAATCTCCGGGGCAGGCCATCATCCTTGTCACTGTCATCTCCATGCTCGCGAGCTTGATCAACTGGGGCTTCGGCCTTGTGATCGGTGCACTTTTTGCCAAAGAGCTGGCGAAAAAGGTCAAAAATGTAGATTACCGGCTCCTGATTGCAAGCGCATACACCGGCTTTATTGTCTGGCATGGAGGCATTTCTGGTTCGATTCCGCTAACGATTGCAACAGCCGGGCATTTTTCAGAGGACCTCATTGGCATCATCCCGACAGACCAGACCATCTTTGCTTTTTTTAATATTGCTATTATCTTAGGCATTTTCATCATTATGCCGATTGTGAACAGAATGATGATGCCCTCCAGGGAAGACACTGTCGCGGTTGACCCTGCCCTGCTTGAGGAGGACCAGCCGGCCGCTGCTATTGAACAGGCGGCCCTGACACCGGCGGACCGCCTTGAGAACAGCAAGATCCTTTCCATGCTGATCGGCATTTTCGGGCTTGTGTTCTTATTCTATTATTTTGCTACAAACGGGTTTAAGCTCAATCTTGATATCGTAAACTTCCTGTTCCTGTTCCTGGGCATCCTGTTCCACGGGACTCCAAAGCAGTTCCTGAACGCGACGGTCAATGCCGTGAAAGGAGCCAGCGGCATCATCATCCAGTTCCCGTTCTATGCCGGGATCATGGGAATGATGACCACTTCCGGGCTTGCGGCTGTGATGTCAGAGGCATTTGTGTCCATTTCCAATGATTTCACCTTCCCATTCTTTGCCTTCCTTTCCGCCGGCCTGGTCAATTTCTTTGTCCCGTCAGGAGGCGGCCAGTGGGCCGTACAGGCGCCGGTCATGCTTGAGGCGGCACAAACGCTCGGTGTTTCGATACCAAAGACAGCCATGGCAGTCGCCTGGGGCGATGCGTGGACTAATCTGATCCAGCCATTCTGGGCACTTCCCGCCCTTGCCATTGCCGGGCTGAAGGCCAAGGATATCATGGGTTACTGCGTGCTTGCCTTATTTGTAAGCGGTATCATCATTTCGCTGGGAATGCTTTTTCTATAAGACTTCCGAAAACCCGCTCCGGCGGGTTTTTTTCATGCAGCCGGTTCCTGCTTATGGGCAGAGCTGCGGCTTGGCTATAATAGACTTAACCAATTTTTTAAAAAAACAGCTTGCATCTCACGCTGCGTGAGGTTTTAAGATAAAGACAGATAGATTAAGGGAGATGAAGAGATGGCTGGCAAATACTCAATCGGTCAATTTTCAAAGAAAACCGGCACCACGATCAGGACACTCCATTATTATGATGAAATCGGCCTCCTGGAGCCAACCGAAATAACAGATTCAGGGCGCCGCTATTATTCCGACCCTGATTTCACCGTGCTCCAGCGGATTGTGACACTGAAATACCTCGGCTATTCCCTCGAGCAGATCAAAGGGATGCTCCAGAATGAAAAATGGAGCCTGAAGGATTCTCTTGCCTTTCAAAGAGCGGAGATGATCCGTAAGAAGGAAGAAGTCGAAGGGGTCATCCGGGCTTTGGACCGGGCGCTCTATGTAATGGAGGATCAAAACGAGGTGGATGCTGGCATCTTCATTTCGCTCATCAACACTATCCACCGGGAGGATGAACAGAAAGAATGGCTGAAGAGCTTCCTCCCGGAGGAAAGAGTAGATTCGATTTACGCCATTCCCGAGGAGAAACAGCGGGAATATGAAAGCAGATGGGTTTCCATTTCAATGGGCTTGAAGGAGCTTGCTGGTTCAGACCCTGCTAGCGGGGAAGTTCAGGCTTTAATTGAGGCCATGATGGAGATAGTCGATGAAATCTCGGGAAACGATCCTTCGCTTCTGAAAGAAATCAGTTCGGTGGATTTAAGCGATGAGGATGACGGCGGTCTTTTCCATATCCCATTCTCCCCCAAGGAGGAAGAATGGCTAGCAGCTGCACTCGGTCTCTATCTGGAGAAGAAAGGAATGAATGTTGATGACGAAAAATGAAGATCCTGCACTCAAAAAAGGCAGCTGGAAAGCTTTCTGGGGTCTGCTGAAGGACTCCAAGCCCCCGCGCTGGATCCTGCTGTCGGCCATCATTCTCAGCATCCTGGAAACCGGTGCCGGGCTGATCGTCCCCCTTTTCACCAAGTCGATGGTCGACCAGCTTGCCGCATCTTCTTTGGAGATGAGCGTCGTGCTCCTCCTGGCGGGTGCCTTTATCATCCAGACCGTATCTTCCGGGTTTTCTTACTATTTCCTCAGCTATATCGGGGAAGCAGTTGTAGCGTCCATCAGGAGGAAGCTTTGGGGACAGATTCTTCATCTGCCGGTCCCTTTCTTTGACCAGCAGCAGTCAGGTGAAACGATGAGCCGGGTCACTCAGGACACAAATATTGTCAAAAACCTCATTACCCAGCATTTAATTTCATTCCTGACCGGAATTATTTCCATCATCGGCTCCGTGATCATCCTTCTGCTGATCGACTGGAAAATGACTCTTGTGATGATCATTGCTGTACCGCTGGCCATTGCTATGATTATGCCGCTGGGGCAGAAGATGTATAAGATTTCAAGAGCAACCCAGGATGAAATGGCGAGTTTTTCCGGCAATCTCGGACGGGTTCTTGCAGATATCCGCCTCGTCAAAGCCTATCATGCTGAAAAAGCAGAGCAGGAGAGCGGCGACAAGGGAATACGCCACCTATTCCAGTTCGGGCTGAGGGAAGCGAAAATCCAGGCAGTCATTTCCCCCTTCATGACCTTCATCATGATGTTTGTGCTCGTCATCCTGATCGGCTATGGCGGTGTACGCGTTGCTTCTGGCGCCCTGTCAGCAGGCTCGCTCGTCGCCATCATCATTTATATGTTCCAGATTGTAGTTCCTTTCAGCCAGATGGCATCCTTCTTTACAGCCTTCCAGAAGGCTGTCGGGGCAACAGAAAGAATCCAGCATATATTTGACACCGAAAAGGAAGTGGATAAAGGCACGGAGGCTGTGGCCAATCCAAGCCAGGATATCACTTTTGAGAAGGTGAGCTTCGCCTACAAAGAGAAGGAGATCCTTGGCGGGGCCTCACTGACTGTACCTGCCGGAAAGACCACGGCAATCGTCGGCCCGAGCGGAGGCGGAAAGACCACCCTGTTCGCCCTGCTGGAGCGCTTCTACCTCCCGCAGACAGGCCGGATCCTGCTCGGCGGTCAGGACATCAGCTCCTTCCGCCTCCATGCATGGCGGTCATCAATCGGTTATGTTTCACAGGAAAGCCCGATCATGTCAGGCACCATCCGCGATAATATTGCCTATGGAATGGAGCGGGAGGTACTGGATGAGGAAATTGAAAGAGCTGCGGAGCTCGCCAATGCTTCGGAATTCATCGATGCCCTGCCTGATGGATTCGACACACAGGTCGGTGAGCGCGGCATCAAGCTTTCCGGCGGCCAAAGGCAGCGGATTGCCATTGCCAGGGCGCTGATCCGCAATCCCCGCATCCTGCTGCTTGATGAAGCTACATCCAATCTCGACAGCACATCAGAGCATCTTGTCCAGAAAGCACTGGAGCATCTGATGGAGGGCCGCACCACCCTTGTGATTGCCCACCGGCTCTCCACCGTCGTAGATGCCGATCAGATTGCCGTACTTGAAAACGGAAGCATTACCGGGACCGGCACACACCGGGAACTGTATGAAAAACATTCTTTATACAGGGAGCTCGCAGAGCAGCAGCTGTCAGACCGCTCTGCCGCCTCAGGAGGCTGACTTTTCAGGTCAGTCTCTTTCTTTATAAATATATTTCTTTGGGAAAAAGGTTTAAAAACAAGGGAATCCGTGGAATTTAAGAGAAGTGGGTTGGCAATTCATACAGGATGAATTAAAATAACCTTTGTCTTATAAATATAAATTGTATTAAGGGTGAATGTTTTGATAGAATCTGCAGCGAGGAAAAAAGCATCAGGAAAAAGCTTTATGCTCTTCCTCATTCCTTCATTAATCGGCATCAGTTTATTTATGCTTCCTATTTCTTATAAAGGCGAAGTGACCATTCCTATCGCCATCTTATCGGGCCTTGTCCAGGACCTTCTGGCAGCCTATCTGCCGGCCATCATGACCGTGATCATTTTTCTGACTTTTGCAGGCACACTGCTGGCAAAGCTTGTAAAGCCCGCCTTCATCCGCAGAAGCGCGTTTTTCACTGCCCTGTTCGATGTTCCGGCGATCTGGTTTGCCGCAAGAGTGCTCGGCGCCATCTTTGCATTAATGACTTTTTACCAGATCGGCCCTGAATGGGTATGGTCTGAGAATACAGGAGGGCTTCTGCTTTACGATCTCCTTCCGGTCTTATTCTCGGTATTTTTATTCGCTGGTTTATTCCTGCCCCTGCTTTTGAACTTTGGGCTGCTCGAGCTTTTCGGCTCCCTCCTGACGAAAGTGATGAGGCCCTTGTTCAGGCTGCCGGGCCGCTCTTCGGTTGACTGTGCGGCATCCTGGCTTGGCGATGGCACGATCGGTGTCCTTTTGACAAGCAAGCAGTATGAGGAAGGTTTTTATACAAAGAGGGAAGCGGCTGTCATCGGCACGACCTTCTCTGTTGTCTCCATTACCTTCAGCCTTGTTGTTATCTCCCAGGTGGATTTGGGGAGCTATTTTGTTCCATTCTATCTGACTGTCCTCATAGCCGGCATTGTGGCAGCCCTTATCTGTCCGAGAATTCCGCCGTTGTCGACCAAGCCTGACACCTATGTTACAGAGGATGCTCCCCAGCTTGATGAAACAATTCCGGAAGGCTATACACCTCTTAGCTGGGGTATAACACAGGCAACAGCCAAAGCGGCAACAAACCGCGGCATCAAACAATTCTTTGAACAGGGTGCGAAAAATATCCTCGATATGTGGATGGGTGTGGCGCCGATCGTCATGGCGCTCGGCACATTGGCGCTGATTGTAGCGGAATTCACGCCGATCTTCAAGGTGGCTGGTATGCCGTTCATCCCGCTCCTGGAGCTTATGCAGGTGCCTGAGGCGAAAGCAGCATCAGAGACGCTTGTAGTCGGATTTGCCGATATGTTCCTGCCTTCTGTTATCGGAAGCGGGATTGAGAGCGAGATGACCCGCTTTATCGTCGCCTGTACGTCCGTTACACAGCTGATTTATATGTCAGAAGTCGGCGGACTCCTGCTTGGAAGCAAGATTCCTGTCTCCCTGAAAGACCTGATCATCATTTTCCTTGAACGGACCATCATTACCCTGCCGGTCATCGTGCTGGCAGCGCATCTTATTTTTTAACGAAGCGAAGACCCCTTCAGGATGGCTGAAGGGGTCTTTTTTATTAGGCAATCTTTTCTCAGGTGCAGCGGAATGAGCGGATCCGGCTGGTATCTGTGCCGTAATACTCCCAGCGGAATCCTCTCCACCTCCAGCCGGCGACAGAAGTCCTGCCGACGAATGTTGGATAGAACCAGAAGCTTCTGCCGTTATTCAGCCATAAATAGGTGAACCGATATAAGCAGCCTCTGATGGCGCCGGGATCGACGGCAAAGACGGAGGCAGACTGTGTCTGGAGTTCAGGCGTAAAGGATGGAGGCGGGCTGCTTGGCGGTCCTCCCGCCTGGCCCTGGGCTTCTCCTCCACCAGGGAATCCTGGCTGGCCTCCTCCACCTGGAAACCCGGGCTGGCCTCCGCCTCCCGGAAAGCCTGGCTGGCCAGGGAATGGCGTCCCTCCTGGAAAACCTGGCGGAAATGGAATGCCCGGCTGGCCCCCGCCACCTGGGAATACATTAAATCTTTCCGGCGTCTGCTGCAGGTCTGCCTGAGGCAAAGGATAGTACAGTCCTTGATAAGGGTAATAATTCAATGAGTCGTTCCCCTTTCTGCTTTCAGTTAGTCGGCATAGATCGGATGGGGAGTTTCAACACGGAGAATCTTCTCCTCAATCCTGCCGCGGATCGTGTCCACAATTGTATAATCCATGGCTTCTGAATAAATCTTCTCCAATTCATCATTCAGCCGCTTGGCGTCTGCCAGACAGCCTGTTGCCTCTGTCATCTTCGCTTTATATTTAGCGGCGATTTCTTTGATTTCATCAGCAAAAATTTCATCCGTCCCTGGGGCGATCAGCTGTTCATACATATCAATGATTTCATCCCCATCCCTGCTCGGGAAATATTCATGAGGGGCCGTACTGTCGAATATGGCAAGGCCAAGCTCACGGATAATCAGCATGTCAAGGCTATTGGGATCAAATCCGCAATGATAGACTTCAATGTCAAAACCGCGCTTTTCAGCTTCGGCAGCCAGCTTTTTCAAAAGCGTTGACTTGCCTGAGCCGGGACGGCCTTTGATGAAGTAACGCTTATGGATATCAAGAGTCAGGTTCGGGATGCAGTCTACCGCTCCATTTGGTGTAGCAGCACCCAAAAATCTATGCTTGACGGAAGAGATCTTATTCAGGGTCATTTTACCGAAAAATACCTGTGTCAGCTTTGAAGTAAGCTGGTTCGCTTTCTCAAAGTCCATGCTGTCGATATAGAATTTCTCCCAGTCATCATGGATTTTCAATGCCTCTGCAAAGGTACTGTATGCCTGTTTATAGAAGGCTTCGATCTTGCTGTTGAGCCTGAGTATTTTCCCTTTCTGAGTGGCCAGCTGGGCAGAATCCCACGCTTCCCCAAGGTTGACATACTCTTCTATGGCCCCCGGCGCTTTCGGTTCAATCACCTGCGGCGCAGTGCCGTCTACAATTCCGATCTTCAAAGCTGGGATGATCACACCGCTGACAGAGTCATTGTCCGATGGACTGTGGATGAGCTCAATGTTAAAGCCTTTATCAAGCCATTTAGAGCCGATTCCTTTCATGAGTGTTGATTTCCCGGTACCTGGTCCGCCCTTAAGTATAAATAAACGCGATAAATCCTGAAGATTGGATTCATATAGACTGTGGAAGCCTCTTGCGGTATTGCCGCCTGCAAAATAGTCGATAATTTTTCCTGCCACATTCACACATCCTTTTTCAGTTGATTGCTGAATGGTCCTGCCTCTTTACTGTATGCCGGGACATCATGATGGGTGAACGCCCAGGTGCAGAAAATTGCCGGTGGAGGATGTACTTTTTTTAGGGACAAAATAAAAAGCCCCCTATCGTGCAGAGGCTTTTGGATATTGCTATTCTTTTACAAGGTCCTTCCATTCGGCTTTAATCAATTCCTTCAGCCTCTCAGGAGCCAGTTCGATTTGGAGGCCGATCTTCCCGCCGCTGACGATGATGCTTTCAAGCTGCTCCCCCTGTGAATCGATAAAAGTCGGATACAGCTTTTTCATGCCGACTGGCGAGCAGCCGCCGCGGATATAGCCGGTAAGCTTTTGAATGTCCTTCACAGGAATCATCTCAACTTTTTTCTCGCCTGCCGCCTTCGCAGCTTTTTTGAGGTCCAGCTCAGCTTCCACCGGAATAATAAAAACATAGACATTCCTGCCGGCCTGGGCGACCAGTGTTTTATAGACCAGTTCCGGGTCCCTGCCAATTTTCCCGGCAACCGAAACGCCGTCAATCTTGCCGTCCTTGCTGTCATAGGATAATGAATTGTACTCCAGCTTTGCTGCATCCAGCAGCCTCATTGCATTTGTTTTTCCCTGTGCCATTGCTATTTCCCTCCTGGCGTTTTTCCTTTATAGTAGCATCTCCAATGGGTTCCAGGCACCTGTGAAACAGAAAAAAACCTTCCCGCTGCGGGAAGGTTCTTTTGGAAACTGGTCTAGTGGTGGTATAGGTGCCTGTCACCAGAATACTGCACTTCTGGCCGGGCATTCGGGACGGCCGATGGAGATGTAGCGGATATTTGCGGATTCTGCTTCCTGCAGTGTATAACAGTTCCTTCCGTCCAGGACGAGGGGATCTCTCATGAATTCTTTGTAGGCGCTGAGCGGGAAGCGGCAAATTTCAGCCCATTCGGTAGTGATGAAGGCCAGATCTTTTCCATGGATGGCCTCATGAATGGATGCCGCGAAATGAACACTGTCAGGCAGGACCCCCTTAGCCCTGCTGGATGCTATTGGATCATAGACCGAGACGCTGGCCCCTTCATCCACAAGATCCCGGATCAGTTCAATGGAAGGAGCTTCACGATATCATCTGTATTCGGCTTAAAGGCCAGCCCTAATACAGCTGCATTCTTCCCGGCCAAAGGCATGATGCTTTTGGCTTTGTGCAGCAGCACTTTCTTTTGTATCGCATTAACTTCCATAAGGGCTTTCAGGATCCGGAATTCATATTGATGTTCCTCCGCCATCATGCCCAGCGCTTTTGTATCCTTCGGGAAGCAGGATCCCCCAAATCCTGCTCCCGCCTGGAGAAACCGGCTGCCTATGCGCTTATCCAGCCCCATTCCTGCTGCTACATCATCAATATTAGCCCCCAATCTCTCGCACAAGTGAGCCATTTCATTAATAAAGCTGATTTTGGCTGCCAGGAAGGCATTTGAAGCGTATTTGGCCAGCTCCGCACTTTTGGCATCCATATGGACAATAGGCACGGAAAATGGTGCATAGATTTCTTCAACTGTTCTTGCTGCCTTCAGGCTGTCTGATCCAATGATGATTCGATCGGCCTGGAAGGTATCCCTGATTCCTGATCCTTCACGCAGGAATTCAGGATTCGAGACCATATGGACCGGGATGGACAGATTCTGTTTAAAAAAAGCCCGAAGCTTTTCATTGGTCCCGGCCGGAACTGTACTTTTGATGGCAATGACCGTCTCATGTCCAAGTTTATCGGCAATCATCCCGCACGCACTGTAGATAAAACTAAGATCTGCAGAGCCATCTTCTTTTTCCGGTGTTCCGACTGCAAGAAAGATGCATTCAGGATTTCTATAGGCAATCTCCGGATCAGAAGTGAAGGCAAGCTTTCCTTCTTTCATATTCCGGTCAAGCATTGCCTCTAATCCAGGTTCATAAATTAAAGGAACCCCGGCAGAGAGGGCGGCTGTTTTCTCTTCATCATGGTCATAGCATATGACCATATGCCCTTTCTCTGCAAGGCAGACACCTGTCACCAGCCCCACATACCCTGTTCCGGCTATGGTTATATTCATAGAGCGGCTCCCTGCCGGTTCATCAGCATCTTTTCAAGGTAAACAATCAGATCTGTCCTTATGTCAGCCTGCAGCATAGCCATCTCAATGTTCGCTTTTAAAAATCCCATCCTGTCGCCGATATCATAGCGGCTGCCTGACAGCACCACTCCATACACAGGTGTGATCCCTGCTAAAAACCGGATAGCGTCTGTCAGCTGGACTTCCTTATTGGCACCCGCCGGGAGAGTTTCCAGGATAGAGAATATTTCGGGCGGGAGAATATAGCGCCCCATTAAGGCATAGCTGGAGGGCTCCAGCCCTTTAGGAGGTTTTTCCACAAGGCTTTTGAGCTTCATGAGCTGCCTGTCGATAAATTTTTCCGGTTCCACTACTCCATATTTGCATAGTTCTTCAGCAGCGACCTCCTGTACTCCTACTACAGTGCCGCCATATTGCTGGTGGGCCTGCAGCAGTTCTGACAGGCAAGGGCGTTCCCCCTGGACCACATCATCTCCCAGCATAACGGCAAAGGGTTCATCACCTATATAGCTGCGCGCGCAATAGATCGCATCTCCCAGCCCCTTCGGCTCTTTCTGCCTGACATAATGAATGCTGGCGAGGTTCGAGACAGCTTCAACCGCCTCCAAGAGCTCATGCCTGTTCTGTTTGGCCAGCGTTTCTTCAAGCTCATAGGATTTATCAAAATGATCCTCGATCGCCCTTTTTCCCCGCCCGCTGATAATGATGATATCTTCGATCCCCGAGGCAGCCGCCTCCTCAACGATATATTGGATGGCAGGCTTGCCGGCGATCGGCAGCATTTCTTTGGGCTGGGCTTTTGTTGCCGGCAGGAATCTGGTCCCCAGACCGGCTGCTGGAATGATGGCTTTGCGAACGTACATGATTTACCCCCTCGAATGATATTGGTGCTTCTTTCCACTACCATAGGATCCGTCATGATGATCTACACGCAAACTAGCAAATAAGGCTTTACATCTTCAGTATAAAAAGCAATATTTAAAGCTTTATCTACTTTGTGCAAAGAAATTGTTAAGATGAGCGACACGTGCCTGTCTGGCAAACAAAAGACTTTGTCCTCTGATCGGGAATTAAGGAGGTTCAAGTGTATAAAAGTGGTATAGGTGCCTGTCACCGTTATAAACCAAAAACCCCCGTCCCGGATGGGATTGGGGGCTGCAGCTGGTCTAGTAGTGGTATAGGTGCCTGTCACCTAAATACGGTATACCCGCGCCTCATAAGGCTTCAAAGTAACGCTTTTCCCTTCTGCTTCTGCTGCCGGATAGTTGTTCAGGAGCAGATTCTCAGGTTTTAAGGCGAAGCCGCTTGTAAAGACGGCTTCTTTAGCGGACAGATTGGTGATGACGATAACCTGATCGTCTTCCAAAGTGCGTGTATAGGCATAGATCTGCTTGTCATCTTCAAGCAGCAAATCGTATTGTCCATAGGTAAAGACTTCATTGGCTTTTTTCAAAGAAATCATTTTTTTATAGAAAGACAGAATGGATTCTTCATCCTTTTCCTGCTTTTCAACATTGATGTTTGTGTAATTGCTGTTCACCTTCATCCAGGGACTGCCGCTGCTGAAGCCGGCATTGGCTGTGCTGTCCCACTGCATCGGTGTCCGGCTGTTGTCGCGGGATGAGGCCCAGATGATCTCCATGATTTCCTGGTGGCTCTTGCCTTCTTCTATTTTAAGCTTGTAAAGATTCTTTACGGCCACATCGTCATAATCGTCAATGGAAGGGAACTGGACATTCGTCATCCCGATCTCCTGGCCCTGGTAGATGAAAGGCGTCCCCTGCATCAGGAAATACATTGCAGCCATCGAGGTGGCGCTTTCCCGCCAGAACTCCTGGTCATTGCCCCATGTTGATACAACACGCGGCTTATCATGGTTTTCAATGAATAATGCATTCCAGCCGTCTTTTTCAAGGCCCTTCTGCCAGCGGGTCAGCACTTTTTTCAGCTCGACAATATCCAGCTCAGGATTTGTTTCCGCATCCCACAGACCAAGATGCTCAAATTGGAAGATCATATCCATCTTTCCGTTTTCAGAGCCTACCCATAAGTCTGCTTCGTCCACAGTGACGCCGTTTGCTTCGCCGACAGACATGCTGTCATAGTTTGCATATGTCTTTTCCTTGAACTCCTGAAGGAACTCATGGATGCCTTCCTGGTTCATATGCATATCGAAGGAAGAAACATACTTCTTATTTTCCGGATTCGGCAGGTCAGGCATGCCGGGACGTTTCTTGATATGGCTGATGGCATCGATCCTGAAGCCATCGATTCCTTTTTCCAGCCACCAGTTCACTACATCATAAAGCGCCTCGCGGACTTCGCTGTTCTCCCAATTCAAGTCCGGCTGCCTTCTTGAGAACACATGGAGGAAATATTGCTGAGTCAATTCATCCCATTCCCAAGCAGAGCCTCCGAAGATGCTTTCCCAGTTATTCGGTTCAGCACCCTGTTTGCCGTCGCGCCAAATGTACCAGTCCCGCTTTGGCGAGGTTTCGGAAGACCGTGATTCTATGAACCATGGATGCTCATCGCTCGTATGATTGAGGACCAGATCAATGATCAGCTTCATGCCGCGCTGATGGACCTCTTCGAGCAGCCTGTCGAAATCGGCCATCGTTCCGAAATCTTCCATGATGTCCTGATAATCGGAAATATCATAGCCGTTGTCATCGTTCGGCGACTTATAAACAGGACAGATCCAGATCACATCAATGCCCAGATCCTTTACATAATCAAGCCTTTCAATGATTCCCTGAAGATCGCCGATTCCGTCTCCATTCGAATCCTGAAAGCTGCGGGGATATATTTGATAGCCTACTGCTTCTTTCCACCAGATTTTTTTCATATGAACACCCTCAAGTAAATTAATGTTTGTATGCGCAAACGTTTGCATTAAAAAGCAAAAAAAAACCGCATACATCTATATGTAGTGTAACGCTTACATAGAATTTAATCAATATGAAAGTAGATTGACTATATAGGAAAATGTGACCCTTTGAAGAATCATTATAAGAAAAATGCCAGCAAAAAACCGGTCATCCTCCTGGATGCCGGCCTACACAGCTTCAGCGGCTTCTGCCTCAAGCAGCTCCATATAGGGCTGAAGCGAATGATAGATGATGGTTTTTACAAAAGCAATATTAATATGCCCCAATAGTTTTTCAGCAAATTCCCAAGCATTTTCTTCAATAAGGAGAGCTAGCTGGTTTCTTTCCACTGAAGTGGCTGCAAGGTCAAAACGGTCTGCAAGCTCCCCGAGCTCCCGGTCTTCGGCATGGCCGATTTCATGTGCGCAAACGACTGCAAAATACTCTTCAAAATGATCAAGCGAGGAAAAAATCTGCAGGCACTGCTTTTTAATTTCCTCTATATATAATGTAATGGTATGGGTCCCCATGCTGTATTTGCCACCCGCAAAACGGTTTCCCCCGAAATAATCCTCCAAAACGACAACGGCCGTGCTCCCTGCTTTTTCAAGAAGCTCATCAACGATTAGTTCAAGCCTTTTATTCGCCATTCTTACACCTTTCTTTGCAAATAAGCTAATAATCCATCACAGCGAATGAAAGGGAAACAAATCCTTTACCCTATTAACTCTGTAATGAAACATTATCTTACCATTATTTTTGTGACTTTGCACCCTTTTTATCCATATACTGTATGGCACAGCAGAACGGAACAGGAGGGATACCGGAAATATGAAGCCATCATATCAGGATGCCCTTGCTTTTTTCGGAATGGGCGGCGCTCACCCGGGCGGTTTGGCTTTGACGAAAAGAGTTTTGGGAATGGAACAGCTCTCAGGCAAGGCAAAGGTGCTTGATGCAGGCTGCGGCACCGGGCAGACAGCTGCCTTCATAGCCAAAACTTTCAATTGCCAGGTGACGGCGATCGACCGTCATCCTCTGATGATCGGCCAGGCAAAGAAAAGATTTGCCCACGAAGGCCTGGCAGTCAATGCCCTTAGGGAAAACATTGAGAATTTATCTTTTGCTGATAATAGCTTTGACTATATTATCGCCGAATCTGTCATTATTTTTACCAATATTGAGCAATCTTTGAAAGAAATTAAACGGGTTCTCAAACCAGGCGGGATATTCCTTGACCTCGAAATGACAGCTGAGGAGCCATTGAATCCCCAGGAGAAAAACCAAATCCAGAGTGTATACAGCATCAAGCGGCTGCTGACAGAGGGTGAATGGCTGCAGACTTATACATCAGAAGGTTTCCGGTCTCCAAGGACGGTAGCTGCCAATTCCATTTATACTGAAATCATCAACTCGCCATGGGACCAGCAGCCGGAAATCGCCAACCCGCATCTTGTTAATCCAAAATACGAGCATATACTGATTGAGCACCAAAAGCTGCTTGCCATCTATGCCGAACGACTGGGATACCGGGTGTACCGGATGCAGAAATAGACGTGATTATACAATCTATGCATAAAGCGGGCATTGTATGTATGGTGTCCACCCGGAAAGCACAGCGGCATCCGGAGTGTTCATTATAATGAACACTCAGAAGAAACCCAACAGGATCTCTTTTGGAGTGCAAAAACAAATCACGCAGTAAAAACATGATGATTAGCAAAGTAATCATCATGTTTTTTTATATAATTCTTGATACCCGATCTGATAAATAGACGGAGAAATTCCGTCTATTAACTTAAAAAGCATTAAAATGGGAGATTTGCTCGGCATAACCGGAAAACCTCCCCTTATTTAGCCCGCAACGAGCTCCATTCTAAATTTAACCGGAAAATCTCCGCTTATTTTCTTTCGCCGTCTTTCCATTTAGGTACGCTCATAACAGTCTTAATTTCCACTAAAATTGCCATAAACGGTTTTACACCAATAAAAAAATAGCATGCTAAATCATATATGATTTAACATGCTATTTCACGGTTGCACTTCACCCTGTTATTCAGAAAAAATCAGGGTGTGCCTTTTATGCATTATTTATTTTCCTCCGCCAGGATGGACTTATGAATCCAAATCGCCGCCTGGGATCCGTCTCCCATTGCAATGGTCACTTGTTCTGAATGGGCAACCACATCTCCTGCAGCCCATACATTCTTGACGTTAGTCATTTTGGAACGCGAATCAACATTTATATGCTTATTTTCAAGCCTTTCCACCTCCAGCTGCTTTGCCAGGTCTGACTTGACTTCATTTCCTCCAAAAGCCGTAAAGCCCCGCTCTCCCATAACTCTCTTGCCATTCTCAAGCAAAAATCCCTGGATGTTCGGCCCGTCAGCTATGGCTTCCGCAATCGATTCTTCCATGTATTCAATATTCAGCTCGCGCAATTTGTCCATCAGCTCTTGGCTGACTTCCTTTTTCTCATGATTGATAAAGACCAGTTCGTCTGTCCAGTAGGAAAGTGTAACAGCCATATTGGCCCCAGGGTTACCAGAGCCGATTACAATTGTCCTTTTATCTTTAATTTCATAACCGTCGCAGTCCGGACATACATACACACTGACGCCGAGCGTTGGATAAAGATTAGGAAATTCCGGAATCCTGTCCATCACCCCCGTTGATAAAAGCAGCCTTTCGGACTCAAGCTGTCCCCCGTCCTCAAGCGTAATTTTAAACCCGCTTCCCTTTTTCTCCGCCTTCTCTGCTTTTCCCAGCTTAAATTCCACTCCAAGCTTTTCTGCATGAGACCGCCCGATGTCCCTGAGCTCCTGGCCGCTCACCCCATCAGGATACCCGAGGATATTATGATAGCTTTTGCAGATGGTTGACCTGCCATGGTTTGAGTCCACAACCAGCACCCTGTGTTTATACCTTCCCAACTGAATCGCAGCCTGCAGGCCTGCAATCCCTCCGCCGATGATAATGCAATCGTATGTCATTCTGTGGCCTCCTTGAGCCTTTTAGGTATTTATAGGTAATTTACCCTCATTGACCCTCAATTAACGCATGGACAGATGATTTTAGCTGTTGAAAAAAAGACTTGAGACCCATCAAACCACCGGCCTTCCCCAGACCAGGCTGTTTGAAATTGTCAAAAAACAATAACATTTTTCCATATATCCCCTTACAGGAAATGTTACACTAATTAATACCATCTGTTTTAGATTGGAGGATTTATGAAAGCGAAAAAGACACACAGATTAGTAATGAGGTCGATCATTTTATTGGTTTTATTCTTTGCAGCAGGATACACTTTGTACCAGAATTTTTTCTTAAAAGAATCCGGCACAAAAGCTATGCTCAATGAAAAAGCTCCTGACTTTGCGCTTCAAGCACTGGATGGCGGGAAGACAAAATTAAGCGAGTACAACGGAAAGCCCGTCTTGATCAACTTTTTCGCCACCTGGTGCGCACCCTGCAAAAATGAAATGCCCTCAATCCAGTCCACTTATGAAGAATTTAAGGATGACGGGTTTGAGGTGCTGGCAGTCAATCTGAGCGAACCAGAAATATCAGTAAAAAACTTAAAAGAGCAACTCGGAATAGACTTTCAAATCCTACTAGATAAGAACAATGCAGTAGAAAGCATGTACGATGTTTATAAGATCCCGTCCAGCTTCTTTATAGATTCTTCAGGGAAAATCGCCAGAGTGTATGAAGGGGAAATGAGCGAAGAAGATTTGAATGACTGGGTAGGCGAATTGGTTGATTAGATAAGATCAGCATTCGCCCGCCCTACCAGAATCCTATTGGTAATAAAAGAGACAGGCCATTGTGCGCCTGTCTCTTTCTTCATCCTATTTATTCATATGAGCAAGGAAATCTCCAAGAAGGTCTTCCATGCTTTCTTCTTCCTGGTCCTCGTCTTCAGCCGAACGGTCTATTTGTACACTTGACCAATCAATATCATCCAGATCGTCATCAGCACCATCTGTGTACGCAGGTATTGCATCCTCTACTTCCTGCACAGGAGGGGAGGGAGGTGGAACATCCGCCTGATAGACCGGCTTCTCTTCCCTTTCCTTCCGCTCTTGCAGATAGAGAGCTTCATCTATATCGGTCGATTTGCTGTTCAGGCTGGCAAGCAGCGCAGCAGACCGTACCGGGTCTGTGATCAGCTGGTAGATGATGCTGCCGAGAAGGGCTTCGGAGTGCTCGTGCTTAAGCCAGTCGCGCTGCATCTTGCTGAGCGCCTTCGGCAGCGGAATTGTAACTGTTTCCTGTTCCTGTTTGACTGATTGGCTGACACCCTGCATGACATAGTCGGCAATCCTGCTGGAAAAATTCCTTTTTTCAGCTTCTTTAAGCTTTTGCAGCTGTTTAACTAAGTATTCCGGGGTATCAGAAGGTACACGAAACGCAATCGTCTGGCCTCTTTCGATCCCCTTGGATGAAGATTTTGTCATGTTACCACCTTATTTTATGCTTTTACTGGCTTCTTCTCATCCTGCTTGTCCGGCTTGGATGTTCTCTTCAAATGATCGGCAACCAGCTTGTAATAAGCATTTGCCATCATCCAGATGCTCTCTTTTTCATCCTCAAAGAAGTCGATATTATATCCATCAAGGCTGTTGTTCAGTGATTTGATATATTCCTTCAATACAGCAGATCCTCCGCCCACGAAGTAGCAGATCTCCGTCTGTGAATTCTTCTGCCAGACATTGCGGAGCAGGCGGTACTGCTTTTTGGCAAGGTCGAACAGGATGCGGTCAGTGATGTCATGAACGCTTGTCCTGCTTCCTTTAACCATGATATGGTTGCGGTCATTTTTCTTGGTGATGATCTCCACCACATCGCGGCGGCTGTCCAGCTCAACGCCATGCTTGGATCTGATTTCCTCACGGATCATTTCCAATGATTCCGATACACCCAGGTTGAAGCCCTGCGCCTTGTCATCATCAACTGTGCGGTTTTTGATGACAGCGATATCTGTAGATAGGCCCCCGATATCCTGGATGAGGATACGCTTATCGATCAGTTCTTTATTAATAATGTTCAGGTCGTTATCCATTACAAGATTGATGAATGCCGCGAATCCTTCAGGATAAACCTTTACATCGCTGAATTTCAGATTGACTTTGATGCCCTGGTATTTAGGCGTAACCAGGAATTCTACCTGGTGCACTGATCCAAGCAGCTTCGAGCGGTAGCCCGCATCTTTCCCTTCCTTCACTTCACGAAGAGGGAGCCCTGTGCCCAGGATGTAATTAGTATCGATTATATTGTTATTTTTCGGGAACAAACCAGCGTTCTCTTCCCTTACCGCATCAAGGGCAAGTGAAACAAAAAGCATAACAAGCGTCTGGTCCTCTTCAGATTTGCTGCTGCCGGGATCGAGCTCGGAAGCATTGTCGCTTTTAGTCGCCAGTGTTCCTACACGATAGATTGCATTATTGTCTTTTAATGCTGGGGAATGAACTTTAACATGAATCCCGTCCAAAGGTTCTTTGCTGTCTAATTCTTCTATGCCGATTACCGGTCTGTCCGCAACATCCCTTGCAATGACATTCGGTATATTCAATTCATAATCCAATTTTCCGAATAAGGCTTTCAGCGAATCATTGCCCACGTCTACCGCTGCTATTCTCGGGTTTTTCAAATCTACCATTCCTTTCACATTGTACCTTGCTTATCGTACAAGCAATTATCTTAAGCTTAATTAATATTTGGAAAATATTCAATGAGTTTCATATAAAGTAATATAAATGTTAGATTGTAAACATTACGCAAACTTCGCCTCTATATCCAAAAACATTGAAACATAAGCATCTAAACAGCTTTGTAAACTTGTAAACATTTTTATAAACATCTTGTATGCATTTTGTTTGCAAGTTTACAATATTGTTTTCTTTTGCAAACATGAAAGTAAACAAGTATACAAATTTGTTTTCAATCCATCTTCTCTCTTATTAATCTCTTTAAAAATCATTCCCCCTCCCCTTGCAAGAATGTTCATCAGTAAAAACAGTCCTCTTGACGACCGTTCCAAAAATAGGATAATTTTAATACATTAACAGTTTACTAGACAAAAGGAGAGCTTGATGGAGATGCTTAATTGCCGCGAAGAAACTTTGGCCTTTACAAAACAGCTGGTCAACATTGAAAGCATAGTGAATACAAATGGCGAGAAGGTGATCGCCCATTCTTTATATACACTCTTATCCTCGTTTCCCTATTTTACGGAGAACAGTGGACAGCTCGTTATAGAGCAAACGATAGATGATGAATTGGAACGGTATAATGTACTGGCTTTTGTGAATGGAACTAAAAGGAAAAGCAGCCGTACAGTCATTCTGATGGGCCATATGGATACTGTCGGAATCGATGATTTCAATCAGCTCCGCGATGCAGCATGCGACCCGGATCAGCTTGCAGACCTGTTCAGGATGGAAGAACTCCCTTCCGGAGCAAAGGAGCAGCTTGAATCCGGAGACTGGATGTTTGGCAGAGGCGTGCTTGATATGAAGAGCGGTCTTGCAAGCCATCTTTATCTTTTAAAATACTATTCTGAGCATCCGGAAGAATTAGAAGGAAATCTCGTCTTTCTTGCAGAATGTGATGAAGAGGACGGTTCACATGGAGTCCTGTCTGCTTTGAAGACCTTGAAGAAATGGAAGGATGAGCATAAGTTCCATTATGCTGCTGCCATCAATGCAGACTTTGTCTCCCCCCGATTTGAGGGAGATACAAACAGGTATATCTACAAAGGAACGGTTGGGAAGCTCCTCCCCTCTTTCTTCATAACAGGTGCTGAAACACATGTCGGCTCCTGTTTTGAAGGGCTCGATCCGAATTTCCTTGCTGCAGAACTGACAAGGCAGATCAGCTACAACCCGGAACTAAGCAATGAGGCGCTTGGGGAAACGACCGTTCCTCCGGTTTCACTGAAGCAGACAGACCTGAAGCCTTCTTATACGGTACAGACTGCATTAAGTGCCTATGTCTATTATAATTTCTTTATTCATTCCTGGTCCCCAAAGGAAGTACTCGAGAAGCTGAGGGAGCAAGCGCATATTGCCTTTAGCAATGCGCTCTCTTCCTTTGAGCAGCGGAACAGGCAATTTGCCGAATTAAGCGGGGAACCATATGCCGAGCTGCCTTGGCAGCCTCGCATCTATACGTATGAAGAAATGCACCGGATGCTTATGGAAGAATACGGGCAGGGCTATATAGCCCATATGGACGCTTTTAAAGAAGAGCTTCTCCTTGATAAGGAACTGGATACAAGGATGTATGCCGCGAGAGTCGTGGAAGAGGCCTGGAAATGGATGAAGGATAAAAGCCCGGCGATGATACTCTTCTACTCTTCTTTATACTCGCCGAGAATTGAGCTGTCCGGGAAAACAGAGGATGAAAGAAGGCTTATAGATGCCTTGGATCAGGCAGTGGAAGAAATCCAGCCTTCCTATCCTCATCCAATCATCGCCAAGAATTTTTTCCCTTATATATCAGATATGAGCTTTATAGCGCTCAGCGATGATGAAGCAGGAATCAGTGCTGTAACTGACAATAACCCTGGCTGGGGCACAAAGCATTATGTCGAATACAGCGACATCCGCGAGCTGAATGTACCTGTCATCAATATTGGGCCGTACGGACTGGATGCCCATAAGAAACTGGAGCGCATGGAAATGAAGTATTCACTTGAAATTGTCCCTAACCTGACAAACCGGGTGATTCAGCAGGTACTAAAAGGCTAGGTTTCCGGGGAAATAATTTCAACATAATAGTGAGGAGATGTTTTTATGGCAGGAAAAAGAATTGACCATGTTGGAGTAATGGTTAAAAACATAGAGAAATCAATAGAGTTTTATACAAATGCTGTCGGCATGGAGCTGAAGGCAGAGGTGCCTCATTCAAACGGTGTCATCAAGCTTGCATTCCTAGGCTTTACCGGAAATGAAGAAACTGAGCTGGAACTGATTCAAGGCTATAATGACCATCTCCCGGAGGAAGGTACGGTCCATCATTTTGCGGTCAGCACCGATGATGTGGAAGGAGAATTCACACGTCTCAAGGAGCTTGGAATTGAACTCATAGACCAGGAAATCACCACCCTCCCGAATGGCTATAAGTATTTCTTCTTTTATGGGCCGGACAGGGAATGGATTGAGTTCTTTCAGCGTTAATGTTAAAGAGTTATTTAGGATTAAAGAAGCTGGTTTGTTTATTCTTTTTTGTTTAATAATGGGGCTGTTCATTTCCGTTCCAGGCACTTCGCTTTCCGCGGGGCGGCGCTGAGCTTCCTCGTCGCTGTTGCTCCTGCGGGATCTCAGCTTTGCCGCTGCAATCCCACAGGAGTCTACGTGCCTTGCACTCCAATCAACAGGGCTTATCAACTTTTTTTACCAGCTCCATTAATATGGCCAAAAACAGGTTTGTGACAAGTCAGCCAATTCAATCTCCATTTTTCAAAAAACACGGCGCAAAAGTTCTGCTTTTGTGCCTTTTTTTATTCGCTTCCCGAAACAAAAATGATATGATGAAAGAAAAAAGCTAGGAGTGATTTTAGTGAAAAAAAACCTGATTGAACGATTGGTTTCGTATGCAAAAATGGACACACAGTCAGACGATAACAGCACCACCTGCCCTTCCACCCCTGGACAGCTGGAGCTTGGCAGAAAGCTTGTAGAAGAGCTTAAAAGCATCGGTATGCAGGATGCGGAGATGGATGACAATGGCTATGTCATGGCCACTCTCCCTTCCAATACAGAAAAGCAGGTGCCTGTCATCGGCTTCCTTGCCCATGTGGATACAGCAACAGACTTTACCGGCAAAAACGTCAGCCCGCAGATTACTGAAAATTATGACGGCGGAGATATTGTCCTAAACGACTCTTTACATATTGTTCTTTCACCGAAGGATTTTCCAAGCCTGGAGCAGTATAAGGGCCATACACTTATCACAACTGACGGCACTACCCTTCTCGGGGCCGACAATAAGGCAGGAATCGCTGAAATCATGACGGCAATGGAATACCTTATTAAACACCCTGAAATCAAGCATGGAGCAATCAGGGTCGCTTTTACACCAGATGAGGAAATCGGCAGAGGGCCGCATAAATTTGATGTGAAGGCATTTAATGCTGCCTATGCATACACCATGGACGGCGGACCGCTCGGTGAGCTTCAGTACGAAAGCTTCAGCGCAGCGGGAGCCAAGATCACCGTTAATGGCACCAATATCCACCCTGGCTCTGCCAAAGGAAAAATGGTTAATAGCATCAAAATTGCGATGGAGCTGCAAAACAGCCTGCCGCAGGAACAGGCGCCTGAACTGACAGAAGGATACGAAGGCTTCTTCCACCTCGGCTCATTCAAAGGGGACGTGGAAAAGACAGAGATGAGCTATATTATCCGTGATTTTGACCGTACGGAATTTGAACATAAAAAAGAGCTGCTGGAAAAAGCTGTTGCTTCACTGCAGGAGAAATACGGAAAAGAGCGGATCCAGCTGGAGCTTAAGGACCAGTACTATAACATGAAAGAGAAAATCGAGCCGGTCATCGAAATCGTCGACATTGCCGGAGAGGCGATGAAAAAGCTTGATATCGAGCCGCAAATCCTTCCGATCAGGGGCGGCACGGACGGTTCACAGCTTTCCTATATGGGGCTTCCGACGCCGAATATTTTTACAGGCGGCGAAAATTACCACGGCAAATATGAATATATTTCAGTTGATAATATGGAAAAAGCAGCTAATGTCATCATAGAAATTGTAAAGCTGTTTGAAGAAAAAGCATAGTATCAGGGGGCGGGGATTTAATCTCCGCCTTTTTTCTTCCTCCAAATCCTGAATTGACCGGGACACATCCACAAGATACATTTTTTCAACTGGATGTGTAAATACTTTTTGTATGGGTATAGGTATATGGCGCAATGTCGAAAAATGCGCCAATTCAGGCTTTTATTACAGGGGGTTTAGATAGCAGCATTATGGACATCTACTTTGAACAATATGGTCAGCTGAACATCAGGCAGAGATGGGGCAGCCCCAGCCAAAAAATAAATAGCATCACTTATGATTCCCGCAATGCAGGCCCTCAATCGGTCTTTGTCTGCATGGGCGGCGAAAATCATGACGGCCATACATTCCTGGAAGAGGCCATTGCAAAGGGCGCAGCTGTCCTTGCAGGCGAGAATGCTGCCATTCTTGAAGAGTTCAGCAGAAAATTCCCGGAGCTTACTTTTCTCCAGACTGAAGACGCACGGGCTTTCCTTGCCCAATTATCGATTATATTCCATGGAAGGATCCATGAAAAAATACATACTGTCGGCATTACCGGCACTAACGGCAAAACGACTGTTGCGGCCTTTGTGAAATCACTGATGACGGCACTCGGCATCCCCTCCGGTTCGATTGGCACCAACGGGGTGCTCTCGTCCATGGGCCCGGTCAGCTTTGTCCAGTCCACACCGACTACTCCTGAGGCGAGCGACCTGCATGCCATTTTTGCTGATTTCGCCAAGCGCGGAGACCAGCTCGCCGCCATGGAGGTCTCTTCCGTTGCCATTGAGCAGCAGCGGACCGCCGGCATCAACTTTGATGTGGCTATTCATACGAATCTGTCGCCAGAGCATCTTGAATTCCATAAAACCTTTGAGAATTATAAGCAGGCAAAGCTGAAGCTGTTCCGTCAGGCGAAGCGGGCCGTCGTAAACCTTGATGACGAAGGGATGGGCGCTGACATCATCAAGGACTTCCAGGGCAGCCTTCTCACCTACAGCCTGAAAAAGGATTCTGCTGCCGATGTTAAAGCTTCAAACATCAGAGTGACAAATGATGGGACCAGCTTTGAATTGAAGCTTGGGAATGATTCTTATATCGTTCGGACGCCTGTGTTTGGCAGCTATAATGTGGCAAACCTCCTTTCGGCCATCTGTACGGCCATGCACCTTGGCTTTACGATCGGACAGATCATTGAGGCCCTCCCGCGCGTAGAAAATCCGTCAGGGCGCTTTGAAGTGCTGAAGGAATTCGGCCGGAGGAAGATCATCATTGACTACGCGCACACGCCTGTTGCCCTCAAAAGCCTTCTGAAGGAAGCGAAAAAGCTGCCGCATAAGCGCCTTATTGTCATGATTACCGGAATCGGGATCAGGGATAAAGAGAAAATGCCCCAGATGGCACAAGCTGTCGAGAATCAGGCGGACCAGGTAATCGTATCGGTCGATCATCCTGGATTCCTCGATCCCTGGGAAGTGGTCGGCCATGTGATGAAAGGCTTCTCCAATCCGCGCGCCGGGAATATCCTGCAGGAGCCGACGCGAAGAGACGGCGTCCTTGCAGCATTATCTGTCAGCGATGAAGATGATTTAATCCTTCTCACAAGCGGCTGCATCAATGGTGCCCAGATTGTAAAAGGCGAGAAAATACCTCATTCTGACAAGGAGATTATCCAGGAATTCTTCCGGAATCTTGAAGAAAGTAAAGCACTTGAACGCTATGAAGCATAAGAACGGGCAGGCCGGGGGCTTGCCTGTTTTTTTTGCAAGGCTACAGGAACCCCGAAAACAGCAAAAAAGCCGAAAAGCACATTCAGTATGCACTTTTCGGCCAGCCCTTAATTAATAAAACCGTCAAAAAACTCCAGCACTTTCCGGTAAACTTTGATTTCGTTGTCTTTCTTGGAAAAGCCGTGGCCTTCGTCATCCAGGACGAGGTATTCGACTTCCCTCCCCTTCTCCTGAAGCGCAGCTACGATCTTGTCGGATTCTGCTTTGACAACACGGGGGTCTTTGGCTCCCTGGATGACGAGCATCGGTTTTGTCATCGTTTCAAGATAAGTGATCGGTGAGTATTCGATCAGCTTTTCCTTGTCTTTGACCGGATCGCCGACCCATTGGTTCATAACAGGCTTCCAGTGCTCAGGAACCGATTCAATGAAGCTGAACAGGTCGCTCGGGCCGAAGATATCGACAACCGCTTTAAAGTACTCAGGATGCCTGCCGTGCAGGAGCAGGGCCATATAGCCGCCATAGCTTCCGCCCATGAGCAGGAGCTTCTCCCGGTCTGCATAGCCGTTCTTGATGAGCCATTCAAGTCCTTCAATATTATCCAGCCGCGGGCCGTAGCCCCAGTCGCCTTCGACCATCTTCATATAAGAGAGCCCATAGCCTGAGGAGCCCCTGAAATTCGGTGCAAAGATGCTATAGCCCCTGTGGACCAGGAACTGGAACAGAGAGCGGAAAAAGGCCCTTTCTGCCGCCTGAGGACCGCCGTGCGGCCAAAGGATGACATGTCCGTTGCTGTTTTCCTCCGTGGCCCTGAAGAAGAGCGCCTCGATCTCAAGTCCGTCGTACGAAGGGTAGTGCAGGATTTCCGGCTCAGCCATTTCCTCTTCACTGACGCCAGGCACACGATTATTGGTCAGCTGTGTCCACACGCCCTTTTCATATTTATAAAGATTAGGAGGAGTGACTGCAGACCTGCCGAGCAGGTAAAGGTTTCCGGACTCTGCCACTGACAGCCCGTCAATGGTGCTCGCAGGGAGCTCCAGCTGCTCTGCCTTGCCTTCCTCAAGCCCGTAGCGGTAGAGATGATCCTCTACTCCTTTTTGGCTGCTGATATACAGGGTGCGGGCTTTTTTATCAAATTTCAGCCCTGAAAAGTCTTCCCCATCAAGCGAAAGCAATTTTGTGAATTCGTTTGTATCCAGGCTGAATTTAGCTAAATAAGATAAGTCCTCTTTATAGTTGGTGACAAGATAGATATCGTTTTCTGAAGTAAAGACAGCATCTGTGACTGTATGCTGAGGCTCTGCTTCAGGCGTCAGCAGAACCTCATTCTCGCCATCCCAGGCATAGGCTAGTGAGTATGTATTCGCAAACATCCTCCCAAAGACAAAGCGCTTCTCATCAGGACTCTTGGCTGTCAGGAAGGTCGCGGCGTCCCGGCCGTGAAGCAAGACCTCCTCTTCCCCAGTCTCCATATTGTAGGCATATGCCTTCAAAAAAGTGGCATCTTCCTTGCTGGATGTATAATAAAGTGTCTTTCCGTCCTTAGAGGCGATCAGACCCATATGCCGGGCATTTTCATGTGTGCGGATAGGCTTCAACTCGCCGCCATTTCTCGGCAAGGCATAGATCTGGCCGTTTTCATCGCCGTCCGAGTCGATGACTGCAAGCAGGAAGCGCCCCTCCTTATCAAACTCGATTTCCTCACAGTTTTGGTTCTGGAAACTTAACGGATAAGGATAGAGATTGGGCAGATCCATCGCCCATAGATTATATTTTCCGTTCAGATTTGTACTGAACACAAGCTGCGATTCATCCGGGCTTACAGCGAATGTCTGGATCCCAAAGGTCTGGAAAAAATATTCTACATCTGGTTTTGAAAAAGACAGCATTCTAGTTTTCCCCCTTCTTCTCTGTTTTTACTAGATTCGGCAGTGATTCTGTATAATAGATTTGCCGGCATCTCTATCCTATTCGGGAAAAAAGGCCGGAATCCCTATCTTTTTGCAAGAATTTTCTTGAAAATAAGAGCAGAAGGAGGAGTTTTTGCTGAAATATATCACATTTTATCAGGTGGATGCCTTTACTGATCAGGCATTTGGCGGCAATCCAGCCGGCGTAGTCCCGGAAGCCGCAATCCTTGAGGAAGAAGAGATGCAGCTGGCTGCGCGGGAATTCAATTTGTCTGAAACTGCTTTTCTATCTCCTTCCGGCAGCGAAAATGCCGATATCAGGGTCCGCTATTTTACACCTTCCTGCGAGATTGATTTTTGCGGCCATGCGACCCTGAGCGCAGCGTGGATCATGGCGTCTGAATTAGATTGGCTCAGGCACAGCAGGGAAATCCGTTTTGAGACCAATATCGGCATTGTGCCGGTTATCTTCCAAACAGAGGGAGAAAAGCTTGTTTCTGCAGAGATGACTCAAATATCACCGAAAATAAAAGAAATAGAATACAGTCTGGAAGAGCTGTGCCAAATGATCGGCGTTTCTTCTGCCGACATTGACGACCGCTTTCCCATCAGGCTGGGGTATACAGGGAACTGGCATCTGCTTGTCCCCTTGAAAACGAGGGAAGCAATCGATGGGGCAGCACCCCAGTTTGATCTGGTAGAGGAGCATAACCGCCGGCTGGGGATCAGCAAGACCCATTTGTTTACTTTTGATGCTAAGGGCATGGAATATGACATCTATACAAGGGATTTTGCTCCTGCTGCGGGCATCAGGGAGGATCCTGTCACAGGCTCCGCGAATGGCGCCCTTGCCGGTTATCTAATGCTTGAGAATATTCTTGAACAGGGAAAAAACCACATGCTGGCCATTGGCCAGGGGCATGCAGCAGGCAGGCCCGGCCTGCTTCAGGCGGGCATCAGCTCTGATGGGGAAAGCATCAGGATTACAATCGGCGGCAGTGCAGTACCAGTCATCTCCGGAACGCTTGCGTTTTAGGCATCCTTTTCCTAAGCCTGGACTGCCTCCAGGCCGGAGAAAGCCTTAAGCCTTTCCAGGTCGCCCCGCTTCACAAGGAAAAGGAAGACCCTCATATTGAGAGGCAGAAGCTTTTCCGTTTTATCATCTACCCAGCTGTTTAAAAATCGGTTCAGTTCACTGAGCCACAGGAATTTTTCATCGAGACTCATTTGAGAGCCGGCAAACAGGATGCTTCTTCCGGTTGTCAGCTCTTTCTTTAAGTACTTTGCCTTTAACAGATTGCGTTTCTTTTTATTGTCTGCGTATCGGTGGATGACCTTCACCGATTCTTCCAGCGTCTTATAATAGTCCCTCGGCTGGACCTGGATGACGCTCGCATGCTGCTTATCTTTATGATTGACCACATAATAGCATGGATAATCCGCTACGATTGAAATGCCGCGTGCCAGGACATAGGCCTTTACCATGAATGGCTGGTCCTCTGCTGTGCAGATTCCTACCGGGAAGGTAATATCATTTTCAAGCAGAAAGCGGCGGCGGAACATTTTTGTAGGGCCGATCGCTTCGAGCACATTTGATTCATACACATTGGTGAACGGCTCGTTTGCTGCAAACATTGACTTGGCCACCCATCTCCCATTCACGCCTGTAAATTTTCCTACAATAATGTCAGAATGATTATCATTCCCCATCTTGTACATCCGCTCCAGCGCCTCCGGACCCAGATAATCATCCGCATCCACGAAAAAGATAAACTCTCCCCGGGCTTGTTTCATAATTGTATTGCGCGGGGCGCCCGGCCCTCCTGTATTCTCCTGATGGATGACAGTGATGTTCGAATGGGAGCTTGCATAGCTGTCCAGCACTTGTCCGGAACTGTCGGTCGACCCGTCATTCACCATGATGATCTCAATGCTCTCCTGTTCCATTGACTGGTTCAGGATTGAATCCAGGCAGATGCTGATATGATTGGCAGAGTTGTAGACCGGAATCCCGACAGTTACTTTGATTTGGCTCATATGGGCCTCCCCCTTTACTATATATGTATAGTTTTTTACATCTTTTCCCTCCTTTATCTTATCTCCAAACTGGAATATATCGGAAAAGACTCCTTTAAAATTAAGCACACAAAAAAAGGACCTACTTTTTAGGCAGGTCCAAGGCTTGATAGGCAGTCTGATATTTTCCCCCGTCTGCAACCTCTGCGTGGTACAAGGCTTTTAGAGCGAAGTTTTTTTCAAGCATATGCTCTTTTTCGAGCTCTTTTAAACGCAGCTGCAGTTCTTTGTTCTGCTTGACCAGCTGCTTCATTTGCGATTTCAGAAATTTCATGGTCTGAGCTCCTTTTGCCGGATATGTCTGGCAAGTATAGCACAGGATGATGGAAATGCGAAACACAGCCTGGAGGGCTATTTTTTCTTCGCGTGCTTTCTCATATCAAAGGCGACCGCGACGATGATGATGGCGCCTTTTACAATGAATTGGATATATGGGCTGACGCCAAGGAAGGCGAGTCCGTAGTTAATGATCTGGAAAATCAGTACGCCGGTGATGACGCCCGGCACGGTGCCGATCCCGCCGGACAGGGATACCCCGCCGACCACACAGGCCGCAATGGCATCGAGCTCATACATATTTCCTGTATTATTCGTAGCACTTCCTACACGCCCGGCTTCAAGGGTGCCGGAGAATCCGTAGAGAAGGCCTGCGATCAGGTAGATCAGGATGATATTCCTTGCAACATTGACGCCTGAAACCTTTGCTGCCTCAGGATTTCCGCCGATTGCGTACATATTTTTCCCAAGCTGGGTCTTGTTCCAGATCACCCAGATGATGATGGAAACAATAGCCGCATAAATGACAAGGTATGGCAGTTCATACTGGCCGATCGGGATTCCCCGCTGGGCGAATGTTGTAAAGCTCTGGCTCAGTCCGCCGATCGGCTGGGCACCGTATGGCGGGCGGTCAAAGTAGATCGAAGTGACGCCGTATACGCCAATCATCATGCCAAGGGTGGCAATGAACGGGGGCACATGGAACTTGGAAACAATAACACCGTTCAGTGCCCCGAACAGGCCTGTAACTGCCATGGCGATCAGAATCGGTACGATGATCGGCAGCTCAGCAAGATTCGGGTACATTTTATAAGCATAATCCGAAGCCTGCAGCATCGATGCTGACACAACAGCGGCGAGGCCGACAAGCCTTCCCGCTGACAGGTCTGTCCCGGCAGTAATCAGAATGCCTGCTACCCCGAGGGCAATGATGATCCTGGATGAAGACTGGCTCAGGATATTGATAAAGTTCGTGATTGATAGAAAGTCAGGTGACGCGATGATGATCCCGATGACAAGCAGGACCAGAACGACATATATGACATTGTCGACGAGCCACTTGGCTGCATCGAATCTTTTTTCCGCTTTGTTCATGTGTGTTTCCTCCTAGTACATCGCAGCGAGCCGCATGATTTCTTCCTGCGAGGCTTCTGCAGTATCCAGTATCCCAGCCAGCTTCCCGTTGCTCATGACCATGATCCGGTCGCTCACGCCCAGCAGCTCGGGCATTTCGGATGAAATGAAAATGATCCCCTTGCCTTCTGCCGCCAGTTCGCTGATCAGCTGGTATATTTCAAATTTGGCCCCGACGTCGATTCCCCGCGTCGGTTCATCCAGCAGCAGGATTTCAGGCCTTGTGAGGAGCCAGCGGCCGATGATGACCTTCTGCTGATTCCCTCCGGACAAAGAGCCGATGGAAGTTTTCTGTGACGGTGTCCGGACATTCATAGAATCTATGACCCATTTCGTATCCTCCGCCACCTTGCCGTCCGAAAGAAAGATGCCTTTTCGGTATTTCTTCAGATTGGCAATGATAGAGTTGAAGCTGATGCTCAATTCCGGGAAGATGCCGGTAGATCTTCTTTCCTCTGTAACAAGTGCAAAGCCGTTCTTGATGGCATGCTGCGGGGAATGGTTCTGGACTTCCTTGCCATGAAGCTCAACCTTTCCTGACTTCACGCCCCTCATGCCGAACAGGGCTTCCACCACCTCTGTCCGCTTCGATCCGACCAGCCCGGCGATGCCAAGGATTTCTCCCTGCCTCAGTTCGAAGCCGATATCAGAGAAAGAATGCTTTGCTTCTGCTGTGAGGCCGGAAACCTTTAAAATGACCTCTCCCGGCTTGTTCACCTTTTCCGGGAAGCGCTGTGACAGATCACGTCCGACCATGAGACGGATGATTTCATCCGTTGTCAGCTCCTCGGCGCTCTTTGTCGCGATATACTGTCCATCGCGCATGATCGTCACTTCGTCGGATATCTGGAGGATTTCCTCCATTTTGTGGGATATATAGATGATGGCTACATTTTCGCTTTGCAGCTTTTTAATGATTTTAAATAAATGATTCACTTCTTTTTCTGTCAGTGAAGAGGTCGGTTCGTCCATGACAATGATTTTGGACTGATAGGAAACCGCCTTGGCAATTTCAACCATCTGCATCTCCGAGACGGAGAGCGAACTTACCTTGCTGGACGGATCAATCCGGATATCCAGGCTTTTAAAAATGGCTGCCGTATCTTCATACATCTTCTTCTCATCAATGAAGATGCCTTTCTTCGGGTAGCGGCCAAGCCAGATATTATCCATGACATTCTGCTGGCGCACCTGATTGAGCTCCTGGTGGACCATGGAGACCCCGCTCTCCAGCGCCTGCTTCGAGCTGGCAAAGGCTACCTCCCGGCCTTCGAGGAGGATCTGTCCCTCGTCCATTGAATAGATGCCGAAAAGGCATTTCATCAAAGTTGATTTGCCTGCTCCATTTTCCCCCATCAGCGCATGCACTGTCCCTGCCCTTACCTTAAGGGAGACGTTGTTCAGGGCGATGACCCCGGGGAATCTTTTTGTTAGATTTTTCATTTCCAGCAGCACTGCTCCGTTTGTTTCCGGCATGAGTGCACCTCCTTGCTTGCCCTTCTGCATGTGCCGGCACTGCCTGTTATGGCTGTTTCAAACTGCCGGCTTATTTTTGGAAAACAATGAGAGACCCGCACAGCAAGCCCCCCATTGTTGGAAAAACTCTTTTTATCTATTGTTCTGCTGCCATCAAATTGAGGCGCAGTTCTTACTTGTAAGCATTCTTGCCGACGTCGATATTATCTTTCGTCACTTCTACGTAAGGAACGCGGACGGCTTTGGCTTCGTCAAGCTCCCATTCTGTTCCGTCAAGCACGTCTTTGCCATTTGCAGCGTTGACCGCAAGCTGGACGGTCGCTTTCCCTTGGTTCTGTGCATCATTCAGGACTGTTCCGACCATTTTGCCGTTTTCGATCATATCCAATGCTTCCGGAATAGCGTCGACGCCTACGACAGGCATGAATTTATCTCCGGAGAAATAGCCTGCTTTTTCAAGAGAAGCAATTGCCCCGAGTGCCATGCCGTCATTGTTGGCGATGACGAATTCAATCTGGTCGCTGTATTTTGCCAGCCAGGCATCCATTTTTTCGGTTGCCTTCGTTGCATCCCACATACCTGTATCCATTGCCAGTTCTTCTGTTTCAATGCCGATGCCCTTGACTGTGTCAATTGCATATTTGGTGCGGGCTTCGGCATCCGGGTGGCCCGGCTCGCCTTTGAGGAGCACATATTGGATTTTGCCGTCTCCATTTTTATCCCATGCCGCTTCATTCGCTTCCCACTGCTTGGCAATCAGTTCACCCTGGATTACACCTGATTCGGAAGAAGTCGTCCCGACATAGTAAGCTTTGTCATAACCATTCATGACCGCTGCATCCGGCTCTTTATTGAAGAAGATAACCGGCAGGTCCTTTGCTTTTGCTTTATCAATAACGGTCTGTGCCGCTTTTGGATCAACCAGGTTGATGGCCAGAGACTTAGCTCCTTTGGCAATCAGTGTATCGACTTGCTCGATCTGCTTTGCCTGGTCGTTCTGGGAGTCATTGAGCATCAGGTTAGCCTGATCCTTTGCGGAATCCTCCATTGCGCGTCGTACATAGGACATGAAGTTATCATCAAATTTGTAGATGGTTGCGCCGACAGCCGGAAGGCCGTCTGCCTTGCCTGAATCCCCTGAACCGCCAGTTGAATCACTGCTGCAGCCAGCAGCCAGCATGATGCTTGATGCAACCGTAAGTGATAAAAGCAAACCCTTTTTCTTTTTCGCCATTTTCCCAATCCCCTTTTGGTTTTAGTTTGTAAGCCCTTACAAACATAGTAGCAGGAGAGTAGGAGATTTATATTTGGAATAACTAGCATTAATTTGTGATTTTCTAGATTATTTTGTGAAAGCGCGTTCATGAGCGTGGGTTAGGATATTTCTGTTGAAGGTGCTATTTGGAAAAAAGAAAGGCGTATGAATAGGCACAATACAAGGAGCCTTCCAGTTTGTAAGGAAAAGGTGTTATGGTAAGAACTCTCTCTTTACTTGAAGGCTCTTTTCGTAAAGATTAGCTTTTAATTATAACAATTAAAAATTTACATTTTTCGGAAACAGAACCTGATTTGAGTAGCCACCAAGCCTTAAAATAAGCGGAGAACTTCCGGTTAAGCTGCTGAATATGGCATGGATGGGTGTAAATAAGCGGAGGAATTCCGGTTAAGAGGAACGAAGTTGCCCATTTTCCTGTTTTTTGAATCAATAGACGGAATTTCTCCGCCTATTTGAGCTATTATTAAAGTTTTTTTGAAATTAGAGGGAATTCCTCCGCTTATTTTTCAACCTCAATGATTCTCTCATTCAGGTGCGAAAAGAGGCTGCTCTTTTATGACTGGACGGGGAAGAAACTGTTTTCTGAAAGAGTATCTTATCACATCTTATAAGGATGGCAAGATAGCAACAATCTATGTGAAAAGAGTCTACTTGTATGACCTAATTAGGAGGGTAATTGCCCAACTAATTTTAAAAACCTGATGATTGGAGTGCAAGGCACGTAGACTCCTGCGGGATTGCAGCGGCAGAGCTGAGACCCCGCAGGAGGGACGACGAGGAGGCTCAGCGCCGCCCCGCGGAAAGCGAAGTGCCTGGAACGGAAATCACCAGCCCCATTTAAAAAATAGAACTAGTACTAAACTCACTTTTTCCAGCAGAAAAGGACCCCTCATATGGAGTCCTTCAGCTTTCCTTGCGGTATTCGGTTGGCGATAGGCCGGTGTGCTTTTTGAAGACGCGGCTGAAGTAGTTGGGATCTTTGTAGCCGATGCTGTAGCAGATTTCCTTCAGGCTGAGGGAGCCTTCCTTGAGGAAATGCTTTGCCTTCCTGATCCGGACGTCGGTGACGAAATCGATGAAGGTCATCCCAAAGCGGTCTTTGAACAGCTTGGAAAAGTAGAACGGGCTCAAGTCTACATATTCAGCTGCCGACTCAAGGGTAAGCGCCTCGGCATAGTGGGCTTCGATATATTCCTTTGCTTTATAGAGCATATCTTTGGCATGGCTGTTCCGCCATGCCTGTACATGCCGGACTATGCGGAGGAGATGATTCTTGCCCTGCTCAAACAGGACCGCGCTGTCATGATAATCGCTGAGCTCGGGCACCTGCCTGTAATCAATGCCGAGTTCATAGAGCATTCTTGATACCAGCACAAACAGCTCTTGAAGAGACCTGCGGATGTCTGCCGTTTCCTGCGCTTCCTCAGCATGGCTGCCCATAAAGCGGTCAAAGGCGGACAGGACATGGTTCACATCCGCCTGGCGCACTGCTTCCAGCAGCTCTTTTTCCGCGTTATAGCCAGGCGGCGGGCTTCCTGCAGCTGTTTTCCCCTGCTTCTCCCCGAATAAATAAGACCGGCCGGGCAGCTGCTTGATCTTTTGAAGGGCCAAAGCGCTTTCGTGGTAGGATTTAGTCAGTTCCTGCGCGTCCTCGTACGGATGGCCGATTCCTGCTTTTAATTCCGCTTCTCCGAATTTCTTGGAGAATCTGGCAAGGAGGGCATCCAGTACGGTTTGGGACTTGGATTTGAAATGCAGTTTTTCAGCCGGTTTTTGACAAAGGAATAATACAGGGACCTGATCTTCAACGAGAGGCCCGACCATTGCCTCCTGATGCTCAGGCAGGCTGGCGAGTGTTTCTTTCAGCCAGCTGTACCACTCTTTTTTCCGGTCCTCTGAAGCTTCCCTGCCAGGCTTCGGCTGGTAGCTGAACAGCATGATATAGCCTGAGAGGATCTCCTTGCCCAATAGCCTGCCCCAGCTTTCAAAGGTGATATCCTGCACCTGGTTCATCATCAGGGAAGCGACCCATTCTTTTTGGGCAATGGACACCGCTTTTTCAAGGTTTTCCTTCAAGCTCCGTTCTTCTTCCATTTTTCGGCGCTCTTCCATGATTTCACCGGCCGCGCTTTCAAAGGCTGCGGTAATGTCCACCTTTGAGCTCGGCTTCAGGATATACTGCTTTACTCCCTGCTGCATCACCTTCTTGGCATATTCGAAGGTATCAAAAGCCGAAACCATGATGAATCTCGTTTCCGGCCTGATCTTCCGGATTTCCTGGACAGCCTCGATTCCGTCCACGCCCGGCATCTTAATGTCCATAAATATAATATCCGGCTCATGCTTTACTGCCATTTCAATCGCAATCCGTCCATTGGCTGCTTCCCCTACCACTTCGGCATGATTGAATGAGCTGCGGATCATTTTGGCTACGGCCTTTCTCTCCAATACCTCATCATCAACGACCAGTACTTTGAGCAAGCTTTTCTCCCCCTTTTGCCATGGCTGGGATCACCAGCCTGAAAGTTGTTCCCTTCCCCGACCCTGATTCGATCTCCACGACATTCCTTTTCTGATAAAACAACTGCAGCCTCTTCATGACATTCCTGACTCCGATGCCTGTCGAATGCCCGCTTGGCTGCTCCTTGGGCACAGTCTCTTCCAGCCCCTCTGCATAGGCCAGCAGCCTTCTTTTTGCTTTCGGGTCCATCCCGGGGCCGTTATCGCTGACTTCTACATGAATCTCCTCACCTTTGCGAATGATGTCCAGGCGGATAATGCCATTTTCTTCGTACTCTTCCACCCCGTGTATGAAGGCATTTTCAATTAAAGGCTGGAGGGTCAGTCCCGGTATTTCAATGTCCAGGCAGTCTTCCTCAATGTCAGTGACAAAGCGGATGCGGTCTCCAAAGCGCGTCTGCTGGATATAAAAATACTCCTTGACCACCCTGACCTCTTCCCGGAGAGTCGAAGCTTTGTCCAGATCCCCCAGGTTGTACCGAAGGAGGGCCCCGACGGATTCAATGAGGCGCGAGGTTTCTTCGGCATCTTCCAGATATGCCATTTTAGATATCGTATTCAGTGTATTGAACAGAAAATGCGGATTGATCTGATTCTGGAGACTCCTAAGCTCCAGCTCCTTCAGCAGTTTGTCCAATTCTGACTTCTGCTTGATTTCGATGACCAGTGTCCTGAGGTTTTTCCTCATCTGATTAAAGGTATCTGTCAGCAGCTTGAGTTCATCCTTGGCCGCCACTTTGATTTCTTCGCCTTCCAGATTCCCTTTTGCAATCTGCCTCGCCGCCTCTGAAAGCTTGGAGATTGGCTTGGTGATCCCTCCTGATATCCAGAAGGCCAGCAGCGTGCTTAAAAAGAAGGCTGCGGCAAAGAGGGACAGGGAAAGCATTTTATAATAGTGATTCTGCTGCTCCATCTGTCTATAGAAGGAGCGGTAGTCGGTCAATTTATTGTTTAGCAGGGCAAGCGTATTTTCCTGGAGAAAACCGCCGATCTTGAGCACCTCATTCAGATGGCCCGAATAGGTGTTGATTTCATCCCGCTGGAAGGCTTCGAGTGAGGCATCTGCTTCCTCCAGAAAGCTGTCGATCATGTTTTTATAGTTAACGAGCGTCATATCGCTGGTATCCATAATCTCATAGAGCCTTTTCTGGTCATCTACAAGCTTCGTCTTTTCCTGCTCATATTGGAGCAGATAGGTATGGTCCTTATCTGTGATATAGGCCTTCAGCTTCTCGGTCACCAAATCGGTACGCTGTGAGATATCATTAAGAAGCAGGAATCTCTCAAAGCTGTTGTCATATTCGGTGACCAGTTTTTCGCTGGCTTTATAGAAAAACAGGCCGACAGAAGTCAGGAGAGCGACGAGGACAATAAAATATAAGAGCAGCTTTGACCTTATCCGGAACAGCATATTAGTGGACCTCCCTGATTTGTTCCTGGCTGCTGATCGGCAGGTCTGCTTTTCTCAGAATCTTTGTATCCGTATGGACAAGAGGCGGAACCTCCCTGCCTTCAAGCAGGTCAATCATCATCCTGACAGACTTATAGCCCATCTCGAACGGCTCCTGAACGACCGTTCCCTGGATGGTGCCATCCTTCATATAGTCAAGGGTTTCAGGAAGCGTGTCGAAGCCCATGACGTAAATATCCCCCTGCCTCTGCATCATTTCCACCACCTGGGCGATCCCGATGGCATCAAGAGCACTGGTTCCGTAGAAAGCGGTTACATTCGGATGCTCTTTTAAGATTTGATACGCCTTTTCTGCCGCCTTTACTCTGCTGATCTCGGATTCTTCCACATCAATGATGCGGATGTTCTTTTCGCTTCCGACTGCAGCCTTAAAGCCGTTTACCCGCTGGATCTGGTGGTTTGCATAGAAATTGCCGGTGATGATGGCGACTTCAGCCTTTCCGTTCAGATCTTTCACAAGCGCCCTTCCGGCCAGATAGCCGGCATAATAATTATCAGTGCCGATATAGGCAACGCGCTCACTGTTGGCTGCATCTGTATCAATGGTGATAACAGGGGTTTTCCCGACCACTTTATTGATGAGGGGCGTGAACTGCTCATCACTCAGACCCTGTGTGATGATGCCATCAACCTTAGAAGCAGCTGCCTTTTCAATGGTTTCCAGATGTTCGTCAATGCTGGCCTGATTCGGACCGGCATATTCAAGAACAACACCTGCTTCCTCCGCAGCCTTCCTGGCCCCTTTTTCAACAAGCCTCCAGTACTCATTATCCAATTCCTCCGGCACAAGCACAAAGTGATAGCGGTAATCCTCAAGCTTGCCGGGTTCCTGGGGAACATGATGGGCAATTACTTTATATCCATAGAAAACTGCCATCGTACAGCTGATGACAAAAAAGAAGCTTAGAGATGTATAGGCAAACACTGACCATTTGCTCATGGCAGACAACCCTCTTTTTTAAATGGTAGATTGATAGGAACAATGACCGAAGCCAAAGCCATGCTTTAGCGAATAGGAATATTATAACGCCTCTTTTCAAAAGGTGGTATAATTTTCAGAATTCAAGACAGGATTTCTATGAATAAAAGATCTTCTGGAGGAAGTCTGCGCTATAATAGAATTATTCAAATTCTGGGAAAAACGTACAGGTGAGAAGAATGAATAAGCATCCTGCATCAAATTATGTGCTCCAAGCCAGGAGCAATGAATTTTACTGGGAAGGAGGCGGCCAGCTGTCGGTCAAAACCTTTCGGAACGGCCGTGCCCGGTATAAAAAAGGTCCCGGAACTTATGCTGTGGAGGAAGGACGCTATCTGCTTTTGAATGAAGGGGATTATGCCCTTTCGATTGAGGAGGCACACCCGGTCGAGTCATTTTGTGTATTTTTCCGGGACGGGTTCGCAGGGGAGGTGCTGCAGTCGCTCACAGCAGATCCTGACAGGCTTCTCAGCGACCCCTTCCGCCCTGCCTGTGATGAGGGATTCTTTGAGAGGACATACCAGCCCGGAGCGGGTTTGAGCGGCCGGCTAGCGGGATTGCAGGAGGCACATCTGCTTTCGGAAGATCCGGCTGCCTATGAAGAGCTGTTTTACCCGCTTATGCAGGAGATTCTCCTTGAACAGTCATATGCAAGAAGGGAAGCCTCAGCTATCGGAGCCGAGAAGCGTTCAACACGAGAGGAACTCAATAAGCGCCTGATGACAGCCAATGAATATATAAGGGCCTGCTATGCAAGCCCGGTTACATTAGATGAGCTTTCAAGAATCGCCTGCCTTTCGCCTAATCATCTGCTCAGGTCTTATACAGGATTCTTCGGCAGGACGCCTCATCAGCATCTGGCAGAGTTCCGCATCAGAAAGGCGAAGGATATGCTGGAAAAAGAGGAGTGGAATATGACGGATATCAGCTTTCCAGTGGGCTTTCAGACCCCCTCCTCTTTCAGCAAAATGTTCAGGAAGCATACAGGGTTATCCCCCCTCCAGCACCGGAAAAAGGTGAGATTGGACAAGAATGAGACTGGTTTTTCGACTATGCTGGAGAAGAAGAAAAGTTAAGGAGTGATAGACATGCAGGAAATCCAGAAAATCAGCCAGATCGGCATCCCGGTCAAAAATATGGAAAGAGCAGTCCCATTTTACCGGGATGTACTGGGGCTTCCCCTCTTATTCAGCATGGAGACAATGGCATTCTTTGAATGCGGCGGACAGCGCCTGATGCTGAGCCTGCCGGAAAAGGAAGAGTTTGCCCATCCAAGCTCAGTCCTTTATTTCCAGGTGGAGGATATCCGCAAAGCCTGCAGGGAGCTTGCTGAAAAAGGAGCAGGCTTCACAGGCGATCCGCACATGGTCGCCAAAATGGGGGATACCGAGACATGGATGGCGTTTTTCCAGGATACTGAAGGAAATACACATGCCTTGATGAGCGACATTCCGGCCCAGCAATAAACCCGCCTTTTATGGCGGGCTTTTCTTTTTTTAGCGGATCCGGGATTTTCTGAAGGCGTGGTACACCTCTATCGCACCAAAGACAATGATAGAGACAATGCCGCCCCAGAGAACCCAATGTTCAAGGCGGAGCGAAGCATGGAAGAGTTCATCCATATAACCAGTAAAGTCCTTGTTCCAAACAGCGGAATTGCTGAAGATGAGGATAAAAGCTGCTAAGGATATGGCCTGTGAGGCAGCTGTCAAGATCGCCAGCCCCTTCGTCCACTGTCCCTTCATCCATTTAAACAAAATCAATACGAGCTTCAGAAAGACGGCAGCCATTACAATTGGCCAATAGGAATTCAGGATGTCCTGCTGGAATACCGGTATCCTGAATTCCAATCCGGCGCCGCCTTGTTCATACAGTCCGATGATCCTATCGGCATTGAAATACAGGGCGGCGAAAATAATGGTCATGATCAGGCCAGCGATTGGCTCATGCTTCGGAATCCTTTTTTCCCTGCTGATCTGCGGGACATTTTTCAGGTCGTCCGGGGTCCATTTTTGCAGGCTGTCTGTTACAGGCTCCTGATTGTTTCCTTTGTCAGTCCGTTCGATGACGGCAAACACCAGTGTCAGCCAGAATAGCGTTTGGATGCCGGCGCCGAGCATCCCCCAAATGCCCGTTCCAAAAACGGCGAGAATAATATCAAGCGCAGATTCCCCGGTGTTCCGGGCCATGATTTCGACAGCTGCATTTGCTAGGAATGCGATAACTGCCGCGATGGGCAGAATCAGCTTGATGAGATGCACGTATACATCGAAATACCGCGGGCCGATCAGGTGCATTGGCCGGTCCATGTAATTTGCCGCCAGCCGTGCAGGGCTGCCAAGCTTTGCGAGCACCTCCTTTACATCTTTTTCTCCATAATCATCCGGAAGCATATCCTCGATTGTCGAACGAAGCTCCAGTCCGATATCCTCCCGCTTCCCTTCTGGAAGGCGGCGAGCAACCTCTTGAATGTAAAGCTCAATCAGGTTCATCCTTTCCATCTCCTTTCAGCAGGCCGCGAAGGTCCTGTGTGCTCCGCTCCCACTCTTTTTTCAGCTCTTTGTAAACCTCTGTCCCGTAATCGCTCAGCACATAGTAGCGCCGCGGCCTGCTTTCGCTCGTATCCCAGCTGCTTGTGACAAGCTCCTGCTTTTCCAGTCTTCTCAGGAGCGGGTACAGAGTGCTCTGCTCGATCGCAATGCCGCCCTCCTCCAGCCTCTGCACCAGCGAATAGCCGTATTGAGGCGTATCCAGCTGGCTGAGCACCGCAAGCGTCAATGTCCCCCTCCGCAATTCCGTCATTAAACTGTTCAGCAATGAATCCATCAGCTTCACCTCATTGATCTCATGTATTTCTGGGTTGTTTGCTATATGTCATACAGTATACTACATACTATGCGATATACACTATTGTTGATCACATAATATTTGTTTTTTTTAAACTGAAGCACCTGCCCATACCTTTTTTAGCGGAATTGCTATAATCAGGGAGACAGCGGCAAATCATATAACCAGTATAAAGGTATTGAAATGCTGGAAATGGTCCGCGGCACTAAGCGGTTTTCCAATGGCCTTTTGACCTTATCGGAGAGAGTCAAGCCGATTTTTCCAATACAGTCTTCGCTATTTCCCATATAGGGAATATAAAAGATGCAGAGTATTTAAGATCCAGGATTGAGAGCCGGTACCATCGTCAACTATATGTGGGCGCGGTGAAGGGCACCTATGCCGGCAAGGGCGGGATCACCAATTCATTTGTATAAAAATTTTTGGAACGGAGTGAGCATATGAAAATTGGCATCATCGGCCTTGGAGACATTGCTAAAAAGGCATATCTGCCTGTATTGTCGGAACAGGAAAAGATTGAACTTGTGCTTTGTACAAGAAATGCGGAGACGCTCAATCAGCTTGCAGACAAGTACAGAATCAGGGAAACGGCAGGCACTGTTGAGGAGCTGATTGCTGCAGGGGCTGAGGCAGCCATTGTCAGCACCGCGACCGAGGCACATTTTGAAATTGCCCAAAAACTGCTTTTGCATGACATCCATGTATACATAGACAAACCGGTTTCCATGAACTTGGAAGAAACCGAAAGGATTGTCAGTCTGGCAAAAGAAAAAGGCAAAATTGCCATGACAGGCTTTAACCGCCGCTTCATTCCAAGGGTAAGGGAGCTGAAGGAGCATGGCCGGGCAAACCTTATTCTGATGCAGAAGAACCGCTTTTCCTCCCCTGACGCTGTAAGGCGATTCGTGGTGGAAGACTTCATCCATGTTGTTGACACACTGCGCTTCCTCATGGATGAGCCGATCAAGGATGTTACTGTCCAGTCAAAAGGATCAGGCGGCAAACTGGACCACCTCATCGTTCAGCTGATCGGGGAAAGCAGCACGGCGGTCGGCATCATGAACCGCAATGGCGGGGTTACTGAGGAAATCATCGAGTACAGCACCGGCCAGGATAAGTTTGTGGTCAATGCCCTTGTCGAAACGGTCCACTATCATGACAAAAGCATTCAGGTGACCAAATTCGGCGACTGGGAGCCCACCCTCTACAAACGCGGCTTCTACCAGCTGATCGGCCATTTCCTCGACTCGGTCCGGCAGAATAAAACTCCGGATCCCTCCATCGAAGACTCGCTCATCACCCATCAGATCTGCGAGGAGATTGTCAGGCAGATTGATCCGGAGGCTTGAGCAGGATGAAGGGACAGGTTTCTTGTCCCCATATTTGAATGACAATGAATAAAAGGAAAGCCGGAGACATCAGTTTCCGGCTTTTTGTGCCGGCCACGATATAAGCCGCCTGGAGAATTTCTGGTTTGTTCCGGGTGCAGCAAGGGAACGAGCAGTATAGAAACTATAGAGAAAGAGGGGTTTGCAATGAAGCATTACGCAAGATTTGGCCTGATGATCGCCGTTTCAACGATCATTATGTTCGGACTTATGTATTTGAATGTTTTTCAGCTCGATCATATTTTTTACAGCGAGACACGGGTGTATATGGCGCTGATCATGGGATCGGCCATGGCCATTGTCATGCTGCTGTTCATGTGGAAAATGTACAAAAATAAGCAGCTGAATTATATGATTTTAGCGGGAAGCGCCCTCGTATTCGCGGTTTCCCTCTGGCTCGTCCGCAGCCAGGCTACCATCGATGACACCGCATGGATGAAAGCGATGATCCCCCACCACTCCATCGCCATCCTGACGAGTGAACGCGCCGGCATTTCCGATCCGAGGGTCAAGAAGCTCTCTGAGGATATCATTGAAGCGCAGCGCAGGGAAATTGAGGAGATGAAGAAGCTGATTGAGGATTTGGAGGAGAAGGAATAAATGGCAGGCAATTTGCCGCCCGGCCATTGAAACTCTCCCCGGTACAAAAAACTGGCTCCTTCCGCCATGGAAGGAGCCTTTCTGTGTGCTTATGCCAGTACGCCTTCTTTATATTTCTTTTCAAGGGTTGGCCAGTATTCTTTATTAGCTTCAATAAGGTCATCCAGCACTTTTTTCGCCACGAAAGCGGATGGGATGGTTTTATTCAGAGTGAAGGCCTGCAATGCTTTTTCATATGAGCCTTCTGTGATGGCTTCTACCAGGATCTTCTCGGAAGCAAGCTGCTGCTCGATCATCGCTTTGTGGAAGTATGGGATCTCTCCCACATATTCAGCGACCGGTCCTTTATTGGTGATCAGTGCAGGCACTTCGATCATGGCGTCTGCCGGAAGATTTGGGATGGTGCCGTTGTTTTCCACCATAACCAGATAGCGATTAGCGAGGTTTTTCGCGATTGAAACGGTAACGTCGACGATAAAGATGCCATGTACGCCAACGTGGAAGGCATCTTCAAGCACACCGGTTTCCTCAAACTTGCGCACTGTTTCGAACAGTGATTTTTCCCGGCCTTCCATGACCTCATTGGCACGTGTATGCTCCTTGTTGGAGTTCTCAACGATATAGTCAGGCAGCAGATAGTACTGCAGATAAGGATTTGGCAGGTAATCAGGGAACATATCCATGATTGGCTTGATATTCTTGAACGTCTTGATCCATGATGAATCAGCATGTCGGTAGTCAATCTTGGAGATGTCCTCAGTCAGCAGTCCGTACTTGCTGACATGCTCGCGAAGCTCCGGCAGACGGTCAACACCGTCAACTTCTACCTTCGTGAACCACCCGAAATGATTGAGCCCAAAATAATCCACATTCAAGTCTTCCCTGCCGACTCCAAGGATCCCTGCCATATTGCGCATGGTTGCAACAGGCATATCGCAAATATTGACGACCTTTGCATTCGGGCGCAGCTTGCGCACTCCCTCAGCAACGATGGAAGCAGGGTTGGAGTAGTTGACAATCCAGCATGAATCTTTTGCGTATTTTTCAACATAATCAATGAGTTCGACCATCGGGAAAATTGTCCTTAAGCCATATGCCAGTCCGCCTGGCCCGCATGTTTCCTGGCCAACAACGTTATGGGATAATGGAATTTTTTCGTCCAGCTCCCTCATTGCATATTTGCCGACCCTCATTTGGGCAAAAACAAAGTCTGCATCTTCAAAGGCTGTTTCCGGATCGGTTGTATCAATCACCTTAATTTGATCTGTATATTCAGCAATAACCGCTTTGGCTGCCACAACAACCTTTGATTGCCTCTCTCCATCAATATCATAGAAGCGAATTTCCGACAATGGCAGATCTTCCAAACGATCCATCAGGCTTCTGACAATTCCCGGTGTATACGTGCTTCCTCCGCCTGCAATAGCCATTTTATAAGTAGTCATGGTTAAATTCCCCCTAAGTTTTGATCAACAGATTCTCGGACCGTTTTTACATTTAATCCGTACACAACCTGAACGTTATTCCCTGACTTTATGACACCTTTTGAACCTGTTTCCTTCAGCAGGCCTTCATCCACCTTGCCGGGGTCCTTCAGGACAAGTCTTAGACGTGTATAGCAGTTATCAACATTTTCAATATTTTCTGTGCCGCCCAAAGCCGCGATGATCGTTTCACCCATCGCAGATGCATTTCCAGCTGCTGCTTCTCTTTTAGCGTGCACAGGCTGTCCTTCTGCTGCAGTGTCTTCCTCGCGTCCCGGTGTCTTCAGATCCAGCTTTACAATCAGGAAGCGGAAGATGACAAAGTAAGCAGCGAACATGATCAGTCCGACCAGGATAAACATCGGCCAGTTCGATTTTTCTGTGCCAAGAGGCAGGTTGTAAAGCAGGAAGTCAATAACGCCATTGGCACCGATTGCATGGACATCAAATATATGCAAGAGCATGATCCCTACTCCAGCCAGGACGGCATGGATGGCAAACAGGATCGGAGCCGTAAATAAGAATGCAAATTCAATCGGTTCGGTAACACCCAAAAGGAAGGAAGTGAATGCAGCCGGCACAAGGATTGCCTTCGCAACCGCTCTCTTCTTCTTGTCGGCAGCCATGTACATGGCCAGGGCAGCCCCCATCAGGCCGAACATTTTGCTCAAGCCGCGGGCATCCCAGTTAACGGTATCGCTAAGCACCTTTACAGATGAATCAGCCATTTCAGCAAAGTAGATATTCCTTGCACCATGGACAATTTCCCCGGCAATTGACTGTGTGCCGCCAAGCTCTGTATACAGGAATGGAGTGTAGACGAGGTGGTGGAGTCCAGTCGGGATTAGAATCCTTTCCAGGAAGCCGTAGATCAGGAAGCCGAATGCCCCCATGCTCTTGATGCCGTTGGCCAAATTGGTGATTCCATTCTGGACAATCGGCCAGAATTCTGCTGCAAAGGCACCAAGGAGCATCGCAGTCGGGATGGCCAGTATGGCCACAAAGCGGTGTCCGGAATAGATGGACATCACACCCTTGAATTCTGTGCTGGAATATTTATTATGCAGGACACCTACCAGGGCTCCGATGAGGATTCCTGAGAATACCCCCATCTCCAGCACCTGAACGTTCAGCACCATCCCTTGTCCGGCCATTTGCATTTCCTCAGCCGGCACCAGGCGGTCAGATAGCTTCAGCACCTGATTCATAGCGTTGATGAATATAACGAAAGTGACAAGACCGGTTAAGGCCGCATAGCCTTTATCCTTTTTTGCCAGCCCGATTGGAATCCCGACCGCAAAAATCAGCGCCAGGTTCTGCAGGATCGAAACAGCGGAAGAAGAAATGAACTTTCCGATGTTCTGGATCACCGGGTGGTCGAGGAACGGAATATATTGTGCGAGATTTCCGTTTCCAAACACGTTCCCGAACGCAATATATAGGCCAATGATTGGCAGTATTAAAATAGGAGCAAACATGGATTTACCAAAAAGCTGAAGACCATTTACAACCTTTTTCATATGCAACTTCCTTTCCATCGATCAAAAGCTGTCGTTTACAATTCAAAGTATAAGCATGGGCCAAATTTATGAAAAGGCTTTCTCGGGATTCTGTACTATGTGAACAAAAAACGTAACATGTTACATGTTGCGTTCAGGGGATGTTCGGGGTGAAGGCCTGGTCTTGTAAGGGGAAATAGGGAAGTCCGTTTCTTATCAGGCGCGGTCTTTACGATACTTGAAATTGGCATATTATCTCGTATTCCAATGTGGACTTCCCTGTAAAAGAATCTATCAGCATTTGCAGTTCATTCGGTGCCCCCTGCTTCGCTTTTCCTCAATACTCCTTGATGATTCCCTTTTTAATCGCCAGAATGAGGATAATATCAATCATCATGAACATATTGGATTCATAGGAGGTTACCTGAAACTCCTGCTGGGATTCGATCGTCGGGTCAAGGACGGAAAAGACGATATCTGCAAGATTGGCAGTTGTGCTGCGGCTGTTGCCTGTAAAAAGGACGGTCCTGATTCCTTTATCCTTGGCAATCTTCATTTTTTCTATGACCTTGCCAGTCTCGCCTGAACGGGAAAAGACAATCATGACGTCATACTTTTGGATATTGTTGAAAAAGATGGCCCGGCTGTCGCTTGTGGAGGCATTGGATACATAATAGCCAAACAGCTCCAGCTTTTTTGAAAGATAATTGGAAAACAGGGTAGAAAAGCCCGCCCCATAAAAATAAATCTTGCTGCTTTTCTCTATTTCAGCCAGGAATGCCTGGATGCTTTTCTCATCAAGAGCTTCAAAGCTGGAATTAAAATTGCGGACGAATTCCTGCCTTGATTCCTCCAGGGGCGAATGGATCTCAACAACCGACCCGTGGTCGGAATCATGCGCATTCTTGATCTTTAGCCCTAAATTAAAAATAAACTCGCTATAGCCGCTGAAGCCAAGCTTCTTGCAGAGCCTCATGATGGAGGTGGTTGAAACATACAGTTCATCAGCCGCGTTTCGGATGCTCAAAGGCTTGTCCTCAAATTTCCTTTTTATCAGAAAGGAAAGGATGTCCATCTCCGACTGGCTCAAATCACGGTCACTGGCATAATCGAAAAAGATCTTCTCTGATTTCTCCATTCTCACTCTTCCCTCTTGTTGGTTTTCGCACTGTATCTTTGCTTTTATTATCTCACAAAAACAGTTCAGTTATGGCAGTCAGGGTCTGTATTGCTGATATCTGAGTCATCGGCCTTGATAATTACTTTTCAGAAAATTTATAATTAATTATCTTTTACTCTTGTTTCCGGAAGGCTTAGATTATATCCTAGTCTGTATAGCATTTTGCCATGGCTGGTTTTTGTCCTTTTTTTCCCTATACATATTGCAGGGCCGGATTCAGGGGAAGTGCTTGAAGTGAAATCCATTTAGAAGGAGAGATGCCCGTGGATAAGAAAGTGGCGAATAAGGTATTGATTGCAAGTTTGATAGGCAGTTCGATTGAGTGGTTTGATTATTTCCTGTACGGGACGGTGGCGGCGCTTGTTTTTAATCAGGTGATCTTCCACAGTGAAGATCCGGCGGTCGGCCTGCTGCTGGCGTATGCTTCATTTGCGCTGGCATTCTTCATTCGTCCGCTGGGCGGTGTGATTTTTGCCCATATCGGCGACAGGATCGGCAGGAAGAAAACGCTTGTCCTGACATTGTCGCTGATGGGGGGATCAACCGTTTTAATGGGGCTTTTGCCTACTTATGCTTCCATCGGGGTGGCAGCGCCAATCCTTTTGATTATCCTTCGCCTGATCCAGGGCATCGGGCTTGGCGGCGAGTGGGGCGGAGCGCTCCTGCTTGCAGTGGAGTATGCGCCTAAAGAGAAGCGCGGCCTGTTCGGCAGCGTCCCGCAGATGGGCGTGACGATCGGAATGCTGCTCGGCACACTGGCATTATCCATCATGTCGCTGCTCCCGGAAGCGGCCTTCATGTCATGGGGCTGGCGCGTCCCTTTCATCCTTAGCGCCCTGCTCGTTATTTTCGGGCTGTGGATCCGCAAAGGGATCGATGAGACACCTTCTTTTAAGAAAGCCCAGGAAAAGGGTGAAATCGCAAAGGTTCCGTTCGTCGAAACACTGCGCACCCATTGGAAGGAAGTGCTGATTGCGGTTGGCGCCAAGGTAGTCGAAACCGCACCCTTTTATATTTTTTCAACCTTCATTGTTTCCTATGCGACCACCCAGCTCGGCTTTTCCAGGACAGTGACGCTCAACGCGGTCACCATTGCCACGATTGTCACAACCATCCTGATTCCGATCATGGGCGGCCTTTCTGATAAGATTGGCCGAAAGAAGCTGTATGTCGGAGGCACAATCTTAATGATGCTCTATGCTTTCCCTTATTTCTGGATGCTTCAGCAGGGATCTTCCCTGATGCTGATCGTTGCGACAGTCCTCGGCCTCGGTATCATTTGGGCCCCTATAACGGCTGTGCTCGGGACTATGTTCTCTGAGATTTTTAAATCGAATGTCCGCTATACCGGCATTTCCCTGGGCTACCAGATCGGGGCTGCCCTTGCCGGGGGAACCGCGCCGCTGATTGCGACCGCCCTGCTCCAGGCATATGACAACTCCTATGTCCCGGTTGCCCTTTATATTATGCTGACTGCTGCCATCTCTCTGGTTGCCGTGGCAAGCATCAAGGACCGGAACAACCAGGACTTGGACACCAGCACAGTGATCTCAGAAACCCCAAAGACAAACGCTACGCTTTAAAAAATGAAAAAGGAATTGCTGCGGCAGTTCCTTTTTTTCAGAAAGAGAGGAATTATGAATGCTTATTTTATCCGAAAAAGACATACGATCCTTTTATTCTATGAAAAATGCCCTCCAGGATATGAGGGAAGGCCTGATCCGGCAAACAGAAGCTGAAATCCTCAATCCGCACCGGACAGTCCTCGATATCCCCGAGCATGAAGCATCTGCCCTTTATATGCCGTGCGCCATGCCATCGGCTGGAAAATCCGTTGTCAAAGCTGTTACCATTTTCCCGCACAACCCTTCCATCGGCAAGAAAACGACCCAGGGGGTGATTTTATTAAGTGATGCCAGGAATGGCGATCACCTTGCCCTTTTGAACGCCTCCTATCTGACAAGCCTGCGGACCGGGGCGATCAGCGGGGTGGCAACTGCGCATCTGGCGCGGGAGGATGCCCGGACTGTTGCTGTCATCGGCTGCGGGGCAATGGCAGAGGAACAGCTGCAGGCCGTCCTTGAAGTCAGGGAGATTTCCAGTGTTATCCTTTATAACCGCACGACAGATAAGGCCCATCGGTTTGCCGGGAAAATTAAAGATCTCTGCCCGGACTTTGACGGGACAATCACAATCTCCGGCGATGCTGACAGTGCCGCTGCCGAAGCGGATATCATTATCTGCGCCACCCGCTCTTCCACTCCTGTTTTTTCAGAGGAAGCGCTCAAACCCGGCACCCATATCAACGGTGTCGGCTCTTATCAGCCTCATATGCAGGAAGTCGGAGAGGAGACGCTGCTGAAATGCTCTAAAATTGTGGCTGATACGATTGAGGGCGTAAAAGAAGAGGCTGGCGATTTGATCATTCCGGCAAATTCGGGGACCTGGAGCTTTGATCAGCTGCACGGTGAACTCGGGGAGCTCGCAGCAGGGCAGATTTCCGGCAGGGAAAATGACCAGGAAATCACCTTTTTCAAATCGGTTGGCACAGCCTATTTCGACCTGGCCATTGCCAGTGCTGTCTATCAGAAAGCACTCGAACTCGGAGCAGGTACCGAGGTGGAAATATAGCAAAGAGAGGGACAGGCTTACTGTCCCTCTTTCGGCTGAGCCACGGGGTCTGTCCCCTTGGCTCCCTGCCGCAGCACCGAGTGGATGGCCTGCTGGATTTCTTTGTATCCGGTGCATCTGCAGATATTGGATTGGAGCCATTCTGTTATGGTTTCTTCGTCTGCATGCGGGTCTGTCCGGGCGAGGGCGTGGGCATTCATGATGAAGCCTGATGTGCAATAGCCGCATTGGAATGCGAAGTGTTCGACGAATGCTTTCTGGATCGGGGCATTCTTCATCCCCTCAATTGTCTGGATTCTTTTACCCTCTCCTTCAACCGCCAGCATCAGGCAGGATTTGATCGGGATATCATCAGCCAGTATGGTGCATGCCCCGCAGTCGCCGTTCAGGCAGCCCGGCTTTGAACCAGTCAGGCCCAGGCGCACCCGCAGCACATATAATAGAGTGTCTGCAGGCCTCGCGGTCAGCTCCATTTCCTCTCCGTTCACAATAAGCATCAGCCGCTTAGAGCTGGTCATTGCCTCTCACCCTCTAACTGTTGAATGCAATCGGTTATGGTGTTCCTTAATACAAATAATCTGTACTCTTTCGACCCCTCTACATCATCCAGGACGGGCTGCGGCAGATAGGCGAGAGCTCTTTCAGCCCGTTCGGCGGCTGTCAGCGCCCTGTCATTCAGTATCATTTCCACTTCCCGGGAACGGAACGGGAAAGGACAGACACCGCTGAAGGCCATCCGGATTTCTCCTTCCTTCAGAAGTGCGGCTGCCGTTACGAGCGGGTAGCCTGTGTCCCACTGTTTTCTCCTTTTGATGCTCACGTACGGCAGATCCCTGTACTTTTTTTCAACCAGTATGGAAAAGAGGAATTCTCCTTCTTTAAGCCTGATTTCCTGGTCAAACACCTGATGGATTGGTTGGAAAGCAAACCCCTCACTCCCGGCGATCCCGAGCAGGCAGTCTGAGAGCAGCAGCGGCAGGACGGCTTCCCGGTAAAAAAACTGGCCGCAGATATTGCCGGCGAGTGTAATTTTATTGCGTGACGTCCTGTCGGCGATTTCGCCTGCCGTCTTTGCAAGCAGCGGGAATAAGCCCGATTCCGCAATGGCTGTCAGGGTTGCCCCTCCCCCAAAAATCAGATAATGCTCATCCTCTCCCAAGCCCTGATATCCTTCAATTCCTTTCAGATCAATGACGGCATTCGTATAAACAAGATTGAGCCTTCCCAATGTAATCAGCTCTGTAAGCCCGGAAAAATAAGAAGGCTTTTTCCCGCTGCTTCTATTTTCATAGTATTGCCTGACTGCCTCCTCAATGGACTGCGGCTTGCTGTATTGGAAGTCAAAAGGAATCATCGCTTTACCCCGCTGACTTTTCTCCACAATGTTTCAGGCAGGAGAGGAAGAGTATCAAGCTGGACACCGATGGCGAGGGATAGGGCATTCCCAAGCGCGGCAGGCATGCCGATGAGTCCGTGCTCGCCGGCTCCTCTGGCTCCATAAGGACCCGCAAGGTGAGGCGTTTCCACAAATTCAGTGATATATTCCGGCTCTTCTCCATAATGGAGCGGGCGGTAGGTTCGAAGCTGCGGATTCAAGATTCTTCCCTCCCGATCAAACACAAAAGATTCCCTGGCAGCAAAAGCGATTCCCATATTCATCGCCCCCATCACCTGGCCAAGGGCCCCTTTTTCATTTAAGACCTTTCCGATATCCATGACCGTATAGGCTTTCAGAATCCTGTATGTCAGGTCCCTTTTATCAAGCTCCACCTCAACCCCCTGGGCGGCCACCGTCCATTCCGGCCCAGGGTCCCCGGCACCTGTTTCAGGGTCAAGATAGGATACGAGAGGTGGTGTGTAATACCCGGCAGCAATGATCTGGCCCCCTATCGTATGGCCATTCGGATATGTGTAGCCATAGGCCAGCTCCCTTATGTCCAGCCCAATATGGGGACGGTCCGTTATGAATACTCTTCCGCCGGCAGTCTCAAGATCAACTGAAGGAACCTGCAATACGCAGGATGCCAGGTCCTTCAATTGCCTGATGGCATCATCCGCGGCTGCCAGGACTGCCTTGCCTGCCATATGGACTCCCTGGCTCCCGACCGTTTTCCAATGCTCAGGCACGGTCTGGGTATCAACAGCCATTTTTACATGAATCTGATCGACATTCATTTTCAGCCGGTCAGCCAGCATCTGGGCAAGCACGGTTTTCGTCCCGGTCCCGATCTCCACCACGCCTGACATCAGGTTGATGCTCCCATCCGGATTGAAAGTCAGGATCACTCCTGAAGTGGCATCCGTATCAAAGGTCGATGTTTTCCACACACAGCAGACGCCTTTTGCGCGGATGGTCCTGTCTCCCGTTTCAGACAGCTGCCCTTCATCCCATTTCATCAAGTACTTTAACCGTTCGATGCACAGAGGCAGATTCCCGATCCGGCTCGGGCTGAGGACTACCTGTGTCGGTGTGGCATCGCCTGCCTTGATGCTATTTTTCAAGCGCAGCTCCAGCGGGTCCATGGCCAGTTTTTCAGCCAGCACATCCATTGTCCGTTCAAAGGCGAAGTGGACCTCGCTGTGGCTGTAGCCCCTGTAAGCGCCAGGATACGGATGATTGGTATAGATGCAGTAGGAGTTGCAGTAGATGTGATTGATCTTGTACGGCCCGGTGCAGTCGACCACAGCTGCGCGTGTGATATCAACCGATTTATCGGAATAGGCGCCGCCGTCAAAGAAGAATTCGATTTCAGCCGCTTTGAGGATGCCGTCCCTTGTGGCCCCGATCCTTACGGTTGCTTCAAGCCCAATATGGACCGGAGAGGTGATCATATCCTCTTCTCTTGTATTGAGCAGTTTGACGGGCCTGCCGCCGACTGCAAGGGAAGCCAGATAGGCGATGACCTCCAGCTGCACCGAGGCTTTCCCCCCGTATGCCCCGCCTACAAGCGGTGTGTGGACGATCACTCTTCCGGCAGGGATGCCGAAATACCATTCCATCAGTTTTTTTATCGCAAAAGGAGCCTGGCTGGAGGCTGTGAAAATCACCTCGCCATCTCCACGGATTTCAGCTGTGGCACAGCGGGTCTCCATGGCCGCATGGTCAGAGGGCGGGAAGGAGATTGAAAACTCTGCCTCCACTTCGCTCTCCCTGAAGCCCTGCTCAATATTTCCTTTGCGGATTTTGTCCATGGTGGCGATATTGGTGCCTGGCACCGGATAGACCCGCTCCCTTTTCTCATAGCTTCCTAGGTTCTCATGGACGAGCGGGGCATCGCTTCTAAGGGCTTCCCTTGGTGAGTGGACGGCAGGAAGCGGCCTGTACTCAGCCTTGATCGCGTCCACCCCCTTTTTTGCGTTCAGCGGTGTATCTGCCACAACGACCGCTACAGGCTCCCCATGGTATCTCACCCTTTTATAGGCGATCGGCGGCCTGTCTTTGATTTCTTCCCCGGCAAGCGGAAAGGGTTCATCGCCTAATACTGCTTTTACACCAGGAATCTTCTTTGCTTCCGAGAAGTCGATGGAGACGATATCGGCATGGGCATGCGGACTGATGAGCATCTTGGCATGCAGCGTCCCTGTCTGCTGATAATCATTGGTATACTTCGCTTTGCCGGTCACTTTATCATAGGCTTCCTTGCGTATGACACTTTTTCCGATATAGTCCAACTCACTCCCCCCTCAGCTCTTTCAGTACTTCGTAATCCTCCGGTGTGTCGACATCATAGAAAAGCAGCGGCTTTTGGAAATCGATGATTTTCCCCTGCTGAAAAAGTTCCCCCCGGATGATGGACCGTGCCCCCTGATCTCCTTTTAGTGCTTGCAGAAGAGGAAAACAGGCGCTGGAAAAGAGGACGGGCGGCATCGGGACCTTCTGGCTTGCGGGGGCGACAAACAGGCACTCTTCTTCCTTATAGCAATCTATTAATCTGTTAATCTGTTCAGCTCCAACGAAAGGCTGGTCTGCGAGAAGAATGACTGCCGCATCTGCTTTGCTGCGTACCGCCTCCCGGATGCCGCATGAGATTGAATGGCCCTGGCCCCTGGCCGCTTCCCTGCAGACGGCGCGGCTCCATTTGTGTGAGTAGGGCAGTATTAAAAAAGAAGGCTGAAGCCATTTCAATGAATCTTCCTTTTCAGTGACAATCACAATCTGATCCAGCCTGGAAACCAGTGCTTCCCCTAGGGCGGCTGAACCGAGCGGCATACCATGGTAAGAGAGGAAACGCTTATCCTTCCCCATCCGCCTGCTTCTGCCGGCAGCCAGATAGATGCCGATGATCATGGACGGCTCCTCAATTTCCGGATCATTTCGCCTACAATGCTGACAGCGATCTCCTCGGGGCCCTTCGCTCCGATCGGGAGGCCGGCAGGAGAATGGACTGCCTCCGGGGCAGTTCGGCCGCCCAGGAGGCGTTCTGTCCTTCTGGCGGGACCCAGCACACCTATGTAGGACAGGGGGGCATCCTTCATGCGCGCCAGAATCATCCGGTCCTTCTCGAATTGGTGGGTCATAATGACAGCAAAGTCCCTTTTTGAAAAAATGATTTTATCCAGCACTTCTTCTGCTTTTCCAACAATCCATCCGGCAGCTTCAGGGAAATGTTCAGGAGAGCATAGAGCAGGCCGCCAATCTACTATTAAAACCTTGAATCCGGTTCTTGCTGCCAGGGAAACGAGAGGCCTCGCATCCTCCCCTGCCCCGAAGACATACAGGCGCGGCACTGGAAAGATGGGATGGACGAAAAATAAATCAGGACCTCCCTCCGTTTCATTTAGAAGAATAGGATCCTTTCTATCCACTTCCAGTGTAAATGGAAAATTGCTGCTTCCAAATTTCGTCCCATCTTCCGCTATATACACTTCTCCCTTCAGGTCGAACGAGTCTGTCAGCCGGATGATTCGTACAACAGCCTTGCCTTTATCCAGGTTCTCTTTTAAAAGGAGCAGATGCTGCCTCAATTCCTTTGTAATCGGCTCTAGCAGGATGGTAATCACACCGTTGCATCCTGCCCCCTGCCCCCAGGACAGATCGTCCTCGCTGCTCAGGTCATATTGGACTGCCGAGGATTTCCCTTCTGCATGGACGGCTTTGGCCCTAATCGCCAGATCCTCCTCCAGGCAGCCCGCTGTCAAAGTCCCTATCCCCTCCCCGTTTGCCATCAGAAGCATGGCAGCTCCCTCTTTCTTATAAGATGACCCTTCGACATGTATGATCACAGCAAGCGCTATTGGAAGTTCCCCGGCAGCCGCGGCGGCTTCCAAGATTCGATGCATATCCTCCATGTACTTCCCTCACTTTTTATAGCCTCTTCTATCCATATTCCTGAGGGCCTATCCTTATTTTGAAAGTGCGGTGATTTTCTTCTCATTGGATTGGCGGCTAACTAAATGCATTTCGTTGCTCGGAGTTATAGATATCAAAAGCAAGCGGCCTTTCATGGAATTTAATATCCGGGCTGAGGCACCTCCGGCCCACTCACGAGCCACGGGGTCTGTCCCCCTGGCCTACTTGAGCCAAGGGGACAGGCACCCTGGCCCACTTGCCCATTTTCCATTATTTCCTTACACTTGAGGTAATTGATTAGAAACGTGTGGTGATGGGTGTGTTTAAGATTTTGCTGGTTGAGGATGACCGGTCTCTTTTTCAGGAGATGGAGGAGCGGCTGGGACAGTGGTCGTATGAGGTGCATGGGATTAAGGATTTCAGCCTGGTGATGGAGGAGTTTGCGGAGATTAGGCCCGATTTGGTAGTCATTGATATTCAGCTGCCCCGCTTTGATGGCTTTCATTGGTGCCGGATGATCCGGTCGGGTTCGAATGTGCCGATCATCTTTTTGTCGTCTCGGGACCATCCGACAGATATGGTGATGTCGATGCAGCTGGGTGCAGATGATTTTGTGCAGAAGCCGTTTCATTTTGAGGTGCTCATTGCCAAGATCCAGGCGATCCTGCGCCGCGTTTACAGCTACAGCACGGATGAAGTGAAGCTGAAGACATGGTGCGGTGCTGCAATCGACTTTGAACGGGGAATCGTGGAAAATGAAACCGGGCGAGTGGAGCTGACCAAGAATGAAATGTTCATTCTAAAGCAGCTGGTTGAGCAGAAGAACAAGATTGTGACGCGTGACCAGCTGATTAGCAGCCTGTGGGATGATAAGCGCTTCATCAGCGACAATACCCTGACGGTTAACATCAATCGCCTGCGCAAAAGGCTTGAGGAAATCGGGCTGGGCAGCTTTATTGAAACAAAGGTTGGAATGGGCTATATGGCAGTGGAGGAGCAGAGCACATGATACGCCGTTTTCTGCGGGAGCGGCTTAGCTGGACTCTGTTCTTCCTGTTCGCCCACGCTTTGCTGCTGTTCATCTCATTCGTCGATTCTGCCATTCCCTTCGATAGCATTCTGTACTTTGCGGGACTGTCTTTCATTTCGTTTCTGATATTCCTGGCAGTCCGCTATCAGCGGGAGGCTCGCTTTTATAAAAACCTGGAGGAACGGTTAGGGGACCTGGATCCAGGCAGTCTCCCCGCCTCCTCCAGCCCGTTTGAAAAGGTTGTGGAAGAAGCCATGTATGAGCAGTCCGCCCTTTTGAAAAAAGAGGCCCAGGATCTCCACCTTGCCCTGGAGACAGAAAAGGACCAGATGCTTGCCTGGATCCATGAGGTTAAAACACCTCTGACCGCTTTGCACCTGATGATTGAAAGGATGGAAGACGGACCGCTCAAATCGAACCTTACCTATGAATGGCTCCGAATCCATCTGCTTCTCGACCAGCAGCTTCACCAGAAGCGGATCCCGTTTATTGAGAATGACCTGTACATACAGAAGATTGATCTGGAGGAAGTCATCCACCATGAGCTGCTGACGATGAAAGCCTGGTGCATCCAGAAAGGGATCGGCTTTGATATCAGCCTTGAGGAGACAGAGGTGCTGACAGACGGCAAATGGCTGGCTTTTATCATCAGGCAGATCCTGACGAACAGCATCAAATACAGCGATGCAGGAGACATTAAGATCAAGAGCTGGAAACAGCAGGGGCAGACAAAGCTTGAAATCCGCGATTTTGGACGGGGAATCGACCCAAGGGACCTGCCCCGTATTTTTGATAAAGGCTTTACCTCTACATTCAAGCATGAAGACCATGCTGCTACAGGGATGGGGCTGTATCTCACAAAAAAAGCGGCCGTTCCGCTTCTCATTGAAATAGAGGTGCAATCCGCTCTTAGAGAAGGCACGGCTTTTACCCTTTCCTTTCCAAAGAGAAATGATTTTTCCCAAGTGATCAGCATGTGACAAGATTGTCACATGCTTTTCCTTTTTGTTCGTCTGCTGCAAGGATTTCCATCAGGGTTCTTTTTATAATAAGACTATCAAGATTAGAGGAGGAAGCTTATATGGCGATTCTAGAAGCAATCAAGCTCCATAAAAGCTACGGCACGAAGCTGAACCGGCAGGAGGTGCTGAAGGGCATTGACCTGGCGATTCACGAAGGCGAGTTCGTCGGCATCATGGGGGCCTCCGGCTCGGGAAAAACAACCTTGCTGAATGTATTATCATCGATCGATAAAGCAACCGGCGGAACGATCCGGATTGAAGATAAGGAAATGACAGTCATGAAGGAAAAAAAACTGGCCGAGTTCAGGAAAAACCACCTTGGCTTTATTTTTCAGGATTATAACCTTCTGGACACACTGACGGTAAAGGAAAATATTCTCCTTCCGCTGTCCATTTCGAAGGTAGCAAAAAAGGAGGCGGACCAGCGCTTCCACACCATCGCAGAAGAGCTTGGCATCATGGACCTGAAAGATAAATACCCGAATGAAATCTCCGGCGGACAGAAGCAGCGGACATCGGCAGCACGGGCTTTTATTCATGAGCCCAGCATTATTTTCGCCGACGAGCCGACGGGGGCGCTCGATTCAAAGGCCGCCGCAGATCTTCTGAACAAGCTTGGCGGATTGAATGAAAGCCGCAGGGCGACAATCGTCATGGTTACCCATGATCCCGCCGCGGCGAGCTACTGCAGCCGCGTGATTTTCATCAAAGACGGGCAGATCTACACGCAGCTGAATAAAGGAGAGCAGACAAGGCAGGCTTTCTTCAAGGATATTATGAAGACGCAGGCTGTGCTGGGCGGTGTGCAGGATGAGCGTTAACCAGCTGATTTGGAAGAACCTGAAGAAGAATGTGAAGAATTATTATCTGTATATCTTCGCGCTTATCTTCAGCGCAGCCTTGTATTTTGCGTTTGTCACCCTGCAGTATGACCCGGCGATGGATGAGATTGAGGGCTCCATCAAGGGCGGGGCCGGGATGAAAGCGGCCTCTGTACTTCTTGTGGCCATTGTGGCAGTCTTTCTTGTTTATGCAAACAGCCTGTTTACGAAAAGGCGCAGCCGGGAGATAGGCTTATTCCAGCTGATCGGCATGACAAAAAGCCGGATTTTCCGTATCCTGACCGCAGAGAATTTCATGCTCTACTACGGCTCACTCCTCATCGGCATGATGGCCGGTTTCCTGGTTTCCAAGCTGATGATGATGATTCTGTTCAAAATCACTGGTGTTGATGAGGTGGCTGAGCTCTATTTTTCCAATAAGGCTCTCGTGCAGACCCTTATCATCTTTACGGCCATCTACCTGCTCATTATGCTGGTAAACTATCTGTTCATTAAAGGACAGAGCATCCTGTCGCTCTTCAGGGTCCAGTCATCCGCTGAAGAAAAGATCCGGAAAATGTCTTTTTTTAATATCATCATCGGCATTCTCGGCATCATCCTGATTGCGGCCGGCTATTATGTGTCAGGCATACTGTTCGAAGGAGATTTCACATCGATGCCGGAACTGTTCGGGGCGATGATCTTCATTTTAGGAGCTGTCATTCTCGGGACCTATTTCTTCTATAAAGGCTCAGTCAGCTTCATCATCTATCTGATTCGCAAGAAAAAGGACGGATATTTGAATGTAAAAGAAGTGCTCTCCCTTTCGTCCATCATGTTCCGGATGAAATCGAATGCGCTGCTGCTTACAATCATCACTACGGTTTCCGCCCTGGCGATCGGATTGCTTTCACTCAGCTATATCTCCTATTATTCGGCTGAAAAGATGGCGCGGGATAATGTGCCAAATGATTTTTCCTTCACGGTCGAAGATAGCGCGGTGCGGTTCAGGCAGGTGCTGGATTCAAAAAACATCGATTACAGGGAAAAACGGATTGAAGTAGTTACAGCCTCTATTGATGTCAAAGACATTCAAGGGAAAAAGCTGGAGGAAATGAATTTCGATACCGATAAGATGGACTTGCCGGTCATCAGTGAAAGCTCGGCCGGGAGAAAAGACCTTGATGAAAATGAGGCCATTTTTACAGGCTACAGCGACGTTCTTCAAAGGTTCATGCCCTTGAAGGATTCCGGAAAGGTTAAGCTTCATACCAAGGAAAAAGAAATTCCGCTCAATTACATTGGCCTGGAAAAGGATTATTTGATTCCGCTTTACTATACAAGAGGCGGCCTCCAGACTGCCATTGTAGATGACGCTGTTTTTGAGCAGCTGAAGGCGGAGAAGGATCCCGGACTGCAGGCTGAAAATAATGTATATATCGGCATTGATATAAAAGATCCGGAACGCCTAAATGACGCCAATGAAGCCTTCCATGCGCTCCAGCTAGGCGAAAGCGGAGAGAACGATTCACAGCTTGATGTCATGATCAGCCAAAAGAGCAATATGGGGCTCATCATGTTTATTGTGGGCTTCCTTGGGCTTTCCTTCCTCGTCACATCCGGCTGTATCCTCTATTTCAAGCAGATGGGCGAAAGCGAGGACGAAAAGCCGAACTTCACGATTCTCCGCAAGCTGGGCTTCACAACAGGAGATCTCATGAAGGGCCTTCAGGCCAAGCAGCTGTTCAGCTTCGGGATCCCGCTTGCGATCGGCCTTGTACACAGCTACTTCGCCGTCCAATCCGGCTGGTTCATGTTCGGAGCCGAAGTATGGACACCCATGATCAGCGTCATGATCCTATACACCATCCTCTACTCCATCTTTGGCATACTATCTGTCCTGTACTCCAAAAAAGTCGTGAAGGATGCGCTATAAGCGAGCCAGGGGGTCTGTCCCCTTGGCTTAAAAGAGAGCCAGGGGGACAGACCCCCTGGCTCAAATCAATTGCCCGACCATGTAGATTGCCATGGCCCAGATGATGAGGGCCGAGATTTTGTTCATCAAGCCAAGGACTTTGCCGTTTTTGTCGATTTGGCCGAGCTTCCTGCCTCCGAAAGCCAGGCCCAGGAACCAGATCCAGGAGACGCCGATGCATCCGGCGGAGAACAGCACTTTCTCATAGCCTTCATATGCCAGGGAGCTTGTACCAATCACACCAATCGTGTCCATAATGGCATGAGGATTCAGCAAGGAGACAGAAGCGGCGAAGGCAATCTGGCGCTTTGCCGTGAAGCTGCCCTGCCCTTCTCCTGCTGCGGGCTCCGGCCTGCTTTTCCACATCTGCCAGCCCATATAAGCAAGAAAGACGGCTCCTGCTGCAAACAGCAGCATCCGCAGCCAGTCAAAGCTTAAAACAACAATAGACACCCCCGCAACCGCGAGCGAAATCAAAATGGTATCGCATATCCCCGCCGTCACCACTGCCGGCAGCGCACCGGTAAACCTTTTATGCAGAGCACCCTGATTAAAGATAAACACATTCTGAACGCCAAGCGGCAGAATCAGGCCGAAGGCGAGTATGATTCCGTGAAGCAATACTTCCACTTCCCATTACCCCCTATCCTTTAATAGAATAGCGGAGGAAAGCGATTCTGTCTTCAGAAAATTGTCCGGTCTGCCCTTTAAGAATCAGCTGCCTCGCTTCCGTGCCAAGGGACCTGACCCCCCGGCCCAAATTATCAACTTTAATAAGGTAAATATGATTAATTGAAAATCGCCTGCTGTCCGGGACAAAAGAAATTAAATTAGTCCCAATCAGGATCCCACTAGGGAGGAAGCTATTTTAAAACAGATTTGCTTGTGCCTATCCCTTGACAAACCACACCCTAATATATAATAATTTATATCTGATTATAATAATTATAGATAAGTAATAGTGACGTCCTGTGGGCATGCTATTATTTTCTAAAAAAAATACTTAGGAGGAATTCAAATGTCTTTAATTGGAAAAGAAGTACTGCCATTCTCAGCAAAAGCTTACTTTAACGGTGATTTCATCGATGTAACAGAAGAAAACTTCAAAGGAAAGTGGAGCGTAGTCTGCTTCTACCCTGCAGATTTCACTTTCGTATGCCCAACTGAGCTTGAAGACCTTCAGAACGAATATGCAACTTTGAAAGATCTTGGAGTTGAAGTGTACTCTGTTTCAACAGACACTCACTTTACACATAAAGCTTGGCATGACCACTCAGAAGCAATCAGCAAGATCGAGTACGTTATGATCGGTGACCCATCACAAAAGATTACTCGCAACTTCGATGTTCTTGACGAAGAGGAAGGCCTTGCAGACCGCGGTACTTTCATCATCGATCCAGACGGCATCATCCAGACAGTTGAAATCAATGCAGGCGGCATCGGCCGTGACGCAAGCACAATCGTCAACAAAATCAAAGCAGCCCAATATGTACGCAACAATCCAGGTGAAGTTTGCCCTGCTAAATGGCAGGAAGGCGGAGAAACACTTAAGCCAAGCCTTGACCTTGTAGGAAAAATCTAAGGAGAGAAATTCAAATGGTACTAGATGCAGATATAAAAGCACAGTTAGCTCAATATCTTCAATTAATGGAAGGCGAGGTCCTGCTCAAGGTCAGCGCAGGCTCTGACGACGTCTCCCGCGATATGCTGGCACTGGTAGACGAATTGGCCTCCATGTCATCCAGCATTAAGGTGGAAAAAGCAGAATTGCATAGGACACCAAGCTTTAGTGTGAATCGGATCGGTGAAGATACAGGAGTAACTTTTGCCGGTATCCCTCTAGGACATGAATTCACTTCACTGGTGCTTGCTTTGCTGCAGGTCAGCGGAAGGGCACCTAAAGCCGACCAGAAGGTTATTGACCAGATTAAAAACATCAAAGGCGAATATCGCTTTGAATCATATATCAGCCTGAGCTGCCATAACTGCCCTGATGTGGTACAGGCACTCAATCTGATGAGCGTTCTCAATCCAAACATCACGCATACGATGATTGACGGCGCCGCTTTCAAGGAAGAAGTCGAAAGCAGAGACATCATGGCTGTTCCGACAGTCTTCCTGAACGGCGAATCATTCGGCAGCGGCCGCATGAGCCTTGAAGAAATTCTTGGCAAAATGGGCAGCGGCCCGGATGCATCCGAGCTGTCTGATAAAGACCCTTACGATGTCCTTGTTGTCGGCGGCGGCCCTGCCGGCGCGAGTGCGGCAATCTATGCGGCACGTAAAGGCATCCGCACCGGCATTGTAGCCGAGCGTTTCGGCGGCCAGGTTATGGATACTCTTGGCATCGAGAACTTCATCAGTGTCAAGCATACGGAAGGCCCTAAGCTTGTTGCAAGCCTTGAGGAGCATGTGAAAGAGTACGGCATTGATGTTATGAACCTTCAGCGCGCGAAGAGCCTGGAAAAGAAAGACCTGATCGAACTTGAACTTGAAAATGGCGCTGTGCTGAAGAGCAAGAGCGTCATCCTTTCAACAGGTGCCCGCTGGCGCAATGTCAACGTCCCTGGTGAAGCTGAGTTCAAGAACAAAGGTGTGGCATACTGCCCTCACTGTGACGGCCCGCTCTTTGAAGGTAAGGATGTTGCCGTTATCGGCGGCGGAAACTCCGGAATTGAAGCGGCAATCGACCTGGCCGGCATTGTCAAGCACGTAACTGTCCTTGAATTCATGCCTGAGCTGAAGGCCGATGCTGTCCTCCAGGACCGCCTGTACAGCCTGCCTAACGTAACTGTCCTGAAGAACGTTCAGACAAAGGAAATCACAGGTACTGATAAAGTGAACGGCATTTCCTATATTGACCGTGAGACAGGAGAAGAGCATCATGTTGAGCTTCAGGGTGTCTTCGTTCAAATCGGTCTTGTGCCAAACACAGACTGGCTCGGCGATTCAATCGAGCGTACACGCTTCGGCGAAATCATCGTGGACAAGCACGGCGCGACCAATGTCCCTGGTGTATTTGCGGCCGGCGACTGCACAGACAGCGCCTATAAGCAAATCATCATTTCCATGGGATCCGGCGCGACCGCTTCCCTCGGTGCGTTTGATTACCTGATCCGCAACTAAAATGAAAGCCGCTCTGCTATTGCAGCAGAGCGGCTTTTTTATATATTTTCTACGGTTACCGCAGCAGCAAGAAAAAAACTGACTGGCATTAAACCAATCAGCTCCCTTTATCACCCGGCAGACAACTTCCCCGCCACTTTTTTCTTCCTTTTCCCTGGTTCCGCCCATAAGAATGAAAGGCCAATCGAAAGGACAATCATAACGGCTGCAAAATAAAAGGGATAGTCAAAATCCACATCAAAAAGCATCCCGCCGATGATCGGTCCCAAAACATTGCCTATGCTTGTAAACATTGAGTTCATGCCTCCGACAAACCCCTGCTCATTCCCTGCTATCTTCGAAAGATAAGTGGTGGCGGCAGGCCTTATCAAATCAAAGCCGACGAAAACCGTCATTGTAACCATCAGAATCGCTGCATAAGAGTTCACCGTCGTCATCAAAAATACCAGCACAGCCGAAAAGATCAGGCAATAGCGGATGAGCCGGATTTCCCCGAGCCAAATCGTGAGCTTGCTAAAGAAGACAATCTGGACGATGGCACCAAGAATGGCTCCCCCTGTAATCATAATAGCGATATCTTTCGGCGAAAATCCGAACTTGCGATCGGCAAATAATGAGAACAGCGACTCAAAGGACGCCAGGCCAAAGGCAGAGATCAGAATGATCACAAACGGGATGAAATAGATTGGTGCGAAGATCCTCTTTAAGCCGGCTTTCTGTGTCCCGGCTTCCTCCGCTTCCTCATTTTCCGGATTCCGCTCCGGCTCTTTCAGCGTCATCAGCGATAATACAGCCGCACCAAGGGCAAATGCCGCGGCAAAAAAGAACGGAAGCCTTGTGTCAACTTCAGCCAAAAATCCGCCGATGGCAGGCCCGATAATGAATCCTGTCGAGATGGCCGCGGACATATAGCCAAGCGCTTTTGGCCTGGATTTAATCGTTGTAATGTCAGCAATAAACGCCGTAACAGCAGGCATGATGAACGCCGCACTCACGCCTCCAAGGATGCGGGAGACAAATAGAGGCATAACAGACTGCCCCAGGCCGAACAAGAGCTCAGAGGCGCTGAAAATGAACAGGCCAATCACAATCATCCTCTTCCTGCCGAACTGGTCTGCCCATCTTCCCGCTATAGGCGACACAATCAGCTGGGCGCCCGCGAAGGCAGCAATCATATAGCCGACAACCGTACCCGATATATTCAATTCATTCATAATGGCAGGTGTAACAGGAATCACTAGGCCGATTCCTAAAAAGGCAATCAGCAGATTCATAAGCAGAATGGCCAAAGCAATATTATTTCTTTTCATACCTTTTCCTCCTGTAAGTATCATGTCCTGCTGCGCTTACTGGATACCCCTCTCCAATAGACACGCCAGGAAAAATCAAGCTTCTCCTGGACCCTTGATGCATCTCCTGTCAACAGCTCGAAAAACAAACCATCCAGCACACCCGTATACGCCACTGCGGCCGGCCTCGCCCCCACCTCGCTGTCAATCCGTCCGTCCTCTTCTCCCTTACTGGCAGCGAGGATAAGCATTTCTTCGAGATGATCGACATATTTCCGGCCGAATTCCTCCGCCTCTTTTGAAAGATGGGCAGGCTGAAAAAAGAGCATCCTTAATAAAAACTTCGTAAAGTCATCGTTTCCATAGCGGTCACGGTATTGTAAAAGAAAATCATAAAGGAAGTCCTCAAGCTGGCTCTCCTTATGGGTTTCTGCATAGTCATCCAAAAACCTCAGTTCTTCCTCCAGCACATCATCCAGCACTTCCAGCAGCAGCTCATCTTTTCCTTTGAAGTGTGTATAAATAGACTGCTTCCTGATACCGACTTCTTCTGCAATATTCGCCATCGAGGCCCCTTCATAGCCGAACTGGGCAAAATGCTTCAGAGCAGTCATTTTGATTCTTTCACTGGTCAGCTCAACAGCCACAGTTAAATCCCCTTCCTAACGTTCGTTAGTCATATTAAACACCGAAACCGCTGGAAAGTCAACCGAATGATTTGAGTTTCTCACCCTCCTGAAAAAAGAAAAGCCGCCAGAGACTGGCAGCTGATTTTCCCCTGTTCAATATTAAGAGCCGGAGATACCCTTTCCTCCCCTGGCTTCCATGGTGCTGATCCGCTCCATCCCGGTAATGATAGGCTTGGCGCGCTTGATTAAGGTCTGGGTTGATTCAAGGGACAAAGAGTTTTGATGGGCAGCCTCATCGCTCCACAACTCGTAAACATAGACAGCATCCGGCTCAGCTTCTGTTGTATGGACAAGATAGATTTCGCATTCATTCAGTTCCTTCATGGATTCCGCTGCTTCAAGAAGGATACTGACCATATGATCACGTTCCCCTTCTTTTACTGTAAACCTGCCGAACAGACTGAATTTATTCATGTAGTGTCCTCCTATTATTTAGACTGCTATAAGAATGCCCAGATCCTTTAATTTGCAAGCACAGCAGCAGGCAGAATTTCTTTCCTTATCCAGCCGGTCATCCCGTCCTTTTTGATCAGTGCAAAGCCTGAGCAGCTGTCATCCAGAACAGACACAGCATCCCCTTTACTCACGGCTATAAGAGAGCAGGAAACATCAGATTTCACCTTGTACCTGCCATTCTCTTCTTGCAAGATGTATTCATTTTTCACATAAAGCAGCTCGTCCTTACCCGGCTGCCTGCATAAGGTAAAATGCTCATCTTCTTCAAAAGGAACGATATCATAATCAGGGTAAAGTATGGCCCCCTTCATATCAAAGGTTTCAGAGAAATCCTTAACGGCCCGGCAAGCAGGGATTCCGTCCACATAGGCATGGGAGAACATATCCTCACCAGCATTCCTCTGGATGATGAAGGCGTTCAATTGCCCTTTATCCTTCACCCTGTTCCCGCCATCGATGCTGATTATTTTTTTCTCCCGATCAATGATTGGATTATCACTCGGAATATCTTTAGAATAATTCACAACAGGCCAATGGCCGACGACTACAAACTTCTCTGCCTGATGGGATTTTTCCAGAAAAGAAGGAATCGAAATAGCCTTATCCCTGTCTGTCTCCCTCCAATTTCCCAAATTCTCCAGCCCTGCGTGGACGAAGATATAATCTTCTGTTTCGATAGCTGTCGGCAGGCTGGACAGCCACTCGATTTCCTCTGAAAAATGCTCTATCAAGACTTCTTTTACCTCACTGATGCTTGTCTGTTCATTCAGCGGGAACCCCGCGTCTGCCAGCCATTCATTGAAAAGGCAATAGCGCCTTGTCAGTAAATAACTGATAAGCAATGGATTTTCTGCAAGCAGCTCCCCAACCAGAGCCTCGCAATTTCCTTCAATCACCTGCACCCGGGGATTGAGCGATGCAAGCTCCATTATGTATTTCACAGTCTCCTTGCTGTTCCTGCCCTTTTCACAAATATCGCCGTTGATAATGAGGTAATCCTCACTGTTAAAATCAACCTTTTCCAAAAGCTCCTTGAAAAGGCCAATTTCTCCGTGGATATCCGAAGTGACGATTATCCTGGCATCCTTTGGTATGTGCAGTTCTTTTATTTTATCCACTAGCGTTCTCCTTCTGTCTCCTTATTTTTACGATAATAACAGGATTCGTTTCTGAAAAAGGAAACCCTTCATATTAGGCATCATCAGAGTCTTCCAATGGCGGCTGCTCTGGCACCCTCTGGTTGCATTTTTGTGATTCAGGGGGTTTTAGTTTCTCTGACTAGCACCCTCTGGTTGCACTTTTGCGATTCAGAGGATCTTAGTTCCTCTGACTAGCACCCTCTGTTTGCACTTTTGTGATTCAGAGGGTCTTAGTTTCTCTGACTAACACCCTCTGGTTTGGTTTTTGCAATTCAGAGGGTCTTAGTTCCTCTGACTAGAACCCTCTGATTGCATTTTTGTGATTCAGAGGGTCTTAGTTTATCTGACTAACACCCTCTGGTTGCAATTTTGCGATTCAGAGGGTCTTAGTTCCTCTGACTAGAACCCTCTGATTGCATTTTTGTGACTCAGAGGGTCTTAGTTTCTCTGATTAACACCCTCTGATTTGGTTTTTATGATTCAGAGGGTCTTAGTTTCTCTGACTAGCACCCTCTGGTTTGATTTCTGTGGTGCAGAGGGTTTTAGTTTCCCTGCCTGGCATCCTTTGGGCCTATTCCTTTCCCCTTTGCTCCAAGGCCTGCTTTTCATTTCCTCTCTTGAAATTGCCAGTTGCCTTCGCCATGATTAATTGTGTTTCCTTTTCGTTTAAAGCTGAATCCATTCTTTTTAAAAACCTCTCAGCCTCTTTTCCTTTGAGAATCTTCACTTGCTTTCCGAAATACTCCAGAGAAACTGTATTCTCTTTATTGATACGATAACTGAAGGGGGTCTCTTCCAGCCGGTTTCTTTTATCGGTATTCATCTTTTCCCTCTATTCATGAAGCGCTGAAATAGCTCTTACGGATAGATTCTCCATTGCTGGGCTTCATCCCTCTTCTGTCATTTAAGATTCTTCCACAATAAAATACTTGCAAGAAGTTTCCCTTCGTCATATTATACGTTTAAACACTTAAACACTTAAACTTTTAAACATTTATATAAAAGATGGAGGTTTTAATGATGAAAAAATCTGTTTTAATTACAGGCGCAACCAGTGGCTTAGGATATGACTTTGTAAAATTGTTTGCTGCAGACGGTTATGACTTGGTATTGGTGGCCAGGAATAAAGCAAAGCTGGAGGAAATTAAAAAAGAGTTCCAAGATCTTTCGGTTTTAACCATCAGTAAGGATTTGAGTATAGCAGGCGCGGCAAAAGAGGTTTATGAGGAAGTCTCAGCGGCTGGAATATCCATTGATGTGTTAGTGAATAATGCAGGCTTCGGGCTTATGGGGCCATTCCATGAGCTGGATATTCGGAAGCAGGCAGAAATGATCCAATTGAATGTCACCGCCCTTACTGAGCTGACCTATCATTTTCTGCCTGGCCTTAAGAGTCAAAAGGATAAGGCCAGAATCCTGAATGTTGCCAGTACTGCTGCCTTCCAGCCTGGCCCTTTAATGGCTGTTTATTATGCGACGAAAGCTTATGTATTATCATTGTCAGAAGCCCTGGCCGAAGAACTGGCAGATACAAATGTCACCGTCACCACCTTATGTCCGGGTGCCACTAAGACCAATTTTGCCTCTGTTGCAAAGGTGGAAAAAACCAAAATGTTCAGCGGAGCCATGGATTCAAGTGAGGTTGCACAGCAGGGATACCGGGCCCTGATGGCTGGAAAGCGTGTGGTCATTACGGGCACCTCGAATAAGCTTGGGGCCTATGCCGCAAAATTTCTTCCAAGAAGCGCGACGGCCAAGATCGCTAAATATGTTGCAAAAGACGCTTAAATAAGCTTTAATTATGGGAGAAAAAGGCTAAAGGAGTTTGTTCGATGGGACAGCAGGCAATTGAAGTATTCCGTTCATGCATACCGCTTTTCACGGCATTAAGCGATCCCGCAAGACAGGATATCATTTTACTCTTGGCCGATCATGAAAGCTTAAGTGTAAATGAAATAGCGGATCAGTCTGCCTTATCCAGGCCGGCTATTTCCCATCATTTAAAAATCCTTCGGGACCAGAAGCTTGTTGCAATGGAACAGCGGGGTACGCAGCGTTATTATTCCCTTACACTGGACCAATCAGTTGAGATGCTGAAGGCCCTGATCCATATCGTTGAGTCGGAGTGTTTGTAATCATTGGCAGGACAGTTTAAAGCCAGCAAATAAAATATACTAATATATCCTTTATAAGATTCTCCTGCAGCCCAGGGGGATCTTATTTTTTTCATCATACTGCTTGTAATCTTTGTAAGCCCCAGCACTTTACAAGTTAATTCAGAAACGATTTCCTTCTGCCTAAGATCAGCTTATACTACTAATAAATTCATGTTCTCAGGGAGAGGGATTTTAGTATGAAAGAGAGATATGAGCGTCTCAGCGGCGGTTTCCACAATGAAGTATTCTACGATAAAAACGATAATAGAATCATAAGGATTTCTGCTAACGGCAAGTCAGCAGAAGAAGTACGGCAGGAGCTTCAGTGGATGGATTTCTTACACAGAAACGGAATTCCTTTATCAAAACCTGCCCAGGAAATTGAATTGGATGGCGGACTGGTAAAGGCTTACTTCGAATATGTCAAAGGGAACCCTGTTGACGTGACCAATCCCACCCATTGGAACGAAAGGAATTTTGAACAGTTCGGCCGGATATTGGGGAGGATGCACGCTTTATCAAAAGAATATAGGATTGAGGGTAATAGGCGGCCTGTTTGGACGAAAGAGAATCCGGATGTGTTTGGCATCAAAGATGATCTTGCTGGCTGGCTAGAGAAGGAATATGACCGTCTGATGGAAGACCTGCAGCCATATAAACTGTCTCTGGACACTTTTGGGCTCATCCACAATGACTTTCATCAAGGGAATTTTATCGTTCGGGAACATGGGGAAATCGTGGTAATCGACTTTGACGAATGCGCCTGTAATTGGTTTGCGCAGGATCTGGCCGTGCTGTTTTACCACGCCTACTGGCAGCAGGACTCGTTCATCGGGGAGGCAGAAGCTTTCTCACGCCGGTTTATGCATCATGTTTTTAGCGGATATCAGTCCGAAACAGAGCTCCATCCCGACACAATTGCCCAGATACCGATTTTTTTAAAATTAAGGGAGATTTTCTTATATCAGTTATTCCGCCGAAAATGGGATAAAGCTCATTTAGAAGATTGGCAGGAATATACACTCGAGGATTTGAAGCGGAAGATTAAGAATCGTGAACCTTATGCGGGAGTAGAGGACTTCTCTGCTTATCTATGAATAGTTGCCCGGAGAGAACCGGAGGCTTTGCTTCAGCAGCCCGAGGGATAGACTGCCAACGTTTAGTCCTGCAAAATGCTAAGCCAGCTGCTCGATTTGAGCCGCCGGCTTTTTTTTTGCGCTGGGGCTTCAAAATCCGCGATTGACCACAAGAAAACCAGCAGCCCATTCAAAAACAGGGCTTTTCCCCCTGGAACGAACAGCCAAGCCGGACAATACAGTGATAATAGCTTAAAGGCACGTTCTGTTGGCCAAATATGTAAAGGGGATTGGGACAATGGGAATTCGGAATGGGAAGGAATTCATTGAACGATTGGATCTGATGGAAAATGAGGTCTGGCTGGACGGGGAAAGGGTCGCGGGGAAAATTTCGGAGCATCCTGCTTTTAAAGGAATTGTGACGGCAAAGGCCTCTCTCTATGATAAGCAATGCGATCCGCCATTGCAGGAAGAGCTGACATTTCGCATACCTGGCACCGCAGAGCTGGCAGGCCTGTCATACCTGAGGCCTCAAACAAAAGAGGATTTGCTGAAGAGAAGAAAAATGACTGAGCATTGGGCAATGAGCACCCACGGCATGATGGGCAGAAGCCCGGATTATATGAATACGGCGGTCATGAGCCTTGCTGCCTCTGCCTCTGTCCTCGCGGGCAGGGAAAACTGTTTTCCCGGGCATGTGCAGGCACTTTATGAACGTGCCATCCATGAGGATCTCTCGTTCACGCACACGCTCATCACCCCCCAGGTCAACCGTTCTGCCTTCTACTTGGGCTCTGACACCCCGATCTCGGCGAAGGTAGTGGAGAAGAACCATAATGGCCTGGTCATCAAGGGCGCCCGCCTTTTGGCGACCCAGGGAGGATTGACCGATGAACTGCTGGTGCTCAGCTCACCCGGCAGGTTTGATACGGAGGAGGCATTTGCTTTTTCCATCCCCTCCAACACGGATGGGCTGCGATTCATCTGCAGGGAATCCTTTGCAGGCGATGGCTCTGCCTTTGATTACCCCCTCAGCTCCCATTACGATGAAATGGATGCTATCGTCGTGTTTGATGATGTCCTGGTCCCTTGGGAAAGGGTATTTCTCTATGACAATGTCGAGGCTGCGCTGGCGTTCAAAAATAAGAGCAGCTTCCATTCCTTTGCCTATCACCAGGCATTGATCAGGCAGATCGTTAAAACGGAATTCATCCTCGGCATTGCCGAATCTATTGTAAAGTGCCTCAATGTCAGTGAATATCAGCATATACAAGCCAAGATGGCCGAAATCATCATAGGCCTTGAATCGATGAAAGCGCTGCTCGAGAAGTCAGAAAACGATGCAATTCCCGATGAGTTTGGATGCATGCGCCCGAGCATTGTCCCTCTCCAGATTGCCAGTAATCTTTTCCCTGAACTATATCCCCGTTTTTGCGAGATTATCCAGGTTATCGGCGCAAGCGGCCTGACTTCACTGCCGACTGAAAAAGATTTTGAATCAGGCATCCGGGCTGACCTTGATCAATATCTTCAAGCGGAAGGCTTGAATGCAAAGGAACGGGTCCAGCTCTTCCGTTTGGCCTGGGATTTGACGATGAGCCCCTTTGGCACAAGGCAGACCCATTACGAAAGATATTTCTCCGGCGATCCGGTCCGGCTTGCGAGCACTTTATATCATACTTATCCAAAGGAAGACTTTGTCCGCAACATCAGTGAATTCCTGCAGCAGCGAAAATCAGATTAGTATTAAACAAAGCCGCATCCCCCTGCAACAAGGATACGGCTTTTTGAAATTAATGGGACTTCCCCTTGACCAGCTTCAGTGTCGCAACAATCAGGAAGCTGACAATCACCAGCAGCAGCCAGGAGCTTACCTTGCCAAGGTGGACAAGGCTCCAGGCATCCTGCTGGTTCGGATATTCCCACGCCCCGAAAAAGGTGGCGATATTTTCTGCTATCCAGATAAAAAATCCGATCAGTACGAATGATAGGGAAATCGGCATACGGTGCTTGATTCCTCCAACCTCATAAATGACCCAGGAACGCCAAAAGACTATGATTACAAGCCCCGAGAGCCACCAGCGGATGTCAATCCAATAATGATGTGTGAAAAAGTTCAGGTAGATGGCAGCAGCCAGCGGGACAACCAGCCAAAACGGCGGCCACTCTACCAGTTCAACCTTCAGCCTCCGCCACGCCTGGCAAAGATAGCTGGCAACGCTCGCATACATGAATCCGCTGTATAACGGTACGCCTCCAACCTTGAAGAAGCCTTCTTCCGGATAAGACCAGGAGCCCATATGGACCTTGAACAGCTCAAGCGCAAGCCCGATCAGGTGAAAAAGTGTGATAACCTTTAATTCATCGCGCGTTTCAAGTCCTGAGCGCAGCATCACCCATTGCATCACAAGGCAGATGAGGAGCAGCCAGTCATACCGCGGCAGGAACGGAAGCGGGATGATCTTCGTCAGGGCCAAGGAAGCAAAGATAACGACAGGGAAAAGGCAGGACAACGCCTGCTCCCAGCCAAAACGGCAGAGCTGCTGTGCTCCTCCAATCACCTGCATCCTTACTTTTCTTTTCTTAACATCATTCTGGATGGCTATGCTCATATGAAACCTCCCCTTATCCGGACAGAATTTGAACTAATTCACCGTTCCGGCTCTTCATCGTCCTTTTGGTATTCCAGGATATCCCCCGGCTGGCAGTCCAGCGCTTTGCAGATGGCTTCCAGAGTCGTCAGCCGGATTGCTTTTGCTTTTCCATTTTTCAATATGGAAAGATTGGCCATGGTGATGCCGACCCTTTCTGACAGCTCTGTCACGCTCATTTTGCGTTTCGCCAGCATCACGTCGATACGAATGATAATTGCCATGTTTTCACCTCAGACCGTCAGATCATTTTCTGACTTGATATCGATCGCATTCTTCAATAATTTTTGGAGGACAGCGGCAAATACAGCAATCACAACGGAACCGAAAATGATGATCAATCCGATCAGGATGATGCCGGGGGCATCGTCGATCTCTGCCGCAAAATAAAAGAGCGGCATAGCTGCTGTATACAGCAGCATAATCGCAGCGGCACAATTTCTTATCGTCCTCAAAGCCCTCACAGCCATTTCTGAGAATGCGTTGTTATGGTCGATATAATTTAAAAGCTTGAATGCCTGAAACAAAGCAGCGAAAAACGGAACGGCCGATATATACATAACAGCCAAAATGCCATACAGCAGATTCCGCCATTCCAAACCGCTTTGGCTTGCATTGATTGCAAGAGAAGGCAGTCCGAATAAACATAATGCCAGTATCGGAGCCCCGATAAGGAAGATGGCTATTTTCAAAAAGAGTGTTTCCCTTTTCATTTCATACACCTCACAGGTTAAGTTATATTGATTTTAAATTATTTTTTATTGATTTTCAATAAACTTTTAATGATTTTTATCATTTTTTTGTTGCGATAAGGATTTCCCCCCTTAGAAACAAGCTTGCATAAAGAGAGCCCGGCTCATGAGAGATCAGCATTCAAAATCCTGTTTTAAAACCAACCTCAAGGGTAAGAAAACTATATGGCTTATAAGTGATATACATCACAAAGCAACTATATGGTGAGAAAGGATTGACTAATCAATGGATAAAGACATGCCAAAACAGATTCCCGGACAAATGCAGGAACGCCAGCCAGGCTTTGAAAATGAAATGGAGCCCCGCCCCGACTTCACGCAGAATCTTGCAGGAAAAGGTGAAAGGCTGTCAGGCAAAACCGCGTTGATCACAGGCGGAGACAGCGGGATCGGCCGTGCTGTCGCTGTTGCTTTTGCGAAGGAAGGCGCTGATGTAGCCATTTCCTATCTCGATGAGCATGACGATGCGGAGGAAACAAAAAAGTATGTGGAACAGGAAGGCCGCCGCTGCCTGCTGATTGCCGGCGATATCGGTGAAGAATCTTTTTGCCAGGAAGCCGTGGAAAAAGTGGTTTCTGAATTCGGCAAGCTCGATATCCTCGTCAACAATGCCGGGGAGCAGCATACCCAGCCATCCATTAAAGACATCACGGCAGAGCAGCTTGAGCGCACATTCCGCACCAATATCTTCAGCATGTTCCATCTGACAAAAGCTGCACTTGACCATATGAAGCCTGGCAGCTCTATCGTCAACACCACGTCCATCACAGCCTTCCAGGGCGCGCCGAAGCTGATTGACTATTCTTCAACGAAAGGTGCCATCCTTGCCTTTACACGTTCCCTTTCAGGATCTCTGGTCGAACAGGGAATCCGGGTAAATGCCGTGGCGCCAGGCCCGATCTGGACACCGCTCATCCCCGCTTCTTTTTCTAAAGACGAGGTAGACGGTTTTGGCAGCGAAGGAGAATTCAAGACGCCAATGGGACGCCCGGGACAGCCGAGCGAACTTGCGCCAGGCTATGTATACTTTGCATCTGATGAATCTTCTTATGTAACTGGGCAGGTGCTGCATATTAACGGGGGTACTCCGTACTAAGAGTGCTGCAGAGCATATACAACGTAAAAAATAAGACCCGTACTCTTGTTGATTCAGGAGCCGCGGGTCTTTTTCTGCTTTTATTCACCTTTATTCCACACAATGCTATAAGAAATGTTCAGCTTGTCCCAAATCCAAGCATGAAGAATGTCCTCCAGAATCTTCCGCTCTGCTTCCTCATCCAGGTTTTCGGCAACTCCCAGCTCCTCAAAGGTAAAAGTTTCACATGTGCGTGAATCGATGTATTTTGTATCAAAAGAAAAAGTGACGTTTTTGGCCATTGTGTCCCCCTGTGCAGAATTTATATGTATAATACCATAATTAACCATAATTTTATCAAAAAGAAAGCTGCCCCGCCCGGCAGCCCTCTTTAATCTTATAGCCTAATACCCCCACCCATAAGGATACCCTCCATAATTGGAGCGATAACCGCGGTTTTGTTCTGCAGCCTCAGCAGCCGCTTTAGTTTGATGGACGGTGCCAAATGGATGATTGGGAGGCGCATAGATCGAGTACAGCTTCAGCGGTTTGTTCCCGGTGTTCGTAAGATTATGCCATGTGCCTGCAGGAATGAATATGGCCGAATCATCGTACACATTTCTCCTGAAATCCAGATTATTTTTCTTCTTCCCCATCTGGACGACACCCTGGCCTTTTTCTATACGGAGGAATTGGTCGAGGTTATTATGCCTCTCGAGTCCAATGTCCTCGCCGGGCTTCAGGCTCATCAGCGTCAGCTGCAGGTGCTTGCCTGTCCAGAGAGCTGTACGAAAGTTTTTGTTCTGTTTCGTCGCTTCATTGATATTCACGACAAACGGGTTGGGGCCATAATCCTTTAGCGGCACCCGAAAGTCCCCATGGGGCAAGGAATAAAAGCTGCTTCCATACCCTGCCTCCAGCGGATAGTGCCCGAACAAAGGCTGACTCCTGACTCCGGCAAGCCGCTCCACTGGATAAGGACACATATGATATCCATACATAATTTCTCAGTCCCTTCACTTCTATTCGGGATATCTTATGCATGGAAATAGGTGAATGACATACTTTTAAAATCAGAGAGATCTTTTCTTCCCCTAGTCCTATAGCACTTAATCTAAATCCTTGGCTTCAGGAGGCATCAATTTGTTCAAAACTATGTTACGCTTATTGGAATATGTCAAAAATTTAATGGGGTGCAAATTTGAAAAGTACTCGTGTAAACGAAGTGAATGAGCTTCAAAGCCTTGCCAAAGGACATGTACTATATTTTTTCAGGAACCAGGAGCTTTACCTCTCGCATGTAGAAGAGTATATCATCACCGGAATTAAACTGAATGAATATTCCGTTATTATAGAAAATGACCGATTGACTTCAATGATTAAACATAGACTTTCCAAAAAATTAGATGACCATCGCCTGCAGAAAGTCGTTTTCATAAACAACTATGACTTTTATTATGCAAAAGGCGATTTCCGGGTGAATTCAATCTTTGATTATCTTCCAAAGGTACTGGACGATTATTCAGAAGAGAATGCTGTAGTACGAAGCTGGGCTCATGTAGAATGGCGGGACGAAGAAGAAATAAGCAGCAAATTACTGGCATCTGAAGAAGAAGCGGATGCCATCGTGTCCGATAGCAGAATCCTATCGGTTTGCGCCTATGACTCAGAGCTGGCAAGCGATGATTTTAAGGCAGGTCTTCTCGCCTGCCACAACTATCTGCTGTGTGATAAATAGAGTTAAATGGCTTCCGGGTAACCGGGAGCTTTCTTAATTTTCGCTTGCCTTTACGGTTTTCAAAAAAAAATGCTCACCCGCCATTTGAAAGCAACGCTGGATCTACTTGAAGAAAATCTCCACTTATATATGGAAAAGGCTGGTACTACGACTGCAATACAGAACCTAACAAACGAATCTCAATCTCCAATCATGGAGAATGCTTTGATGTTGCTTACTCTGTAAAAGAGATGGACTGCTTATATGCAGTCCATCTCTACTTTGGTCAAAACGGGAGACACTCTGAATAGACTCACTCTCTTGAGTGACTCACAGCATCCTCCCCCCATATCCAGATCCTTCTCCAACAAAAAAAGCCGCCCGGCCCACCAGTCATCCTGATGTCCCGGGCAGCCCTTCGGCTTATAGCGTATTAATATGGATCAGCTTCGTGGCCTTTGTCCACGGCTTCTCTCGTTGCCTCGTTGGCAGACAATGAGCCTTGGCCGTATTTGGATTGTCCTGCTTCACGGCCGGGAACATTGTCTTCCATAGACATTTCGTTCAGCTCTTTCGTTCTTTTTTCAATGCCTTCCTTCACGCGGCGGCCGTAATCTTCATCCGCCTGTGTGAAGTGCTCGACCATAGCGTCCTGGATGCGCTTATTGCACGCAGCAAGCGCTTCGGACAGGTTCTTGATCAGCTCATCGCGCTCCCAATCCTCCAGGCTGCGATAGGTATGCCCTGCCTGTCCATAGTTGTTCGGGCGGTCGATCGGCGCGCTCATGGCTGCTGCATTATAAGTCGGCTGATGCGGTGCCGGGCTCGCTTCTCCCACTTCCTCAAAACCGCCGAGCATGGATGGCTCATAGTTGATATGCGGATTGTCCCCGGATTCCTTCGGATCGCGGACATCCATCTGGCCACGCTGCTGATTTGTGCGGACAGGCGCTTTTGGTGCATTGACCGGCACTTTCAGGTAGTTGGCGCCGACGCGGTAGCGCTGGGTATCAGAATATGAGAAAGTGCGTCCCTGGAGCATTTTATCGTCGGAGAAGTCCATTCCATCGACCAGGACACCTGTTCCAAAGGCAGCCTGTTCAATCTCGGCATGGAAGTCAACCGGATTGCGGTCAAGGACCATGCGGCCAACCGGCAGCCATGGGAATTTGTCTTCCGACCAAAGCTTCGTATCATCTAGAGGATCGAAGTCCAGCTCAGGATGGTAGTCATCCTCCATGATCTGCACATACAGCTCCCATTCCGGATAGTCGCCGCGTTCAATCGCTTCATACAGATCCTGTGTAGCATGCCCCACGTTCTTCGCCTGGATCATATTCGCTTCTTCCTGTGTCAGGTTGCGGATGCCCTGCTTTGGCTCCCAATGGTACTTAACAAGCACCGCTTCACCTTTGTCATTGACCCATTTGTACGTATTAACGCCAGAGCCCTGCATATGGCGGTAAGTCGCAGGGATGCCCCATGGCGAGAACAGGAATGTGATCATATGCGTGGCTTCAGGCGTGCGGGAAACGAAATCAAACATCCGCTCAGGGTTAGGCACATTTGAAGCAGGATCAGCTTTGAAAGCATGAATCATATCAGGGAACTTCATCGCGTCGCGGATAAAGAAAATCTTAAGGTTGTTCCCGACCAGATCCCAGTTTCCATCCTCAGTGTACATTTTTACTGCAAAACCGCGCGGATCACGCGCTGTTTCAGGAGAGTCCTTCGCCCCTGCCACTGTGGAGAAGCGGACCATCAGCGGGGTCTTCTTCCCTGCACCTGAAAATACTTTCGCGCGGGTATATTTTTCGACTGGCTCATCGCCAACTTTTCCGTATGTCTCAAAATAGCCGAATGCCCCTGACCCGCGTGCATGGACGACGCGCTCAGGCACTTCCTCACGGTCAAAGTGGGAGATTTTTTCAATAAAGTGGTAATTCTCAAGTGTAGCGGGACCGCGGTTGCCGATCGTCCGTATATTCTGGTTATCTCTTACAGGATGGCCTTGGCGGGTCGTCAGCTTCTCGCGCTTCACATCATCGCCCTTTTGCATATTCTTATCCTTATTCTGATCCAAACTGCATAACCTCCTCAAATTAATCACCTTTATCTTTTCTAGTTAAGGAAATTTTATACAACAATAAAGGATGATTTTGTAAAATGATTTTCTTGCTATGTAGGTCTTAAGATGATATTGACCGGGGAACTTAAAGGTAAAAACAGCTGTTACAACTAAATTTTTACCCGGCGGATACCCCATTTAAACTGTCTATTATAAAAAAATAATTATAATTAGAGAAATACTTTTCACTTTCAAAACTGCTGCAAAATGAGTATGATAATATAAAACCTCAAATCCCTATACGAAAGGTCGTATTAATAAATGGCAGAAACAGTACGTTCAATTCCCCGTCTCCTCGTCAGGACCAACCAATGGTTCATTGTCATCAGTGTTGTTGCCAGCTGGCTGACCGGGCAGGAGTGGATTTTAGCGATCCCGCTTATTGCCGGTCTGATGGGCCTCCTGTTCGGATTCAACCCCATCATGCGGGCCGCCAGAACATTCCTGAAGAAAGAACCGTCTGCCTATATCCCTGAGGAATGGGACCAGCAGCAGTTCAACCAGGTTATTGCAGTTGTGTGCCTTGCCGGAGGACTGGTGTCCTATTCATTAGGATTCACAGTCCTGGGCCATATCTTCACCATCATGGTCGCTCTCGCTGCATTCGTTGCCATCCTCGGCTTCTGCATCGGGTGCTTCATAAGATTCCAGCTGATCAGATTGCGTGCCAAGCGAAGAATGAGCCAGAATTAATAAAGCGAGGGAACCTCAGATCAGAGGTTCCCTCATCTATTTTTCTTTAAAAAACAGAAATGATCATTTTCCCTATTATACAAGCCCTCTCCATATCAATCAGTATTCATAGAATATAGAGGAAAGGGGGTTTAATAATGGCACAAAAGACATTTAATAATCGCAGCGCAGCCACCCTGCAAATTGCTCTCCTCGTCCGGCAAGGCGAAAACCCGGCCAACTTTGATGGAGATGTTTATTTTACACTGGCGCCTGGACAAACAAGAACGATTACCTATGGAAATGCACAGAACGTGTTCCTCAACGGAATTGTGCTGAGTACAAACTTTAATGGCGATATTTATAATAAAACGCAGATAGTCACCGAAAGGGGAAGCCAGCTCGATAATCTATTAAATACAAATAGCATTATTGATATTCTCCCCATCTCAACTGACTATGTCATTTTCGGCCGCAATGCTTAGTTAAGCAAACCGTTTAAGGTGAACCGCCCAGTTTTGAGAGGGCCGTTCACCTTAACTTTTGATAATCTACAATGATTATTGAAGCCTCTTCCTTCGAAGATCCCGGCAGGATCAGCACGCAAAGAAAGTGATGATAAGGGCTCTCTCCAAGATCAGCCTGGATATGGTACAATATTACTTTCCAAAAGAAAAAGCCGCCTGAACAGCAGCCTGAATTCTTCCTCCTCTATTCACTTCACCTTCGCCACTCCAAGTGCATAATGGCCAAACAGTATATTTTCAACCAGCTCACCTTCAGCGTCCTCGCATTCTACAATGAGGATGACCTCAGAATGGACTCCTTTCAGCTGCCTTCTTTTCTTTTTTACGATTGCTTCTGTAAAAAGGCGGATACCAACACCAATTAAGAAACCGGCAGCTGCGGTAATCAGCCCCCAGTAGATCGGACCCCATGCTAACTTAAATCCGATGCTAGCCCCGACAACAGAGAAGGCAGTCGCGAGCGCCGCCCCGATGTCAATAAGGGAAGTTCCATCAGAACGGTTCAGGCCATCGAACAGCTTATGCTTCTCCTGGCGATTATCCAAAGGGACGATATAGATTTTTTCACGCTTAATTCCCTTCTTCTCCAGAGTAGAAACCGCCATTTCGAGTGAACTGCTATGTTCAAATGTTGAAAACAGCTGCATTAGTCATTTCACCTTCTGACCTTTTAGAATCCGAAAAGAGGATGATTGGTAGTTTTTCCTGAAATATGCCCGCTGTTCTTTGTTAAATAACTTATTGTTCTCTACGGTGTTGATATAAGAGTCATATAATGAAAAGCCGTATAAGGACGGGAAAAATAACAGCCACTCCGCATGTATGACAGCCGTCGATTTCTCAATATCCCCCATAAATAAGTACGAAAGAGCTTCAAGGCCATGGGAGTAGTAAAAAAAGACGACCACCCAGATGATAGTGAAAAAAGCAGATACAATCCGATGTATGTATAACTGGCCCAAGCCCGGCACAAAAAACGACCACATTATCGCCATAACGGGATTGCGCTTATCTAGATAGTTTATCTCCATAGCTCCCATGCTGAAGGAGTTGAACTGATGCTCCTCCCTTTCTGCGAGTACATGGATCTGATTTAAATCGACCGTCGTCCGGTAGCTGTCCCAGATGGCAAAGATATAGACCGGGATATAAATCAGCAGCCACCTTACTTCCAAAATTTCTTTTGCCCTTTCAATTTCTCCTTGAAAAGAATATACCATTGCTAAATTGAGCTTCGATTTAATATTTACGACTACTTCCCAAATGAATAGCACAAATCCCCGAAGATATTTTGATAAAAGAAGATGGCCAAAACCCGGAAAGGCAGCGCTCCACCAGGCAATGATATAGGGGTTCCGCAGATGGATCTGTGTAGTTCCCAAAATGCTCACATGCGCTCTGTACCTTCGGGCTGTATTGTCATTCGTATAGTTATTCATAGCCTTCCACCTTATCTGCATCCTGATTGTATTATCCTTCCTCCCATTCCTTCTTTTATCCAGCCCGCTCTGTAAAAATAAAAAGGGCACCGATCCTTCAGATCAGCGCCCATGCCAAATTTTGCTATTTCCCCTATCCGCCCTCACGAAACGAGAATCAATGCCCGGTTGTTAGGTGTTATCTGTAAATGGTTCTGAGGTTACAATACTGGGTATGAGCTGTGAATGAGGAGTTGAACCTCAGGGCCACCCCGAACCCCGACCATTAAGTGCAGCTTGACCCTGCTGCAGGGTTTGGCATTCGCCTTCCCGTACGCTACCAACTTCCATAGCAATAATCAGCGTTCCATCAATTCTGTTTTCCAGTTCAATTCCTGAATCTTTACATCCAGGGTCCTGTATCTCTGGGATAATTCATCCACAAACTTTTGGGTTTCTTTCACATCAATCATTGAAACATATTTGATTTCCGACCGTGAATAGCGGTCATGCCGGATGGTTGCATGCCCCAGCAGGTCGCTGTAAATCGTTCGTTCCTGCCCGATCAGATCCCTGCTTGTGAGTGCGTCAGCGAGCGACTGCGACTGATCATAAGGGGTATGGATATTGGTGCGGTTAATGTTTTGAATCAGGCTTTTTAGTTTTACCAGGATCTCTGTCAATTCTTCCATTAACACCTGAGGCTCCTCATTCGGAAGATCCCCCTCCTGGACTCTCGCATTCTGGCTCAGCCGGTTCCTTAATTGCTCGACCCTCTTCTGGTAATCCGAACGTAAAATCAAGGCCTCTGCTAATTTCATAAATGACCCTCCCATTGTTTATACTATTATAGTTTCGATTCTTTCCGGCAAATTCCTGCCGGGTAAAACAGTTTGCTGGCTTGTACTGCTTCCAGAGCCTTATGATGATGCTGCAGAAAGCCGGATGAACCTTTCTTCGAAGGGGTATACAGTAATTGTGGATATCATTCTTATTAGCAAAGGTTTTCAATCATCTTATTGTGGATATGGCTCGATTATGGGCAAATCCCGGAAATCCTGCTGTGGATATCTTGATTATCAACAATCATAGGGGGGATATCGACAGTTTTATGTGGATAGGGGAAATCATCAATTGAAAGAGAAGAGGTGCCAGAATGAAACTTTCAGGAAATACAATACTTATTACAGGCGGTGCTGCAGGAATCGGGCTGGCTTTTACTGAGAGATTTATTAATGCCGGCAATACTGTCATTGTCTGCGGCCGGCGGGAAAGTGTCCTGCAGGAAGCTAAGGAGAAATTCCCTGGACTGATTATAAGAGTTTGTAATTTGGCTGTGGAATCAGAGCGATCGGCCTTGTTTGACTGGGTGGAGGAAAATCATCCTGAGGTAAATGTACTGGTGAACAATGCCGGGATTCAGCAGCGCTTTAATGTGCTGAAAGCAGATGCGAAGAAGGACTGGGGCTATTTTAACAAAGAAATCACTACAAATATTGAGGCGCCTTTCCACCTTTCAATGCTGTTCGCTCCATTCCTGGCAAAGAAAACGGAAGCGGCCATCATCAACGTGACTTCCGGGCTGGCGTTTACGCCGCTCGTCATTGCACCAATCTATTCCGCTACGAAAGCAGCGTTCCATTCCTTTACCGTCAGCCTGCGCCACCAGCTTTCCGGAACACCAGTGGAAGTGATTGAAATCGCTCCTCCTGCAGTCAACACGGACTTAGGCGGTGCCGGACTCCATACCCAGGGCGAACCTTTGAATGAATTCGCAGATGGAATTTTTAAAGGACTGGCGGAGGGCAAAGAAGAAATCGGCTATGGCTCTTCTGTCGAACGTCTGCGTATGTCCCGGGATGAACTGGATGCACATACTGCGAAGATGTACCAGGCTATGAAACACACTATCGAATAGGTCTTTTCCCGCTTAATATCTCAATGGAGGGCTCAGTGCCGGGCCCTCTTCACTTTTCTTGCATCAATGGCAGGAAAAACTGCATAAAAAAACTGCTATTTTCTAGCAGTAATTGTTAACGCCCTGCGGAGTAAAAGTATGTCCTGGTGAATGCTTTTCCTTACTTGGTCATCGCTGCATAGCATAAGTTCATCTCTTAAACGTCCAAGCTCTCTGCTGATTAGTAAGTGTTCCGCCTTACTAAGCATAGTGAATCGCTCCTTTTTACATAGGAAGGACACTATGTCTGTACAAGGTTAACACTATTTGTTTCCCTTTACAATAACAGGGATACCCCATAAAATTACAGTCTATTGATTTATAGCTGAAAAGCTTCAAGCAGCTCTTCCAGCTCTTTTTCTGAAACTACTCTTATGCCATTCCTTTTCAGCAGGGCAGATGTCACCCCTTCCCCTGCCACTTTCCCTCCTGTAAATTCTCCGTTGTAAATGACACTGCTGCCGCATGAGGGGCTGAATTCTTTTAACACGACTGTACTTACCTGCAGCTCTTCCGCTTTTTTAAGGGCCGCATAGGCGCCATTTATGTATAATTCAGTTACATCCCTGCCTGATTTTTCGATGACCCTTGCCGTGCCGTCCAGGACATCGCCTCCATCGCCGCCTGTAATTTCTGCAGGCTCCCGTGGCACGGGAAATCCCCCAAGCAGTTCGGGGCAGATGGATACGGCTTTATTCTGATCAATCAATTGCCGGATCTTCTCATGCAGGCAATGAGTGCCGTTGTATCTTACTTCCAGCTCCGCCAGGCACGAACTGACTAATAACAAAACAACCAACTCCATTATTTATTTTTAAAAAAGTATGAATGAAGGATTAAAGCCACAATGGCTTCTGGGCTGCTGCCTTCATGGGGAGCAATCACAAAGACGCTGCTTAAAAGATGATGCCGCTTCAAAGTTCCGCATTGTTCTCCTTCCCGCGTCAGCGAGATTGCGGACGATATCGTTGCTGCAGAGGAAAGATAGGTGTCATCATTGATCGTATACTGGATGGCTTCTTTTAAGGATGCCGTATTTTTCATATTAATGAGTGTACGGGCTTCGCCAATCCTTTCCCCATTTTTAAAGATGCTCCAATGTTCCTGGCTGGTCAGCCATTTCTTGCGGTGCCACCGCACATCATAGAGATCCTGGCCAATCTGGATCTCGAGGCATAGATACCAGTTAAATCCAATAATATCGCCAAAGGCATATTGCCATTTGTGCGGAAAATAGCGCCTCACATAACCCCGAAGCTCATCTCCTTTAAAAAGCGGCTTCCGGATGAGGAGCGTTTTTTGGATATTATAGTAGGACCACCCGTGAATATTTTTAGGCTGATAAGTCCATTCTTTCTCCGCCAGCTTCCTGCTGATGATATAAACAGCAAGAGCTGCTGCAGGAAGCAGAAAAATGAGTGTAAACTGCATCGGTTCAAAGGCGCCGTAAACCAGCCAGCGGGCAAGCACTGCAAGCAGCATTAATACAAAAAGCAGGAGCATTTCTATCATCTGATCACCTCAATACTAGTACGGACAGCCCTTATAAAGGTTCCTATTTATCTGCTGGGTTTATAAGTCCATAACACACCAGGCTCTCATACCGGCCTTCCTTCTGTACATGGTCAGCGAGGATTCCTTCTTCCTTCATGCCGAGCTTCTCCATGACCCGCCCTGAAGCCGGGTTGGACTGAAAATAGCGGGCGAACACTTTGTGGTACTTCTTTTCTTCAAATGCAAATCTGATGACTGCCTCTGCTGCCTCGGTGGCATAGCCTTTTCCCCAATATTCCTCACCTATCCAGTAAGCCAGCTCGCCATGGCGGAAATTTTGGTTGTTGGATAGGGCAATCGCACCGTACAGCTCACCGGTTTCCCTACCCGTCACTGCCAGTTCATAGGATCGGTCACTGCTGAAATTATTTAGATGATTCTCCATCCAGGAAAGGGCGTCATTTACTACATAGGGATAGGGCAGGTACAAAGTACTTTTATAAAGATTATAGTTGTCGCAGAGCCTGGCGACTGTTTCTGCATCGGAAACCTGGAACAATCTAAGCAGCAGCCGGTCTGTGGATATGGTTTTATTGACATGGTCATAAATCATCTGCAAACCTCCGTATTTTTTGTAATAATATACTATATTTGTAAATATTAATATACACTGAATAAAGGCAAGTAATCTATTGAAATATTGATATAGAACCGGCTGTGAGATACATAGCCGCACTGAACATATCTTGGGGGGAACTATATGGTACTGCCGGGGCAGGAGAAAAGCAGACATTATGATTTAGATTGGATTAAGGTATTAGCGATGCTGGTTGTATTTCTCTACCATTGTTCGATGTTCTTTAACTCATTTGAATGGCATGTAAAGAACGACGAAATCAATAGAACCTGCATAGAACTGTTTTCCTTGGCTGTCGGCAATTGGATCATGCCTGTCTTTTTTGCCATTTCCGGAATCAGCACCTATCACGCTTTGAAAAAGCGCCACTCCGGAGCATTTTTGAAGGAAAGGGCGGCCCGCCTTGGCATTCCGCTGCTTTTGGGCATTTTTATCCTCTCACCTCCTCAAGTTTATATAGAGAGGCTGACCGGCAAACAGTTTGAAGGCTCTTTCTTTCAATTCTTCCCCCATTATTTTGATGGTCTGTATTTGGAAATCGGCGGAAGTGGAAACTTTGCCTTTTTCGGCCATCATCTGTGGTACCTATTGATGCTCCTGATTTTTTCAGCCCTAACTCTGCCTTTCTTCCTAAATGAGAGGCAGAGACAGCATATTCAAAATGGTTCCTTTGCCATTTCCCATTACTTGTTTTTGCCCCTGCCTTTAACAGTGGCAGCTCTATGGGCGAATGATATCTTAAATTTGGCTAGCTGGGGGATTTTGTTTTACTTGCTGCTGTACGCTTATGGCTATTATTTTTTTGCCCGGGAGTCATTCAGAAGTTTTGCACGAAATAGCGGCAAGCTTACAGGTACAATCAGTGCAGTCAGCTTAGCAGCCTATATTTTATGGGTATTCATGTCAGGCTTTCCCGCTTATGGGACTGCTGCCTTTTATATCTTCACTGTTATTCGCGTTCTTTTAGTATGGAATGTCCTGCTGTTCATTTTTTTCCTGGGGGATAGGCATTTGAATACTTCCACTCCAGCACTATCTTATGCGAGTGAAGCGGCCATGCCTTTTTACATTCTTCATCAGCCTGTCATAATCGTTTCAGGCTTCTGGATTGCTCATTTAGATTGGAGTATTCCTTTTAAGTTTGTTTTTCTTGCAACGGCTGCATTTGCAGTAATTATGATTTTTCATCATGCAGCAATACGCAGGTACAATGGACTGAGAGTTGTATTTGGCTTAAGAAGACAGCATAAACTGGCAGTGCCTCAAGAAACGAATGTGGATAGAGTTGTATAGCAAGATTAGAAAACAGCCGAGCTTAGCTGCGGCTGTTTTCTAGTGCCTCCCGTATAGAAGCTGACTGATTTAACTATTTGGAAGCCAGGTTCTGCCTCTCCGCTGCTTCGGGGGGTTTTTCCATCCAGCCATTCTCCATCATAATATCCGATGCTTCAGTGACAAATTGAGTGATATTCATTAGGGATTTTGAATATAAGAGTCCGATATCATGCCTGCCATTTACAGCCAGTGAATTGCCGAATGCCCTGATCTTCATGGAAAACATGTCCATCTTATGGAAAAGCATGAGTTTATCAGAAAATGGCGCAAAGGTAGAGTCTGTGACCAGGTCGTCCAGGAAGGTTGGCGAAGGCAAGTTTTCATCATGCAGCTTTTGCATATACCGCACCAGGTTGCTATGCGTCATGCTGGCCCCTTTTTGAAAAAGCTGCCGGATCTTCTCGTTTTTCGCTGTCTGGGCAAAGGCCATAATAAAGGCTTTGCTTGTGACATTGTTTTCAATATTGTCGTATAAATGGGCAATTTCCAGGGCGTGAAGCGGCCTGACCCGCCCAAGGAAGCCGTTTAGGAAATCCTTTTGGGCATAGTCCACCTTATGGGGCACCGGGATATATGGAGGCTTCATGATCAATCCTTTTTTCATCAGAATCTCTTTGATCTGATCCATTAAATCCAATGTTGCTTGCGTGCAATACCTGAAAAATTCTACAATATCCTCCCGGAATACAATCGGATAGCCTACACTGTATATACTTATCCCGGCTTTTGCTGCATATTTTAAGTAATGGACATAAAAGTCGTCGTGAAACAGACGGGGAGCTTCTAAATTGACATCATTATCATTGAAACCATCTGGTATAGGAAAATTAGCTTCTTTTAAAAGTCCCTCTGTGATATTCAGGAATTCCGCACATAATTTAGAGGCATTCTCCAGTAAGGCTTTAATATCCGGATCATCCACATGCCGCAGATAGTACGCCAGGATACATTTTGACATGCTGTTTCCCATATAGGTAGCCCAGAGCTTTCCCATCTCTGCTGATGTTAAAGGCTCCTTCGGGCTGGTCTTATTTGTTCCCACTTTAATCGGCTTGATCGTATTCATGATCAATCTCCTTCATCCGTCTTTATTGTATTAGTATCATCCTCCCGGCTGAAAGGTATTCTCTGTATATATGCATAGAAAAAGCCTGCTTCGAGTGTATCGAAGCAGGCTCATGTAATTGATCTTACATTTCCAGATCAGTAAAAGCGTAAGGCAATAGCTCTTTCAGAGGCAGTTCCACTATATCTTTCTTTTCGTTTGTTAAGTAAACAGGCATGTCCGGTGAGCAGAATTCTGCCAGCACCTGCCTGCAGATGCTGCATGGCGGCAGGAAGTCAGCCGTATTTCCGGAAACCGCGATTGCCTGAAAGTCCCCTTTTTTATAGCCATTTGCAATAGCAGTAAAAATAGCCGTCCTCTCGGCGCAATTGGTTGCCCCAAGGGAAACATTTTCAACATTCACTCCGTTGATAACGGTTCCATCTTTCAGCAGTAAAGCTGCTCCTACTGGAAAATTGGAGTACGGTGCATACGCAGCCTGTTTTACAGCGCGTGCGCTTTCCATTAATTTTTCTTTATCCATCACAATCCATCCCCTCACATAAGAATGAACCTTTCACAGTCCCCTAACGCCAATTTTTAGTTGGCAGGACTTCTTATATTATATTTCCGGGAAAAGTTTGTCAATACAGAATAATAAATTTAAATTAGATTCCCATTCTCTTTTCAGCAGAGAGAAGCAATAATCACCACAAGTACCTTCACAGTGACCTGGATGCCAATGTATTTATTCTAAAAGGGGGCCACCCCCTTCCCAGAGGCTGCCTTGTTCAAAACAAACCAGGATGAATACATCCCCCTCTTCCTTGGGATAGTAACATTAATAATTACACAGCCGGGAAGGATACAGCATGGATAAATTTGAGAAAAACACATTGAAATTTCTTCTTGTCTTTGGATTGATATCTTTTATCAATTTGATGAGAAAGCCTCCGGTAAAAGACTGGATGCTGATCTTTCTCTTTAAGGGATACCTGTCCTCCATCATCGACAAGCTGCTTGTCAGAAAAGGCTTTATAACCTATCCGGTTAAGCTGGTGAAGTCATTTGACGTCAGCTTCATTTTCGATTATTTGCTTTACCCGATCACCTGCGTCTATTTTAACCAGGCAACTAAAACATCGGGCGTAATGGGCATTCTGATGAAAGCACTTTGCTTTAGCATCCCAATGGCTTTAGTCGAACATTTTTTTGAAAAAAGAACTAGCTTGATTAAATTTAAAAAAGGTTGGAACTCTCTTATCAGTTTCTTTTCTCTAACCATTACTTTTTTAATTTCCAGAATTTTTATAGCCATCATACGAAAAGCAAATAATACACCAGTTCCCGATAATAAGTAGGAGCTGGTGCTGCTGTTTTAAGGACCGCCGCAAGTATAATGGGCTAATGATACAAAGATGGTATGGATTGTGCCTGTTCATTTTTCAGGGAGATATGCAGTTCTTTTTCAGGGCTGATAGAAGCAAAGAATATTTCCTGCAGCCGGGAGATGCCCAGCCGGGACAGCTCCGAATCAAGCCAGTCCTGATCTACGTCAAACCGTTCCAAAACCTCCCGGTATACCGTTCCTTCAACGATGAGAGGAAAGGCAATTTGTGAAGAGCCTCCGGACATATTCAGGTCTCCCTTAGTGGCAGGCAACTGTGCAGGCTTGAGCTGGACACTCAGCATTCCGTTTCCCTCCAGTATCCCTAATTCCACATATTGAACGTCAAAGACCTGCTTATCCCTCAGCATTTGCAGGATGTTATCAATACTGTAATGGTACTTTTTTAAATTGGCACTAAGGAATTTGCCTTTATGTATCACAATGACCGGCTCAAAAGTGATGAGTTTTCCGAATTTCCGCTTTGAAATCTTCAATCTCCCAATCAGCCGCTGGAGAAGGCCAATGGCAATAATGGCAAAGCCTGTTTCCAGATGCCTGATGGAGGGATCAGCTATATCCGCCCCGGCCACCGCCCCCAGTGTAATGATAACCAGATAATCAAAAACAGGAAGCTCGCCAATCGAGCGCCTCCCCATAAAAAGAGTAATAAAGAGCAATAAAGGCAGAATGGTGATGATCCTTCCGAAAATCAGAAGACAGTTATGCAGCAGATCTTCCATAATCTTTCCTCCTGGCAGATGATGACTTTAGTTTATCGGAGGATAGCTGGAATTATACGGAAAAATCAAAAGGGCGCCTGGCCACAGTTAGTTTTCTGCTCCTTGCAGCTGAAGATTGGGCTTCCAGTGAATTAAGAGGAGATTTTACTGTTAAATACAAATCAGCTTTGTTTTTTGGAAAATTAAGAGGAGTTTTTCCCTCTATGCAAAGAAAAATTATCTTTTTTTATGGTTTCGAGTCATATAAGGGGAATTTCTCCCTTTATTTAAGCTGTTTTCAGCACTATTTTTAAAATAAAGGGAATTTTTCCGTCTATAAATTTTCATTAGCAGATAATCTAGTTTCCTTGTTTAAAAATGTTAAAGTTAAAGGAGAATCGCCTATTCAACTGTTCAGCCATTGAGTGCGTTTAATAAATACCCAACATCCAAAGGTAAAAAGCCTGGGATATCCCAAGCTTTTTTGGTTAGTTAAGTACTGTACTACATATTCCACTAAAACGTATGCTGTTTAGTCTGTGATTTTTCCCACTATATCTGAACAGCTTATGGCTAAAGGCAGCCCTTCTTTATTTTATAGTCCAAACAGTCCCGGCAGCACCATGCTGACCTGCGGGATATAAGTAACAAGGAGCAGCACAACGATGATGGCAGCGTAGAATGGAAGCAATGGCTTCACAAGCTGCTCGATCTTCACCTTGCCGACGCTGGATCCGACGAACAAGGCGCTTCCTACCGGCGGTGTGATGCTTCCGATGCAAAGGTTGAGGCACATCATGATGCCAAAGTGCACCGGATCCATCCCGATATTCGTGGCAATCGGCAGGAATATCGGCGTGAATATCAGGACTGCAGGCGTGATATCCATGAAAGTCCCAATAATCAGCAGGATGACGTTCATCAGCAGCAGGATCAGGATCGGATTATCGGTCAGGCTGAGGATGCCGCTGCTGATGGCCTCAGGAATGCCGGTAAATGCCATGACAAGGGAAAGAATGGTCGATGCAGCAATCAGAAGCATGATGATGGCTGTCATCTCCACTGTTTCCATCAGCATCTTCGGAACATCCTTTATTTTAAATGTCCGATAAAACATCGAGAGAATGAGAGAATAGGCAACCGCAATGGCAGCGCCTTCTGTTGCCGTGAACACCCCGGCAATGATTCCGCCGATTACTATGAACACGAGCAGCAGGCTCGGAATCGCATCGAGGAATACTTTCATCACCTGGCTGAACGTAATTTTCGGTGCAATCGGATAATTCTTTTTCTTCGCAATCACATATGCTACAACCATGGTAGCAAGTCCCCAAAGGATGCCGGGAATATAACCGGCGATGAAGAGCGCGGCAATCGACGTCCCGCCGCTGACAAGGGAATAGACGATCAGCAGGCCGCTTGGCGGAATCAGCAGCCCTGTCGGTGCCGATGCGATATTAACCGCAGCAGAATACGCCGGGTTATAGCCTTCCTTCTTCTGAAGCGGAGACATGACTCCGCCGATTGCTGCTGCAGCGGCAACGGAGGAACCGGAAATTGAACCGAACAGCATATTCCCGACTACATTCGTATGGGCGAGCGATCCGGGCATCCTCCCGGAAAGGACCTTCGCAAAATTGATCAGGCGGATCGCGATTCCGCCATTATTCATGATAACCCCTGACAGGATGAAGAACGGGATGGCGAGCAGGGAAAAGCTGTCGAGCCCCGCCACCATCTTCTGCGCTGCTGTGAATACGGCAATCTCAAAAGGAAACAAAACCAGCATGGTGACAAGAGAGGCACCGGCTATGCTGATGGCAATGGGAACGCCCAGAAATAAGAGCAGAAAGAATACAAAAAGCAATAGAAGTCCTGCTGTGATTGTCATCCCAGCCCCTCCTTTCTATCCTTATTAATATGTATGGGCTCTGGAGTCTCTACTTCTTCTGAATATAAGTCCGCTTTTCTATTTGCGGAGATTTCCCTGATGGAGATGATCGTATAAGCGGCAATCAAGACGCCGCTGACTGGCAGGGACAGATAAATATAGGCCATCGGGAGGCCAAGTGCGGCAGAATACTGCTCCATAGAGATCCCAACTGTTTTAGACCCGCCGACAATCATGACAAATACAGCAAATGCCAGGACAATCAGCTCAATCAGGATAGCTGCGGCAAGCCTCTTCCTGTTTTCCAGCTTTTGTACGATGAACTCGATTGCGATATGCTTCTTGTTTCCGAAGGCATAGGCTCCGCCGAGCATGGAAACCCATATCAGCGAATACCGGAGAAACTCCTCTGAAATCGTACTTGGCGAATCCAGCGCATATCTTGTGAACACTTGCCAGATGGCCATCAGGACCATCACACCCAAGAGGGTGCAGGTCACAAAGGCAATGCTCAGATCGATCCATTTTTTCATAGTCTGCATGATAGCTCCCCCTTTTAATTGCCTTCAGCCATGTCCCGGATTTCTTTATAGTATTTTCCGGTCGATTTCTTTTCTGCAAACTCCTTATGCAGCGGCTGTACAGCATCCATGAAAGGCTCTTTATCCGGCCTGCTGAATGTGACATTCATATCCTTGGCGTCTTTTATCGCCTTCTCTGTCGCTTTCCGCCAAACCTCTTTATGGTAAAAAGAAGACTCTTCTGCCGCTTCTGTTATAGCTTTCTTCTGTTCAGCAGTAAATTGCTTCCATTTGCTTTCATTGATAATCAGGATATCCGGGATGATGGCATGTTCGCTGTAGCTGTACTGCTTTGCCACTTCTCCGTGATTATTATCCGTCAGTGCTGTTTCATTATTTTCCGAGCCGTCGATGACACCCTGCTGCATAGCCGTATAGACTTCACCGAAGGACATCGGCGTCGGCGACCCGCCCATCAGCTCAAGCATCTTGAGGTTTGTCGGGCTCGGCTGGACACGTATTTTCAGCCCCTTCAGATCATCAGGATGCATAATCGGCTTGTTTTTTGTATAAAAGTTCCTTGTGCCTGACTCATAGAACGTCAGTCCCCTCAGACCGATATCAGTCGTAGTCTGGTAAACCTCTTTTGCGGTGCTGCTGTTCATCGCTTTATAAAAATGGTCTTTATCGTCGAATAAATAAGGAAGGCTGAACAATGAATAGACTTCTGAAAAGTTCTCAAGCGAGCCTGCGCTCACCTTGGCAAAGTCAATCGCACCGGTCTGAGTCAGCTCAAGTGCCTCTCGTTCCCCGCCAAGCTGTCCGCTCGGGTAAATTTTGACCTTCATACTGCCATCTGTCTTTTCCTCTACCAATCTTGCAAACTCTGTCAGCGAAGTATGTATCGGATGTGTTGTGCCCTGATTATGGGCAAGCCTCAATGTGACTGTCCCTTCCTCCTCGGCAGCCTGCGCTGTACAGCCGGCCAGGATTCCTGCCATGAGCAGAAGGATAATGCCAAACACCTTAAAATTCTTCATAAATCCCCCTCCAGGTTATGTAAGCATTGTTGTATGATTTCCTGAAGGTATTCCCTAAAATATGACTATTGAAACAGAAGAGGTTATAAAAGAACATAAAAAAATGCCGGGCAATGGCCGGCATTTGATAGTTTTATTCAATGGAGAGCTCTTCTCGCAAAGTCGGTGAAACGGAATTTGTCCGGACGGTGCCTGGACTCTGTGAACTGGAATAGGCTGGCATCGTTCAAGTATACATGGCTCCTGATGACCACTACATTCTGGAAGCCATCAAGGTCCAGCAGGGAGCGGTCCTCATCGGTTGGTTCCTCTACGATGATTTCTTTTTTGGCAAAGCTGATGTTCAGGTTCAATTCTTTTTCAAGGTACTGATAGATGGAATCCCTGCAAATATCACCAGTCAGATGGGGAACATGCTTCTCAGCCAGAAAGTCGCGGTCAAGAATGATTCTTTCTCCTCCCATCTTTCTTGTCCGCAGGACGTCCCAGACCAGATCGCCTTCCTCCAGCTGCAGCTCTTTTTTGATAAAACCCCCGGCTTCTCCAAGGCTCAATCCGTTAAGAATAGTCTCGGGAGGTTCGCTCATCTTGCCTGCCAGCTCCTTGAAGCTGACCAGCCCGGATACTGGGAAGTCGAATTTAGAAGTATTGAGGACCATGGATCCTTTTCCCCTGATTTTTTGAATATAGCCATTTTGAGCAAGGAGATTCAAAGCTTTGCGAATGGTTTCCCTTGAAGCCTGATATTCTTTTACCATTTCATTCTCAGATGGAAGATAGGTTTCCGGTTTAATCCTTCCGCTCCTGATTTGCTCTGTGATGCTTTGGCAGATATCGAGATACTTCTTTTTCATTGGACAAATCTCCATTCTCAATTTTATCAAGCAAAGAAAAAAAGAAGGGAGAATCACCCGTCCCCCTTCCTGTATGCAGTTAGACAGCTGCACTCTGTTTCTTTTGCTTTTTAAAAGTAAAATTCTTTACGCCTGTTTTAGCAAAGATGGTTGTCAGGACGAATGGAACGACAATCGCAATGATCATGCAGATGGCAAATGTTCCGATATACTGCGCCTGGATGGAAAGAATTCCAGGCAGTCCGCCAACACCGATTGAGTTGGCCATGACTCCGCTCGCTACAGAAACAACAGCTGCAATCATCGATCCAATCATGGCAGCCAGGAATGGGAACCCGTATTTCAGGTTGATCCCGAACATCGCAGGCTCGGTTACGCCAAGGTAGCAGGAGATGGCCGCAGGGATGGAAACCTGCTTTTCTTCCTCATTTTTGCGGTTGATGAAGATCATGGCTAATACTGCTGAGCCCTGAGCAATATTTGAGATGGCGATCATTGGCCAAAGATTTGTTCCGCCAAGCTCACTCATCAGCTGAAGGTCAATGGCATTTGTCATATGATGCAGGCCGGTGATGACTAGCGGTGCATAAACGAAGCCAAACACTGCCGCAAACAGCCATCCGAATGAAGACGTCAGGCTTGAGTATACGACATCCGATATCACTGAACCGATCTGCCAGCCGATAGGGCCGAGCACTGTATGCGCTATCAAAACAGTCGGCACTAGGGCAAGGAAAGGAACAACAATCATTGAGATAGAGTTTGGAACCACTTTGCGCAATCTTGTTTCCAGGAAGCCTAACGTCAGACCAGCCAGGATTGCAGGGATGACCTGTGCCTGGTAGCCGATCATATCAATCTGGGCAAACCCGAAGTCCCATTGCGGGATATCTCCTGCCCCTGCCCCGGCAACGCCATAGGCATTCAGCAGCTGCGGCGATACTAATGTGATACCAAGGACGATTCCGAGAATCTGGGATGCACCCATTTTCTTGGCAACAGACCAGGTGATCCCGACAGGAAGGAAGTGGAATATCGCTTCCCCAATCAGCCACAGGAAAGCATGGACGCCAGCCCAGAACTGGGATATCTCAACAATCGTCTTGGTGCCATCTTCCACGAGCTTAATGTCACCGATTACATTTCTGAAGCCGAGAATCAAACCGCCGACTACAAGGGCGGGAATCAATGGTGTAAAAATTTCTGCCATATGCCCCATCATCCGCTGAAGCAAATTCTGGTTCTGCTTGGCCGCTGTTTTGGCTTCCTCTTTTGAAGTGCCTTCTACACCGGCAATCTTAGTGAATTCATTATAAAAGCTGGAAACTTCATTGCCGATGACTACCTGGAACTGGCCGGCTTGTGTGAAGGTTCCTTTTACAAGCTTAATGTTTTCGATTTTCTCAATATCAGCCTTGGATGGATCATTCAGGACAAAGCGCATGCGTGTCACACAATGTGTCACCGCTGCAATATTGTCCCGGCCGCCGATATGCTCCAGCAGCTCATTTGCAGGGCCTGTATATTTCGTCATAGGTATTCCCCCATATTTTATAATCAGCATAAATATATAATAGCGCTTTCATTAACTTGTATATACAAATACTGAGCTCTCTTAAAATTTAACTTATATATACAAGTTTGTCAATACAATTTATTCACCCGCTTAGGCAAATTATAAGTGAGCGTTCGGAGGGATTTCCGCCCCGCTTCTAAAACAAAAAAGCACCTGCCGCTTAAGCAGATGCTTCAGTACCTTATTCCGCAGAAGAAAGTTCCTCTTCAGTGACCCATAAATGATTCTTCACTTCCGCTCCCCCATCTTTAGGAGTGAAATTGATGACGTAGACAGTCTTCTCCTCTGCTGTATCAATGATAGCAGCCGCCCCTTTCATCCCTTCCATGTGCTCCGCCTCAATGATGGCCTCACTGCCCGGTTCAAAGGGCTCCTCTCCTGCATCTTGAAGCTCTTCGTGAACAACCCACTTATGGTTTTCTATCCGGTCGCCCCCTGTTACAGGGTCATAGGAAACTGTATAAACCGTCGTGTCGTATACAGCAGCAACGGTTGCTTCGGCTCCCTGCATCCCCGGCATATGTCCTTCTTCAATGATCACTTTGCTTCCCACTTTATATTTCGGATTCTCCGCTTCCTTCATGCCTTGAGGGATTTCCCCGCTGCCTGAATGATCCATTTCTGAATGGTCCATTCCCGCATGATCCTCTTGCTCTCCTGCTGATTGGCCATTCTGATGATGCTCTGTACTGTTTCCTCCATTGTCTTCACTTGTGTTGTCCGGATTGTTAGAACTGCATGCCGCCAGGATCAGGGTCAGCGTAAAAATCAAAATAGCGAGTGTTTTTTTCATCATTTTCTTCCTCCTTCTTTTAACATGTTTTATTATTTCAGATAAAAATGCAGAATTTATGTAGATAGCTTTACATTTATATTTCCCCTACCTGATGATTTTTGTTCTCCAAAAGCGTCCCTTTAGAATAGTTATCTTCAAATTTTTTGCAAATGTTAATGATATATTAGGTAATGCCGGCTCTCATCTGCTTAGCGCCTGGCCTGGAAACGGAGGGACTTTATGAATAAAATATCGACAAAGCTGGCTGCCTGGTTTCTACTTGCTGTTTTAGTCCTGGAATCTTTTTTAATGTTTTATTTATACAACAATATCATCGATTCGCGGGTGGAGGAGGAGTTCAATTCCATTCTCTCAAGAGGCAACAGCCACCGGGATGTGCTGGAGGACAGTTATACTGAAGGCACCCTCAGCCATATCGCGCTAATGGAATCAAAGACGGAAACAGAGGTCGTCATTACTGATTTAGATAAACAGATTATTGTAAGTTCGAGAAGCGTTTCTAAAAGAATGAAAGAAATTATGACAAGGCATTCTTCTGATGTTTCAAGAAATGGGACTGTTATTGAATCCAACTGGAGGGAAATGCGCTATCTTGCGACAGTGACCCGGTTCAGCAGCTCCGGCCAAGAAGGCTATGTGTATATGTTTAAGGATACCGCTCCAATGAGGCAGCTGATTGAAAAATTAAACCGCCACTTTTTTCTTGCAAGTGTTCTTAGCCTATTGGCGATTGCCTTTATCTATTTTATTTTATCCAAGTTCCTGACACGCCCTTTGATCAAAATGAAGGAAGCAACTGAGCAACTAAGCAAAGGCCATTTTCAGGTAAAACTTCCTCCCGCCGGCAAAGATGAATTAGGAGAGCTGTCCACTTCCATCCAGAAGCTTGCCAGCGACCTGAAGATTATCCAGAAAAGCCGCCTTGATTTCCTGGCCAGCATCTCACATGAATTGCGTACTCCCCTGACTTATATGCAGGGCTATACAGCAATCGCCCTGCGGGAAGGCCTGCCAGACAGTGAACGGCGGGAATACCTAGAGATCATCCAGGATGAATCTGCAAAGCTCGGTAACTTAATTGACAACCTTTTCCAGTTAGCCAAGATTGACCAGACCAATTTTACAATCCAGAAGCAGGAAATCGACCTGTGCAGGATACTGGGGGAACTTACAGCAAAAGTCAAGCCGGCGTTCAACGGGAAAAACATAGAGCTTCAGACTTGCTGTAAAGAAGGGCTTACGCTGTCAGCTGACCCATTAAGGTTCGAGCAAATAATCTATAACCTGCTTGATAATGCTTTAAAATACTCTGATGAACATACGAAAACAGCTGTACATGCTGAACAAACTGCAAAAGGGACAGTAAAGATCCTGATTGAGGATCAAGGTAAGGGAATCCCGCAAGCAGATCTTAAATATGTATTTGACAGGCTGTACAGAGTGGATAAGTCAAGATCGCGCGAGAACGGCGGCTCCGGCCTCGGACTTTCGATTGTAAAGGAATTAGTGGAGGCCCACGGGGGCACCATCCATATTTCCAGCCAGGAGACTAAAGGAACAATCGTTGAGATTGAAATTTAAGAGGTGACGCTTTTTGAAAACCATTTTGCTTGTTGATGACGAGGAACGGATGAAGAATTTGCTGGCTCTGTTCCTGGAGCCGCATGGTTACAAATGCCTGAGGGCGAAAGACGGATATGAGGCAATCCAGCTGGTTAAACGTACACATGTTGACATGCTGCTGCTCGACATTATGATGCCAGAGCTGGACGGTCTGGAGACATGCCGGAAAATCAGAGAATTTTCGAATGTCCCCATAATTATGCTCACAGCCAGGACCGACAATCTGGATATGATCAAAGGATTTGATTGCGGAGCCGACGACTATGTGACCAAGCCTTTCGATGAGAGGGTGCTGCTCGCCCGGGTAAATGCTTTATTCAGGAGGCAGCAAATCCAGCATGGGGCAAAAGAAGTCATACGCGGGGATTTCAAACTGGATATGGATTCTTATACATTAAAGTATAAAGGGAAAGCCGTTTCGCTGACCTTAAAAGAATTCCTGCTGCTCGAAACACTAATGAAACATCCTGAACGCGTATATACACGGGATCAGCTGCTGGCAGTCGCATGGGATATTAATGCCAGCACAGAAATCAGGACGGTAGACTCTCATGTAAGGAATCTGCGCGAAAAATTAAAGGGGGCTTCCTTTCCAATAGAAGAGCATTTGGCAACCGTATGGGGCATTGGCTATCAATGGAAAATAAAATAAAAGGAAAGTATGCACACATTCTGCAAACTTAAAGGGGATTTAACCTATAACCCCAATTTAAGAAAAGGAGTGAGCAGAATTGAAACCATACTGGAAATTTGCCGGAATGGTCGTGACCTCTACCATTATTATGTTCCTTTTTAAATATTGGAGCACCTTTAAGGCGGATCATATCTTCTTCAGCGAGATGCGCGCATACATGGCTTTGCTGATGGGGGCAACCATGGCTGTGATCATGCTTCTCTTTATGAGAAATATGCTGAAAAACAAGAAAGCCAACATAGGCATCCTGGCTGCCAGCTTCCTCTTATTCTTTTTATCGCTGTTCCTGATCCGGAGCCAGGCGCTTGTCGATGATGTCGATTATATGGAAGGTATGATCCCCCACCATTCCATCGCAATATTGACTAGCGAGCGTGCACAAATATCGGATCCAAGAGTAAGGAAGCTCGCAGATGAGATCATTAAAGCGCAGGTTAGGGAAATCGATGAAATGAAGCAGCTTATTGAGGATCTTAAAGATGAGGAATAATTTAAAAAATCAGCCTGGCAGGCTGATTTTTCCTTTTCAGGTAAAACAGAACGAGAAGATTCAGAAGAAGAAAATTTATAGAACATAGATAAAATCCGAAAAGAAATGATTCGGGCTGCTTCTGCCAAAATCCTGGATTTTCTTGATGAAGAAGTATTGGCAATGAGCCCCTGGAGCTGAAAAATTGCTGCATTGCCAAAGAATTGGCCCGCTCCTTCTCCGAAAAATCCTTACTGACTCTTCCAGCCCCAAAGCTATATCTGGTGCTCCACCACAACTGTCATCCAGCCCTCTGCGTATTCCGCGTAGATCTTCCCGCCATGCAGCTCAACGATCCTTTTGGAAATAGCCAGTCCCAGACCTGTTCCCTGGCTTTCTGTTCTCGCTTTTTCGCCTACGACAAACCGGTCGAATAATTGATTCAAGTCGGCAACAGGAGGCTTATCCGTCCTATTGGAAATTTTCAGTACGGCCATGGAGCCTTCAGCATTTAGAGAGAGTTCTATTGAAGAGGGCTTCGTACTGTATTTTATGCTATTCGAGAAAAGATTTTCATAAACCCGCACCATCATTTCCACGTCCATTAAAATCCGGACAGGCTCTCCTGTAATAGCAGAATGAACGGTGAGCTGCTCCCGTTCCATGATGGGCATATACTCGCCGGCCATCTGCCTTAATAAAGCTGAGAGGTCAACCTTATCCATATTCAAGAGAACATCAGGACTGGCCAGCCGTGTGTATTCCAATAACTCATTCATCAGTGATTTCAGCCTTTGTGATTTCGAATAGGTTGTTTCCAGATACTCCTTTAATTCTGTGCTGTCCTGGTATTGCCCTTTTCTCAAGAGATCCAGATAGCCGATAATCGAGGTTAACGGAGTCCTTAAATCATGGGAAACATTGGTGATCAATTCATTCTTGGCGTTTTCAAGGCTTCTTTCATGCTCAAATCTGCTCTCAAGCTCCTTGGACATAAAATTGATATTACCGGCGAGCTGGGATAGTTCATCCTTCCCTTTGATATGGATGGTCAGGCCCAACTGTCCTCCGGCTATTTCCTGGACACGATCGCTGATCATCTTCAAATAGAAGATTTTCTTGCGTACCAGCAAAAGGAAAACCAGAATGAAGCTTAAAATAATGATTGTAAAAAACAGGAACATGGTGACATTGTAAATCGGCACACTCAGTTCTGTCAGAAATTTCACATCGTACACTCTGAAAATCATTTGAGATAGCAGAACCATCACCAGGAAAGATGCTACAAAGCTGATGGCGATAGACCCGAGAAGTTTAAAAAATAGCCTGTTTTTCAGCATCATATCTTGTATCCCACGCCCCAGATGGTTTTGATATAAATCGGATGCTTAGGGTCTTCCTCGATTTTCTCCCTGATTTTTGTAATATGGACCATGACTGTGTTGTCCGATTTCAGGAGGTCCTCTTTCCAGACGGACTCGTAAATCTTGCTGACGCTCATGACAATCCCTTTGTTTCTCGCAAGCAGCTCGAGGATATCAAATTCCTTTGGGGTAAGTCTGATCTCTTTTCCGCCTGCATACACCAGCCTTGTATCTGTATTGATCTCCAGGCTGCCAATCACAATCACATTTTTATCTGCTTCTGATTCTGTATTGTATTTCTTGTATCTTCTCAAATGGGATTTGACCCTTGCGATCAGCTCAAGAGGGTTGAACGGCTTTGATATATAATCGTCTGCCCCTGAGGTCAATCCCTGGATCTTGTCCATATCTTCCGATTTCGCCGAGAGCATGATGATCGGCATATGCTGCTCTTCCCTGATTTTCATGCATGCTTCTATGCCATCCATTTCCGGCATCATGATATCCAGGATAATCAAATCGAATGCCTGCTCTTCCAGCTTGCCTAAAGCTTCCAGCGCGTTCTCCGCCTGGCTTGTCTTCAGCCCTTCGTTTTCCAGATATACCGAAATCAAATGCCTGATTTCTTTATCGTCGTCCACAATTAAAATATTGCCATCCACCCGTAACACATCCCATCATACTTCTAGTTTATCGTTGCTGCAGCTCAGTACATAAGCCGGCGGAAAATTGCGGTACTCCCGTTTAATGTCTATATTCTTAAAGAATTGCTCTATATATGCTTTTTTCAGCATTGTATATTGAAAGGTGATGAAACGCCCTTCAGGTCCCAGCAGCCTTCTGGTGTTATTTAAGATAGCATGGGACACAGGCTCAGGCAAACTTGCAAAGGGCAGTCCGGAGATGACAAAATCAATCTTTCCAAGTCCGAAGCTTTCAATATAAAAATCTATCTTCTCTGCCGACCCGTTAACAATAATCACATTATCTTCGTTCTGATATTTTTCCTTCAGCAAAGAATAAAATTCCAAGTTGTTTTCGATCAATAGGACGGTCGCATCGGAGTTTCTGTATTCCAGGATCTTTTTGGTGAACACGCCTGTTCCAGGGCCATACTCAACAATCAATTTAGCGCTCCCGAATGCAGGATCACTGACCATCTTTTCAGCCAGATAGCCGGAGCTTGGCAAGAGTGCCCCAACTTTTCTTGGATGCTTTAAATATTGCTGCAGAAATACATGCCCTTTCATTTCGCTTCACTCCATCTGTCGAATTTATACCTTTAGCATAAATTCAAAACCTGAAGAATTTCTTAGGGAATTTATTAAGAATTATTAAGATGCTTATATAGTAGTATGGGCTGGAAAACTAAAAAAGCTGCCTTAATGGCAGCTCAGATTTTAACCTTTATAAGAATAAGCCGGACTTCCCTTCACATCCGTTTTTACCCTGAACAGCCCGCCTGACAATGGATACTCTTTCTGCTGCTCTTCGTTCAGCCCATCTCTTGCAGTGGTGATGTACAAGTCCTTTAAGTCCTCGCCCCCGAATGTACAGCAGGTCACATTCTTGGCAGGGACCTTTATTTCTGACAGCTTCTTGCCTGTATGAGGATTCCATCTCGATACCTTGCCGCCGCCATAGTGGGCAATCCACAGCATTCCCTCTCCATCAATCGTCATCCCGTCCGGTGCACCGTCTCCTTCTGGAAAGCTGATGACTTCAGTGCGGTTTTCAATTGCCCCCGTTCCGAGGTCAAAATCAAAGCGGCTGATCTTTTTGGTTGGTGTATCGATGAAATACATGAATCTGTTATCCGGTGACCACGCTAGGCCATTCGAAATGCCAAGCTGATCTAACTTTTTCTCAACTTGCTGATCGGTATCCAGACAGTACAGCGCCCCTTCAGCACCTGCCCCCTGCTGGTCCATCGTCCCTGCCCAGAACCGGCCGGCAGGATCACACTTGCCGTCATTAAAACGATTAGAAGGAATATCGCTCTCTAATTCTTTTATTAAAGTGAGCTTCTCTGTCTCTAAGTTAAGAAGATAAAGGCCATCCTCCAACGCAACTGCCGCTTCCTCCGCATTTCTCGGAACAATCGTCCCTATGTTCTGATCCAGCTGGATCTCCCGGTTTTCTCCTGAAGCCGGGTTGAAGATATTCACCTTTTTCTCCTTGATATCCACCCAGTATAATAACTGCTTTTCTGCGTCCCAGCATGGGCCTTCTCCCAATGTGGCATTTGCGTCCAGGACTAATTCCGCTTCTCCCATTTTTAACACCCCGCCAATTGTATTGAATTTACTTTATTATAAACCTTCCCGGGAGGAAGCGGCTGGAAACGTATGAGCTAACAATATAAAAACGGCTGCCGACTTAGTCGGCAGCCTGAAGTGCGGCATCTTTAGGGGCATTTATCAATTTTTTTTCTTAGCTGGAACCATTATTTCGGCTTTACCCAGAGATAGTGGTTCCAGCTCTCTTACCTGGAACCACTATTCCGCTTGTCCCTGAAATAGTGGCTCCAGCTCCCTCATCTGGAACCACTATTCCGGCTTTTCCCTGAAATAGTGGCTCCAGCTCTCTTACCTGGAACCACTATTCCGGCTTGTCTCTGAAATAGTGGCTCCAGCTCTCTCCTGGAACGCTAAATTTCCTTCCGCTCCACCCGCCGGATCAGCTCTTCCAGCCAGTGAATCGTATGCTCCATCCTGGTTGAAACATAGCCTTCCATGAACTCTCTGATATTCTGCTGTGCCTCGCCGACATGCTTCTCGGCGTCTATGCTGCTGATCTGCTCCCAGCGGGCCTTGATGGCGTCCAGCTTTTTTTCCAGGATGGTGATGACCTTGCCGCGGTCCACATATTTAATATTGGCGATCGCGACGACCATCTCCCCGATCCCAGTGGATTTCTCGAATTCCTTGTAGATTTTCTTCGGCAATTCTTCACGGCCTTTTGCTGTGATACCGAACACCTGCTTATCAGGGCGATGTTCCTCTTTGATGATTTCGACTGTCTCAATGAGGCCCTGCTTCGCCAGTGTATCGAAGTGGTAGTACAGCTTGCTTTCCGTCAGCCCGCTCAGCTGATCGAGCGGAATCGGTTCGGAAAGCTGTTTTTTTAATTTATACGGATAATTATTATCCTCCATCAGTTTGCTCAATATGAAAATTTGTATGGACATACTATATCCTCCTGGAAGAAGACTCTCTTCATATCATAGCAAAACTAGGCGGTGACTTCACCTGCAGCCTTGAGGGAATCACTTGCGTCAAGCTCTGGAATCACGACCGGAGCCGGTTTGTGAAGGAACGCAACAATGGCGATATTGATCAGCATGGCAGCACCTCCGACTGCAGCCATGGACCAGAGGTACGGGCTCGGACTGATGCTGCTGTACATATTGGCCATATATGCCTGCACAGAGTAGTACATAGGAGAAATATGGCTCATCCATTGGAATGGAGCATACATCATTTCCCTTGAGATCGTAGCGCCATTGGCCAATGTCTGCATCAGCAGGATTGGCAGGTTCAACACCATGCCGCCCTCTCCGATCAGGAAAACCAGGACTGCTGTGAAGTTGAAGCAGACCATATAGTTCAGAATCTGCTGTCCGGCCATGCCGAAGAACAGATCACCGCTTGGCTCATTGACCAGATACGCCACTCCGACGGCAACAGCCGATGATACAACAGCGATCAGAAGAGCTGTTAATTGCACATAAAGAAACAGCCTGGTTTTACTTGCTTTGCCGCGGCTTTCCCTGAAAGCGGCGACCAGCTGCATCGCACCAATCATCGCACCAACATAGCCGGCCATTGTCAGGAACATCGGCAGCATATTATTATTCATGCCAGCTGGAATCTTATTGATTGAAATGACAGTCCCGCTATACGCTGTTTCAATTTTTTTAGCCATCTCTGCTGCCTGGTCTTCCGGCAGATTAAAGTTCATCAGGACACCCTGTGCGGTTTGCTGTGAGAATTGGCTGCGCAGCTGGTTGTTAATTTCACCGACGACAGATTTCATAGTAGAAGAAACGGTAGTGGCCGAGGCTTCATTAATTGTAAAATCAATCCCTGTCGATCCCTCACCTTTTTGCAGATCCGCAGAGAAGGTTTCCGGAATTCGCACAACTAAAGCCAGGTCATTATGATTCAGGTCTTTAATGGCCTGCTTATTGCTTATATCTGTTTCAATTTCTTTAAAAGGCAGATTCTCCTGGAGCTGCCCGGCAATCTGGGCACCATAAGTGCCGGCATCTTCGTTCACTATCGCAATCGGCATTTGATCGACATTCCCTGGAATCGCAGAATAGCCTGGGAGAAAGATGCCAAGCATCGCAGCTGCATAAAAAATCCCCATAAAAATCGATGCGATCGCCCCTCGTGTTTTTAGAAACTGCGTAAATTTCATTATTGCTTTCCTTCCTTCTGTGAAATTTATATTACTTTTACTAATATACTTTATTAAAAGTACTTTAATTTGAGTACTTTGTTAGTTTATTGTATCTTTTTGGGAAAGTCAACATAAAAAAAACTGCAAAGAGAGGCGCAATTAAGCACTCTTTGCAGTCACATATGATATTCATCAACCCATTCGCTATATTCACCATACAGCTGCCTTAAGCTATCAGTCCGGGCTGCAATAACCTCACATCCGCGGTCATCATAGATGAAAAAGATAATATCCCTCGTCATGTTAATGAAAAAAATATCAGGATAATAGGAAACCTCCGCACTGCCGAACCTTGGCTTCAGGAGGAAGTCTTCATTGCAGGCTGCTTCAATAAGCTTGCGGCAATGAAAATCACTTTTTCTGCCTTTCAGATAATATCGGGAAGTATACCCGGCCTCTTCATCATTAAGCAGATGCTTAAGAGTTTCATGTATGATTTTATATTTAAGCTTCTTATTTATTAAGTAATGACCAAACACCTTTGTTGGCCTTTTTGTCGTTCTGTCCGTTTCGGGATGATAGATATTTAAAGCAACAGCCATTTCATCTTCTTCCGAAAAAAGTGACATAAAAATGGAGCATGCCTGGCTGTATACAGTCTCGAACAGATCCAGGTTCAATTCCCCATCTTCCTTGAACTGATAGATTCCGTTCCCGAGTTCAAAGTGGATGCCAATATTCCATTGGGAGTAAAGGCTCGGCTTTAATATAAGATTAGGGAAAGTCCTCTCCAAGTAAGCTTTGACTTCCATCAGTATAACCTCCTAAACCCAGCTCAAAATCAGCACAAACAATCCAACACCGCAGACCAGAATCTCAAAAAAATGAATTCCGACTACGACCATATGGCTGGTGTTTATTTGATGAAAGCCGAGAAATGGGGCGTGCTGGTTGATATACAGGCAGGCACAGGACACCAGGAGAGCGGCATTGAGATGGAATTCTGTCCTGAGCGAGGTGGCATAAGGGCTGTAGCCTTCCTGATCAATCACAAGGCTGATTCCGTATTTTTTGGATAAAAGCAATGACAAGTTCATCAGAATAAATAACAGGAGGGCGAGGCTCAACGGATGCCTGCGGTAATCAATGAAACGCAGCCAGCGGTAAGCTTTGCCTGGTTCATCGTCTTCCTCCGGCTCGGCTTTCGCCATATATAGAACGAAGCCGGCTCCAACAGCTGTCGGGATCACTGTGAAAACTACATCGAGCAGCGGAAAACCCGGAAAGGCAAAAAAGACCGCAGCCAGGATGATTACCACGGCAATCAGCAAAGCCCAAATACGCTTATCACCGTTTTGTGCCTTTGCCGCTAAAGGCTGGATATATTCCCTCATATCTTTTCTTTTAGAACCAGGGAAGCCTGAATCGCTTCCGCCGGCCTTCCCCTTCAGCACTTCCATAAAAGTAAAAGATATGAGCATAAGAAGAACTCCGGCAAAGAGCCATAGATAGGCGGCGAACGGATAAGGAGCAGGGTCTTCATAGCTGCTGATAATCCAAATTCCGTCGCCAAGCAGGCATATCAGGCCGGCAAGCATCAGGTATGCTGATATTTTATAGAGAAGCATAAGATTCCCTCTTTTTTCACTCTTTTTCTCTTATTATATCAAAGGGGAAGCAGATGGAAATTCCCTGTCGGCTCCGAGTATGGATGCGCTTACTTTTTTTTCAAGTCTTAAAAGCTACTCAAAGAACGAAGTATTGAGTCGGACAACCAGCTTTCCGAACATCTCCTTTTCTTCTTCTGTCCAGTCATTTAGAACTTTGAAATAATGGGCCCTTCGGTTTGCGATATCTGCTTCCAGTTTTTCTTTTCCCAGGTCTGTAATTGAAAATACGCTTACTCTGCCATCCTTTGGATCGGAACAGCGCTTGATAAGGTCCTTTGATTCAAGTGACGCAGCCTGTCTGGACAATGTCGAGATATCAAGCTTAAATGCTTCAGCAAGCTCTTTAACGCGGGCTGGGCCGAATTCATCAAGCTGTCTGAGCAGCAGATAGGCTGAGCGCTCCAGCTGGCCGATCTTCTTTTCCGACTGCTCAAGATAGACTGCCTTGCGGATGAAGGTCGCCAATTCGTATTCTATTAGTTCAACGTCGTTTTGTTTCTCTTTTGACATGCTTTCATCTCCTAGTATGAGTGGCACATAGATTGACAAAGATTAAAATGCTTGTATAATACAAATATATACTTGTACTATACAAACATTTATCTGAAAAGTAAAGTGATTTTGAAAGGAGGAACGCTGTTCTTATTTTCCAGGACGGCTATGACTATCATGAAATGGCTGCAAATTGTCCTCCAAATCTGTGTACTATACGCCTTCACCTTTACGGGTGATGTGATCCAGCGGGCTTTCCATATACCAATACCAGGCAGCATCATAGGACTCTTACTGCTGCTTGCCTGTTTGCTGCTCCATATTGTGCCGGTCATCTTTGTGAAAGACGGAGCAAGCTTCCTGCTGTCGATCCTGCCTCTCCTGTTCATCCCGTCGATGGCAGGTGTCGTCAATTATCCGAGCCTGCTTTCCGCTACCGGAGCAGTACTGGCTGCCATCGTTGTCGTGAGTACGATAGCCACGATTGCCGCTGCAGGCCTGATGAGCCAGTTTTTAGAAAACCGTGCCGATAAACGAAAGGAGAAAAAAGCGTGCAAAGCCTTATCATCGCAATCCTGATGATTTTCTCGACCATCACCATCTATATGGTGATGGCTTCCGTATATAAGCGATATTCTTATCCTGTATTCATTCCAGTCCTGACTTCTACCATCATTATTGTCGCCCTGCTTGCAGGACTTCATGTGCCGTATAAAGAGTATATGACAGGCGGGAAATGGATCCACTTTTTGCTTGGCCCTGCTGTGACTGCCCTTGCCTATCCGCTTTATACTCAGCGCGAAGTTTTGAAAAAATACAGTCTGCCAGTACTTGGCGGCGTGTTCACGGGCCTGATCACCGGGATGATCACCGGCATGCTGTTTGCTATGCTGCTCGGGATGAACCACGAGCTCATCCTGTCGCTCATCCCTAAATCGATCACCACGCCCGTTGCCATGCAGATTGCAGACGGTATTGGAGGCATTCCTTCCATGACCGTCATCTTTGTCACACTCGCCGGCTTCTCAGGTGTCCTATTAGGCCCTTCCATCATCAAGTGGGTCCGGATCCGCTCCTCGCTTGGCCGCGGCATCGCACTCGGCAGCGCCTCACACGGACTCGGCACCTCAAAAGCGTCCGAGTACGGCGAAGTCAGCGTCTCCATGAGCTCTGTTTCGATGACCCTGTGCGCCCTTCTTGGATCCGTGTTTGGTCCGGTTATTGTGTGGCTGTTCCATATTTAAAGAAAGCCTGCTTATCCATTTGGAAGGCAGGTTTTTTTTATATGCAAAGCCGCAGCTCACTTCACAATCAGCACCGGACAGGCCGCCCGCTTGGCAACCTTATAGCTCACACTTCCCAGAACGAATTCCTGCAGGACATTCAGCCCCCTGCTGCCGATGATTACGATATCAGCTTTATTTTTATTGGCATAGTCGACAATGCATGGGCCCGGGTCTCCATCCAGAACAATGATCTCATACTGTACTCCGGATTCCTTTGCAAGCTTTTCAACTTCAGCCAGCCGCCTCTTTTTCCCCTCGCCAAGATTGGCAGAATTCCAGTGGCTCAGCGTTTCCGACTTGGCTTTATCAGGATCGGCGACATAGACGATTTCAATCCTGGAACCTGAACTGCATTTGGCGATATGGATGGCATTTTCAGCAGCCCTTTTACTGTGCTCTGAACCATCTGTTGCTAATAATATCTTTTGGTACATTTGATAACCTCCTGATATTAAGAATGATACCGCTTTCTTTTTTTGTAAAAAAAGCTTTTCCCGCAACTTATTTATGATTATAACTATTTCTTATTTGAATAGCCATGGTTCAGAATAAAAAAGGAAATATTGCCCTCCTGGACTGGAGGGCATCTGTTTTATTTTACGATAAGGACAGGGCAGTCTGTCCTTTTCACGACTTTATGGCTGACACTCCCGAGAACCATTTCCTGGAGAGCATTCAATCCGCGGCTGCCGATGACAACCAGGTCAGCATCAGAAGAATTGGCATATTCAACGATTGCAGGGCCAGGTTCGCCATGAAGGATTTTGACACTGAAGGAAGTACCGAGCGCCTCCAGCTTTTCTTCAAAAGGCAAAAGCTTTTCCCGCCTCGCAAGATCAAGGTCCTCTTTGCTTTGTGTATGGAGGACGTCAGTCATAGCTTTGGAATAGTCCGCGACATAGACGATTTCTATTGATGCACCGGACAGCTCTGCCAGCCCGGCAGCTTGGTCTGTGGCTCTTTCTGAATGCTCTGACCCGTCAATGGCCAGAAGGATCCTCTTGTACATATTTATTCCCCTTTTCCTTTAATGTGCTGATAGTTTTGAGTTTGGATCCTGGAAGGCCGCCAGCTTGTCGACCAGCTTCTTGCTCGCTGCATTCAGGTTGATCACTTGTACGTCATTATGGTTCTCCCTGAATTTGAAGACGGCCTTATCAATCGCCCCCACGGCTGAATCATCCCATATATGGGCGTTTGTGAAGTCCAAAATGACCGTTTCATTTTGGACAGCAAAATCCAATGAATCAAGAAAGCTTTCAACAGAAGCAAAAAACAATTGGCCTTCTACTTCGTATACCACTTTTTGCTTGTCCGTTCTTTTGCCCAGCCTGACAGTTGATATTTTCCAGACAAAGAAAACGGCACTGAGGATCACTCCTGCCAGAACACCCTTTGAGAGGTCATGGGTGGCAACAACAATGGCAACTGTTGCAAGCATAACAACCGCATCTGTTCTCGGCGCTTTCCGCAGATAAGTGAATGAGCTCCAGTCAAATGTTCCAATCGATACCATGATCATGATCCCTACAAGGACCGGCATCGGTATCTGCACAACCAGATCTCCCAGTACAATGATGAGAAACATCAGGAAAAGGCCTGCTGTCAAAGTGGACAGTCGTCCTCTTCCGCCTGATTTGACATTGATGACAGACTGTCCGATCATTGCACATCCTGCCATGCCGCCAAAGAAGCCATTCACCAGGTTTGCCATCCCCTGGCCCCTGGATTCTTCATTTTTATTGCTTTCAGTGCCTGTCATATCATCGACGATGGAAGCTGTCAGCAGCGATTCAAGTAATCCAACAATTGATAAAGCTAGTGAGTATGGAAAAATAATGGCCAGTGTTTCAAAGCTGAATGGCACATCCGGAATAAAGAAAGATGGCAATGATCTGGTGATGGCCCCCAAATCACCTACCGTCCGAAGCTCTGTACCAGAATAGATCGCAATGGCCGTCAATACGACTATCGCAATTAAAGGAGCCGGGATGGCTTTTAGAAACCTTGGGAGTATATAAACAATGGCAAGAGTTATCGCGACGAACACATAGGTCATTGTGGAAATGCCCAGGAAGTGCGGCACCTGTGCCATGAAAATCAAGATGGCTAAAGCATTAACGAACCCGATCATGACCGCACGCGGAATGAATTTCATCAGCTTGGCTACTTTTAATACCCCGAAAATGATCTGCAGGACACCAGTCAAAATAGTGGCTGCCAGAAGATAATCAAGTCCATGTTCTTTGATGAGCGGCACCATCAATAAGGCCATTGCCCCTGTGGCGGCTGAAATCATCCCGGGCCTTCCGCCGACAAAGGCGATAATGACAGCGATAGAGAAGGAAGCGTATAGACCCACCATGGGATCGACACCTGCTATAATGGAAAAAGCGATCGCCTCTGGAATGAGGGCAAGAGCGACGACGATGCCTGCAAGAATATCCGCCCTTACGTTTGAAAACCATTCTTTCTTAAGTTTTTCGACCAATTTAGATCCTCCTATATATATAAAGATAATGAATAACCAAAACTCAACTAAGACAGTCTAGCACGAATCTTCCTAAAAAGGAACCATTTTGAACCTTTATTTACGAAATCACAATGTGTTATGCTGATTGTAAACCTTTCATTAAAGGAGAAAAATCATGCTTATCGGATATATGAGGCCTCTTCAGGGCGATGAAAACTGTGAAAATCAACGGAATACACTGCAGAAAGCGGGCTGTGAAATCATTTTGGCAGAAGAGCATGCATCGCCAAAGAGACGCACGCAGCTGGACTCCCTGCTGGAAGGGCTTAAGCCTGGCGACAAGATTATGGTCACCAGGTTATTCAGCCTGGCGGATTCCTCACGCCACCTTGTTGAATTGCTGGAAGAAGTCAATTCAAAGAATGCTTTTATTTTTTCACTTGCTGAAAATATTGATACAGGCAATCCTGCCGGCTATTCTTTTCTTTACATAGCCAGGCATCTCGTTGAATTTCAAAGCGATGTGAAAAGCGAGAAAACGAAGCAGGGGCTTTTGGCAGCCAAGGAAAAAGGAAATATTGCCGGAAGGCCGCGCAAGGCAGATGAAAACGTCCGCCGCGCCATCGAAATGTATCAGAGCAAGCAATACAGCCTGAGGGAGATCAAGGAACAAACCGGCATCAGCAAGTCTACGCTTTACCGGTATTTAGAAAGCTGATCCCCTTTATTTCTCCATTTTTCGGTACTTCATGTGGATAGGGGGATTTTCAATGATAAAAGAGAGATTCCAGGGCATCTATTACGGCTGGGTCATTGTGTTTGTGGCTGCCCTCGGCGTGTTTTTCTCCGGCCCTGGGCAGACCTACTCTGTTTCAGTTTTTATTGATTCTTATATACGTGACTTCGGATGGAGCCGTTCTCAGGTGTCAGCGGTCTACTCGGCAGCTACTCTATGTGCAGGACTGTGCATGTTTTTTGTCGGGCGCTTCATTGACCGGCATGGACAGCGCAAAATGGCAGTTGCTGTTGGATTCAGCCTGGCACTGGCGTGTTTCTGGAACAGCCTTGTTGCCAATACCGCCATGCTTTTTGTCGGTTTCTTCTTGGTAAGACTGCTCGGTCAGGGTTCTATGTCCCTTATCCCCAACACACTTGTACCTCAATGGTTCATCCAGAACCGGGGAAAGGCATTGAGTCTGATGGCCTTGGGGGGCTTCACCAGCTCTGCCCTTTTCCCGCCGCTGAATGCCTGGCTGGTCAATACATGGGGATGGAGCTTTTCCTGGCGTGTGTGGGGAGTTGCCCTCCTGGTCATTTTTGTACCGCTTGCCTTTCTCTTGATCCGGAACAAGCCTGAAGATATCGGCCTCCTTCCGGACGGACGGCAGAAGCCGGTCCTGAAACCAGGTGAGCAGAATATGGCTGAGAGCGAACTAGAAGAAAACTGGACCTTGAAGGAAGCCATGAAAACCAAGGCTTTTTGGATGCTATTGTTCTGTGTGTCCATACCGGCATTAGTCAATACCGGGCTTACCTTCCATCTCATTTCCATTTTCGGGGTCCAGAATCTATCGCCTGGTTTGGCAGCGGTGGTTTTAAGCCTGATGGCCATCATCGGCTTTCCGATTACACTCGCAGCCGGCTTCATTCTTGATAAAGTAAAAGTAAATTATGTCCTCGCCGGCATTTTCCTTGGGGAAATCGTCTTTATTCTGATATTGCTGTCCGCCAAAAACGTCACGGTTGCCATCATTTTCGGGGTGCTGTGGGGCATCAGCGGCGGTTTTGAGAGGATCGCCCTCAATTATGTGTGGCCCAGCTACTTCGGCAGGCAGTCACTTGGCAGCATTAAAGGAACTGCCATGACCGTGACCGTCATCAGCTCGGCACTCGGCCCCCTTCCTTTCGGTTTTGCGTTCGATCTCTTCGGCGGCTATCAGGAAATATTGTATTTGACTTTGATATTGCCGCTGCTTGCTATATTCAGTTCATTGCTGGCGCGAAAGCCTGTGAAATCAGAGCAATCCTATTCCGTTTAAACCGATGCCGCATTGGCCAAATCAGATGAAAGCCTGCATTTCTTTATGAAAGGCAGGCTTTTTAACGATATTGGGAAAAGCAGATCCCCCTCCGCTTTTCCAGTTAAAAGAGATAATGTTACAGTATAATAGGAAGCCAAATCTATTAACTGGGCGCCAGAATACGTTATGAATTAAAAGAGGGGGTTTTTTAACATGGAAAACAAAGGCAAACATTACATAGCCATATTTGCTGTTTTATTAGTACTGCTATTAGCGGCTTGTGAAAGCTCAGCTGGTGTATCAAACGATGAGTCCGAGAAGCAGCAGAATAATGATTCGTCTCAAGATGCAGAGCATGAATCTTCTGGTGCAGACTCTGCAGAAGATGACACAAATACCGGCAGCACGAATACAGATGACACAGCATCTGAAAAAGAAGAAGACCCTCCCGCCAATGAAACCGAAGATAGCTTGAAGGAAGAGTATCTCCAAAAACTGAATAACAGCAAAAAAGAAGCAGACGCATTAGAAGCGGCAGATTCATCAACATACGCTTTGAAAAAAGTAGAAAATGACCGTTGGGAAATCTGGGATGAAAGGCTGAATGAGATTTATGGAGTTCTACAAGAGCGGCTTCCGGCAGAAGAGATGGAATCCTTAAGAGAAGAACAGCGCGACTGGCTAAAGGAACGTGACGCCCGCGCATTGGAGGCATCCCTCAAGTATGAAGGAGGCACGCAGGAACATTTAGAATATGTCGCTGTCCTGGCCGATCTCACAGAAGAAAGATGCTATGAACTGGTTGAAAATTATATGAATGAGGCTAAATAAGGAACACACAAAAAGGCATTGCCTCTGCGCAATGCCTTTTCTTTTAACTTCATGTATTTTGAAGCGGAATCTGTTTAACAGGTGATAGTCTACTAGCCGGCTGATTTAGTAAAGCTCACGATTCTTTCCAGCATTGAAACCAATTGCCGCCAGAAATGGTTCTGCCAGATTCTAGTTCAGTTTTACGCTCACATGCTTCCCCTGCTCAACCACATCATGGGATTCATTGACAGCATCGCTCGTCAACAGATCCACCGATTGATAGTCATCATTCTTTTCCAGGATAAAGCCCATGCTGCCCTTTTTAACGGAATTGCCTGCGATTTCCCCGGTCAGCTCTTCCAGGTAGATATCGTCTTCCCATGTTTTATGCTCGCCACTGTTCATCCTCAGGGCCGCAATCGGATTAAATTTGACTGAAGTGTCGGTATCGTTTTCTATTTCAAAGCTTACCTTTACAAAGTCGAATGCTTCTTCATGGGTAAAAGCATGGAAAAAGTCGATCATGCTGTAATCCGGTACATAGTGAAGCACTTTGACATCTTTGACAGTCATCGTTATTGGCCCGACTTTAATGGTCTCATTGACCGGGTTGTACGCTTTCAGGGTAAGCTCGCCCTTGCGGTCCTTAACGGTCTCGCCGACCAGTACCAGATTGCTGTCATCTGTCACCTGCGGGTTGGGCACATATACATCCTTTTTGACTGCTGCAGAGGCCTTGACCGTCGGCTCCCCGCTGTCTGGGTTTTTTTGGGTCTGGGATTCCGCTGAACAGCCGGCAAGGGCCGCTGCCAGCATGATGAGAACCAGCTTTTTCAAGTGAGTATCCTCCCTTAAGAAAAAGCTCCCGATGCGCTGGGCAGCGGGAAGCTTATGGATATTTTAGTTATTGAACCACCAGTGTGATTTGTTTCCTTTGCTCTTCAGCAAATCAAAAATGATTTCGGCATGGTCTGTATTGTTGACCTGGCCGGCAAAGCGTTCTTTGTAAGGGCCGTAAGCATAAACTGGTACGTCCTCGCCTGTATGGCCGCCAGTAGTCCAGCCGGTGTAGGAGCGCTTGTTAAAAATATTCTCGATTGCATTATCAATATCCACTGCTTTTTTAGATGCGGCTGCATCTTTAACCGCCTTGATTTCCTCCGGTGTCAGGGCAAGCTGCTTCTGGTCGATGTACGTTTTCAGTGTCTTTTCAACATCTGCGCCATTGGTGATTTCCGCAGCCATGAAATCAGGTGTTTTCTTTGCAGCTTTGATTGGATCCGCGAACCAGTTGTACACGCCGTCAGCTCCAATGGAGTAACCGCCTGTTGAGTGATCAGCTGTTGCCACTACAAGTGTATTCTTGTCGTTCTTGGCAAATTCGATAGCAGCTTTATAAGCCTTCTCGAAATCTTCCATTTCACTCATGGCCCCGACGATATCATTATCATGGCCGGCCCAGTCGATCTGGCTTCCTTCTATCATCAGGAAAAAGCCGTCTTTGTCGCTATTCAAGCGTTTAATGGCTGCCTTTGTCATTTCCTCAAGAGATGGTGTCTCTGCCGGGCGATCGATCATCTTTGGAAGGCCGCCTGGAGCGAACAAGCCAAGAATCTGGTCATTCTTGTCAGCCAGCAGCTGTTTTTTGTCCGTCACATAGCTGTAGCCATCCTTTTGGAACTCTTCTGTCAGATTGCGGTCTTCCCTCACAAAGTTTGACAGGCCTCCGCCAAGAAGGACATCAACCTTATGCTTGCCATTGATCAGCTCATCATAATAATCATCTGCGATGCCATTCATGTTCTTGCGTGTTTCATCATGTGCACCGAAAGATGCTGGAGTCGCATGAGTAATTTCAGAAGTTGCCACAAGTCCGGTCGCCTTGCCCCTTTCCTTTGCGGCTTCCAGTACAGTTTTAACTTCTTTTTTATCGTTATCAACGGCGATAGCGGCGTTGTAGGTCTTAACGCCTGCTGACATCGCAGTCGCTGCAGATGCAGAGTCGGTAATATTTTCAGAAGGGTCTTCCGGATAGGTCATTTGCTGTCCGACAAGATATGGATCGAATGCAGTCTGTTCGACGCCCGGTGTTTTTGGGTTATCTTTCATATAGCGATAGGCTGAGGTATATGAAACACCCATTCCATCGCCAATCAGGAAAATGACGTTTTTAACTTTTCCGCCTTTGTCTGCCTGTGCATCCTTCTCAGGAGCAAAAGATATGATGCTTCCAAGCGCAACAACTGACATCACGGCGATAGGAAGAATTTTTTTGCTCAAATGGCCTTTCTTAAACATAGGATCAACCTCCTGTTATGTATAAATCTATTAAAACTATAAGGAAGTTTTGTTGATGGCAGTTTAAGAGATAGTAAAGGGATTGTAAAAAATAGATAACAAATATTGGTTGTGATTTAAAGGAGCCGCGAATATGTTTGCGTTGGCAAGTTGAAGTGCTTTGCGGCAGCGTTTAGTTGTCTTGAGTACCTCACGTCAGGTTTTTGAAGCACTCTGAAGGGCTGGTGAACAATTCTGAGTGACTCATATTTGGATTCTGGGGTATTCTGACACCCTAATGAACTCTTTTGAGTGCTTCATATAGCGTTTTTGAAGCACTCTGATACCCTAGTGAACTCTTTTGAGTGCCTCATATCGGTTTTATGAAGCACTCTGGATCGATGAAACACCCTATGGAGTGACCCATGTCTGGCTTCTGAGGTACTCTGAGCCAATGAAACCCTGGTTTGAATGCCTCATCAGAACTTTCCCCGCATATTCCAATCCAATGTCCCCCCTCTCAACTTGTTCAACAGTATCCTTCTTAGATCATATTTAACCGGAAAAATGAAACAATTCCCAATCCACCCTTTAGCCCCCCAGCACCTAATGTTACACTAATAATAAATGGAATTATTTTGAAATGGGGTTAGGGGTATGGAAGACATCATATTAGAGATTGAAGACCTGAAAAAGAGCTATGGATCGAAGCCTGTGCTGAAAGGTGTTTCTTTTCAGGTGAAGCGCGGGGAGATCATTGGCTATATCGGACCAAATGGTGCCGGAAAGAGTACGACTGTGAAAATTATGCTGGGGATTGAGGACGGGTATTCAGGCGGGGTGAAGATCTTCGGCCAGGATATATCGGATGGGAAGATTGATTATAAAAGGAAAATCGGCTATGTGCCTGAAATTGCTGAGGTTTATGACAATTTAACGGGCCATGAGTATTTAACGTTTATCGGCGAGCTGTACGGCATTGATTCTGACCTTGCCAGCTATAAAGCTAAGGCCTTGATGGAGCTGTTTGGCATTGGGGAGGTCTATTATTCCAGGATTGCTTCTTATTCAAAGGGCATGCGGCAGAAGCTGCTCATCATTTCAAGCTTATTGCATAATCCGGACCTCTTGTTTTTTGATGAGCCCATCAATGGCCTGGATGCGAACAGCGTCATGATTTTTAAAGAGATCATGGCCCAGCTGGCTGTGCAGGGCAAAACCATCTTTTATTCTTCTCACATCATGGATGTGGTTGAAAAAATCAGCAGCCGCATCATCCTCCTTCATGATGGCAGGATTGCTGCTGATGGCACCTTTGAAGAGCTGCAGCAGACGACGGAAGGCTCGCTTGAGCAAATTTTTAACCAGCTGACAGGATTCAGCGAGCATAAGGAACTGGGTGCGAGATTTGTTTCGATTGTAGGGGAGATGTAAGGATGCAGGACTTTCAGACTCTCAAAATATTAGACCGTTTTGAATGGATGTTCAGCCGCTTGGGCGTAGACTACAAGGTTATGAGAATGATCCTGCAAGTAAAGCTGACGATGGATGGGCGCCGTGTGCCGACCGTTTTTGCGCAGAATGCGAGGAAGGCAGAAGACAAGGAAAAGAGCAATCAGTATATAAAATCACTATGGATTTATGTTTTATTCGGGCTGTTCATGATTCCCTTTCTGCTGATGGGTGAGAACTACCTTTTTCAAATGAGCCTTTTTTATGGGATCTTCACCTTTTTTGTCATGACAGCGATGATTTCCGATTTTTCGACGGTTCTGCTGGATATACGCGATCGGAATATCCTGTTTCCGAAGCCTGTTGACCGCAAAACGATCAATACAGCGAAAATGGTTCATGTTGTCATCTATCTATCATTTCTTACCATCGCACTTGCCACAATACCATTGTTTGTCGGGCTTTTTAACATTGGGCCTTTATTCCTCCTGACCGCAGTCATTAACATCATCCTGATTGACCTGTTTATCGTTGGATTGACTGCGCTTATCTATCTCGCATTCCTGAAATTCTTTGATGGGGAGAAATTAAAAGATCTTATTAACTATGTCCAGATCGGGCTTTCCCTGATGATTATGGTCGGCTATCAATTGCTGATCCGCTCCTTCGCTATCATTGATTTCACCGTCTCACTGGAGCCTGAATGGTGGCAGGTATTCATCTTCCCGATGTGGTTTGGAGCCAATATGGAATTGGTGCTGAACGGCCGCTTCCAGCCGTTCTATATCATCTTTACAGCTTTAAGTATCGTGGTTCCGTTCCTGAGCATTTGGATTTATACGAAATTCAATTCGTCTTTTGAGCAAAACCTGCAGAAGCTTGCCTATCACGGCAGTGCTAAGGAAAAGAAGCGGAGCAAAACCGGCCAATTCTTCCTGAAGGTGCTTTGCCGCTCAAAGGAAGAAAGAGCATTCTTTAAATTTGCCAGCAGCATGATGAAAAATGAACGGGATTTCAAGCTGAAGGTGTACCCTTCATTAGGGTTTTCCATCGTCGTTCCGTTTCTAATGATATTCAGCAGCTTTGATACAGACCTCAGCCGCCTGGAAGGCAGCAAATCATATTTATCTATCTATTTCAGCATGATCATCATCCCGACCATCATGATCCTTCTGAAATATTCAGGTAAATATAAAGGGAGCTGGATTTTCAGAGCCGCGCCTTTAGACCAGCTTGGCCCCATGTTCAGCGGAACGATAAAGGCATTCATCCTTAAATTGTATCTGCCGATCTACTCTATATTGAGTGTCCTGTTTGTCCTGCTTTTCGGGGCAAGAGTTGTGCCGGATCTGGTTGTCGTGTTTATCAATGCCTGTACCTATGCGGTCCTTTGCTTCATGATCCTGAAAACGGCGATTCCGTTTTCGGAGTCTTTTGACCAGTATAATCAGAGCGGCAATGGTGTGATTATATTCGGACTGATGCTGTTTGCCGGATTATTTGCCGGACTGCACTACTTAAGCACATTGCTGCCGTATGGAATCTATCTGTATATGGCAGTTGCCCTTATATATCTGGCTGTTTTTTGGAAGCTGGCGTTTAGGGTTACTTGGAAGGATGTTCTTGAATAAGAAGGCACAAGAAAGCCGCCATGGTTTGGCGGCTTCTTTTTTACTGCGACAGCGATTGTGCATATTGCTTTATAAGATTCTTTATCATAGGATTCAGCGCTTCAGGCAGCTCATCTGCTCTGAAAAATTTTGCCTCAGTCGTTTCCAACCCGTCCGCTTTAAGAACGCCGCCTTTCATATCCCTCGAAATATAGGCGATTGTCACAGGATAAAATTCATCTCCGTTCGGTAATTTCACATGATGCTCTTTTCCTGAAATCACGCCGGCCAAATCAAGCCTGCCTATTTCAATGCCGGTTTCCTCCAGGACTTCCCTTCTTCCAGCTTCTTCAGTGGATTCGCCTAATTCAATGAATCCCCCGGGAACGCCCCAGAGGCCGTCAATCCTTTTTTGCAGCAAAAATTCTCCCATATCATTGATGACCGCTACTGCAACGCCAACCAATATGAGCGGCTCATTGCCTACAACACTGCGTAAATCTTCTATATACCCCATAGTCTCCTCCATTTCCTTTCTACATGGAATATATTTCCACATTCTCAATCCAGTCCCCTTCTTTTTTAAATTCAAAAATCCCACCCATTATCCAAGACTAGTCAGCAACACCATAAACCCGTTCGTCAGCCCGTGAATTAGAACCGGAGGCCAGATGGAGCCTGTCCGCTCGTAAGCCAGGGCGAAAAGAATGCCGCTGAAGAAATTGACGGGCATAACGTTATAGGTCGGGATATGAATGATGGTAAAGATCAGCGAGCTGAGCAGCAGCGCCCCCTTCAGCCCCATCCGTGTCCGCAGCCAGCGATACAAGAAGCCCCGGTAGAAGATTTCCTCATATATGGGCGAAATGACAGCAGCTGAAATGAAGGCAATGAGCACTGTGAAAAAAGTGACGTTTTGCTGCATGGCCTCAGTTTTGCTGTTTTCCCACGTATTGCCTATAAAGCTGGTAAGCACAACAATGATGACGGCGCCGGCCAGCAAGACTGCCGAATACAGCCCGATGAGCTTCCAATCCTTCAAAGCGAATCCTTTTACTCCAACCTCCCTCCAGGAAAGCTTTTTTGGGCGGAGGGCAGTAAAATATACCCCCGCCATTAGAATAACGGCTATTGTTAATCCGGTTAATGTCCCGGCATATAAATCGTCTTTAAACCACTCGGCATAAAGAGGCTGTACAATGAGCTTCACGACACCAATCACAACAGCAAATTCAAGCAGCATCAATAAAATAAATTCTCTCCAACCCCAGCGGTCCCGTGTTTTCCAATTCATTTGATCTGTTCCCATTCTTCATCCCTCTTTCTAACTTTCCAAATGGTATAATTTAACTATATTGGGTGACGCAACGTAACCTGCAAGCTTTTTTTAGGAGGAGTACCGATGAAACTTTGGACAACCGGAGAAGCAGCGAAGCAGCGCAATGTTTCCGTTCGCACACTCCGCTATTATGATCAAATCGGCCTTCTGGCGCCAAGCTTTAAAGATGAAAATGGAAAGCGACATTATTCAGAGGAAGACTTATTTACATTGGAGAAAATATTGATTCTTAAGTCCCTTTCGCTTCCGTTAGAGGAGATCCGTGAGGTACTGAAACAGCTTTCTTATAAACAAATCTTAGTATCCCACTATAATCACCTTCAGGAGCAGCTCTCAGAGCTCCAAACAAGCATCTCCAACACAGCATCTCTGATCAATATGACCGATTTAGAGGATTCACTATCCTGGGATCGAGTCGCAGAGCTTGTGCAAAATTCACAAAAGCATTCCAAGAAATGGACCGACTATTTTCAGGAAGAGGAAATAGCGTTCCTGGAAAAAACAATCCCAAACCTTGGCAGCAATGATGAAATCACCCAGCAGTATGTTTCCCTGCTGCGAAGGATTGAATGGTGCGTGGAACACCACATACCAGCCGAGTCGGAGGAAGGCTTTGAAATTGCTTCTGAATTAATCCATCTATCAAATAAAAGCTTCCAGGGAGATACAGAACTGATGGACCAATTTTGGGAAGTCAGGAAAATGCCTGCCGAGGAAACTGGGCTCTATCCTGTTTCAGAAGAGGTGCTGGAGTTTGTGGAGCGCTGTTTGGCTTATGCGGGTTCAAGGGCTGGCAGCTAAGCTCAATGGTACATAGCCAAAAAGGAGAAAGATCAAGGCTGAATCAATTGCGGCTGGATAGCCCTTTATTTTTTCATTACCTTAAAGTCGACTGTCCCCTTTACCCTGACATGTTCTCCGGATTCAACACTAAAATCAGTAGAGCCTTGAACCACATAATAACCGGCGGGAAAGCCGGAGGCATTCAGGAACTCCTTCATAAAGTTAACATAGTCTTGAGGATCCTGATCCTCACTATAACTGCCGCTTTTTCCGTACTCTTCCCGATAAGGCTTTCCTTTTTTAATGGTTGTTGATAATCCGATGTCATTAACTGCACTTCCTATTTCATACCCCCGTATCTTTTCCCGCATCGGGAACAAGACAGCTGAGGAAGAATGATAGATTGTGACCTCTTCTTTTTCCCCTATATATTCAATTTCCCCATATAACTCTATGTCCTCACCTTCTTCGTACTCTCCCTTTTCACTTTTAATCCGGAAGATAAAGTCACCTTGAACGTTTTCATCGCTGGTCTGAGAAACTTCATATTTTTCTAAGTCTCTGTTATCGACAGAATGGGACGATTGACAGCCTGCCGTTAGAATAGTGAACAGCAGAAAAACAGCTAAGATCAAATATTTATTCACTTAACCTCTCCTTTTGGCTTCTTTAAATATTAGAAGGCATTTTCATGAGAAAGGTTTCAACTTTTTTGGCGATACAAAACAATACTGGGCATCAATGTAGCCGGCGATGTAGACTTAAAATGAGCTTTGATAAAATTTCATTTTTCCCGTACAATTTCGCCCTACCTATTCGTCCTACCAATAAAGGAGCTGATTATATGGTGACAGAACAAGAATTAGCAGGCAAAGCACGCGAACTGAAGGATATGTTTTCTGAGCTTGCGGAAGCCCATTCAGAGCAGCTTTGGAATTATTGCCGCTATCTGACCGGATCTCCGTGGGATGGCGAGGATTTGTTTCAGGAAACGATGCTGAAGGCATTGGGCGGATTATTTCAGAGATGGCATCCGACAAATACAAAATCCTATTTGTACAGGATGGCCACCAACATATGGATCGACCACTGCCGCAGGGAGAAAAGAAATCTTGGCACATTAGACGAAGGAGATATCCCAGCGGTTGAATTTACGGAGACGCTGGAGCTTCAGCAGGCACTCGGCTGCCTTGTTGAGCTTTTCAAACCAAGGCAGATTGCCGTATTCCTGCTGTTTGAAGTCTTTCAGTTCAAGGCAGAGGAAGTGGCTGGCATGGCCAGGACCACGCCGGGAGCCGTTTATGCCACAACGAGAAGGATGAAGGAAAAATTGAAGCAGCATAACAATCCGGAAACTCAGGATCACCGCTTCGTCCATGAAAATGAGCCGGTCATCAAAGCCTATTTAAAGGCCTTAAACGAAGGCGATGTCGAAGCAGTCCTGGATCTGATCAGTGACCAGGCACAAAATGAAGCACCTTTAGGCTTCGCAGAATTTAGCAAAGAAGAAATGCGGAATGGCTCGCTGCGCTATGGGTTGCCTGGATACAGGGCCGAGTCCCGCATACTTTGGGGCAAGCCGGTTATTATTGTTTTTGCCGACGAAGGACAAGGCCCGTTCATCCATGACATTCAGTACCAGGAAACCGAAAACGGAAAAATTGTCAGGCATGTAAGCTATTTTTTCCGTAAAGAATTCATTCTGGCGGCCGCAGAGGAACTAGGTGTGCCGGCACAGCTTACTAAGCCGCCTGTGGATTGGGCGAAGTAATCTTTAAAGGCAGATTTAGGTCTGTCTTTTTCTCTTGTAAAATCTGCCCTACCTGAATGTACTTTTTTCCAATGACAGCCATTCTATCGCCTTCTCCAGGTCAACATCCCGCTTCAAGTGCTCAGGTGTCCACGGGACATACAAATCCGGCGCTATCCCTTTGCCTGTCATCCCCATGCCTCTATCAATCCGGGACAGCCTTGAGGTGGGATACATGAATTGGAACCCTTCATCCCAGTGCTTGCTTATGAGGTTGGCATAATCATTTAATCCTTTTGTCGGCCTGCCGATGACCCGGACTTTGCTGGACTTTTTGCAAAGCTCAACAAAGGAGTCACCAGAACTGCCGCACATGTAATCTGACAATACAGCAACTAATTTAGGATTTTTGGTGCCTTTCACAAAGGTGTCAGGCACAATGTCTTTAAAATTAAACTCAACGAACCCTTTTCCTTTATTCCTCTGCCACTCCCGAATAAAGACCTTAAGGAATTGCTGTGCCTCTTCCCCCTGGATGCCTTCCAGTACCGGGAGCGTTTCCGCCAAGAATCTGCCGGCGTTCAAATGGGTGCAGTTAAACAGCATCGTGTCCTTTCTGTCAGCGAGCTCCACACCTTCTTCAGGCATGATATACGGCATGAGAGGATAATAGCTGGAGTCGCTTCCGCCATAATTGACCCGAACATCTATTATCCATTGGTCTGCTGATTCAATAAGATCCCTATTATCTTTGACCAGTTTTACAATGGCATCTGGATCCGCAAAATCAGTAATGGTGAATAGCAATGTATCCTGATTCACCTTTTCCACAGTATAGGCTGGCGTATATCCTGGTTTTTCATAAGTACTGAAAGTAATTTTACGAACATTCCCCTGCTCATCCTGTATGTCGCCATATTCATACAGCGAAAGGATCGGCATCCAGTCTTCCCGTTCGGGATGGTTAGCCTTCAAGAGCCGGCTGTGCTTTTCTTTCAGTTCCGGGATGGTGAAGCCCCCAAGCGAAATAATCGCCATGCCGGCATTTAATTTTTGTTCATTTTTCGCCCCGGTAACATAAAGGCAGTCCTTATATCGCCTGACCTGGAATCCTCTGTCCACCGGCTTTCTTTTTTCCGCCGAGCTGTCAGCAAAGTAAATATGGTGGTCTTGAAAGTCCAATAAATAGTCTCTTACTATATCTGCAAACTGCTCCCTGGTCAGCTTATTGGTTTCTTTTAAAAGCTGTAGTTTTTCAAGATAAGCCTCCGGATCATCCCATCCTTTTTTATCCACGCACCCCGCATAGTCGTAATGCATGATTTCTACAATCTCTCTGAAAATCTGTTCCATAGCCTATCCCCTTCGTTCATATTTTCCCTTATATTTCCTATTGTATATCATGAAAGGTTTGACCTTCTTTGAAGGTGTAAACTGTTCTTCCTTTAAAGGGTTTGGAATAATATATTAAAATGCAAATACAGTCATAAAAACAGGGAGCTGAGAAATTGAAGCGGAGAATGAGTCTTTTGCTGATTGGATTAATGTTAATTGCCAGTGCCTGTTCCTCTCAAACGGACGGAGGAGCCAATTCTTTTCAAGAGCAGGCTGGCGATGAATTTGAGACTGATGTATTTATTCCTGAATATGAACAGTATTCCATCACATCGGCTGAGGTTAAATATCCGCCAACAGGTGACAAGAAGGACCTGGTTGTGGTCTATTCAAAAGAAAAGGGTAAGTTAAGAGACAAAGAGTATATCGAAAAATATGAGAATACAATGGATTCGAAGGTTCTATATGGACTTTATGATGGAGAACCCTGGCTTTTCATCATCACCTACAGCAATTTCGAGATCATTGATGGTGAAATTGACAGCAAGATTAAAACGATGAACGGTGTGGATGTCCATTATAGAGAGATTGCGGCTGACACAGATATGCTAATAGCATTCTTCAATCTCGAGAAAGGCTCTTATCATATTGAGTTTTCATTGAGAGAGGGAATGACTAAGGAGAAGGCGTTTGAGATTGTTGAGGATATTATTGAGAGTAATGGGTAGAGGGATGGGGCTTCCATCCCTTTGTTTTTTTGCCGGGGTATGAGTGCAAATTGTAATGTTGAATAGGTGGCTGCTTACTTCTTAGATTTAGGTATAAAATATGTACTGCCGCCCATCAAAAATCCACCGATGATTGCAAGTAATGTACCGATGATAATCCAATGAGTTAATGAAAGAGTAGACAAATATATTCCTAACAACAATAAAAGTAAGCCAGCAAAAAATAAACTTCTTACCTTTCTCATTTTTTCTCCCTTCAATATACGTTTGTTCAAACTGTCCCTTTGATAGCTGCTATTCCTTACGTTTTTTTTCATCAAAATAAGTCCAAGTATAATAAATAACCCAAAATATAATTGGCAATATAAAGGCATAGATATTTTTTATTGGGAGAATAAAAACGATGAAAAAGCCAATTATTATTCCAATAGGCATCAGTGTCCAATAAATTTTATCTTTAAAAGGCTTCACGCTAGGTCCTCTCTTTCTCAACTTTTACTGCCATTTATTTGAACTGGGGTGCTTGTTCAGCCAACGTACTCTATTATATATTTTAATGTTTTTTCAATTTATTATATTCGGGGTTAGTGAAAGAGTGTCTCTTGAGATTGTTAATCTAATACTCTTGTAAATCTTTCGAAAGATATATCAGAATCGTAAACTCATTCAACCTTCTTTAATAGCGGCGCGGTAATAAACATAATGAATAAACCTAACCCATAACAAAATAATGAGATATACCACGCTTTTCCGTAATCCGTTAAACTAGCCATGAGCACCATTTCCTGACCTCTATATGAAGATAAGCCTCCCAGAATAAAAAAAATACCTAGTACTATTAATATTGGGATTAAAGTTTTCAATCCTTTTGGACTCGTAAAGGCCAAGAATAAAGATTCCCTTTTATAAATTGACAATATCCATACAAGAACAAATATCCCTAAGCATACTGCAAACCACGTATATCCCCATGTCATTCGATAAATAGGAAAGGAGAGAAACACTGACATTGTTAAAAATTGAGTATAAGCTGTTAAAGAATTATATCTCACTATCCCAATATCGGGTTTTTTCCACCATATCCAAGCTATTGACACTTCGATGACTGTAACGATCATAAACGTTATAAATAATTTCATATTCCAGATTCCATACGGGATAAGCGACATAAATACCGCCCACAATATATTTGAAAACAGGAGGTACATTGCATTTGAATCAAAGAAGTTTTTAACTGATCTATCTACTTCTCTCACCAACTCCCTCTCTCCTTTCTATCAAACGGTAACTTAAAGTCCCTTTCTATTACTACGTTAAAGGTATCAAAATGTTTCATTACTTATGAAAACAAACTTGAGTGACTGATTTTTCACACCAGATTTTTGTGGTGGCAGTGAAAGCGAGTAAAAGATCGCAGACGGAGTGGAATTCACTAAGGGAAGCTGCTGGGGATACTGACTTATTTATAGCTTTCTTCTATCCTGAAGAAGGCTCTTATAATATTTAGGTTTATGGAGAGCGGGAATAGCTAAGTAGAAGTCGTTTGAGGTTGTTGGAGAGATAATTGAAGATAATGTCTAAAGGGATGGCGCTTTCCATCCCTTTGCTTAATGCTTCTGTAGAATTATAGAGTTGATAAGCTTGATTGAAAGTCTTACCTTGTTAAAACATAATATATAACGTAGAACCAACTAAAAAATCCGTGAAGGATTGCCCAGAGAACGGATTTGTGAATACTCCATGATATTGTTATAGCTAAAGCAGAACCAAATGTAATGGCACCTTTAGAACCAGCTGGCGCTTTGAATCTTTTTTCCGCCTTGTACTTCATAGTCCGCCCCCAATTTCTTAATCTTCTTGATCTTTTCTATAAGTTATTTTTCATTGAGAAGATTATTCCCTTTCACCATTATTAATTTCAATTCCACCAACCCGCACTTCCATCCTTTCCGGCCCACTGTAACTTCATTGTAACTCCCCCCTCCTACACTAATCCTGAAGGATGAAAGGAGGAGTGGTTTTGATGGCTCGCAAAAAATCCTGGATTGGTTTAATCGTTTTGATTTTTGTATGCTCGGTCACATTGCTTCCTGGTAATTCAAAGGCTGCAGGACAATTTATTACAGGCACCTATGGAGGGAAGCCTTATAAATTGTATGTTCCTGATCAGTACAATGAAAGTCAGTCTTATCCGTTATATGTCATGCTGCATGGGTGCACACAGGATGCCAGCCAGTTTGCAACAGGGACAAAGATGAATGCATTGGCTGATGAAAAAGGGTTCTTGGTACTGTATCCTGAACAGACCAGCAGCGCCAATTCCAATAAGTGCTGGAACTGGTTCGAGGCAGCCCACCAGTCGCGCGGCAGCGGGGAACCAGCTGCTATCGCCGGGATGGTAAATCTTATTAAAAATAATTACTCAGTCCAAGGAGATCAGGTGTATGCGGCGGGTCTCTCAGCAGGTGCAGCGATGAGCGTGATCATGGGGGCCGCATATCCTGACCTTTTCTCTGGAATTGGGGTGGGAGCGGGTCTTGAATACAAGGCTGCAACCAGCATGACCGGAGCTTTTACGGCTATGTCGAGCGGCGGCCCTGACCCTGTGCGCCAGGGGAGGGCTGCCTATCAGGCAATGGGAAGCCAGGCAGACACCATGCCAGTCATAGTGTTTCACGGAACTTCGGACTATACAGTCGCACCGGTAAATGGAAACCAGGTCATCACCCAATGGGCAGTGACAAACGACTTAGCACAGAACGGCAAAGAGGATGGCTGGATCGACGACCAGCCGGACCAAACCGAGAACTTAAACGTTCCTGGCGGAAAAAGCTACACTGTCAGCCATTATAAAGCTGGGGACGGCAGAGTCTGGATGAAAAAAGTCACTGTCCAAAGCATGGGGCATGCCTGGTCAGGGGGAAATGTGCAAGGCAGCTATACGGATCCACAGGGCCCTGATGCCAGCCGGATGATGTGGGAATTTTTCCATTCATTTGCAGGCGGTGATGATGGAGGAGATGCCGGCGATGCCCCTGCTACATCAGCAAGCCCTAAAGGCGGAACCTATAATCAGCCTGTCTATGTAGAGCTCCAGACCAATAAAGAAGCATCCACTTACTACACAGTGGACGGTTCGAATCCTACAGCACAATCCACACTCTACACGGGACCGATTTACATTTACGACGATACGACCCTTAAGTTTTTCAGCCAGGACAGCTCCGGGCAAAGAGAGTCTGTCAAAGAAGAAGTATATATCATCGAAGAAGATGCTCCTCCCGGGGACTCGCTGACATTCAGCGCCATCTCAGGGGAAAGCGGGTTTGCCGGCCGCTTCACAGCAGATGGCAAAGGCTCCGGGGACATCAAGGCTGGCGATAAAGGAATGTACAATACTGATACCTTCAGAGGGATCTTATCCTTTGACACAAGCACGCTCGGACAGACAGCGATTGGGTCAGCAAAATTGCGCCTGTATACAAAATTGATCACAGGGGCAGTCACTGATGTAAAAATCGACATGAAGAACGGAACTTTTGGATCTGCCCCAATCGAACAAAACGATTATTCCGCCGCAGCCACACTTACCGATATAGCCAGTTTTCAGCCGGCCGCCGTTTCTAATTACATTGATATAGATATCCCGGCCAGCGCACTGGCTCAAATCAACCGGAGCGGCAAGACTCAGTTCAGGCTAAAAGCAGCAACGGCAGCTAGCTTTAATCAGAATTCCGTCCTTTTTTATGGAGGCGGGAATGGAGATCTTTCTCCGGTTCTAATAGTAAATCGCGCCAACTGATCTCTCTTTTTTCCCTTTGAACTTCAGTCCCAATAATTCTTCATAATCTCATGGGACCAATCTGGCTGGCTGATAGGCTCTTTAGGCAGGAATTCCTCCATCACCGGCTTGATATCAAGAATCGGCGTCCCATTGATGCAATCAAGCCCAGTGACGGTCAGTTCCCTGCCTTCTCTTTTGACTATCCTCACAGTTGTCAGGCCTAGTTGATTCGGTCTATTTTTGCCGCGCTGAGCAAAGATCCCCACTTTGGGGAGGCTGCTGTCATTTCTGGGATGCCTTGCACCAGGCACTATTTTACTTTGATCCACCCGATGAAAATGATAAATGATTTCTAAGTGAGAGAAGGATTCAATTCCGTCGAGCCCGTCTTCTGGCAGAGAATCGTCCAGCACGATCCTGCTGACCACTTCGCCCCAGTAATCGTCCTCTATTTCGTGTCTTTCATTATATGCAATCCCGATAGGATTTACTGTAATCATAGCACTGCCCCTTTCTTAACGATGAGAGGAAACTGTTTATTTTTTTTTTTATATGAGGAAGAGGTATTTCTTAGTGAAACAAAGTGACAGATTCCTGTTACTTATGAATTATATTCCAATGATAGGACCGTATTTTTGTTCTGAGTACAACCATTCGCTATCATAATTTTTCTCATTGGCGTGTTATCAATTTTCGTTGCGCCCAGGTACGAGTTTGCTTTAAATTCATTTCTCAGCCTATATAACCCCAGCAAATGGAGCCTCTGTCCCAGCCCATTCCCTGAAAATTTCGGGTGCATGCCAATCCAAAAGAGACGTCCTTGTCTATCCGAATCAGGCTCCAGGTGGGGAAAAACAACGCCAGCCGGTTCATCTGCAATCATCAGTACTGTGTACATATTGTTTACCTGTGAGGGCAACTCTGTTTGCATGCCCGTTAAAAATCTTCTAGTATCGTTAAAACTCCTGCCCATTACCTCTGACAGAAAAGCGATTGATTCCTCGTGATGAATGGACCATACTTCATAACCGGCTGGAGGTTGATTGATAGGTTCAGTAAATTCCCTGGTGTAAATGACTCTTTCTCCAGTCATTACCATTTTCCTTTTTGTGAACATCAATTGATCAAGGAGAGTTCTAGGGCATTCGAACAAGATACGCCTCTCTTTAAAGGCAGTTAGATTAGTAATAAGTTTCTTTATGGCTGTGTCTGCTTCATGGGGATTGTTTATTTGATCTTCAAACATTTCTAAGATGAATTCTTGATCATTTTTTATGTAATGGATCCCTGCTTTTTTTAGACTCTTGAATACTTCATCCATTTTCGGCCCTCCTCAAAGGAGCATTAAAACGCCTTTCTCTGGTAAATGAATGTGGTGACTCCCCAGGAAATGCCATACAGAGCCAAAATGATTACTGCTGCCCCCGTGTACAACGCCGGGTTGGACAAACTTGCAATAAAACCGGTGATTAAAGAAAGATCTTCAGCAATCAGGTTTAGGAGATGCGGGCCCGTCCCTGTTAATAGAACGAATGTAATCATCAGGACTGTTGTGATATGCCCTGGCTTAAAAATATAAAACAGCGGAAATGTGAATGCAGCGAATGCTAAGAAGATGCCGCCGCCCATAGCCATATCTTCGATGGTAAATGCCTTATTGAATGCAAGCAATGCCAGGCAAGTGCCGCCTATGGCTAGAATCATATAGATAACTGCTCCGAGATAACGTGAAGCAATGATTTCATTACGCGTATAGGGCAGGCTGTTCAGCAGAATGTTCGCCTCTGCTTTTTCATCATAGGCATAGGCATTAAAGGGGATAAAAATGCTGGCAACGCTGAAAATCAGCACAGGATGCGAGTCCATCATAATAAAGAACAAGATAAAAGGAATAAAGGTCAAGATCAGTTTTTTCTGCAGTATCACATCGCGCCTGATAAGGTTAAACATAGCTTTCCCTCCCCTTCATGTAATACATAATATCCTCCAGGCCCGCCTGTTCCACTACAACAGAATGGCCAAAAATATTATTTACAAGTTCGATATTGTCAGTCAGGGCCTCAAACCCTGTAGGAGCCCGGTGAATATGGACAAAAGCCTTCTCTGTATCCCGGTCCAAAAGTTCCAGCCCGCCTTTTACGAGCGCATAATTTTCCCCCACCTCGTGGACAGACTGATTAAATACCAGTCTCCCATTTTGCAAAAAGGCAATATAATCAGCGATTCGGTCCAAATCTGTGGTGATATGTGTAGAGAAGAAAATCGTGCGCCGGTCATCCAGCATCAATTCCTGCAGCAGATCGAGCATTTCCCGCCTGAAAATAGGATCCAGTCCTGATGTCGGTTCATCCATGATAATCAGCTCCGCATGGTGCGATAAGGCAATCGCCAGTGATGCCTTCATCTGCATCCCTTTTGAAAAGGTTTTGATCGCTTTATTAAGGGGCAGCTCGAACTGCTCTACATATTGATAAAACAAACGATCGTCCCAACGCTTATACGCTGGTCCAACAATGCGTTTTATATCTTTTAAATTCATCCCTTCATAAAACACATTTCCGTCATAAACGAACCCGATGCGCTCCTTGATCTCCTTCTCATGTGTCTTATAGTCCAGCCCGAAGATCCTGATCTCGCCCTGATCCGGCTTCAGCAGATTCATCATCATTTTAATGGTCGTCGACTTTCCGGCGCCATTCCCTCCGATGAACCCTGTAATAAACCCCTGCTTCACTTGAAAATTTATATCTTTAATGGAAAAACCCTTGAATTCCTTGGCAACATTTTTCAATTCGACCACGTTCTCCATACAGTCACTCCTCATATAAAATCTTCAATAGCTGCTGAAGTTCATCCAATGAGAGACCAATTTCCCGGCCGTTAATTATAACCGCCCCCAGCTGTTCCTCAATGACCTTCAGCTTCTTTTCCCTAATAACTTCTAAATTTTGTTCGGCAACAAAAGACCCTTTGCCAACAATAGAATAAATAAAACCCGCCTTCTCCAATTCCTCGTAAGCCCGTTTCGTCGTAATCACACTGATCTGGAGATCCTTCGCGAGCTGGCGTATGGAAGGCAGCGCTGACCCCTCCTGCAGATCGCCCGCTAAAATCAAGGATTGAATCTGTTTAGTAATTTGTTCATAAATCGGCTCCTTGGAACTGTTGGAGATAATGATTTGCATGGAATTCCCTCTTTTTCAACTATTGTATATATACTATATATACATTATATACACACTTCCAAAACCGCGCAACCATTTTTTTGGGCCAGGGGGTCAGGTTCCTTGGCTCATTTTTTTCCTGCATTTATTCCGAAACAGCAAAAAAGCCGCCTTGCAGGCAGCCTATTCCAAGTTAAATCGCGTCCCTATTTTTCCACCTAGCATCCTTTGCCTTTTTCTTCTCCAATATATCTTCCAGTTCCTTTTTCGTATCGGGATCAAAATAATATTGCCGCTCAAGTCCATAGTGGAAGCTTTCACCCTTCTTCCCCACTTCCTCGAAAACGAACGCCATTCACAAACCATTTCAAGAAGATATTTTCTGGGCATCGGCAGGGCTTGTTTATTTTTCGGGTCAACCACCCAATGTTCCCAGTGGTGCTTGTTCTTGTGCTGATGGTGGAGCCAAGCATATTTCCACTTTAATTCATCTGCGGAATCCTTTTGACCCTCATAGAAGAACTTCTTTGCATATGGCATAAACTCCTGCGGGGTAAATTTTGACCAATCGTGGATAATCCCCTGCAGGAATAGCCCCTCTTTCCAGCACTCGATCAGGACATTAAGTTTATGTTCCAGTATATACAATATGTTTTTCCAGACTGCCCGCAGCACGATACTCCCCCCATCCAGTTTTGTTTCCTTTTCCTAAATTTCTGGAGCCCTGAATTTGCTTGCCAGCCCGCTCTAAATAACTTTCCGCAAAAAATGTACAGATTCTTTGCCACAGTCAAATCAGCGTGCTTTATTCCTCCAAAAAACAAAGGTCAGAAGCAGCGAAAATATAGGAGTTAAAGCAACCAGCCTCCAGCTATTTTCAGCTCCCAGGAAGTAATAAGCCATCGGAAGTGATGTGATAAAACTGATGAACATGGAAGCCATGATTTCTTAAATAGTCCAAAAAGGAGAGTGATGACACAAAGGAGGAAGGATATTTGCCATAGCACCACAATCAAATGAACGCCCCCTGTAGATTTGCATGTGATATCAAGAATGGAAGTGAATAAAGGAATCTGCTCTGGAGGATATTAATGCTAGTGCAGCTTTTTCCGTGCACGATCATGAATGTGGAGGGATACATTGTGAGTACACTTACTAGCTTGATTAAAAGGATCCTTCATTTAATTATTAAGCTGGAGTTTTTTATTGATACGTATAGATATCGCTTAAACCGCTTAATAAGAATGCAGCCCTTAACGTAAGCAATAAGGGTCTCATGGCTATCTTTTCCCCGCGTGATGAAGACAGGCAGCTGCGCCGGGCTTGCCTATAGGACAGAAGGACAGGTTTCTCATGTATCTGTCCCTCTGTTCTTCTAAAATTTTTCAGCAGTACAAAACAGCTCCGCAAAATCATTCACAATGTTTTTATCAGGATCCATTTTCACATCTCGCCTCATTCTTTCTAATCCTTCATAATACTCGCTGTCGTTTATTAAAGTCAGCACCGAAATATCTCTATTTTCTGCATGGACTAGGTAGTCATTCACTCTTATATTTTCCCTTCGATACTCAATTCTTAAATTTACTTTAAAGCCTGATTCAGTAAGTTCATTAAAAATTTTGCCTTTGTTCCAAAATCTTTTCTCATCTTCTCTAAAAGCAGATGGGAAGTAATGATACACCCACCAATCCGGCATATCATGAACAGCTATATTATGTAATTTATAGATGCCGCCTTTCATTAATATCCGATAAATCTCACTTAACGCCTGTCCTTTATTGCTATAGTGGTGAAACGCATAGTTGTTCGAAATGAAATCAAAGGTCTCTGATGGGTACGGCATATTCTCTGCATTAGCTTTTACAAAAGCTGCGTATATCACCTTTTCCCTTGCCTTATTCAGCATCTGATCTGACAGGTCCAAGCCATGCCAGCTAATATTGAGCCCTGAAAAGGCATTTATTTGCTTTTCAAGATAAAGGCCTGTACCGCAGGATAAATCTAGAACCTGATATTCAGGTTTCCGATTGCTTTCTATATACTCTTCCAATTCGTTATCCAATCTAATTTCATCTGTCCTAAATTGATTCTTATCGTATCTCTCAGCTATATTGGTATAATCCGTTATTTTCACTGTATTTCCCCTCCCTCATTAAAGGGCTAATAAACACTAATATTCACCAAATTATTCCATTATCCTCCTTTTAAAGATGAATATTCTCATAAAAAAGAGTTTGCAAAAGGGACAGATACCACGGCCCAAATTGCAGTATGGTTTTTGCTTAATTGGAAACGCTAGAAACAATATACATATGCACTTAGGGATATTTGATTAGGAGGTATCTTGCATGGTTCTGACAAATCCTTTAAATGTGTCCGAAATAGGCTCGCTTTGGCAGACATATCAGGAAAAAACCTTGATTATGCGGTTTCTGGAATACTTTATCGAAAAGGCAGATGACCCGCAAGCAAGAAATATTTTGGGCGGATTATGGCAGGAGCTTAATTTTTATGTAGCTGAGATGGAAAATCTATTTTCTGAACAGGGAATGGTTAAACCTGTGGGTTTCACATCAGAGGATGTAAACCTGGAGGCCCCCAAGTTATATGATAATGGATTTGATATCATGTTTGTCCGTGTATTAAAGGAAGTTAGCATGGGGCTGTACACCCTTGGCATGAATATGACCTACAACAAAAAGGTAATGGCCATTTATGAGGGACTCACAACTGTCACTCAAAAAATCTATAAACTTTCAACCCGCTATTTACTTGAAAATGGAATTCTATCTCTCCCTCCTAAAGTGACTATGCAGAAGAAGACGGAATTTATTAAAAGCAAAAAGTATATGGAGGGGTTTAAACTAATTGGTGAAAAAAGGCCTCTATCAGCCCTGGAGGTTGGGATCCTTCATCATAATCTTGAAGTTAATAATATTGGAATGCAGTTAATTACAGGCTTTGCTCAGTGCGCTCAAAACAAGGAAGCCAGGCAATATTTTTTAAAAGGGAAGGATCTTGCCAAGAAACAGGTCAAAGTTATGGAGGAATTACTTCTGGATGGGGATGTCCATCTCTCCGCGACTTCCGGGGCAACGGTAACTACATCAACAGTTCCTCCCTTTTCTGACAAGCTGATGATGCACTGTATATATATTCTTAATGGGTTTGGACTGATTGGGTCAGGCACAGGGGGATTTTTCAGTTTAAGAAACGATTTGGCGATGAAAACACTTTTGCTCGCAAAAGATGTCTATTTCTACGCGCAGGAAGGGATTAATATTAAGATTAAAAATGGCTGGTTCGAGGAACCCCCGCAAATGGAAAACCGTTCCCAAATCATTAAGAAAGGACTTGAATAAGGCATTTCTATAGAAGATATTAATGACAGATCCGGTTCTGCCTGACACTAATATCCTTGTAGAGGGATAAACTTTGAGTTCATTCTCAAGATTAGTTAAAAGGATTATTACGCTGCTCATAAACATCGAATGCTGTATGGAAACATTTAAGGACAGGCTTAACCACTAATGAGAATACAGCCTTTAACCATAAGCAGCAGGTATCTCAAGACTATTATGCTTCCACACTAATACAGAGAGACAGGTTTTCCGTCCGCTCGGGCCAAGAAACCTGTCCCTTTTCTTTCATGTAAACCAAATCCTCGATATCTGCAATGGGTTGATCACTGATTTCAACCTGCCGTCAGGATGATACAGCTTAATAGAGTCCATTTTTTTAAAATCATGCGATGCTTTTTCCATATTGTCGAGCAGCACCTTTGTTTCGTTTACATCCAATTTAAAAGATAGAGATTGCCCCGATAGCAGGATCTCTGCCTTAATATTTCCTTTAGGATCGTGGTTTTTATTATACATTTGAAAGTCCTCCCAATGAGCCAAGGGGACAGGTCCGCTGGCCCGTTTGGCATGGAACCTGTCCTATGACTTTATATATATTCCATCCTTGCCGTATGCATACAGATGTGAGCCCCGCATAAACACCGGCCCAATGATGCGTTTGCCATCTTCATCAATTAACTGCAGCTTATGTTTTGCTGTATAGCTGTGTTGATTTTTCCGGTAGCGCATGAGCGTTGACATATCGATTTGACCAATCATGCCCTCTTTATCCAACAAAAATCGCCCCATCAGAGGGTAACGGCCGTTCACACGATAGCGCCCGGCTTCTCTCATCTCATCCAGATGAACGAGATCAAAATCATCATAATAGTAAAAGTAGACTTCCTTAGATCCAGCCACATTCAAAGCGTAGCAGTCAATGATGCCATAATCACCGGCTCCCCACAGCCGCTTGCCATTCATTGTGTAAGCCACAACACCGGCACTTCCCATGGGCTCATCCCATCCAAAATTCCCAAAGATGCCTTCATCAAAGTAACTGACCCAGATGGTATCTGTCTCATCGATCTGGACATCATTAATTCCATCACCGAGCGTGAATGCCTCAATCAACTGACCATTTGGATTATACCTCCTGGCGTTCCGTTCAACGTATGTGCCATCCTTTAAACAGCGGCTTTGTACTATCAGCAATGTCCCATCGGAAAACAGATCAGCGTGAGTCGGCATTAGAGGAATGTTCTTTAATTCCGCAGTCTCTATACTGTTATCTCTAATCAACGTGATGGTCCAGCTGCATTTCGGCACAGGCCGCTCAAAAAAATCGAGTTCCTGTTGGCCGGTTTCAATCAGCAGCAGTGTTCCATCCTGAGCTATCTGGCCGCCGGCAAAGTTTAAATCTGACCTGTAATCACGCCGCCTTTGCAATATTAGTTTTTCTATTGGAATCACCCTACGTTTTCCTCTCCTTACTTGGCGCTGACTAAAATAAACATAGAGGCATCCTGCTTCATGAAAACACGTTGTTTTCCATCAGCTCTCTCTTTCAAGTGGCCAAGGGGGAAGGTTTAAGCCCCCTCTGATTTTCTTTCCCTTTAAACATATACCGGATCCCTTTACCCGCAAGAGCTTCGTCCTCATATCTTGGGATCACATGAAAATGAGCATGGAAAATATGCTGTCCGCCAGCCTCGCCGCAGTTCCAGCCTAAATTATAACCTCGAGGCTCATGCTTTTCATCCAAGTACTTTTTCACATCCTGAAGGAGACTGTAGGTGGCCGCCCACTCCTCAGGTGTTAAATCAAACGCAGTTTCCCTGTGCTGAATAGGAACAATTAACCCTGGCTTCCCCTTATTTGACTCTGCCCCAGCTGTAAAAAAAGACAATGTTCATTGCTCATGACAACATTCTGATCCGGCTCAAGCTCCAGCCTGCAAAAAATACAGTTATCCATCATTGATCTCCTCACTTTTATCGGTAAAACTTATATCAGCTAACCGAAAACCACCACACAACCAGCCCCATGCTTACAATTCCCCAGACTGTCGTCGCGAAGATCCACCAGACTACAGGACGGGATGAAATACCGCTGCTTTCCCCGTCTCTTTTTAGAGCAGCGACCCTGCGTTCCATATTCTTTTTCATGGAAACGAGAACCGCAAATCCGCCTATGAAAAAACCGAAAACAATCCAGAATAGTAAATCCACATTTCAGCCTCCTTTTCAAATAGTACTGCCCCCGAATGCTTATGCATATCTCTTAATCAATACTGTGCAGTAATCTTCCAGGGATTTCTTTATACCTCATAAAACCATCTTCCAGAGAAAGGGTGGTGTAATAAGAGGAGGGTTCTGCTGCTGCCAATAAACACTGATCGTAGATAAGATTAAGATACAGTCTTTTTCGCGGCTTAATTCCTTTTTCTATAAGCAGATCAGCTAATCCCCTATAAATCTTGTCTAATGTTTCACCCATACATATTTCTATAGCAAAACCTCCTGCAAGGCTTCTCCACCACGCTCTAAAGGATGTATATATCTGATCGAATTCAGATAATGAATCATCATTTTCAATGAACAGTGTCTGATAGAATAAGTTTCTTTCTTCGATTAAAATCAATTGATCTTGTGATGGATCATCAGCTATTCTTTCTGATATATCATTCCATAAATCTCTGAAGCGCACATCAAAGTCTTCGCGCAGCTGGCACTCTGCCGGCATATAGGGAAACTTCAAATCAGACTTGCTCCGGGTTTTATTCAGGAATATATTCTGGATATAAATTAAGAAGTTCAATGAATGCGAAGCTTCCATTGTTATGGTTAATGAATTTTCCATATGAGCTCCTCTCAAGACTAAAAATACTGCTCAATATCGTCCAAATCAGCCCCGCTGATAATCTGGTAACTCCTGCTGCTGTCTTTTTTTGTCCTTTTGCTGAAATCATAAACCAATAAGTATTTATCATCGTAAACTGTCAGCCCATATTTCCTCTCATCATTAGCTTTTAGAGTGATCCAATACGATTCTTCAAAGTCCAGAGAACCCATTTTATCTGCCTTTAGCTCCATTTCAGACCAGCTTTGGACCAGTTTTTTCACATCGTTTTTCTCCAAAACGACTTCCTTATCAGTGGAAGATTTGATTATTTCTATAGCTGTAATCTCAGACATATCAGGCACCGCCTGGTTAAATGTTGTGCTTCTTGTATTGATCATATATATAGCCCCAAGGATGATCAGGATAGACAAAAATCCGAGAACCATGAATTTCTTCAATCATTCTCCCCCTTCACTTACAGCTGTGAATGCACATATGAGTGCCTGCCCGCTTACCAAAGAACTTCAACAAAAAAAGCGCTAATCCTCCTTAAGATCAACGCACAGACTTATTCATCAAAGTTAAGATCTTTTCTTTTATGCCGCCAATACTCGTAAAAAGTATATAAGTTTCTTTCTCTGTTTTAATAACCACTCTGTCTGTATTGCCGGATGGAAACCCAATCCTTATGGCTTCCTTTTCCTGCCCGCCATAGGTATCATCATTCGATACTTCTGTAATAGCCGATAACGGTATTTCAGTCTTATTTAATAGCCAGTTTATCTCCAGGCTCCCATTCTTCTCTGCCACTTTAACTTCCATGGTATCCCTCCTGTTAATATTTGTATACGGAAGAGACACCGATTTAGTTTCAATTTTTTGGTGATATGAGCCATGGGGACAGACCCCCCGGCCCCACACTAGATCAAAAGTTAATCCCTACCCCAAATAATCCCCGGCTGCCTCAACATCAAATAACCCGTTCTCCCTCGCAAACTGCAATAGCAGATGGAGATGGGCCGCACCATATAAAACAAAAATCCGTTCTTCATTGGAATCCAATAAGTTTACCAGATTTCTAAAAATCAACAGATTGCGATAATACCAATACTTCGCTGTCCAAATGGCGCCCGCCGGGTTGCTATTGCTGCCTGTCAGGGACATTTTCATGTAAAGTTCCTGTCCCCTGGCAATATTCCGCGGTTCATTATGCCAAAGCAGATAGTCCTTTATAGAATGATTCTGCAAAAATGTATTTGCTTCAGAAGTGATTTTCTGCCCTATCTCTGTAAACGCCCTATACTCTTCCGTATCTTCCCATTCACTTAGAGCCCCGAGGTCCGGCACACCCTCCTCATCCTGATTCCAATCGACTGCATGTACATGTCCCAAACCGCATTCCTTTGCCAGCCGGAATCCGACTTGATCGATTTCATTAACGGTTAATTCATAGCCTCCACTCAAATAAGAAGCATATTCATTATTCAAAGCTTCTTCCTTTTCCTGCAGAACTTCCAAGGCTACCTTTGTCGGGTTAAAATTCTTTAAACAAGTGATAACCTCCTGGATTTCTGCTTGCCTTGTGCCTGATAAAATATCCATTTTGTCTGTCATATACATATCTCCATTATCTATGCCTGCAAAATGGTCCGTTCCAAAGATTAACAGAGTTGGCTTGATAGGAAACATCCCCTTGGTAGATTTTCAAAAACAAAGGAACAGGTCTCTCATACAGCTTGTCACAAAAAACCTGTCACTCCTTCCCGCTATTTAGCTATGACCGGCACCCACAACTCGCTGTTTGGAACCCTGTCAGGCGCCAGGTAGTTCTCAACGCACGGTAAATCTGCCAGTTCATAACCTGAGGCAGGCAGCCATTCGGTGTACAGGCGCTTCCAAGCCTCAGGAATGTCAGGGAAAACAGCCCAAGTACTTGCGGGAATTACGATTTTCTCCAAGCCGCTTGCAGATTCACCCGTATAACGGCAGCCCATGAAATAATCGAACTCTTCATCGGTAATGGCAGCCTGCTTTCCGACTAGACCCAGTATCCCTTCCAGCTTGCATGGGGGATTTTCCCAGGATAGATTGATAAAATGCTGCAGCAGGCCCGTTTCAGTTGCTTCTTTCCACAGCCCCGGTATTGTTTTAAAAGCGTCCTCCGTAACCACCTTCCGCCTGACTCCCGCTATTTCAACATCAGTTTCCAGCACTTCGATCCGGTAATCCATTTCCTCGTCCCCTTTAATCGAAATTTGAAAAGAAATCCTCGGGATGGCTTTTAGCTTGATTCCCTTATTCCTGGCCGCTGATGGAGTAATTCCATGAAGGTTTTTAAAAGCACGGCTAAAGGCATCCGGGGAATCATAGCCATATAGAAACGCCAGATCAATCACCCGGACTTCAGCGTTGTTTTGAAGCTCGAATGCCGCCTGTGATAAGCGCCTCCGCCTGATATAGTCTGATAAAGATAATCCGGTCATGGAAGAGAACATCCTTGGAAAATGGTAACCCGAACAGCATGCTCTTCTCGCTATTTCTTTTCCATCTATTTCACCCGCTAAATTCTCCTCAATATAATCCATTGCTCTATTCAATCGCTCTAGCCAATCCATCTCTTACCTCCTTCCCTGCTAAATATAGATAAAAAAGAAAACTTAAGTCCGGCATTCTAAGTGCAGAAAATGACGGGTACAAAAGTCAAAGCTGTATCCAATACCTCTGAACCGCCTCACCGCTGTCTGGCGAAATGACCTCATTCTCCAATACCCCGCCAACTTTCTGAATGGTCCTGGCTGAAGCTATATTTGCTTTATCACATGTGACCAGCACTTTTTCCAAACCCAGTTTCTTTGCTTCGACCAGGCTCAGCTTCAGCTGTTCAGCCGCATATCCTTTGCGGCGTTCAGCCGGATGGATGCTGTAGCCGATATGCCCGCTCTCCACCAGCAGTTCTGGTGTCAGCCGGTGGCGTATATTAACCAGGCCGACTACTTTATCATCAACCATGCTCAGGAATTGTGTCGCAGGAACCCGGTTTGGCGGCAGCTGCCCTTCTTCCTGGCTGATGACTTTTTCGAGCCATTTCTCATAATGTTCATAGTTTTGCAGGGAAGAGCCTCCATAAAGATATTCTCCCGAGTCCAGAAATGCTTTTCGGTATGCCAACATTTGTTCTTTATGTATCTTTGCAGGTCTTATCAATTTCATTAAGATCAGCTTCCTTTGCTGTTTTTCCAAAATATGCATATGACTTGTTTCGCTGCCGGGTGGCGAATTTCCTTCTGACTGTCTCAGGAACAGACCTGCAATTATTTTTAACTGGTCTTCACTCATTACTAGCAATAACAGTTCTGCAGCTGTGCTATATCATGCATACTTTGGAAAATAAAACAAAACCTAACCTAAGCAGAAAAATAGTCTGGTGGTGCTTGCATGCAATTTTCCCGTATCCAATTGATTTTTGTCCTGATTCTATTTATCGGCATTTCCAACCATGTTCTCATCATGCCTCACTTGCTGGCCACAGGAAAACGGGATGCATGGATCTGCGTGCTGATTGCTTATGCCTTTTTACTGAGCTGGGGCTGTATCCTATATTTGATTATGAAAAAGAATCCGAAGCGGCTGTTCCTCTTTGATTGGGTCAAAGAGCGTGCAGGAAGGACTGTATCTCGAGTCTTCATGTCTATCTTTTGGGTTTTCATTTTCACTATTAGCGCCATTTCATTTTATGATTTGATTCAATCCGTGCATATTTACTTTCTGCCGCATACCCCTTCCGTTGCTGTCCTGCTGCCTTTTCTGCTGATCAGTGCATGGTCCGCCTACAATGGATTAAAATCGATTGTTTATGTTTCTGCAGTGCTGCTCCCGATTGTGTGGATGCTTGGAGTTTTTGTCTCCTTATTTACCGCGGAGGAAAAAGATTATTCCTATCTCATGCCGGTTTTTACAGAGGGCTATCCACCCATTGTTAAAGGAACAATCATCATTCTTGGGGGAAGCGCTGACCTCCTTGTACTCCTGCTTCTTCAGCACCGTCTTAAAAAACCGTTAACATGGCGCAATCTTATTGTGCTTATTACAATCCTGGCAGGACTTATTCTTGGGCCTACAATGGGATGTTTATCTTCATTCGGACCCACTCTTGCAGCTAATATGCGTTTTCCCGCCTTTGAGCAATGGCGCCTTATCACCCTGGGAGAATATATTTCCCACGTTGACTTCTTGGCCGTATTTCAATTATTAAGCGGTGAAATCATCAGAATTTCGCTGGGTCTCTATCTTCTTACAAATATGCTAAAAGATTATCCTGCCTTTTCTAATAAGAAGCAAATGTTTGTGGTGGTGTCACTGCTTTTAGGAATATTAACACTGGCTCCCGTAAGCGATATGTGGGTGCAAACGATAATCGGACATTTTTTTTATCCGGCAGCCTTCGCCTTTGCCGTTTTTATTACACTGGCGTTATTGATCATTAGTTATCTGCCTGTAAGGAAAGGAACCCAAACTTTATGAACATGGAGCGTTTCGATCATATTTTGGCAAAAGGGACTCTGACCGGTGGGGATTTGAGGCTGTTCTTTGAACATTATGCAGATATTGAATTCGTCCCAATTGAAAAAGGCGATGACCTTCAAGCTTTTTATTGCAAAGGCATGCTTGATTCCAGGCAACTGAATGAGTACTTCAATCGGATTCTGCTTAGTATCAGCAGAGAAGAACCACGGAGCTACTCTGAAATCCTGCCTCCTGTCCAGCATATTAAAAGCATGAAAGAAATGATCAAACTAGTTTTTTCCGGTTCCCTGATTGTGTTTCGGGAAGGAACCCCATTTTTCTATGTGTTTGATATCAGCAAAGTGCCGCAGCGGAATCCGCAGGAATCATCAACAGAGGTGTCTATTAAGGGGCCTAAGGATAGTTTTACCGAAGAAATGAATACCAATATTTCTTTGATTCGCAAGAGAGTGAAGTCAGAACAGCTTTATTGCGAATCCTTTACTTTAGGTTCCATTAGTAAAACAGAGGTATCTTTGCTCTATTTGCATGACAAGGTCAATTCAGATTTCATTAAAGAGGCCAGGCATCGGCTTAATGATTTTCAGGGTGAAAGTATTGTGAGCAGCGGCCAGCTGGAGCAGTGGCTTTCTGATCGCTCCTTCTCTTTGTTTCCTTTATTTGATTATGTGACCCGTCCGGACTTTGTAGTTGAAAGCATGCTGCGGGGAAGGTTTATTTTAATTGTGAATGGGTCTCCATCTGTATTGATCGGACCAACAAATGTGTTCGAGTTAATTAAATCGCCAGAGGATGTGCATTTTCCTTACTACTTTGTTGTCTTTGGAAGATTGATTCGAATGATAGGCTTAATAGCTGCGATCTTCCTGCCGGGGTTCTGGGTGTCGCTGGCTTCTGTGAATAATGACCAGCTGCCATTTGCCTTATTGGCGACTCTCGTTGTGTCACGGGAAGGATTGCCGCTCCCAACCGGCGTGGAAGCTATTTTTATACTGGGGCTATTTGAGCTGTTAAGAGAAGCAGGAGTCCGGATGCCCACGGTGCTTGGCCAGACTGTTTCAATCGTGGGAGGCATTATTATTGGGGATGCTGCAATCCGTGCAGGACTTACCTCGCCAACCATGATTGTAATTATTGCGCTGACTGCGGTCGCAAGTTACACGCTTGTGAATCAGTCGCTGGTTGGAACCGTCAGCATCCTTCGTTTTTTTACGTTACTTTTATCGATTTTCTTAGGTGTTTACGGACTTTTCATTGGAGCTTTAAGCATCCTCATTTACCTGTCCGTACTGGAATCATTTAAAGTGGCTTATCTTGAACCAATTGCCTCACTCAAATTCAGAGAATATCTGGCAGCCTTTTTTGTGAACCCCTTCGACCGCAAGAGGTTCGGAATATCATTCATTCAGAAGCGGAGAAAATAGGATGAAGCATAAGTTTGCTATAGCGTTAATGGCCACTATATTTCTTTTCAGTACCACGGCATGCGACATTGCAGAGATTGAAAATCAGAACTTTGCCACGGCTCTTGGAGTCGACTATCAGGACGGAAGGTACCATCTCTATATTCAGATGCTCGGGCTGGGTTCGGTGGCGAAAAGCGAGGGAGGTGAAAAGGCGCCGCCTGAAGTGTATGTGTCAGAGTCGAGTGGAGAAACATTCATCGATGCCTTTTTTAAAGCTTACGGGACAGCGCAGGAAAGGTTTCTATGGGCACATGTTACAGCCATCGTTTTGAGTGAAACTGCACTGGAAAAAGGATTGGACAGTGTCTTTGACGGCTTAACACGTTACTATGAATTCCGGCCGACACCCTGGATTTTTGGAACAAAAGAGCCCATAATCGATATTCTCTCTACCGGCGGGTTTTTTAATCAAACCTCGCTGAATACTATTCTTCATAGCCCTGAGAGCACATATAAACAAAACTCTACCATTAGGCCAATCAAGCTGAACCAATTTGCACGTGAATTTTTTGAACCAGCGTGCACATCCTACATTCCATCACTCACTATTAATCAAACGCAGTGGAAGAAGAACAAAAAGAGTGAGCCAAAGCTAGCATTCAATGGTGCTTTCTTTCTCGCCGGACAAAAGTACAAAGGATACTTTTCCTACGACCAGCTAAAAGGCATCAGATGGCTGACTCCGGAGACAGCACGCGCCCCCTTGCTTTTGCCAAACGAAAAAAGGCCTGAATTCCTTGCTGTTCTCGACCACCAAAATGTTAAGATCCACCCTGAAAAGCAGGGCGAAAGCTTCCGGTTCAAGATTCTCTACCTTGCCAATGGAATTGTCAGCAACCGCATCAGGAACAACACAATCAAGGTTGGTGCAATGGAGGAATACACAAAAAAAGGGGTCATAAAGGAAATCAGACAATTATATCAGCTGGGCTTAGAAAACGACATAGACTTTTTAAACCTGGAGCACCAGCTATACAGACACTATCATTCTGACTGGGAAAAGCTGAAGGATCAAAAAAACCTGCTCAAAGAAGATAGCCTGAAGGCCATTGAAGCACATATTACACTGGAGCATTCAGGATCATTCAAGAATAGGAAAATTACGATAAAGGAATAAGAGCCACAGGGACAGGTCCCTTGGCTCAATTTTGAAAGGGCAGCTGCCCTGTGTTCTTCCTGATTACTTAAAGACGCAATATTGCCCTTTCAATTTCCTTTATCACACCGTATGTCCCTTCCGTTTGGTTCGAGCATACGAGCCACGGGCAGTTCCCTCGGTCCGTTTGGGCTCAAGAAACCTGCTCCTGTGCTATCCTCAGCTCTTCTCCTCAAGCCTATTCAGCCATTCCTCAACCAGAGCATTAAACACATCTGCCTGCTCAATCTGCAGATTGTGACCCGCCATATCAAGAACTGCAAAAGCGGCCCGCGGATAGTCCTCTATCAGCTCCCAGGTATCACGGTAGCCGGTAATATGATCCTGCCTTCCTGTGATGATCAGCGCCGGATGGTCAAGTCTTGTTGTTATATCAAAGCTAAATCCATATCCGTTATTTTGGATTCTCTCTAGAAACTCTGCATTGGCCAGTCTGGAAGGAAGCAGAACTTCTTTCTGGAATCTTTCCCATTCTCCCTCACCCTGCACAACTCCAACGGAACAGAACTCTTCAGCTTCCTCTGGGGATAGACTCGAGATCAAGCTGCTGTCCTTTTTTAAAACCGCATGCTGGGGCAATGTCCTGCCGGCAGACTCAGCTATGGCCACCGGCGCCAGCAGCATTAGACCCCGGACCCTACCCGGCCTTGAATAAGCGACCCCTCTCGCGAGATAGCCCCCATACGAATAGCCGCAGACGGCAAACGTTTCTTCAGGAATGATCTCATCTAAAAGCTGCAGCACGGCTTCCAGCATGTCATCCGAGTTTCGGATCGAAGGCAGCGGCTCAGACTGGCCCATGCCAGGCAAATCAATATAAATTCTTTTCCAGCTGTCCTGCTTCTCGAACAGCGGCTCCATTGCATGCTGCATCACTCTGTGGTCAAGTGTCCAGCCGTGCAGCATAACGATTGGGACCCCTTCTCCAATGGTTTTATGGTAAATAGACATAGTTGCAGTTCTCCTTTTCCTAATTAAAAATATGTAAGAATCTAATTTGTTTCAGGCATTAAACTTGGTTAGAAAAACACAGTCGCAGCCACAAAGATCACAGCAGCCGAAATAGCTGGCATTACAAACAACACAATCGGCAAAAAGAGTATTCTCCAAACTAAGGGCAGATCAATATCTTTCTTTCTTAAACTGAACAGCATCGCTATAAGGTTTATAATTAAAAATGGAGCGAACTTCAGGATATCTGTTAAAACTGACTTCTTACCGGAGTCTGATTAGAATGCTGCCATTGTTAAGGAGAAAAAGTAAACAGGAATGGAAAATAGATTCACAAACCAGCTTTTTGATTAGGTTCAATGCTATATAAACAGTTCTATACTAGAACTCAATCCCCTCTTTTATCCAGATATTTCTGCCCGCAAAATAAAAAGGACATTCATCCATATAGAATAAATGTCCATCCAAAAGGTATTTATCCGCAGCATTGCAGATCAATGAGCTTCCTTACTGCATTCACAATCACTTCAGGTTCATCCCGCTGTATATAATGAGCACTGTTTTCAGCGATTACCATCTCACCCTGTGAGGAGATCTCCAGCAGTTCCCGCTGCATATCGTTCCACAATGCCTGTGATTCAGCAGAATAGTGAGCCTTCTTCCCGGCTGATAGGACAATTAGCGGCACGTTTAACCGGCGCCTCGTATCTTTCAGCTGCTGGAGGCTCTCCATAAACTCATCATAATTGCCTTCCCTGACGAATTGCTTATTGTAGGCTTCCTGAAAATCCTCCGGCATTGACGGTAGGAATCTTTCCCTGTACTCTTCAGGAGTTGAGTCAACCAGGACCAGCCCGCACACCTCATCAGGAAATTCCGTAGCATACATCCGCATGTTCCCGCCGCCAAATGAGTGGCCCACTAATAGGTAGGGCGGGGCAATCGCGGCTACAGTGAGCAGCTGTTTTAATTCTTTTACCATCTCGCGGCTAGTTCTCGGGCTGTTACTTCTTTCGCTTTTTCCGAGCCCTGCCCGGTCATAGGTGAAGACTCTCGATAGCATTGAGAGTTCTTCAAGTACCGGATCCCAGGCCTTTGAATAGTCACCATAGCCTGCGTCCATAATGATTGTTGGATTCCCGCAGTTTCCGCCCATCAATTTGGCATATAGTTTGCAGCCCTTTATCTCTGCCATTATTTCTTTCATAAAACCCATTCCCCTCGTGTTTCTGAATGATTACCAAGAATCATTTAACAACTAACAGGCAGCTCTTCAACCAGCATGATTTGAGAATGCTATTTTTGCAGATTCTTCTTCATAAGAGATGCAATTTGCAGACCGTCATGCTGACCGGTTTGCTCCAAATGTTTAATGATTAATCCCTGCCGCTCCACGGGATGATTTTGGCTCAATTTAGCCTTTGCTTCAATTCTGGCGATCCTATTTTAAGAGCAACAATCCCTCTGCTCATCCCCTTTATGAAATCTTGATCTATGTGCTCCAATTGATATGGGCTTTCCGGACTTTCATATTTGACGGTCAAGTCATTCAGGGTATTGAATATCTCTGATTCATCTTCAATTATCTCCAGTTTTCCGTATACATGTACAGAGACATAGTTCCAGGTCGGGACAGCCATTTTCGTTTCATACCAGGAGGGTGAAATATAACTGTGAGGGCCTTGAAAAATGGCAAGGACCCGCTGGCCCCCGGCGGTATTCCACTGATTGTTCGGACGGGCAAAATGTCCATATAAAGCATGCTCGGACTTCTTCAATGTCAGGGGAAGGTGAGTCGCATATGGTTCCCCGTTGTGCTGGGAAATGAGCGTCGCAAAGCTGTAATTCTCGATAAAACGACAAATCTCATTTTCATCATTAACCCTGAAATGCTTTGGAACATACATACTAATATCACCCCAATTATTATAGAAGCACCTTAACCATGATCAGATCTGTTTGTTCTTCATCGCCCATATAGAATGAATGGGCTCCTGTTTGGACAAACCCCATCTTTTGATAAAAAGCAATCGCATTTTCATTCTGTTCCCACACACCCAGCCAGACTTTCTTCTTTCCCTGCTCCTCTGCCATTCCGATCGCTTTGTTCAGCAGATATTTGCCAAGCCCATGCTTCTGGAATGACTTCTTGATATAAATCCGCTCTATTTCAAGCGCTTCCTCGCCCATTTCCTCCGACTGGGCATCCTTCACATTGACCTTCAAGTATCCTGCGATCTCTTCATTGAAAAAAACAAAAAAGAACTGTGAAGACTTATGGGATAACTCTTTTATCAGCTGCTCTAAGTTATATGCCTTCTCCAGATAAGCATTCATATTTTCTGGTGAATTCTGGTCTTTAAAGGTATCATTGAAAGTTTCAATGCTGATCTGCTGCAGCTGGTGTAAATCTTCCAGGGTACATCTTTTCAAATACATCGACATTTTTTAACCGCTCCTTCATTGGTCAATAGATTCTCTTGTTTCCTTTTTTCACAGATTCCCAGTCTTTTTCAACATTCTTTCTGACTCTCTGGAGAAAATGGAACATGGCTTCTGCTTCTCCTTCAGTGAATCCTTCTAATGCAACCTTGTTGGAATAATCATTTTCACTCTTGATGAAAGGGTACACACTGCTGCCCTTCTCAGTTGGATTAAGCCTCTTAATTTTCTTATTTTCAGGATCGTCCCTTTTTTCAATAAAGCCATTCATTTCAAGTTTTTTAATGGCACGGGCGGCTGTAGTCCGGTCGACTTTAATCATCTCGGCCAGCTTTTCCTGGATAATCCCGGGATTCTCACAGATCCGCACTACATACAAATACTGCCCTTTGGTAAGGTCATGCTCTTTGAATTCAATATTGCTGATTGAATCCAGGGCTCTTGCAATCATGCCTATTTCTCGAAGAATTTCCGTCATTAGTTGCTCCTTAAGCCATATTTAATGTACTGACATGAATTAAATCTAACTTATTTATGTTGCATTTACAACAAAAACTACGCCGATATAAATAAAAAATAAGCACCGCCAGCGGCAATGCCTGTTTTTCATCCATCTCACCTGCCTGATTCCTTTTCCCATTCATAAAGAATATCCGGCAAATTTTCTTCGTTCTCGAAGCCACGGCCGATAATGTTGAATCCATGCTTTTGATAGAAGCGCTGAGCATTCTCATTTACCTCAAAGGTGTATAGGGTAAGCCGGCCATCTGATTGTTCTTTTGCCCTGCTGAGCATTTCTGTTCCTATCCCTATACCCTGATAGTCAGTATGAATATAAAGCTGGCTGATTTCGGTTTTATTATAGGCGACGATGCCGACTACTTTTTCACCCGACAATGCCAGATCGATCTGACACTGGCGTGCTAGAATGTTATTTAAAAAATATATATGTTCCTCAAAGCTGTGGATTTCTTTCTGCCCAATCGCCTTCTCCTTGCTGTCCCTCCACATTTTCACGGTCTCTGAGGCATAGCGCGGGTGATACGGGATCATTTTCATTTCTTTTCTCCTGAAAATGATGCTGCAAAAATAAAATGATCGTTGGGATCCCAAATATGCAGGTAATCCGCAATATAACCGCGCAGCCATATGGCGCCGTCCATGCTTCTTAGATAAAAGCCCTTCGGGAAATCATGGTCATCTGTCAGTACGGCTGAAGCAATGGTGATGGAGCCGGTAGGTGCCTGATGACGCTGTGATAATTCTGCGGATAACTTTTCAGGCTGATCCTGATACTGCAGCCTCATGTAAGGACCCAGCTCCAGCGGACACAAACCCAGCCCCAGTTCACCCGCTCTTTGAAAAATCCGATCCAGAGGAGCTCCCTGCTGAAAACCAAGCCCAGCCACTGTCAGTTCAACGGTTTCAATCATGTATGTTTCAGCAGAAGCCGTGAACAGATCATCAGAAAACAATCTTTCTCCATATTCGTTCATCAGGATAGAGGCTTGCTGCAATCTCTGGAGAAGCTGTTGTTTCGTCATGCCGCCCGCTTCTATTGTTCTTTTTACAATAGGGCAATCCGGGTATATTTTTAGGCTGTTAATGGCCAATGTGATCACTCCTAATCTGTGCTTTTATATATTCATATTCAATGCAGCAGGCCTATTTCCTTTTTCTATTCTCCGGACAAAAAAAACAAGACAAGCGCTCAGATGGCTTGTCTTGTTTTTACCGGGTACGAAACTTCCTTGAAACATAAATGAGCAGAATGGCGGCAATCACGATTGCGGCTATTCTCCACTCCCATTCCATATTGATAATCTGGTATACCGAAAAACCTTCAATCAGGATGGCTGGTATTTTTCCAAGGGTGCTGGCAAGGAAGAACGTGAGAAAAGCGGTTTTTCCAATTGAGGCAATGAAAGTGACAAGGCCTGAAGGGACAAAAGGAAGAATTCTAAGAGCAAGAATCAGGGAGAATGCTTCCTTGCCGTTGGCTTCCAACAGTTTCTGTACTTTGGGATGGGACAGGCCGCGCATGTCCTTTAACCTTCGAAATCCTTTTCTGTAGAGGATGAAGGCAACGGCTGCCCCAGCGGCCTCACCTGCAAAAGATACAGCGATTCCTCCCCATAAACCAAATACCGCCAGATTCGCGGCAGTCAGAAAAACACTGGGTACAACCCCAAGCAGGCTGATGATAATGTTGATTATAAGGCTTAGCACCAAAGCTATATGCGTATATGACTCAAATAAATCAATGATCATTTCCTTCATACTAAATAGGCTTTCCTTCCTTATAAGGCTGTTTTGTGAACTTTGTGGCTTTTTTGATGAAAATTACTATAATAGTACAACCGAATGTAAAATATGTTAGTTCCGGAGGGGAAGGTATGGCAGGCTTTAGAGTTTTTATCTTTATATTATTAGGAATCAGCATTTTATTTGCAGCTGCATCCAAAATTTTAAAAGGTTCTGTACAGAAAGACAAGTACCTTAAAGCAGGCTTTTCAGCTTTAATAATAATCAGCATAGCCATTATCATTATCAGTCTGTTTATCGGCGGCTGGAGCGGTATGGGATATGGATTTATTGGAGTTTGTATTTTTATTGGAACTATTTTAACCGGAATTATAAATTGGCTTATGAATTCTATTCGTAATCGAAAAAAATAGCCGTATACGTCAGATAGCTTTATTGCAATGGCTAAAAAAGAAAATTTAATACTTAAAACGGCTTATAGAATGAAACAGAGGGACAAAAAATGCCCCTCTGTCCTTTTATTTCTGTTCTGCTTCCCACTTGGCAATTTCCTCACGCACAATCGGCGCAACTTCCCTGCCGAGCAATTCAATGCTTTTCATGACATCTTCATGCGGCATGCTTCCGACTGGCACATGGTGCATGAAGCGGGTAACGCCGACGTTCTTTCGAAGGTCGATGATTTTTTTAGCAACAGTTTCCGGATCTCCTACATACAGGGCGCCTTCAAAGCTGCGTGCCGCATCAAAGGCTCCGCGGTCATAATGGCCCCAGCCCCGTTCTCTGCCAAGGACGTTCATGGCCTGCTGGGTCGGCGGGAAGAATTTGTCCGCTGCCTCTTCATTGCTTTCTGCCACAAATCCGTGAGAATGGGAGGCTACCTGGAGCTTGGAAATGTCATGGCCGGCTTGTGCTGCAGCCCTGTAGTACAGCTGTACGAGCGGGGCAAACTGCACCGGACGGCCTCCAATGATTGCGAGGACAAGTGGCAGTCCCAGAAGTCCGGCGCGGATGACAGAATCACTGCTCCCTCCGCTCCCGATCCAGATTGGCAATGGATCCTGGACCGGGCGCGGATACACACCGAGATTTTCAATTGCCGGACGGTGATTTCCAGCCCAAGTCACTTTTTCAGATTTCTGCAGTGCCAGGAGCAGGCCCAGCTTCTCATCGAAAAGCTCATTATAGTCCTGGAGATCATAACCGAAGAGCGGGAACGATTCAATGAACGACCCTCGACCCGCCATGATCTCAGCCCGGCCGTTCGAGATGCCGTCGAGTGTGGCAAAGTCCTGGAAGACCCGGACTGGATCGGCCGATGACAGGACGGTGACCGCACTTGTCAGGCGGATTTTTTTGGTCTGCGGCGCGGCAGCAGCCAGGACGACTGCAGGTGAAGAAGCAGCATAGTCCTTCCTGTGGTGCTCGCCGACACCGAAAACGTCCAGCCCAACTTCATCAGCCAGGATAATTTCTTCAACAACCTCGCGCAGCCGCTGTGCATGGCTTGCAGTTTCTCCTGTTTTAACGTCAGGGGTCGTTTCCACAAATGTGCTGATTCCGATTTCCATTTTCATCTCTCCCTGATCGTTTAGTCTCTATCTAATAGTGCAGCACCGGCGATGCCTGGATGTGTCATCTCGTACGGATCCAGGATCAGGTCCAGTTCTTCTTCTGTCAGAACATCATACTGCAGGCAGAGTTCCCTGACAGGGGCGCCGTTCAGGATGGCTTCCCTGGCAATCCGGGCCGCCACTTCATAGCCAATATGAGGATTAACGGCTGTGATAATGCCAACGCTTTTTTCTACATATTGCTTCATCCGGTCCTCATTTGCTTCAATCCCTTTGACACAGTGGTCGGTAAACGACTTGAAAGCATTCGTCATAATGGTGATCGACTGGAGCAGGTTGAAGATCAGCACTGGCTCCATGACATTCAGCTCCAGCTGCCCGGCTTCAGAGGCCAGTGAAATGGTTTGGTCGTTGCCGATGACCTGGAATGCAGTCTGGTTGATCAGCTCAGGCATAACTGGATTAACCTTGCCCGGCATGATGGAAGAGCCCGGCTGCCTTGCCGGCAGGGAGATTTCCCCCAGTCCTGCCCTGGGACCTGAAGCCATCAGACGCAGGTCGTTTGCAATTTTAGACATATTGATCATACAGATTTTCAGCGCGCTGGAGACCTCTGTATATGAATCTGTATTCTGAGTGGCATCAACCAGATGCTCCGCCCCTTTAAACGGAAGGCCGCTGATATCTGCCAGATACTCAACCACTAATTCAATGTAACGGGGCTGTGCGTTCAAGCCTGTGCCGACAGCCGTCGCTCCCATATTCAATTCATACAGATGCTGCCTTGATTGCTTGATGCGCTTAATATCGCGTTCAATCACGCGGCTGTAGGCTTCAAACTCCTGCCCAAGCCTGATTGGCACAGCATCCTGCAGATGTGTCCGGCCCATCTTGATGACATGGTTAAACTGATCAGCTTTATCCATAAATGCCTTATGCATGTGCTCCATAGAAGCAATCAGCTGCTCGAGCACCTTGAGAATGGATATATGCATCGCTGTAGGAAAGGAATCATTCGTAGACTGTGACATATTCACATGAGTGTTCGGGCTGCAGTATGGATAGTCCCCTTTTTCCCTGCCCATGATTTCAAGCGCCCGGTTTGCCAGCACTTCATTCATGTTCATATTAAAAGAAGTCCCTGCTCCCCCCTGGATCGGATCGACTATTACTTGATCATGCCAGTTGCCGGCAAGCATTTCATCTGCCGCCTGGACAACCGCATCTCCAATGCCTGAGTAAAGAGCCTTGACCTCCACATTCGCCATTGCAGCCGCCTTCTTTACCATCGCCATCGCTTTGATCAGCTCAGGATGGATCCGGTAGCCGGTAATCGGGAAATTTTCTACCGCACGCAGTGTTTGAATCCCGTAGTACGCATGTGCAGGGACCTCTTTTGACCCCAGAAAGTCCTTCTCTATTCGAAAACCGTTTGTCTTGACTGACATCGTTGCCTCATTCCTCTTCTTTTCGCTATTTGTTTTTGATGTTATATCTTATTGCTAATCCCACTCTATTGTAAATGACTTCGGTCCAATATTCATCTTTAATATCTGTTTTAGGATGGCCTTTTTTGACGGTGTTCAGCAGGTTATTTCCTTCCAGTGCGGAGGGGTAATGGCGGGGAGAATGGCACATACTATGATGGATGGCTTAGTCGGCTGGTGCGGGGCAGAAAAAATAGCGGATTGCTACCGCGGGCTGGAGCAAGCATTATTATTACAAGCAATTGCACCCATTTCCCTCCCCTTAAAAGGTCTTCACAATACCAGCGTTTAAATCTTAAATTCCAATTAATATTCCCCGCTTCCCCTGCATTTTGAAAATCCGAAAAAAATTTGTTCCACGTGAAACATTGTCAGAAATTTGGAACAATCCTCCTTCTCACCCGGTTAATCCCCTTCTTGCTATGCTATACTTGAGAAAAAATGGGTATGAGAGAAGGAATGTTTTATGGATAAGCTGAATCCTAGAGCCAAAATGGATCCAGCCAAGCAGTATTTATTTATTGCGGGTATCATCCTGGTTGCTTTTAACCTTCGGCCTGCCATCACATCATTAGGGCCTCTGGTGGGGATCATCCAGGATGATATCGGCCTGGCGCACTGGAGTGCTGGTCTTCTGATGAGCCTGCCGCTCCTGGTATTTGCGTTCATGTCTCCCCTGGTGCCAAAAATCGCTTTGCGCCTGACTAATGAGCGGACACTGCTGATCGGCCTGCTTTCCCTTTTCACCGGCATTGCTATCCGCTCGATTCCAATGGCCTTTTTTCTTTTTGCCGGGACCTTTCTGGCCGGATTAGGCATCGCTATCGGCAATGTCCTTCTGCCGGCAGTAGTGAAGGATAAATTTCCGAATAAGTTCGGATTGATGACAAGTGTGTATTCCACTTCTATGGGTTTAATTGCTTCGCTTGCATCCGGAGTAAGCGTCCCCCTGGCAGTCGATGCGAATCTTGGCTGGCAGGGCGCCCAGGCGGTATGGGCCATTCCGGTGATTGCGGCATTCACTGTATGGCTTTTCCTTTTCAGATCTCACCAAAGCAATCCTGGCACCGTCATGCCAAATCCCGGGACAGCTTCCGGGCAAATGTGGAAAACGCCTCTAGCCTGGCAGCTTGCGCTTTTCATGGGTTTTCAGTCATCCTTGTTTTATATTACGATCTCCTGGCTGCCGGAAATTCTGCAAAGCCACGGGATCAGCATCACAACGGCAGGGTGGCTGCTGTCTTTTACCCAGCTGGTAGGACTGCCGGCAAGCTTTTTCATCCCTGTCCTTGCAGGCAGATATCAATCACAGGTCTGGATTGCCTTCGCACTCAGCCTTTGTGCAGTAGCCGGCTACTGCGGGCTGCTGATTGGTTCCACCTACCCTCTCTTAATCATCAGCATCATCCTGATCGGAGTCGCACTTGGCGGCAGCTTTCCGCTCGCCCTCAGCTACATAGGACTCCGGGCCCGGAATGGCAGGCAGGCTGCTGAGTTATCAGGCATGGCCCAATCTACCGGCTATATCCTTGCCTCCATCGGACCACTTTTCATCGGCTACTTATTTGACCTGACACATTCATGGACAATGCCGCTGATTACACTGATCGGCATTTCAGCTATAGTGATGGTGTTTGGAATGCTGTCAGGTAGGAATCGTTTTGTATAATTGGATTTAGTGAAAAAGATATTATATAATCTGTGATATTGTTTAGCTGTGTATGGGGTTGCTCATTTTTACCAATGTTATAAACATCTATAGATGAGGAGATTTGCATGGACAGTTTAATTGTGGATTTGTATCACGAGTATAAGAAGAATAATGGCGGACATATCTGCTATCTTTATAACCAGGAAGAAAATTATATCAATAATGCCGTTTCTTTTATCTCGGCGGGCATCAGGAATGGCGATTTCATCTTTCTTCTTGAAAATGATCGAAATCTTCGCCTGATTCAGGAAAGGCTCCATAAAGAATTTAGCACAGATCAATTATCCAACTTGCTAGTCATGAATAATTACGATTTCTATTATGCCCAAGGTAATTTCCATCCTCATATTGTGGTCCGTGAATTTTTAAAAACACTTGAACCGCATTTAGAGAAAAAGACTTCTATTAGTACTTGGGGACTCGTAGAATGGAGAGAAGACAAGGAGATTTACGAAAAATTAGCAGAGTATGAACAGATAGTCGATAAGAGTGTCAACGAAAAAGGTATCCTGTCTGTATGTGTTTATCCTGCAGGAAAGACCCCTGGTTCATTCAGGAAGGCTTTGCACAATTGCCATAATATAGTTATAAATGATGAGGAAGTCATGTACCTTTCTTAATCATATTTAACCCGGTTCCAACCCTACTGGAACCGGGTTTTTTGCTTAGTTTATCGGCTTTTTGCTTCTTTAATGTATAGATTTCTCATCCCATTCACCCTATGATACAATTAATCAACTGAATATTCATAACATTTTACTGATCTGGTATGGAACCATATCATGCCATCGGCCAGGCAGAAATTGTCAAAGGGGTTTGCTATTTTCGGTGACTCTGCATCTCTTTTGCCAGCATCAAATCGTTCTCTATACTGGGAGGTAAAAACAATGAGTCATTCTCGAAGAAAGGCCGCACTGATAACAGGTGCGAGCAGTGAAAATGAAATTGGTACAGCAATTTGCCGCAAGCTGGCTTCACAGGATATAGATATATTTTTTACACACTGGCATTCTGATGCTGAGTGGATTGAACAATTTCAGCAGGATATTGCTGATATTGGTGTACGCTGCGAGGCACTAAAGGTGGATCTGACAGATGCAAATGCGGCATTGGCCATTTATGAAGAAGCTGCAGGCCGACTGGGCTCTCCGTCCATCTTGGTTAACAATGCCGCTCATTCTGTTAATAATGATTATAAATCGTTAGATGCAAGCACACTTGACCTTCATTACTCGGTCAATATGAGGTCCACCTTTCTTCTGTGTGCTGAGTTTGCCCGCCGGTTTAAAGACTCAGGTTCACCGTCTGGCCGCATCATCAACATGACATCCGGTCAGGATATAGCCCCAATGCCAGGGGAACTGGCCTATGCAGCGACCAAAGGCGCCATTTCTGCTTTTACGAGATCATTAGCACAGGAGCTTGCACCGCTTCGGATTACCGTTAATGCTATCAATCCAGGTCCAACCGATTCGACGTGGATGACAGACGGTATCAGAAATCACCTCCTGCCTAAATTTCCAATGGGCCGGATTGGCACACCGGATGATACTGCACGTCTTGCTGCCTTCCTGGCAAGCGAAGATGCTGAATGGATCACCGGCCAGATTATCCATTCGGAAGGCGGGTTTATGAGGGGATGATCCTGCAGCTCAAAAAAGGTGCCTGCCCCCCTGTTCCGGGCAATGGCACCTCTTTTTTATCAATCCTTCGCCAAGTCCCTGCGATTTGCTGCCAATGGCGGCTGCTCCATCCATTCGTTTTCAATCATCAGATTTACTCCATCCTCAGATAGCTTGAGGACCTCTCCAGTAAACCGCTCATAATCAATAACCAGATCGCTTCTATTGCTCTCTGAAATGGCTATTCCATAGTTCCCGATTCCGGCATAAATCATCAGGCCAAAGTGGAACATCATTAATTTATCTGAAAATGGCGACTCGGTTGATTCGGTTACTTCCTGGTCAAAGCCCATGGGGACAGGCAATGAACACATCTCCAAGTAGCGGCTCAGAACCTTTATATGTTTCCGGGAAACTTCTTTTCCTCTTAATATATATTTCCGGACCTTATCTGATTTGGCCACCTGGCTGAAGGCTGAAGCCATACAGGTTCCTAAATGATTCGTCTGGATATTTGCATGAAGATTCGTCACCTCTGACCCGGTGAGGGATTCCCTCCTCCCCAGCCCTTCCAGAATAAAGGACTGCTTATGAACAAACTCCGTTTTTTCCGGATATGGAATGCTTGGCGGGCGCACACTCAGTCCCTTTTCCAATAACAGCTCATTGGCCTCGGTCTTTAACTCGATTGTTGAGGTTAAGCACTTGGAATAGAATGAATGAATATCAGACCGCCATGTATTCTGCAGCACCCGGCCATAAGTGGCAAGACCCCCCTTTGCCATATTGTGCATGTAGCGCAAATAAAAAACGTCGGAAAACAATCGCTTCGCCTCTAAATTCACATCTTCCTCCGTAAATCCCTGCGGAATCCGGATGCCTTCTTCTGTAAAGATCCCTCTTATGATCTCCACATGCTGCTGTGACAAATCCAAAGCATGGGAACCAAGCTTTTGGATATCTTCATCTTCAATATGACGAAGAAAATACTTTAATACACAAACCGCCATACTGTCTGCCATGAAAGAAGCCCATAAATAACTCAATTCTGCGGCGGTTAGCTTCATATGATTATGATGAGTCTCCATGCCTTTTCCTCCTATTTAAGTCCATAAGGGTTATTATCTCCTGAATAAGGAGAAATATGTTTGAACACATACCTAAGGGCTAGGGGGAACAGTTCCCTTGTCCTTCCTTTTAAAAGCAAGCTCCTCCCAAGTATAAAAGACTTGGAGCCAGACACCATCTCACTTTGAAATTCATAGCCTACTAACGTAATCTGCCCTCTAGGAGTGATGTACATGTACTTTCATGATCCTTATTCTCACCGTTTCATCGTTGGCCATAGGCATAGTGTAAGATATCCATATCCCCATCATGCTGCCAGGCAAAAATCTTTTTCCAAAGAGGAAGCAGCTGCCATCGCTTTGCTGCTGGGAATCGATTTTACTAAAAGCAGGTTTGATTTAAATGAATTTTGGCTTGGTGTAAATACTGAGCTTGAGCACGGTAAGATCTCCAGCCAAACGAATGTAACAGGTGATGACCCTCTCATCACAGGAAAAATTGCCCTCGCACACCTTAACGAGTTTCCTGATTACTACAAACGGCTAAAGGTGCTGGAGAAAGAAGCGAAGGCTTATTGGAATAAATGAGATGCATTCCCCCACTTTCTTAAGTATCTTGGGACAGCGGGACAGGTCGCCTCACTCTTTTCTTCTATACACAGCTAAAACAAGAATAATCACCGCGCCGGCCGCAAAGCCTGCCAGGACACCCAGTGGAAATCCCCCGTTTATAAGATATACAATGAGTCCTCCAACTAAAGCCCCCACTATGATAAATATCAATCGCAAAGACATGGTTTTCACCCTTGCACCCTCCTTATTAAAAAAATGCCTGACTCCATAAGCACAGCTTGTATGCGTTTGGAGTCAGGCACCTTTTTTTTAATGCTTATTCAACAATCCAGCCAATAACCCTTTACCCAAAGCGCCTTTCCTGGCTCTTCCTTCATTCTTCCACCAGTAGGCCCTCTCCGGATTCTTAAGGACTTCCTTCACTTCGCTCTGATGCTCAACAACCGGTGCAGAACCGCGAAGCGATCTTCCTGCCGTCTCCCTGACAAACAGGGTGACAACAATGATGCCGAACAGGCACATGCCCATCAGGTAATAAGCTGGCACCATATTATTGCCGGTTACGCTCACCAGCCATGCGACCAGCAGCGGTGTTGTGCCTCCGAACAGCGACGTTGCTGTATTATACGTGATTGCCAGTGCCCCGTAGCGCACTTTCGTATAAAATAACGACGGGAGTGTTGCCGGCAGTGAGCCCTGCATAGTCGTCAGCAGCAGGCCGAGGATCAGCAATCCAAGGAAAGTGCCCATGGTGCTGCCCGAGCGGACGAGCATGAAAGCAGGGATGCTCAGGACAACCGCGCCAATCAGGCCGGCTTTCAGGATGCGGTTCCGTCCGAATTTGTCGCTCAAATGCCCCATTGCCAATACCATCGGGATCATGACGATCATCACAAGAACAAGCATCAGGAGCCCTTTCCCTTCACTGTACCCGAGCTCTTCTGACATATAAGACGGCATATAAGTCAGAACGGTATAACTCATAACATTGTAGAAAATAACAATCGCCGTACAAGTCAATAATGCTCTCCAATGTCCGGCAAAAATCTCTTTTAGCGTAACACTTTCATTCTTTTTCTCTTCAATCGACTCATTCATCGCCTCAAAAGCCGGCGTTTCACCTAAATGATTACGGAAATAGAAGCCGATGATTCCAAGCGGAGCGGCAATGAAGAACGGAATTCTCCAGCCCCATGCCGTCATCGCCTCGCTGCCAAGCATAAAGGTCAGCAGCGTAACAAGGCCGGCGCCGGCAATAAAGCCGACCAGTGTTCCAACCTCAAGGCCGCTGGCCATGAAGCTGCGTTTTTTATCAGGAGTTGTTTCGGTTATGTAGGTCATAGCCCCGGCATATTCCCCGCCGGTTGAAAAACCTTGCACAAGCCTTGCTGATAATAGTAAAATTTGAGCTGTGATCCCAATCGCTGCAAAGCCCGGGATCAAGCCGATGCTGAGCGTGGAAGCCGCCATCAGGATCATCGTAATGGCCAGCACATTCTTCCTGCCTATCCGGTCACCAAGCATCCCGAAGAACATACCGCCGAGCGGACGAGCAATAAATGCCACCGCAAACGTGGCAAACGCGTATATTAATTGAAAAGATGGGTCAATCTCCGGAAAAAACACCCTGCCCATCGTAACTGCCAAAAATGAATAGATACCAAAATCAAACCACTCCATCGCATTCCCGATGGATGTCCCCATCATGGACTTCTTCGCCATCGAACTGTCCACAACAGTAATATCTTTTGCCTCTAGTGTCTCTCGCTGTTCCTTCACATTTCCCCCTCCTAAATACTATCTAACTAACTAGCTTAGTTGGTTTTTCCCTTTATTTGGGGGTTAAAACATAGGAATACTAGAAAAACAGGCGGGACTGGCAGGAAGAATTTTCGAGAAATGAAAAAAGCCGCCTCGCCGGCAGCCGCAAAAACAACATGATAGATATCTCTTAAAGCTTCACCACTACCTCAGTACCATCCTTCAATTTCGTGTCCACAAGGGTAACCCCTCTGTAATCAGAAATGGCCTCCAGCAGCAGCTTCAAATCCTTTCTGTCAATTTCAGGAAAAACAAACTTACTTCCGTCTTTCTCGATGGCTTTATTGATTAAGCGGTTAATCCTTCTGGATGTGATAACCAGACCGGCTGCGTTCAAAATAGCATAGGGCACGGGTATGGAAAACCTTTTATCCTTTGCTTTCACCTTGACCTTTAACATAATTATTCGATCACCACTAGCACTTTGTCGCCATTGGCCGAGATGATGTCAACGATTTGTCCGTCCAATTCATTTTCAATCGCTGCAATAAGCAGGTCGACATCTATATCTTTCACATATTTGGCTGCATCAGGAATCCTTTCAGCAATATTGGTCCCTACTCTCAGGACAGCCTTGACCAGGTTGATCGGCAAATCCACATTTACATTATCGCCTTCACTGGAGTTCACACGAATCTTCAGCATTTTATTACCATAAGACACTTCTTTTTTCACCGCCACCAGCTCTGGCTGATCTTTGCCTTGCAAGACATTAATTAGCTCACCTGCTTTTTCCTTATCAAGCTTTCCTTCCTCCACCAGCGTTAAGACCCTTGAAATTTCATCTTTCATGGTCTATTCTCCCTCCTTTAATAACTGAATGGCTTTCTCTGCTGAAATCTCGCCTTTTTCGAGCATTGATACAATCTTTTTCTTATCCACTTCAGGTTTCTTTTGAGTGGAGTACCCAAGAGCAGTGATGATTTCATCCAATTTGCCTCTGACAGTCGGATAGGAGATGCCAAGTTCCTTCTCGACCTCTTTGATATTCCCGCGGCTTTTTAGAAAAATCTCAATGAAGTGCAGCTGCTCCTGCCCAAGTGCCGCCAGTTTGGAAACCTCAAATTCATTTTCTACGGTGGTTTGGCAATGGCTGCATTGCAGCTTGGTGATCGTCAGCGCATTTGTGCAAACAGGACAATTAGTGAGTAAAGGATACGCCATACCATGCTCCTTTCTTTTAGTTAATCAAATCATACAACAGGATTTTCATTTTTTAAATAGTTAATTTATAATTTTTATTAAAAGTGTATATTTTATTAAATAATTCAATTTTAACTTTATAAAAATTAATTTTCTTAATGATAACCAAGGAAATTACACAAAAAAAAGCGACCCTCATTGATGAGGCATCGCATCAATTAACGGATATACAATTCTGTCTTAATTCTTTTCATTCAGGAAACGAATATAATTAAACATAAGATCGTAGCACAGCTCGACTTGCCGGCGGCGAAGGCAGACGGCTGATTGTCCATTGACCAGTATCATGAAAAATTGGTGGAGCTGTTTATGCTCGTTACTATGTCCATATGTAAAAGCTTCTTCCTTCTTATTTTACGAATTATCCACCCATTCCTTATATTCATCCTTGTCTATTTCAGAAACCTTCTCCACCTTTCCGCCAATTAACTTGCCCTTTGATTCGATTTCAGTCTGATAAAGTCCATACATATTTTCATTCTCAAGTGAATCAGCAGTATAATAGATGGATTTCCCTGTAACATCCCATTTGACACCGTATATATCATTAAAAATGAGTGAACCTGCAGGAGCCTGAAGTTCCTCATCCATATCAAAGTGATAAATATTTATTCGGGCTGAATCATTATATCCACCGATAAAGGCGATTATATTCTGGTCAGGCGCCCAGGCAATTCCACAGGATGAATGGTAGCCATTGTAGTCATACTTATAACCGATCGTTTCGGACAAATTGACCTTTTCACCCGTTTCTAAGTCAACGACAAAAATTTTAACAGCGTTACCCTCGACAGCATCATAAGCTAAATACCGATTATCATATGAAAAATGAAAACTTTGAATACTGCTGTGATATTCAGGTAAAGAAACCTCGAACTTTTTCTTTTTGCTGTCTATAATTAATTGATCATCCGCTACGGACAGCTGATAGTCACCTCTTTGAACACGATTATTATCTTGAAGCACAGCAACATCTGGATTTGAATAATATTGTATTTCCTTTTGAGAGCATCCGTATAATAGAATGGTCATGATTGCCATCAATATAGATAGCCTGGCTATATTCTTCACCGGTCCCCCCTCCTTTTCTTTTCCCTTATACGGAACAATAGAACACTATTGTTTCATGGTACCATCTATTTTTACTTTGTTGGGGGGTTATAAAGAAAAAGCCGCCGGATCGGCAGCTGAATATAGTGTCAGACTGGCTGGAAGCCAAGGAGCCGCTGTGTAAATAGTTTGCAGATGAGCTCCAGTCAACCTTGAGGACAATTGGCAGAGTTGGCAGATCATTGGGCCAAATAATCAAATTCCGCTCAACACCACGAAAGAGCCTCCTCCTTTTCTTACCGCAATTGCAGTCTAAAGACTTTACCGGCAATCAAATAAGCAATGATCATAATGCCAAGGCACCAGGCAAGTGCTGTCCAGATACCGCTGCCGACAGCCCCATTATAGAAGAGGGCACGAACTGAATTGACGATGGAAGTCACTGGCTGGTTCTCAGCAAATACCCGAACAACTTTAGGCATGGTTTCAGTGGGAACAAAAGCCGAACTGATAAATGGGAGAAATATCAACGGGTAGGAGTATGCTGTAGCCCCTTCCATTGAATCGGCAGTCAACCCCGGAATTACCGCCAGCCATGTCAGCGCCAGCGTAAACAGCAGGAGAATCCCACCCGCCGCGAGCCAATCGAAGATATTAGCATCCGGACGAAAGCCCATTATGAATGCGACGAGGATTACCACCACAATAGCAAGTGCATTGGAAACAAGCGAGGTCAGCACATGAGCCCACAATATAGATGAGCGCTTAATGGGCATGGTAACGAAACGGGCCATCAGCCCGCTCTTTACATCATTAAAGAGCCTCAAGGATGTGTAAGCGACGCCGGACGCGATCGTGATCAGCAAGATTCCAGGCAGTAAATAATTCACGTAGTTCTCCGTGCCCGTTTCAATAGCACCGCCAAATACGTAAACAAACAGCAGCATCATCGTAATCGGCGTAATGGCTACCGTGACGATTGTGTCCGGGCTGCGCAAGATATTGCGCATTAATCGTCCCAGCAGTACCCCAGTTTTATTTTTCATTTCCATCTCCTCCTTTTTTGCCGATAATTGCAAGGAATATCTCCTCTAATGTCGGCTGCTTCTCAATGTATTCTACTTTTGCCTGCGGAAACATCTCCTTGAGTTCAACAAGGGTGCCCGTGGTGATGATCTTCCCGTCATGCAGGATGGCAATGCGGTCGGCCAGCTGTTCGGCTTCCTCCAGGTACTGGGTCGTCAGTAATATAGTCGTACCATTGCCGGCTAGCTCTTTGACAATATTCCAGACTTCAATCCGGGCTTCAGGATCAAGCCCTGTGGTAGGTTCGTCGAGAAAAATGACTTCTGGCTTCCCAATCAGGCTCATGGCGAGATCGAGCCGGCGCTTCATCCCGCCTGAATACTTTTCTGCCCGGCGGCTGGCCGCTTCTGTCAGACTGAATCGGGAAAGCAGATTGTCGGAGACTTCAGCTGGATTGGATACTCCCCGGAGCTTGGCAATCATCATTAAATTTTCCCGCCCGGTCAGCATGCCGTCTATTGCGGCGAACTGCCCGGTCAGACTGATACTCTGGCGGACGTGCTCCGGCTGGCGCTGAACATCAAAACCACCAATAACTGCTTTACCATCATCTGCCTTCAATAACGTCGAGAGAATATTTACAGTCGTTGTTTTGCCCGCCCCATTGGAACCCAACAATGCAAAGATCTCGCCGCGCCTCACCTCAAAATCCACCCCCTTTAAAACTTCCTTGTCTTTGAAGGATTTTGTTAACCCTTTTACAAAAATCGCTTTATGGTTCATATAGATTCCTCCTTTTGATTTGCAGCAAAAACCGAGGTCCGAGAAACAATCTGTTTTCTGCCTTCGGACAAAAAGACACAGGGCTTTGATCACATAATCTTATTCGCTACTCTGTTATACCGATTATCAGTATTACTTACTACCCGCTTAAAAAAATACTGAATAGCAGCAGTCAATCAGACCTGGCTATTCAGCAGGTTTCTAATTCAATTGTTAGATTATTGCCTATCCGCGGCCGATGGTATCATTCAGCTTCTTACGATATTTGTCATTCCAGGTTTTCTCATCCTTCACCAGCTCATCACAGAAAGCAGCAACATCCTCGCCCGTCAGATCAGTGACTTTCTTGCCTTCCGCTGCCCCTTCCTCAAAAAGGTCCAGGATGCCGGTGAAGATGCGATTCGTGCCTTTCCAATCAGTCGGACCGCCTCCAGCCGTCCACATATATTTCTGGATCGCTTTATACGCGGCAGAGTACTCGCTTGGAAGTGCCTTCGCACGCGCCTCCATCGCTTTCCATTCCCGCTTGTCATCCAGGCTGCCGATGATTTTTTCAAAAATACTCATTTCGCATTCTCCTTTTTGATTTGTTTAGTTTTCAGTTCGTCAATTTTGCCCGAGACAAAGGCCCATTTTTCCCAAAAGGCTTTGAGTTTTTCCCAGCCAGCTGCGTTTAGGGTGTAGAACTTTCTCGGCGGTCCCACAGTGGAGGGCTTTTTCTCGATATCCACCAGATTGTTTTTCTCCAGCCGCATGGTAATGGTGTAAACAGTCCCTTCAACCACATCAGTGAAGCCGAGCTGCCGGAGCTGCTGCGTGATTTCATAACCATATGTTTCGCCGCGGCTGATGATCTCAAGCACACAGCCCTCAAGCACTCCTTTCAGCATTTCCGTGATATTTTCCAATTCTTTTACCCCCGTCTATATCTCACTTGTATATTTGGTACTCTGTATAACCGGTATTCAGTAATGCTTATTACTAACTATATAGTAATACCGAGTAGCGTTGTCTGTCAAGTACGTTAAAGCTGTTTGCTGCCCATTTTTGCAAAAAAGAAAAAAGCCGCCTTGCTGGCAGCTGATCGAGAATACTTTATTCATTTAAGGATGCAAATCTTTGTTGCGGATATCGACATCAATTAGAAAACAGCATCCACTGCCCTTCGGAAACAACTTCTACTGCTCCGTCAACCACTTTGATGGCCGTTTGATCATCCATTGCATAAGCTGGCCCCTTCATCCCGGCGGCCCATTTCTCTGCGGCAGCCATGGTGTTTCCCGGAAGCATCTCGTGGTCCAGATGCGGAAACATTGCAAATTCGACCAGTCCAAGCGCGGCATCACCACCGTCGGGCGGAGTCCAGCCTACAAAGTATTCCCCGATGTTAGGTGCCATCACCATGCTTCCGGCACTCATCCCAACATAGACTGACTGCAGGGACGGCAAAAGGTCTGCCAGTCCTGACTGCTGCATCCAGTGGCTAAGGTAGAGGGCGTCCCCTCCTGACACCAGCAGGAAGCTCTACCTTCAATTTAAGGTATCTTCCAATGTGGTCCTTTGACACATCAAGAATCTGAAAGTTATCTAAGTTCATAAGCAGGGCCGTACCTCCTTCTGCATAATGATTGTTTAAATGGGAAAAAGACACTCTCTATATACTTTCTACGTATTTATTGTCAGCCCAGCCATTGCTGATTGTATGCCACGATTCCAAGTATCACCCCAACACCTGCACCCAATGCTAAACCGATCCCTGCCCACATAACTTCTGTTTTCTTTTTATTAGGACCCAAAATAAAAGCCCCCCAACTTCCTATCTTTATTTACTTTAGGTAAAAATCAGAATACATTTTCACCAGAACTATAGCGGAGGTGTATCTTACGCATCAAGCCATAACTGAATATATTCCTGGATGATCCGATTCTTATCCCAATTCTTTTGGAAAAAAGGAAAGATTTCATTTTGATAGACAGCCAAGCCAAATAATGGCGCAATTCTTTGAACGTTCAGGTACTCTTTGCGCAGGTCTTCCTCTAAACCCCACTCTGCCCAACAGCTTAAGTACGCTTCCAGCAATTCATCCGCGAACTCTTCAGAAAAAAGTTCGGCTGCCTCATTTAAAAACACAGTGACGCTTAAGAAAGGATGTGACAAAGAGCTGTCTGACCAGTCATAGATAATGGGCAGCCCTTCCTCCAGTATGACGTTTCCTCCAAAAAAGTCTCCGTGCTCCAGCGACAAGGGCACCAGCGGAGTTTGTAGCATGCTGCAAATCAAGTTTGCTTCAGAGGTACTTTCCGCCAGCCTTGAAAATTGGCCATCTGAAATGGTGCCGTCTTTTAAAAGTGATTCAACAGCCGTCCTTAGCCCGCTAATCACAACAGAGGCAAGCGGACGAACAGGGATACCTGCTTCCCTAAGCCGCCCTGCCTCTTTGACAGACAGCTTTTGAACCCCGGCCAGGGCAAGGAGCGCATCCCTCCAATCCTGCTCTTTTCCAGCTCTGCCTAGAAGCTCTCCCTGTATCTCCTTTATAAGCAGCCAGCCTTCGCTGTCATCTGCAGCAATTACGGCCGGAATATATTTTATGCCGGCTTCCCAAAGAAATGTGCTGACGTTCACTTCATGCCTGAAGATCTTTGGCACCGCTTTAAAATAATAATTTTCCTCACCGGTGATTATTTTAAAAAGAACTGAACGTTCCCAGCTTCTGATCTGCTGGAAGTCTATTCTCTCAGTCCGCAGCTTGTTTCTGACCCACCGCTCCATTCCCTCCCGCCAGTCCGGAGAAAACCATGGTACAGAGCGGTCTGCCTGGAGGCTCTTCCATTCGTTTAAAAAATGAGCGTCCTTTGCAGAAAGCAGACTGGCTGCTTCGTGATAAGGAGCCCAGTAAATATCATTTTCCAAGCCTGACTCAAGGATGGACACTGAATAGACCCTCATACCCCCTTCATCATGGACACACTGCAGGACATTGGCCTTAACCCCAAACTTCTCCTGTAAAAAAGCAGCAATCTCCCCCGTCTCTGCCAGATGTGTCCGGTTAGGACTGAAGCAGGGCAAGGCGAGCCCATGTTTAAAGGTTTCGAGCAATAACCGATCCTGCCAGAAGGCAATTATTTTGTATTGCATATGTTCACTCCCTGCATTTATCGAGCCAAGGGGACAGGTCCCTTGGCTCAGATCCACTAAAAGAAGGATTTTCCCAGCTTTCAGTACCATCTACAAACCTGGGACAGGCCCCTAATTTAGAGTGCTTTTTGAAAAAAGGCTACTTCTCTTGAACCGTTTTATCAGTACTATCGTGTATTTTTTTCAGCGTATTATTGATGTTATTCAGGCTCAACAATATACCAAGCATGATAAAAGTTACAATCTCCCGCGTGAAAAAAGACACAACTCCTAAAATTACGAAATATAAACTATACCACCAGTTGCTCATTAGAAAGCCTCCTCATTTTTGAGCCGAGGGGACAGGTCCCTTGGCTCAGCCCACAGACCTGCACCATATCTCCTATTGTAATGATCATTCCTCAGCTTATTAAAGACGCTGCTCCTCAATCAAATCAATATTCCTCTTATGTATGGCATAATCCTGAATTTGCTTTCCTATGTCTGCATAGAGCTGAATATCTCCAAGCCGCGATAATGCTATCCACTTTACGCCCGTCTGATTAGGGTCTGGCTGTTCTGGAAGCCTTGCAGCCGAGCCGCTCAGTTTAGTACAATCAAACATCATCACCAGGGTATGGACCGGCCCATATTTTTCGCCATTCAAATGCGGTGCATATTCATAGACAAAGGCCAATGGGCCGACCTCCACTTCTATGCACGCTTCTTCTTTAGCTTCTCTTTTAACAGCATCTGTTATAGTCTCGCCAGGCTCCACACCTCCGGCAGGCCAATCATACAAGATACCCCTGTTTGGATCGTTATATTCTATCAGCAGAATTTTGTCCTGCTCGATAATGACTGCACCTGCTCTAACTCTTATATGATAGGACACACTCTATGTCTCCTTCCCTTAAACTACCGCACTTCCCCTTGAAAGACATAGGGAGCTGACTGACCCAGCAAATACCTGATCCCATTTTTATGATATGGCATCATTTCATCAGCAGTTTCTAAACTTACCCATCTTACTTCTGCTATTGTTTCAGCATCTTGTATACTGATCTCGCCGCTTATGACTCTTGCTTTGAATGTAATAAAAACGGCATGTTGGTCATGATTTATCATCATCGCTTCATTTACAGAAATTATGTCATCAACCTCAATCGTCAGGCCTGTTTCTTCTTTAGCTTCCCGAATAGCTGCTTGCGATAGAGTTTCTCCTGCTTCAACCGAACCGCCCGGCAAAGACCAGTTATCATATTTAGAATTCTTAACAACCAATACCTTCTCCTGTTTTTCGTCAAAGATAAATGAATAGACTACATCTACTCTTTCCATGAACACACTCCTTTTTTCTGCCTTACATACCTTCTCTAACACGCAGAACAATTCCTTCTTTTACCAGCCGGCTCCTCTTTCTGGATAAAAGCACAAAGTATGTTATACTTATTATCAATTATTTAAATATGTTGGGAACTACGAGACTTTACTTAGTCACCTCCCCCCATAGTGGAAGGAGGCTGAGACTATATGTCTTTAGATCACATGAGAACAATGTTAACTACCATACAGGAATACCCTAACTGTGAAATTTCATTAACTTTCAATGATGACAACCAGCAGCCGGTATTGTATGTATGCTATAAAGAAAACCTATTTGAAGTCACACATGCCCATACACAGGCTGTTGACACATTTTATACGATAGAATCAACACTCAAAGCGATTGACAAAGAATTGAATTCTGAATTGCAAAAAAACCTCTGATTCAGAGGTTTTTTTGTTTGCCTGCGGGTCGGATAGCCAGTTTTCCTTGTACCCGCCCTTTATAAATGGAACAGTAAAACTGTCCCATTATCTCTTTTTTATATACCCAAAACAATGAAAGCCCTGCCTCTCTTTCATCCTTACGGCTCCGTGTCCGTGCCAGTGTGAATCAGGATTTGCCAAAAACTTTAGGGACAATTTTATCGAGTTGTATGGAGATACTTTGTCGTAGAAATATGAATGATTGAAATGGATGACGGCAGAAATAACAAAAGAGGTTAATTTTCTAATGGTGAGTTGGAGAAGTTGAGTGTCTTGGCAGCCTTACTTTGATTAAGGATATTTTAAGGCTGCTTTAACAGAAACTTTTTATTTGGTTTTCAGTGATTCCTTTCATTAATCCCAGTTCACTGATCAAAATTTCATGTGCGTTATTCAACATTTGTCTTTCGCTTGTGTTAAGTGCTTTTTCTTTCTTCATACGCATTAAATCGCGTACAACTTCCGTACATTCCTGAATTTTCCCTGTTTTTATTTTATCCGTATTCACTTTAAATCGCTGCTTCCAGGGCAGTAATCTATCTGTTTCCCCATTCTGGAAAATATTCATAAGTTGCTTTAATGCAATGATGTCAGTAACAGGACGTATACCTGAATTCACTATCTTACCTGCAGGAATCATAACTTCCATATTGCCGACCAACATTTTAATGACATAATATTGTTGTTTTTCCCCTAAAACTTCCTTTTCTTCTATCGCTTTAATGATCCCTACCCCATGCATCGGATAAACAACATTATCGTCAATTTGAAACAAATAATCCCCTCCATATCGCAACTTCCTTAATCTTATCACATATGTATATTTTAATCAAATTTTTAATAATACCACAAATTATTTTTCACTGTCAATAACTTACCCTTCTAAAATTAAAAAAAGCCAAGGGGACAGGTCCCTTGGCCCATTCCTTTAAAACAGGGACAGCAGACCTGCCCTTATGCCTATAAGCAGGGAGCAGCTTTTACTCAAACTGTATACTTAAATAAAAGCTCTCCATTCTGAGGATCTATTTCGTTCATATCCTCAAAACCGATACTTTTGTATAAACGATAAGCTGTCCTGTTTTCTTCTTTGATACTTAAGTAGATAACATTTACATCATATTGTCTTGAAGCGATATCAATCAGTTTTAACATCGCCAATTTCCCCAGGCCTTTGCCCTGATATCTTTCATCGATCATGATTCTGTCAATCCATGTATCTTTATTGGGTCCAAAAGAGCCGTACATGGCAAAACCAATCACTTCTTCATCACTATATATAACTACTGGCTGCCATTCACTGTATGTACCTGCTTCTTCCAAACACTCATCAACAGTTTCAATGAATTTTTCCTGTCCGGGCTTTAGTTTGATCTTCCTGACTTCACATTCATTGGAAGCATCCATTTTTCTGATATGCACATTACTCATGAGTTAAGCTTTACCTCCACTCCTCTTGGTAAAAAAAGCTCCCCTGGCTGCTACTTAAATTCTGTTATTACAACAACAGTTTTAGTGAAAGGATAATGGTTAATATTGATATGGATGTGATAGCATAAGCAAACGGGGATTTTTTGTTGTCTTTGAAGGCCTGGATGCCCAGAATGATCAGATTTAACGACAGTAAGATATAGCCGATGTATATCAGCTCTCTGTATCTATCATTGCTCAATGCGAATAAGACTAATAACACCGCTGGAAAAACGAGCATGGCCCTTAATTTTTTCTCCATCGTATCTCCCCCTCTTAAGATGCCCTTACTATAATATACCAATATTGACCAGACACCTGTACCTTTTCTGAAACAAGAAAAGCCGCCTGGATGGCAGCTGCTTCTGCTTTCAAGTATTCAGACCGGATCAAAATGACTGTATGTAAAGAAGTGTGATTCGTCACATATTCCTCTCGCTATATTTGACACCAATGCCATCTAACCATTCTCTAAGCTTCATTCTGGGCATATACTCTTTTAATGTATAGATAAACGTGTCATTTTCACTTTCAAACTCCAGCTGTTCGGGCTTGCCATTATCAAGGACGATGACAACCTGATTAATATCATTCCAGAGAGTTACTTCTTCTTTAAATCCCTCCAGCGGTGCAGTGTGAATCCCTGTTGAATCAATATAGGTGTATGTATGAAGGGCACCAAATATAAGCATAAATGCAATCAATATGGCAAGCCCACCAATAGCCTTTATCCACAACTTCTCAAGCAAGAAAAGCAGAACACCTGCTGTTATAAGCAGACCGCCCACTATATTCACCATATAGGCTTTACTCGGCGTATCCTGAAAATAAACAGTATCCGGGAATATATTTATTTTTTGATAAAACATCAAGACTAAAAAGCCCAGAGGAAGCCAACCTAATGCAAAGATTAACCCTAAAGTAAATATCTTCGGCCTGTTTGAAAATTTAATATCCAACTATATCCCCCCCTAAAAATGAAAATCGCAGACAGAAAAGCTCCCGTCCTAACATGGCGATTAGTATGTATGGGCTCTTATATATGAATATACGAATGAGGCAAGGCCAAAGTAACAGTATTTGGTAAAAACAGTCGAGTTTGCGTTAGTAGTTTAACTGGCTGCCATAGTAAAGAATGTTAACCTATACATGAAAGGTGTGTTATGGTTTTAATGAAGGACAAGAAACTTTTCTTAGTCACTCTTTATTAAGGGGGCGAAATTTGAAAAAAATCAATGTATTCTTAGATGACTATAGGAAACCGCCGGATGGATTCGTATATGTGAATACAATTGTGGAATGTTTAGAACTTCTCCGCACCTATGAAATTGGCCATTTATCACTGGACCATGACCTGGAAAGCAAAAGAGAAAACGGTATGCTTCTGGTCAAAATTATGGTCAGGGAAAAACTCTCTGCAGACCATATAACCGTTCATTCAGCAAATGCGGTTGGCGGAAAAGCTATGTATAAATGCCTTAAGCTGGCACAAAGCAGCCATATTTACTCCTATGACACGACCCTCTCTTTAAGACCCCTGCCCTTGGATTCCTATACTCCCATGATGCTGAAACATTACCAGTAATATAGATTGGCCAAGGGATATGATTCTCTTGGCTTATTATTTTTTCCAGATAATTTATGGCATAAAATTCCCAGACATTACATCATTTCAAGCAATAACGTAATGAGGAGAGACTGTCCAAAACAGATGACTATGTCATTTTGCCAATACGTTTTAGCAAACAAGCTCCAGTTGCCGCCAACTAAACTAAACAGCCTTGCAAACATGAAGGTGAAGATCCATATGCTCATGAATGTAATGAGTAAACCCATTCTATCCCTCCTATAGGTCGCGGATTGCAGTTGGTTTTGAAGATTGCACCAGCTGTCTTAATCTCTTACATCTACAATCTGCTCCCTCATCTGAACGATCCGGTAATACCCCCTGCAGAACACTGCGCCTTTCGGCTTGATTGCTATTAAGAAAGAATTAATGATATCTGCAGCTGAAATGATGAAATTAATCCAGCTTACAAATAAGAGAAGCGTTTGCATTTCTCTTGCTACGAAAAGAGCCACTATGGCTGGCACCACTGACAACCCTATAAACGGCAGGCTCATAAAGACCAGGAATCTTCTTTTTGATAGTATGGTATTGGTATTCAGCCAAAAAAATGTTCCGCTGAATGTCAGGCTTATATCACCTTCTTTATATACGGTGATAATGTGCAGAAGTTCATGAACAATAAAGACAGCAATTCCAATTAGAATGAGCATATAAAGGGGTAATTCAGTAAACAGCCCTCCCATGAGGCCAGGCACCAAAAACATAACAATCTGAAGTAAATAAGCAAATTTCATAAAATGTTCCCGGAACCAGCTGTTCTGTATGAAAGGGGTCCATTCAGAGGAATTCATATGTAATTGGGGCAAGTGGCGGAACCAATGAATCATAGGGGTGCTCCTTTAATTTTTCAGGTTGTCTTCGCAAAAAAAGAGGGTCAATATAGCCTTCCTGCCAAGTTATAAGGATCCATTTCCCAAGTCTCATAAGGAACGATATTCTTCGCTTTCATCGCATCCAGTGTCCGTGATTTCATGTGAGGCCGGGTTATGTATTGGCCAATATTGTGTTCATTTAAAAGCACAAACCTGGCTTCGCTTATCTCTTCAGGCGGGATTTTGATTTCCCCTTTGATGTGCCATGCTTTAAAAACAACAGATAATATCTGCTTGGTCGAATTATAATAAACACCTGTGATGCCAACGGGCTTGATATGCAGTCCGGTTTCCTCAAGAACTTCCCTTACGACTGCCTGATCAAGCGGCTCCCCAAGCTCCACCTGGCCCCCGGGCATTTCCCAGGTATCCTTTCTCCATTGGACCTTAACCAGCAGCACTTCATTCTTTTCGTTTTCAATAAGCGCCGAAACCGCAATAATGTGTTTAGGTATTGTGTGCATATCAGGTGCTCCTATAGTTGATTTATATATAGATTCTAGAGAGAATATGAGAATTCCTTTTTTATCCAAATATTGCTGCGGTAAAAAGCTGAAGCTGCTCAGCTTACTTAACGGAACTAACCTGATTGTATATCACTGTTCATAGCGTTTTATAAACGCCAATGTCTTTTCGAACAGCTTCGGCTGGATTTCAGGATAAGTAAGGTTTACGGGTAAATCCTCAAACAGTTTGATCTCATCAATTTCTGAAGCAGGCAGCTGGCCCAATTCCCTTATTACTCCAAGGTATAGCCTTCCGTATTTTTTAACAGCCGTATCGCCTAATGAATAGTCACATATTGGGATCAACTCGCCATCTATACAGCCCGTTTCTTCACATAACTCTCTTTGGGCCGTTCCCTCCATGTTTTCTCCAAATTCTCTATGTCCTCCTGCAATTTCCCATGTGGTTCTATCCTTATGCCTGACATACACCCATTTTCCTTTGTAGATGGCGCTTATTACTGCAAACTTTAACTGCCTCTGGTCCACTATATCCAGTTGGTAAAAGTCAAGTTTCATATAATCGCCTCAGCAGCTTCCGTCCCCTTGACCTGCACTCGCACCTCACTCAAACACCTGCCTAAATTCAATTTGCCCTTCCCCATTTCCCTGCGGGTCCGGCATCCGCTTAGCCCAACCGATGGCTTCTTCCTTTGACTTCACATCAATCAAAATGAATCCGGCGATCAATTCATTCGTTTCAGCAAATGGACCTTCTGTAATCACCGGATCTTCTCCCGGTTTCGGAAAAGAAATGCGCATCCCATCTGAACTGGGATGAAGGCCTTTCGCCATAACCCTTACACCTGCCTTAACTAGGTCCTCATTGTACTTCGTCATGGCTTCCATTAGTTCAGGGCTGGGAAGATTACGTCCTTCCGAATTCTTTGAGGCTTTGACGATGAGCATAAAGAGCATGAAAACCTCCTCCTTTTTCTCAAATTAGATTTGTCTTTTTTACATTCGACTCCGATAAAAACTAACTATGCCTCCAACTGCCCTGCAGCTTCCGTACATAGACAATCTGCCCAATATGATACGCATTGTGCGTGCATAGATTTCCAATAATAGCCCACCATTCTGCCGATTCAGGAAACCCTTCCACTTCACTTTCCAGCTTTTCCTCGGAAAGCAGATCCTGCCACTGAAATAGCACCTCTAACAGCCGCTCCTTTAAATCACTGAATGTTTTATTTTCCGGTATCCCAAAGCTTTCATCATTGCTCCCAATTGGCGCAACTGCATTGACGTGACCCTTTTGATACCTCTTTTGCCAGGTTTCATTCCAATAAATAAGATGCTGGACCAATTCGGCGATGCTGTTGCTCTCCTCATTCGGCTTCCAAAAAGCATCTTTTTCTGATAAGTCTTCAACAGCTTCTGAAAAAGGAACATACCAGCTCGGATCATTCGCATTTGCTGACAACTGGTCGGCCAGCAGATCAATAGCATGAGGCATACTTGCCACACTCCTTTGATAAGATAATGACTAATTCGCCGCAATTTCCTGACTTCCTGCCTTATTGATAAATTGTGAGCATAACAGAAACCTGATCAGAACATCATTCATTATTTTCCAGTAAAATACATAAATAGAAGTATATGCAGGCAACAAATGTTAATATATAGATAAAGGAGGTGGGCGTAATGCCTTTATGGATCATATTGCTGGCAATCGGAGCCTTTTTCTTAGGTTTGGGGAAATTAATTGATTTTCACTACAGCAGGGAAGGGCGCAGTATAAACACCTCAGCATTAAAGGAAAGTACGAAGGATAATTTAGGCGGGAGCGTTTATTTTCAATAAATAAATTTCAGGTGTCCACATCCTGGAAGGCAATTGAAAAAGAATAAAAAGGGGCTGAGACATATGGGAACAATGCACACTGAATATCAAGGCATAAAAATAACAGCCCCTGCAGATTGTGGAAATGCACCTAAAAAGAAGTTTCTATATGATTTCATAATGGCTGCTGCTACTAACGATTTTCATTTTATTTCTGAACACGCAAGTGACGATATTTGCTGGAATATAGTAAATGATAATTCAATACAAGGTCTTGAAGAGCTCGCTAACACTTTGAAGGCTGCTCCAAAAATAACTGAGGTGGAAATATTAAATATCATTACACATGGTAAAACAGCATCCGTTAATGGAACTGTGAAATTTGAAGACCATCATACAGACTCTTTTTGTAACGTTTACACTTTTGTTAGTGCTGGAAAAAACACAATAAAAGAGATTATTTCCTATATAATCAAAATGGATTAATCCATTTTGCCCTTGGCTGCTTTAGGGCAGCACCTATTCACCTTGCATGTCTGCTTCTCGACTAATATGCTTTATTCAATTGTTTGCACGCATAAAAAGAACCCTAATATTATTAGGGTTCCAGTAATTTTATATATTATCATTCAGGCCGCTCTATCGTAAAAACTTCGCCAATCCTGGCATAATCATTCCCAGCCAGTCTGCTGACGGCAGCAAGCCCCTTCTGGTCGATTCGTCCCTTGTCATATAGATCTTCTTCTATATGGAATTGTACAACCTTCCCGATGATAAAGTCGGTACCAGATGAGTCTGTACCACCTAACTCCAGGGCATGTTCCAGCACGCACTCCATCCGGATTTTTGCTTCCTTTACGCCAGGTACTGCTATTTTTTCGCTTGCCTCTGCTGTAAAACCTGCTGCCTCTATTTCGCTCTGGTCAGGAGGAAGGCTGGCCGCTGTCTGATTGACCTTTTCGACATTGAGCTCATCAACGATGTGAACCACAAATTCCTTTGACTCGAGAATGTTTCTGGCTGTATCCTTCTGCCTTCCCTGCGCACGCTGGATGGATAGGGATATCATGGGCGGGTTGGCCGAGACAATGTTGAAATAGCTGAATGGTGCACCGTTCACCACACCACCCTTTGAGAGGGTAGTCACAAAAGCAATGGGCCTAGGGATGATGCTGCCGATGAGAAATTTGTAATTTTCTCTTTCCGGCAGGCTGACAGGATCGATGGAAAGCATTTGAATCATTCCTTTGCAAGTTAATCTAATTCTCTTACACTAATCGGGATTAGACTATGTTCTAACTGCTCTCTGAACTGCTCATACTTCTCGGGAAGCATCAGCTTCTCTCCCATTGTAGCCTGTGATTCATCATGTGCAAAGCCTGGAGGATCTGTCGCTATCTCAAATAAAATTTCCCCATGCTCCCTGAAGTAAATCGCGTTGAAATAATTTCGGTCTTTTACTGGGGTGACAGCATATCCATTCTCAGCAATATAATTTCTCCAGCTCAGCTGATCTTCGTCATCACTTGCCCGCCAGGCGATATGGTGCACCGTTCCGACACCCATCTGGCCGCGGCCGGCCGGAGTCAATTTCAGGTCGATGATATTGCCGATATCAGCGGAAGAGCGGAAGCGGGCAATATCCTCTTCCACACCAACTCTTTCAAGCCCCATAACATTCTCCAGGAGGTCAGCAGTTTTTGCAGGCTCCGCCGATAACAGCGTCGCGCCCCCAAAGCCCTTGATCGCCACTTCAGGAGTAATGCCGCCGAATTCCCATGCGTTCGCTTCCCCTTCTTCTCTTTCCACAATTTCAAGCTGCAGCCCATGAGGGTCATCAAATGCCAAGTATTGCTCACCAAAGCGCTCGATTTTTGTAAAAGGAACTTCAAACTTCTGGAGCCTTTCTGCCCAGAACCTCATGGCACCCTTTGGAACCATATATGATGTCACACCAACCTGGCCATCCCCAATAACCCCTTGGCGGGCACCGGCCCATGGGAAGAAGGTGATGATAGTCCCAGGTTTCCCGCCTTCATCTCCAAAATAAAGATGATATGTGCCCGGATCGTCAAAATTCACTGTCTGTTTGACCAGGCGCAAGCCCAGCACCCCTGCGTAAAAATCTAGATTCTCCTGCGGATGCCCTACAATCGCCGTAATATGATGAATACCCATTGTCTCTTTTTTCATATATATTCTCCTTTCAGTTTGAGCCAGGGGGACAGGTCCCTCGGCCCACTTGGGCCATGGAACCTGTCCCCTTGGCTCCCCTTTTCGCCGTATAACTTCTGAGCACATCGATCAATTGGATTGATCAGGATCTGCTCAACCTTTATACCCCTTTTTTATATTTAGGATATATACAGGTGCATGAAGCTGCACCTGTATATAATAGACTCTGCCGCCGCTTAGCGGATTGTGGAAAGAGCTGTTGACCAAGGGATCAGTTGATCCAGCATTTGATTGACTGAATCCTCTTGTACTTCTTTTGGTTTGAACTGATTGCCATTTTCAAAGTCTGTGAATAAAGACAGTGCCGGATGTACGCGGACGTCAGCTACTGACAATTCACCCAGAATGCCGCGCAAGTGTTCTGCAGCTCGCGCCCCGCCTACTGAACCGTAAGAAACGATTCCAGCTGCTTTATTGTTCCACTCAACACGCAGGTAATCCAGTGCATTTTTCAGTGCGCCTGTGATAGAGTGGTTGTATTCCTGCACAATGAAAATGAATCCGTCCTGGGCAGCAACGATTTCTGACCATGCAGCAGCCCCAGAAGCATCTGCGCCCGCTTCGCCAAGCAATGGAAGCTTGTAGTCAGCGATATCAATGATGGTATAGTTCGCGTCACCGCGCTTGTCAGCTACTTCTTTCACCCACGCACCTACTTGCGGGCTTACCCGCCCTTCACGTGTAGAACCTAGAATGATACCAATGTTTAATTTTGTCATTGTTTCTTCCTCCTCTTTTTTTGTTCCAAATAGTTTATTTAGAAAACCCATAGAATAGCTCCCCTTCCAACATATCTCCAGAGCCTGGGGGACAGGTACCTCGGCTCATTTGGGCCAATATGTCTGTCCCCTTGGCTCAACATATCTCGAATTCGAGATATGTTTTCAAAAAAAAATTAAATGCGTTCTGCCCTGCAGCCAATTTTTTTCATTAAATCAATCGTTTGATTGACTTCATCCGCACTTAACTCATCGAACACTTCACCCATTTTGCTTTCATGCCGGGGAAAGACATGATCCATCAAAGCCTTCCCCTCAGCTGTCAGCACCGCATATATGACCCGGCGGTCTTCTGGGCACCCCTGGCGCCTCACATAATTTTTCTGCTCTAATTTATCCACCACATAAGTAATGCTGCTGCTCGAGATCAAAACTTTCCTGCCAATCATCTGAATAGGCTGATCACCCTTATGGTATAAGAGCTCAAGAACAGAGAATTCCGTAGGATTCAAGTCGTAGTTGGCTGCATCTTTGCGAATCGCTTCTTGAATGGCTTGGGAAGCACGTAGTATGACCGTTACAGCTTTCAACTTATCATTCATACGTTTTTCTCCTTTAACCGGCAGCTCTTCCATTTCAACTCTTAATTATGCTGCTGGATTTACTTCTAGTTCCACTTTGATTTTAATATCCTTGCCTACAAGTACGCCTCCAGTTTCAAGTGCTGCGTTCCAAGTCAGGCCGAATTCTTCACGGTTGATTTTTGCTGCTGCTTCAAAGCCGTATACTTCAACGCCCCAAGGGTTTGTTCCTTTGCCGCCGTATTCTACATCAAAAGTGACCGGCTTTGTCACGCCCTTGATAGTTAAATCGCCTGTTACTTTAAAATCATCGCCGTCTTTTACGATGTTTGTTGATTTGAAATCAATCGTCGGGTAGTTTTCAACATCAAAGAAATCAGCTGACTTCAGGTGGTTCTCACGGTCCTCGCTGCGTGTATTAATGCTTGCAACATCGAATGTGAATGCGATTGAAGCTGTTGTCAGATCTGTCAAATCTGCTGCTTCCACATCTGCTGTATAAGAATCAAAAGAACCCTTCACCTTTGAAACCATCATGTGCTTCACTTCAAAACCTACTGCTGAATGCGATTGATCTACTGTCCACTTTGCCATTTAAAATCTCCTCCAAAATATAATTTTTATTTATCTCGAATTCGAGACATGTTGTCAAAAAAATAAGCTGCGATGTTTATTCCGAAATAAATTATCTTTAATTCGAGATAAATTTATCATATATTGGGAATGGAAGTCAACAACTATTTAAAAGATTTTTTTTTGAGCCATGGGGACAGGTACCTTGGCCCATTTTTAAGGAGAGAGCCAAGGGACCTGTCCCCTTGGCCCACTGTTAGCGCTGAGAAGGCCAGGTTCCTTGCATCTTCCTTAATTGAATAATCTGCCCGGTATGGTAAGCATCGTGCAGCATGATGTCTAAGAGTTTTTCTTCAAGGTCATTTTGTTCAAGCCTTTCAGGCGTAATCCGGATGATTGCTTTCCTTACGCTGTGATGGGCCAGTTCTGCCCGTTCTATGACTGCTTTCCATACCTTTTCATCATTTACTTGGCCGGTGAGAGAAAAAGTTTCATCACCATCAAGATTTCGAGTCCACTCCCGTCCCGCTAGATTTGCCGCAAGTCTCTCTTTGTAATAGATAAGATGGTTTACATTCTCCCATATGGATTTTACCGCAGCCCCTTCCGGCTTCCAGCTGGCCTGTTCAGCGGATAGCCCTTCTATGGCAGGCTTCAATGGCGCATACCAGTTCTCCTTGTTGAAGGTAGTATCAAGCATCCTTAACAGAAATTCAGTTCGGTTCATTCCTGTCCTCCTTTTAAAGGCTGATTCAGTATAGAATTTCACCAAAACGTTAATAAGTCCTGCTTAAATAGCAGACAAGGCGAAAGGTCACTTCCCTTGCTCCTCTTCATTTTCTTTTTTCTTTTCTGACATCAAGTAAGCAAATGCCACCCCTACCGCAATAAGGGAAACAATCACAGAATAGCGGAATATAGTAAAGAAGTATTCTGCGTATGGCGTTTCGATAGTTGAAGTGTATCCCTCCAAATTGGTTCTTTCATCTACCCTTTTCATAAAAGCCACCAATATAAAAAATGGAATAATAAATGAATAGATTCCTGTTTTCACTAAGATTTTTTCCATGGAAATCCCCTCTCTTTTGTTCTTTATTTCTCCCTAAGCTGACCATCCGGCACCCCGGCCGGCATAAAATTGTGATCACCTTTTGGCCCAGCAGCAGCCATGAACCTTAAGGCTGCTTCTTAATCCGGCTGCCTGCTTTCAATTTCAACATTCTGTTCAGCAAGCAGCGAATAAAAGGCGCTTCTCTTCACAATAAATTCACTTTGCAGGTCAAATTTGTATGTCCCGGCATCTTTTATATGAAACTCTAATCTGTAGGGAACTCCGTGTTTGCTTATTTGTGTGACTTTTTGAATGCTGTCCCATTCAAAGTTCTGTTCGCGGGCAAAAGGCGCCTTTACCTTTAATCCCCCCTCGGTCAGATAGGAATGGGTTTGAAAGGACTGCCAAAGGAAGAAGACTGCAATCGCAGATAAGAGGATATTGGATAGAATCAGCAGAGGCTTAAACTTTGAATCGGCTATACTTAAAAGTAAAGCCAGAATAACAAAGAGGATGGAATATCCGATGATAAACAGGAGATATGCTGTCTTAGGTGTACTGAAAAACAGATGATAATCAGGCTGAAAATAAAACTTCTGAATTGCATTAACGCCTAAAACACTGATTGGCAAACAACTGACGGCTAATATCAGGCCGAGAGCAAAATACTTCGGCTTTAAATCTTTTCCTTGTATAACTTCCAAAAAAACCACCCGCCTTTTTTCTTTTGACTAATTTATACGGACACAAGCTCTAAAGGTTTCCAATTTTTGGGTCATTTATTTTTCGGTATAAAAAAAAGCCGCCTTGCTGGCAGCAAATGGACAACCCGTAATTTCACCTTTTTTCGCTATCATAATTGCAATCGTCACCCATTGTTCTTCCTTGATTACCAAACAGGCCAATAGCAACAGCTACCCCGATTTCTACAGCATTATCTCTGCTAACCAGCTTATACACTCGCCCGTAAACCTGTTGGGACCTAATGGCCAATCGAATGCAGGATCTGTCTAATATTCATAAGCTCCAACGCAATCATTACACTGGATAAGGCGATAACTGCCAAACAAATTACTTTTATGAGATTGTAAAGTTTATCACTCAATAAATTTCTCTCCCTTCTTTAGACTAGATGCCACATGGATAGGGTTTCTCGGTTCTCAGCAAAATGGGCCACGGGACCTGTCCCCTTGGTTCAGAATGCGAGCCAAGGGGACAGACCCCCCGGCCCAGTCTCAAAAAGAGCCAAGGGACCTGTCCCCTTGGCTCATTAATACATATCCTTCTGAGTAAAGTTCCAGAATGCCACAGCCAGGCAGGCAGCCGTCCATACGGCAAGGATGATCAATGAAAATGGCAGTGTCATTCCTTCTATCGGCGGTGCCTGGCCTTCCAGATAGTTGATCAGATCAAAGTTCAGGTTCACCAGATACTTGGAGCTTGTCCAGCTCGACCCGATGGAACTCAACAGGGTGCCGGCGATTAACACCGCCATCATCGCGCCTATTCCAGTCGCTGTGTTTTTCACGAGCACAGAGATCATGAGGCTGATGGTTCCAACCACAGCAGTTACCACCCAGGCAAGCCCGACTGACATGAGCAAGTACTCCCACATCGGCAGGGTATGGATGAATTCTGTTGAAAATTCGCCAGTGGCCGAAACCTGGAATCCGGTTAATATTGGGGCTGTCCATCCGTCATAGCCAAGTATGAGTCCTGACACGGCATAACAGACAATCACCGTTGCCGCCATAAGCAGTGATGTATACAGCAAAACGGTCAGCCATTTGGCCATCAGGATTTTCCACCGTCTGACAGGCCGGGACAGCAAGGTTTTGATGGTGCCGTCATTGTACTCCCCGCTCACGATATCAGCCATGATGATAATAATGAATAATGGCAGGACAAGTGTAAGTCCCTGTGAGAAGAAGATTCGTATAAACGTAGGGGCCCCGGGATAGTTCGGGTTGATATCATTGTCGAGATAATATTGCTTTTGCTTGAGGTCAAATTCCAGGAACTGCCTGAACTCGTCCTGGATTCCGCTTGATGCCAGCCGGTTTTGCCGGTCGACAATCTCCTGCTGCAGGTCCACCCTCCAGTCCAGAGTGCCCTGCTTTTCAATTTTCTCCTGTATCTCCCGGTATTGTGCGTATGTAAACATGGAGACCAGAATGATCAAAATAAGTATGACAACCGGCAAGCGTTTTTTGGAGGCGATTTTCATTACTTCATTGCGGACCAGGCCCGCCATATTCGGATTAGACAATATGATCGCCTCCTGTCAAACTAATAAATAGGTCTTCCAATGTCTGCACTTTTCTTTCGATTGTCCATACCTCAATACCAGCTTTCAATAAGGCTTCATTCAGAATGAAAGTTTTACTTTCGTCCATAAGCGTGTGGATTGTATGGTCATCGTACAGCTCTGCAGCCTGGACATGGGGAGACTCATTCAAAATGGCGAGCGCCCGGAAAGAATCACTGACTCTCCAGTCCACACCTGATGACAGGGAATTGACCAGATCGCTTACGCTGCCGGTCTTTACAATCTTCCCGTGGCTCATTATCGCCACACGATCGGCCAGCAGTTCAATCTCACTTAAAATATGACTCGATACAAGAACGGAAAGACCTGTTTCATCGACCAGCTTCCTGATGAATGTGCGAAGATCTTTTATTCCCATAGGGTCCAAGCCATTAGTAGGCTCATCCAGTATAAGGACATCAGGACGGCCTAACAGGGCTTGTGCAATTCCCAGGCGCTGCCGCATACCCAGCGAATAGGTCCGCACCTGATCATCAACCCTCGCTGTCAGATCAACCAGGTCAATGACTTCCTGTATCCGTTCTTCATCGACTCCAGGCAGCATCCGCGCAAAGATCTGCAGGTTTTCGCGGCCGCTTAAATACTTATACAGTTCTGGATTTTCGACGATGGAACCGAGGCGCTGCATCGCCTTCACAAATTGCTTTCTGACATCAAAGCCGCAGATCTCAACCTTCCCGGACGTTGGCTTGATGAGTCCGACAAGCATCCGGATGGTAGTCGTTTTTCCGGCGCCATTTGGACCCAGGAACCCAAATACTTCCCCCGGATAAATCTCAAATGATATTTGATCAATAATCGTCTTCTTTCCTATGATTTTCGTTACATTTTCCAATCTAACAGTTGGTTTTACGCTCATAGCATCACCCTGATTCTATTTTAGCGAAAAAATCAGGCAGTGACTCTTTTGAATACTCAATAAAGGAAAAGATTGATACAATCACGATAGAAGGAGAGGTCAAACGATGAAAAAATGGAAATGGCCGCTGTTTATCACACTATCCCTTGGCTTGACAGTTCTGTTTGGCTACGGCCTTGTCAGCGCCTATATGGATATTACCAATCCTCCCCAGGCGCAGATATTGGCAAAATCAGAAGAAGCGCCTGCTACCCCGGGCGACACTTATATTGCACTCGGAGATTCATTAACAAGAGGTGTTGGCTCATCAAAAGGTGAAGGCTTTGTCTCGCTGACCGGGAATCAGCTCAAAGAGAATAACCTCGTTGAACGCTATCAGAACCTTGGCATAAGAGGCGCCAGAATCGAGGACCTGCTGGAGCAGCTGGAACAAAAGGAAGTCCAGAGAACGCTTAAAGAGGCCAAAATCATTACTATTACAATCGGGGGAAACAACCTGTTTAACAGCGGGGAAATCTTCAGCAATTATTCAGAAGAGACCGCGCTCGGCATCCTGGAAACCGAAATCCCCAACCTGGAAAAAGTCTTTAAAAACATTCGCGAAATCAATCCCGATGCCGTCACCCTCTATACGGGGCTGTATAATCCATTCAAGCAATCACCGGACGGAGAATCATTCGATTCTATCATACAAAAATGGAATGAATCAGCCCGCACACTAGGCTTGAAATACGGCATTCAAGTCGTCGATACCTTCAATCTCGTCATTGATGCCAAACGCGACCTGTCCAGCGATGTCTTCCATCCGAATGACACTACTTATCAGCAGATAGCAGATAGTACGTATCTTATCATTGAAAAAAGCATTGTTGAATGAGCCAGGGGGACAGGTCCCGTGGCCCAGCTTCACAAAGGGCCAAGGGACCTGTCCCCCTGGTTTTTTATTAACTCTATAGATTGTAAATCTCCGTAGCCTGCGGTTGGGAAAAGTTCAACCAGCCTTATTAGCAATTCTTTTGTTGATAGATCTTTATGTTTATAAAATACTTTACTACTGCATTGTCACGTTCAGCATTTCTGAGTATATGTTTATCGCTTGATACATAACCGATAAGTCGCCAGATGGTTTAGTATGCCGGATTAGCACCTCATTGTATGCCGAATAATATGGACCTAAATTCAGTTCAATCTGATTGACCTTAAATTCATCCTCACGGAAACAACAGGGCCACAGGGACAGGTCCCGCGGCTCAAATGAAAAAAGAGCCAAGGGACCTGTCCCCTTGGCTCATGTTTTAGGAAATGTAAATCCTTCACCGAACACATCCCGCACATCATGCACCACGACGAAGGCTTTTTCATCGATCTGCTGGATCATCTTCTTGAGAAGGAAGAGCTCCTGCTTGTTTATGACCACGTAGAGTATGTCCTTGGATTCTTTGGAGTAGTGGCCCCGTGCATTAATGATGGTGGCTCCCCGGTCCATTTCGGCGCTGACTCTTTCAGCAATGCTCTCAGTATAGGGGGAGATGATGGTGACGGCTTTCCGGGTGTCAAAGCCGTCGATTAGATAATCAAGAATTTTGGTGCTGATGTAGATGGAGATCCCGGTGTACATGGTATTTTCAATCCCAATGACAAAGGCCGATCCGAGAACAACGAGAATGTCGAACACGAACATGGTCGTGCTCACGGCCCAGCCGAATCGCTGGTTGAGCATGCGGGCAACAATGGTCGACCCGCCCGTCGTACCGCCGGATCGGAGCACGATTCCAAGGCCGATGCCAATGAATACACCAGCGAATACCGTACCCAGCATGATATCCAGCGAGCGCCCCATATCTTCTGTGAAGTGCAGGAATACAGATGTAAAGAAGATGGCAAGCAAGGTGTACCACGTCACCCGCTTATTAAGCACTTTATAGCCGATGGCAAGCAGAATCCCGTTCATCACAAAGTTCGTGTAGCCCAGGGACCAGTCCAATACATAAAAGAGGGTCATGGAGATCCCCGTCACGCCGCCCTCGCCCAGCTCATTTGGGATTGCGAACAGATTCACCCCAAGTGCAAAGAACAGGGATCCGATAATAATCAAGATAATTTCTTTTGCTGTCGAATTCATACGATCACTCCGTTCCTTTAGAATACCAGAATACTATAGCATAAAGGAAAGGCCGCGGTGGAGCCAAGGGGACAGGTCCCTTGGCCCATCCTCAAAAAGAGCCAAGGGACCTGTCCCCCTGGCTCTTCTTATTTTGGTGTTCAAGTAATATACTGTTATCACAAATCTAAAATAAGAGGTGTATCCGTATGAGTGACAAAAAAGCTGTCTTAGATCACGGACCTTTTTTTCATGGCACGAAAGCAGCCTTAAAAATTGGAGATTTATTAGAACCGCAGCACATATCAAATTACCAGGATAAAAAATCAAATTATATATACTTTACTGCAACATTGGATGCTGCCAAATGGGGCGCTGAATTAGCAGCATCCTCTTCAAAAGAAAGAATTTATATTGTAGAACCATTAGGTGAGTTTGAAAATGATCCAAACTTAACTGACAAAAGATTTCCCGGCAATCCGACTCGCTCTTACAGGTCTAAATCCCCTTTGAAAATAACAGCAGAACTAAGCACATGGGAAAGACATTCCGACGAAGAAATAAATCATATGCTAGCCTCTTTAAAAAAGCTGCGTGAACAAGGAAAAGCTGTTATTTACGATTAAAACAAAGGCCACGGGGACAGTCCCGTGGCCAAGCTTCAAAAAGAGCCATGGGGTCTGTCCCCGTGGTTCTCCACCATAAAGGTAATAACGACAAATAATAAAAATGCCAGCAGGAGCAGTGTGCCGCCCACGATGAAAAAGACCATGACAAATGTTTCATTCAGCTGAAAGGGATTTAAGTTGTACATCCACATGCCTGCGGTCAATCCCAATGCTCCCGCCATTCCCAGCATACTATGGATGGCTACCAGCTTTTTATATTTAATCTTATAAGCTTTATAGAATATTCCCCATGCGAATACGGAAAGCCAGCCGACCAGCAGAATGTGCGCATGGACCGGCCTGAGGGCATAATCCATCTGACCTGCCATATGAGACCCCAAATAAGTGCCAATGACGCCAAAGATGGCGGCAAATCGAATTAACCGCAGACTCCAGATTTGTTCCATTTTCCTCTCCCCCACTATGCTTTTTTATATAACTGGAAGGGTGATTGTGAAAACCGTCCCCTCACCAGGCTTGCTCGCAACACTGATTTTCCCATCATGCAGGTCGATGATCTGCTTGACGATCGAGAGACCGAGGCCGGTCCCTCCTTTCTTCCTCGCTGAATCAACACGATAAAAACGGTCAAAGATCTGATCCATCTCTTTCTCCGACATCCCTGCCCCCGTGTCTTTAAATGTAATCACAAGGTCTGTTTCTCTTTTCTCCAAACCAATCCACATGCTGTCTCCCGGACTGCTGTACTTGATGGCATTGGTCATGAGATTATCCCATACATTCGTCATCAGCTCGGCATCATATTTGAATACACAATGTTCGAGATTATACGAGACTTCTATTTCTTTTTCCTCTATCAGCCATTGATACCTGCGGATTGCCTGTTTAATCTGCTTATCTGCCCGCACCTCTGATACCTTCATAGGGTACGCGTTTTGATCCAAAGAGGTCATAATCAATAATTGTTTGGTCAAATGAGAAAGCCGCTTTGATTCATCATTGATGATCTCCAAATACTGTACCCGTTCAGTCTCATTCACATCTAACTTCAAAAGTTCGGCATATCCCTGAATATTCATAAGCGGTGACTGGAAATCATGGGATACATTGCTGATGAAGGATTTTCGGGCTTCATCATTATGCTGTAATTGCCTCTGCATGGTGGTGAAGCTTTGTGCAAGCTGGCCAATTTCATCCCGGCGATTGATCGTCAGGTCATAATGGAAGTTTTCACGGGTCAACTCTTTGACCGCCTCTGTCAGCTGTGTAATCGGCTGGATCAGATGCTTGGCAAACCAAATCATTCCGATGATGCTGACGACCGAAACAGCCAGAATGAACCAGGCAAGAATCATATGGATATCAGAGAAAAGCAGTTTGTTATTTGGGCGGATAAACAATGCGAACTGCTGGCCATCAGAAGTAAACGGCACCCCGACCGTATTCCCTACATCATTAGAAAAGTGGCCCATCATAAAGGATTGGCTGGAATCGTCACTCATCCCGTGATAAATCTCTTTTTTATCCAATACTTTCCGGGCTTCCCCTGGAAGATCTGTCTTCGAAAACGCCTCTCCAAAAAACTGTTTTTCCCCTTCCTCATTCAACACGAGCACTTGATATCCCAGCTTCCCTACCGATTCCAAATAGGATATCAGGGCAGTTTGGTGGCCTGGCATTCCTTCGATGCTCGAGACGATCTCCTCTGCAATCTCGACATTCTGGCTGTCGATCTTCTGCTTGGTCGTGGCCGTGTATACCCAGTTTGCCAGGAAGAAACCGGTGATAATACTGATAGCCAGGATCGAGAGGGCAGCAGCGACAAACTTCCGGTACAGCGTCCTCATCCGATAGCCTCCAGCTTATAGCCAATCCCTCTCACGGTTTGAATCTCAACCGTCGCCCCATGTTTCCTGAGGCGATCCCGGATCCGATTGATATGGGTATTCAGTGTTTGTTCGCTTCCTTCATAATCAATTCCCCATACCTGCTCAATCAATAAGGCCCGCGGGGCAATCTTTGGAATGCGGGAAGCAAGAATGCTCAGCAATTCAAATTCTTTCAGCGGAAAAAGAATCGTCTCCTGATTGATCATCACCTCAAAGTTCTTGCGATCCAGCACCATATTCCCCGCCTTGATCACTGTTTCCATTGCCCGCTCCATCCTCCGCAGGACAACAGCTACACGATACAACAGCTCCTTCACCTCGAAGGGCTTAACAATATAATCTTCCGATCCGGACAAGAAGCCCCGCTCCTTATCATCCAGCTGTCCCTTTGCCGTCAAAAGAATCACAGGTATATCATAATCCTCTGACAAAATCTTCGTCAGTTCGAACCCGTCCATTCCCGGCATCATCACATCGACCACCGCTAAATCAACGTTCATCCCTTCTAATATCTTCAAAGCTTCTTCTCCATCATTCGCTTTGACTACCTGGTACCCTTTCCGGCTCAAATGGATGGAAACAAGCTTTTGAATATAGACATCATCATCTACAACCATGATTTTCATGAACGGACCTCCTATTGGCGAATACGGCGGACTGCCTTCGCCATTGTGCTATTGATTATTATGAGAGGTTTGATGATCTTTCTCAAATGCTAATATCAAAGCTGGCAGCAGCACTCCCCGAACCAGGAAAGTATCCATCAGGATACCGACTGCGACCATGAAGCCAAATACGAATAAATCAGCAATCGGCATCGTTGTCAGGGCCGCAAAGGTGGCAGCCAGGATAATACCAGCAGATGAAATCACTCCGCCCGTATTGGTCATGGCAATTTCCAGGGCCTTTTTTACACCATGGGCCTTTCTTTCCTCCATAAAACGGGAAACAAGAATGATATTATAATCCACTCCCAATGCCACCAGGAAGATAAAGGCATAAACAGGCACGCGGGTGCTTATCGCATCGAAACCGAACAGAACATCTACCAGGAAGCTTCCAAGACCCAATGCAGAAACATATGACAGCAGGATAGTCCCCACCATATAAATAGGCATTTTAATAGAACGGGTAAGGGCTATTAGGAGACCCAGAATTAAGACCGTTTCAAGGATCATGATCATCACAATATCTTTATTTTTTACATTTCTCTCATCAACCAGCTTTGCCGTAACTCCTCCATAATACGCTTCCCCGTCAATAGAAAGATTCCGGAGCATTTCTGGTGATGACTCCTGGAGATTCTCCATAAAATCAATTGCCTCTCTTGAATAGGGATTCATCGATAAAGCCACACTCAACTTTAAAGCATTGCCATCCTCAGTTTGTCCATCCTTCCGGACTGATGCGATGCCGTCCAGACTTTCCAATTCTGCTTTGATTTCGTCCGTCTTTTCCTTCGACAGGGACTCACTGCTTTCAATGAGCAAAGTAGAAGGAGCAAGCTCTCCCTTATCAAACTGGGACTCCACAATTTCATATCCGACTCGGGACGGCAAATCTTCAGGGAACTTCTTCACTGTATCGAATTCAAACTCAATGTTCATCACATTGATTGCTGTCACAACCAGGAAAATCCCTGTCAAACCGCCGCTAATCCATGGTTTTCTGACCACCAGCCTTGCAATCGATTTCCAAAACGTGTGTTTCAGACCCTTTTTATCCCCATATTTCGGCACCTTCGGCCAAAACGCCTTACGTCCAAATAGGGTAAATAACGCAGGTACAAGCGTAATGGAAGCAAGCATAATAAAGAACATGGCCAGCCCGAATACCGGGGCAAAGTTCTGATAATCACGGAAATTAGCGAAAAATAAGACCAGCATGGCGGCCATCACTGTACCGCCCGCGAAAAAGACTGGCTCACCCGTAGCGCGCATGGCATTTTTCATCGCCGTATATTTACTCTCCACTTCATTAAGCCCTTCACGATAACGGGAAAACACAAATAAAGAATAATCAATAACAGCCGCGAAGAGCAGGATGCTCATAATGGAAGTCGTCGAGTTATTGATTTCCAGCCCGGCAGCCCCCATCAGTGCAACACTCTGATTTACCACCTGGTAGACGATGATCGTAGCCAGCAGCGGGATGAACGCCAGCAGCGGCGAACGATAAATGACAATCAGCAGCACCAATACAATCACAATCGTTGCTAGCAGCAACACGACATCTGCCTGTTCAAACAGCTTCGTTGTATCTCCTGCAATTCCCGCTGGCCCTGTAATATAGAATTTTGTGCTTTCTAATGTATCCGCAATTTCATTGCCGATTTTTGATGCTCTATCGTTAATTTCTGAATAATCCTTGCTTCCAAGACCTTTTTCCAATTCCATCGGGACAATTACCGTTGATTCATCTACGGAAATGAACCCTTCCATTGCCTGGGGAGGAAGCTTGCTGATATCAACGATTCGATCAATCCCTTTAATATCTTCTGCAAGAATTCCTTTCACAATCTCATTGACTTCATCTAATTGAATATCACCGGATTTATTATGAAAAACAAGGATTCCAGGGGTTCCCTGCTCATTTGGAAATAACTCCTCTATCTTATTCTCAGCAATTATCGATGCCGCCTCATCAGGGAGTGATTGGAAATTACTCACTTTATAGTCGCCAAGCTTTGGCCCGGCACTTAAAGCTATCATCAGTACCAGCCAGACTATGATTGTGATCCACATCCCCCGTTTTGTTGATACCCAGTCTGTAATAGGGGTCAGCCATCTTTTCATTACATAGCCTCCTTTTTATTATTTGCTCCCCATTATAAATTTCTAATATAAATTCAATATCAACTTTTGTTTACAAAAAAGGCGCCTGGCCCCTCATACTTCAAAGAGGGACCAGGCACCTTTTTATAAAATTACTCTTCAAGCTAAATACGGAGATCGAAACTCCTCAACAAACAGCCCCGCCTCCAGGACATTCCTCCGGGCTTGGGGGCAATCCTTATTCGTACCAATAAACATATAATAGTCATAACCAAAATGAACAAAAAACTCTTTTCTGAAGCTTAATTTACACCAGACAGCTTCCCTCAAGGTTAACCTCGCCATTTCCGTGATTTCTTCTTTCCGGACGGCTTTCCCTATCCAGATATCTGAGAGGAAAAGCAGTTTCTCCTGGACCGCTGCCGCTTCCGTCCACATCTCAAGAGCATTAACATAAAGTCTGTCCACTCCCGCCTCATCCATAAAAGCAGTGATGGCTTGAATATAGTTTGTTTCAGTACGCAAGTATTCCTCTTCACCGACCTTGGTGCCTACCTCTGAAAAACTAGTCCATTCGCTGTCATCGAGATAATTGCCGTATGCATCCCTTTTTTGAGGATCATATTTTGTCACTCTATAATAATTCACTATGCACCTTCCTAACGTTAGGGTATGGGGAAAGTGCCAAGGGGTCAGGTCCCCTGGCCCTACTTCAAAAAGTGAGCCAAGGGACCTGTCCCCCTGGCTCCTTCAATCTTGTATGGTGATGCCGGGACATCGCTTTTTTAACTCAGCAATAAACTCCCTTTTCTCTTTTGGAGAAATTTTTATACTTCCGAAGGCTGTTGTTTTGTTGAAAATTTCAAGGGCATCCCTCGATGACAGTATTCTGTATCCAGTAAAAATATCATTTGCAGGAGATACCTTTATTATATTTTCGTAAGAAATCCTGCTTCTAAACGGCCCGCCTTTTATAAATAAGTAATCTTTATAGAAAATATATTTAACCGAAAAAGCAGTCCATAAAATAAAACCCGTCACTAACAGGAAAGTTGAAGCAAGTATCAGAACCGCTGGCAATTGGGTGCCGCCTTCAATGAATAATGGGAAGAATGAGCCAAAAGCAATCACGAGCACCGCAGCCAGAATTAAACTAGTAAAAAAAGCATCTATTTTTGAACGAAACACCATAAAAAGCACCTCCCATAAATAAATATCTTATTATATACGTTTTAATAAAATGAAAGTTTCAGACTTGGTAGGTGACCCAAGAGGCCGGGGGGACAGGTCCAGTGGCCCAGCCTTAAAAGTGAGCCAAGGGACCTGTCCCCTTGGCCCAAGGAGGCAGTGGGCCCACCCGGCAGCCCAGCCCACCCCCGGCCCCTATCTCCCATCCGCCACGATATGGATGTCTATGTTGGATGTTTCTCTCATGATCATGTTGACGATGGATCCTTTTTTGATTTCCTCCCATCGGGTCCTGGCTGACTGGCCTAAGAGTATTTGGGTGACATTCAGTTTTTTTGCTACTTCAATGATGACAGCTGCAGGTTTTCTGCTGCGTTTCTCTTCTAATATTATTGTCGCGTTAAACTGTTCTGCGAGCATTTGCCATTCTTTTATTTTCTGCTCATTATCCGGACTGCTATCACTGCGTTTTTCTGCGGTTACATTCAGGATGTATAGTTCAGCTTTCATCCTATGGGCCATCCGCCAGCCCCGCCTTATTAATTTTTCGGCAGTGGGGCCGTATTGGACGCAGACAAGTATTTTCTCGTTCACACCGATAGGGCCGTTTTCGAGGCTGCCGCTGATCTGCTCGATCCTTTCATCAACATCGTTGGCAATCTCCCTTAGAGACAATTCACGCAGGGCTGATAGATTATTAATCGTAAAGAAATGGGACAGGCTTTGTTCGATTTTCTCTGGTGCATAAATCTTTCCGTCCGAGAGTCTCTTCCGCAATGTTTCCGGCGGGATATCAATCAGCTGAATTTCATAGGCCTTTTGCACAAAGGTGTCCGGGACCCGCTCTCTTACCTTAACCCCTGTAATTTGCTGGACGATATCATTGACGCTCTCGAGATGCTGAATATTCACGGCAGAAAAAACATCAATCCCGGCATCGAGGATAAGGGAAACATCCATATACCTTTTTGGATTTTCAGATCCGGGGATGTTAGCATGAGCCAGCTCATCGACAATGACAAGATCTGGTTTCCGTTCTATGATGGCCTCTACATTCAGTTCATAAAACTTCTTCCCCTTATAGGGAATAATTTTTATAGGAACCTGTTCAAGGTCTTTGATTTGCTCCTCCGTCTCTATACGGCCATGGGTCTCTATGAAGCCAATGACCACATCTTTGCCCTCTTTCTTCCAATCTGAAGCATCTTGCAGCATTTTATAAGATTTGCCGACTCCAGGGGCTGCCCCTACATATAATTTAAGTTTTCCGCGGCTGGATTCAGTGATTTCATGAAGAATCTCTTCAGGTGTTCTTCTTCTAAAATAAGGATGATTTTGTTTCATTCCCGTCACCTCGATTCAAGATCCGCATACGCAAAAGGCACCCTAACCAATATGATTAGGGAGCTTTTTCACTACTGCAATAATTTATCCAAGCCAAGATTAAGCATCAGAACATTAACACGTTCTTCACCAAACATGCCCAGCTCTTTGCCTTGGGTGTTTTCTTGGATCAGCTTTGTTAATTGGTCTTCCGATAGCCCCGTTTCATCTATGATTCTGTTAACCTGGGCCAGCGCTCCCTCTACTGAGATATGGGGATCCAGCCCTGAACCTGAGTCAGTAACTAGATCGACCGGCACCTCACTGATTGGCGTATCAGGATTAGCTGTTTTCCAGGAATCTATTGACTCTTCAACCCGCTGGAGCAGATCTCCATTGGAAGGGGCATAGTTATTGGAACCGGATCCTGCCCCGTTATATTCAATAGCTGAAACCCTTCCATGGAAGTATTTCGGATTTGTAAAATTTTGTCCAATCAATTCAGATCCAACCACTTCATTCTGTTCGTTATAAATCAAGCTTCCTTCTGCTTGATCCGGCATGATGGCCTGTGCCATTCCAGTTGTCGCAATAGGGTATATCAAGCCGGCGAGGATCATGATGGTAAAGCTGGACCTGATGATTGGACCAATAAGCTTTTGTTTTTTTTCCATCAGTAACTTCCTTCTTTCATTTATAGGTTAGATAAAAATTGAGACGAGCATATCTATTAGCTTGATTCCGATGAACGATACAAGGACACCGCCCAGTCCATATATGGTTAAATTTTGTTTCAATAAGCTGTTGGAGCTCATCGGTTTGTATGCGACCCCTTTCATGGCAAGCGGGATCAGCAATGGAATGATGACTGCATTGAAGATCAAGGCCGAAAGGATGGCGGACAATGGCGTTGACAGACCCATGATGTTCAAAGCTGACATCTCCGGGATGGCCAGCATGAACATGGCCGGGATGATGGCAAAATATTTCGCGATATCATTGGCGATACTGAACGTCGTCAGTGCTCCGCGGGTCATAAGCAATTGCTTTCCTATGGAAACCACTTCAATGATCTTGGTTGGATTGGAATCGAGATCCACCATATTGGCGGCTTCTTTGGCAGCTGTTGTACCGCTGTTCATCGCAAGGCCCACATCTGCCTGGGCCAGAGCAGGTGCATCATTGGTGCCGTCGCCTGTCATGGCCACTAGCTTCCCTTGGGATTGCTCATACTTGATCACTTCAATCTTATCTTCCGGTTTACACTCAGCGATGAACTCATCCACACCCGCTTCCTTTGCTATGGTGGCAGCGGTCAGAGGATTATCGCCAGTTGCCATGATTGTTTTAATGCCCATTTTCCGTAGCTGGTCAAAGCGTTCTTTCATTCCAGGCTTCACTGTGTCCTTCAGATAAATCAGGCCCAAGATTTTTCCTTCCATCGCAACGGCCAAAGGTGTACCGCCTTCACGGGCAATTTCCTTTGCTTCTTCATCCAGATCAGCCGGAATCTTTCCTCCCTGGGCCCTTATCCAGCTTTTGACTGAATCGACTGCCCCTTTCCTCACCTGGCGGCCATCCTTCAGATCGATCCCGCTCATTCTGGTCTCTGCCCTGAACTCAATGACCTGGCCTCCTGCAGCCACCGAACCATCGAGCCTGCTGCCTTTTTCCTTCAGCAATTCTATGGTGGAGCGCCCTTCAGGTGTTTCATCATGCAGGGAGCTGATCCCTGTCCAGTAGTGGAGCTCTTCTAAAGAAGCATCTCCCACTGGGATGAAATTGCTCGCCATCCGGTTCCCAAATGTAATCGTACCTGTCTTATCCAGAATAATCGTATTGATGTCCCCTGCAGCTTCTACTGCTTTCCCTGACATGGCAAGAACATTGAACTGGGTAACACGGTCCATCCCCGCAATGCCGATTGCCGACAGCAGTCCCCCGATCGTCGTCGGGATCAGGCAGACAAGCAGTGAAATCAGTACAGGTATTGCAAGCGAGAACCCAAGGTAATTCGTGAAAAATGGAAGAGTGACAACCACGATCATGAAAATTAACGTCAAGCTTGTGAGCACAGTGTTCAAAGCAATTTCGTTAGGCGTTTTCTGGCGTTCTGCTCCTTCTACTAATGAAATCATCCGATCTAAGAAAGACTCGCCAGGATTGCTGGTGATTTTCACTATAATCTGGTCACTGACCACCCTTGTTCCGCCCGTAACAGAATTGAAATCACCGCCAGCTTCCTTGATGACAGGAGCCGATTCACCCGTGATGGCTGATTCATCCACAGACGCCAGGCCTTCGATGACCTCACCGTCGCCGGGAATCATTTCACCCTGTGAAACCACGACTATGTCGCCTTTCTTGAGAGATGTTGAAGCCGTTTTTACTGTTTTTCCATTGGCTTGCAAAAGGTTTGCTGTAATTTCCTGTTTCGATTTTTTCAAAGAATCAGCCTGCGCTTTTCCGCGTCCTTCTGCCAGTGCTTCAGCAAAATTCGCAAATAACACAGTAAACAGCAGGATCAGGGCCACGGTGATATTGAACCACGGTTCAACCTCGCTTCTGCCAAAGGCATCAGGCGCAAAGCATAAGATCAGTGTAATGATGAAACCGATCTCCACCACGAACATAATCGGATTCTTCCCCATTTTTCTCGGGTCAAGCTTCGTAAAAGAATCCTTAAGCGCCTGAACCACCATCGCTTTATCCATCATTTTATTTTCATCCTTATTGTCTTTATGGTTAGGCTGCTGGGGAACATGGGGCTGAAAAGATTTTTTGTCCTCTTTGCCATGCAGCCCTGCAGCTTGATTTGCTTCTTTTAACACATGATTAGCCATGATTATTCACTCCCACCTACAATGTCAGATATTCTGCGACTGGCCCCAATACAAGTGCCGGGAAGAATGTCAGTGCACCTACAATAAAGAAAGTACCGGCCAGAATCACTCCGAAAAGAGGGGTATCTGTGCGGAAAGTCCCGATTGTCTCGGGAACAACCTTCTTCGATGATAGTGAACCAGCGACAGCCAGCATGGTGACAAGCCCAAAGAATCTTCCTGCATACATGACGATGCCTGTTGAAATATTCCAAAATGGTGTTGCATCCCCAAGCCCTTCAAAACCGGATCCGTTATTGGCAGCGGAAGAGGTATATTCATACACAACCTGTGAGATTCCATGGAAGCCGCTGTTTGAGATGGCTCCGGCACCAAGCGGCGTATACAAGGCAATTGCAGATGCACCCAGTATCAAAAGAGGATGCATAAGCATTGTTAAGGCGATGAGCTTCATTTCCCGCCCTTCTATTTTCTTGCCCAGGAATTCAGGTGTACGGCCCACCATCAGCCCTGAGAGGAATACGGCAATCATGGCATACATGATTACATTGATGAATCCTGCTCCAACCCCGCCGAATACTGTATTTAAGAGCATGTTGGAAAGGGCCAGCATTCCGCTTATAGGTGTCAGCGTATCATGCATCGTGTTGACGGCACCTGTTTCAGAGGCTGTTGTGACAAGCGCATAGAAGATGGATTGGCCTGTGCCGAACCGGACTTCCTTCCCTTCCATGCTGCCTTGATCTGTATTAATTCCCAGTGCATTCAATGCAGGATTGCCTTGATATTCATAGAACAGGGCAGTGCCAAGGAATACAGTGAAGACCATCAGCATTGATACAAACAAGACACGTCCCTGTTTGGCATTTCCGAGCATTTTTCCATATGCAAACGGCAAAGCAGTCGGCAATAGGAACATCAGCAATATTTGAATGATGTTGCTGATAGCATTCGGATTTTCAAACGGATGAGCTGAATTGACTCCAAAAAAACCGCCGCCATTATTGCCAAGTTCTTTGATGGATAAAAATGTCCCGACAGGTCCGCGCGCGATCTCCTGGGCAGTCCCCTCGATCGTATTGACTGTTACAGTAGGCTCCAATGTCTGCGGAACCCCCAATGCGACCAGAATTAATCCTGACACAATGGCGATTGGCATCAAAACACGCGTAATGGCTCTGAATAAATCAACAAGGAAGTTTCCAATTTCTTTTCCAGACAGCGCCCTGACAAATGCGATGGCAGCTGCCAAAGCCGTTCCCGGCGCCGCAAACATCATAAACAGAATTCCAATCATCTGCCCGAGATAGGAAAGGCCCGACTCACCGCTGTAATGCTGCAGATTGGTGTTGGTCATAAAGCTGATGGCTGTGTTAAAGGCCAAGGTTGGATCCATGCCAGGATTCCCGCTCGGATTCAAAGGCAGGATGCCCTGCAGCCGGAAAACCATATAGACTAGGAGAATCATAAATCCATTGGCTAAAACAAGCGTCATGGCATACTGCTTCCATGTTTGGTTTATCTTTTTGATACCGCTGATTTTAAAGAGAATGTTTTCGATCGGGCCGAACACTTTATCCAGCCCTGTTTGGCTATAATCAAAAGCCTTTGCCAGATAGATGCCGGCAGGCTTTGCTATCAGAATCACCGCCGCCATAGTGACAATGATTGAAAGAATCGTCGTAATCACCTTTTTTTACCCCCAAGTAGTTAAAATTTCTCCGGATTAAGTAATACATAGAATAAGTACAATGTAGTAAACGCCGTAATGCCAAGCAGCAGAACCATTATTTATTTTCACTTCCTTGCTCTACGGCTTCAGCGGACCAACTGGCAAGTCCGAGCATTAAAGCCGGCAGGATGATGAAAAGGCTGACCATGATAATGTCCGACATTTTGATAACCTCCTGATTTCTAACTTAATAGACATGAAATATTGCTGCTTTTGGAATACACCACATATTTTGCTCCATATGCGCAATAAAGGCGCATTGGATAGCCATGAACCGTGGCATCGACAATGATAGGTGCACAAGTGCTGTTCCTGATGACCTTCAGCAGGGTGCATGTTTCTGCAATCTCACTTTCAAAGACAATCACCTTCCTGAACCGTCCCTGGAGAATCAAGTACTCATCTTTGAGGCCGAACTCCACCACACGCTGATGGCCCCTGCTTTTTAAAGCTCTGATCACTTGAGGATCAGATGAAACAAGGCAGCATGAATGCGAATCGCTCAAATGGCTTTGTACCCGCAGGAGCACTTCTTCATTTGGAATGCAGACAAGTATGGCATCCTCTGTTTGAGGCAGTGTCAACACAGTTACCTCCCTTCTTTTTTAAAGCCCTGATTTACTCGTTGCTCAGAGATCATCAAAAAGCATTATCATGCCTGAAAAGTTGTGAAAGCGTTTGTTCTCAGCTGAAATACTGGAAATAAAAACCATATTCTGAATACAAAAAGAGACCAATGATTACTTCTCCCCCAATATGAATCCAAGAGCACAGATCATCCGCATCTTTGTCCAGATGCAAAAAACTGCATAGAAAAATCTCTTGTTCATTTGGAGAAAAAGCACCCATTGGTCTACTTAACACCCAGCCGGCTGGCATCAGCCCTCTATGTGTTCTGTCTTCCATGTTCACTTTTTCAAGATAGGCATAATAAAAAGACCTTCTTATCACTCAAGCTGCCCTGTCCGTTGTTTGACACAACAAAAATGGGCCCCCTGAAAAGGCGGTCTCTATGACCTCCTTCGCTTTAGCCGACGAAGTTAGCTGACGGGTAGGATGGCGAAAGAGTTTGAATCTCATCCCTTCTGCAATAGCAGAATTAACCCCAGTTGATTGGTTCCTCCGTTCTCGTTTCCGAGACTAGGCCGAATATTGAGTTGTTTGATTGCTGTTTACGAAAGCAATCGTACTCCTGCTCAAGGAAAATGTAAATCTTAAAAAAATGCCATATTTGGCTGTTTTTTTTGATATTGAGGATTTTTCTTTAGTTTTTCTCTTAAATGCTGACTAATTAGCTGTTTTTCGATGTTTTTTGAAATTCATATTTTTATTGACTTTAGCAGTGCCTCTCACTAACATAAACCTTGAAATTCGCTATAACTTTGAAAATCTCAGGGAGGAACTGGAATTGCAATCTTCTAAACGACGATTAGAGGCTGAATTAAGTGAAGCATTCATCAAGCTGCAAAGGGAGCTGATCGGCCGCGGGCCGCAGGAGACCAGGACATATATTGTGGAGGATATGGTCATTGCCAGATTCAAAGGTGTCCTGACTGTGGAAGAAAAGCACCTGGTTGAACATGAAACCGGCAGGCAGCTTGTCAAAAAGATGCGGCAGGTTCTAAGAGAAATGTACAGCACGAACATTGAGGAGATAGTCGAAAAACATACCAAATGCAAAGTCCTTTCAAGCCACAGTGACATCAGCACCAAAATGGGAGAACGCATGGAAGTGTTTGTGCTCGATAGAAACCTGGAAAAATGCCTTGAGTAAAAAAGTTGTATTTCTTTAAAAAAGAGAGCATTTTCGAGAAAAGTGGATTTTTCTAAAGAAATTCAATCCTAATTTCTTATTTTCCGGGTTTTTCCTTTATGCGAGTGGAGATTATCATAAATCCTAATTCTGACCTGATCCGCTGAATCCATACAGAACGGAGGACCCAACTGATTATTCCAGAATAATTATGGGGTGAAGCCGAAAGGCCGGGGGACTTCTGCCTTCCGAACCCGTCAGCTAACTTCGTAAGCGTTGCAGGAGAGAGGAGCGATATCCATCCAGCCTGATTACAATTATATAGCACTGAAACGCTGAATCTTATTGAGCGGGGGAACCAACTTTTGACTGCATGCTGCAGTCTTGGGGTGAAGCCATGAATGGCAGGGAGACTCTTACCTTCCTAATCCGACAGCTAACTCCGTAAGCGTTGTTTAAGAGAGTGATCGTTGCCATACAAGCACACGTTTGTTTACCTGTGCCTAAGCTGCGGAGAATACTCTCCGCAGCTTTTTTAATTTTAGTAAAAGGGGATCGTGCCGATGACTCAGGTATCAGAGCAAAACAAAAATTATATTAAAATAAAAGAAGCCCAGAAAAAATATCATATAGAACTTCTTCATCTTCAATTTGTTGATTTAGAAGGAGTCCTTAAGCATGTGACCATTACCTTTGATCAGCTGGACGATGCCTTAGAGGGGAAAATCATGTTCGATGGCTCCTCCATACAAGGTTTCAGCCCTATCAACCAATCAGACTTATACCTTAAGCCGGACATAAACACTTTTTCCGTCATTCCATGGTCGATAGAAGAAGGATATAGTGAAGCCAGGCTTTTGTGCAGCGTGGCCAATCCTGATGGCACCCCATTCGAGGGTGACCCCCGCAATGTACTGAAGAGGACGGTCGAGAAAGCGGCAAGCTATGATTATTCAATCAGCATCGGTCCGGAACTGGAATTCTTTTTATTTGGGATGGATGAGAGTGGCAATCCTACGACAGTTCCTCAGGATAGCGGAGGATATTTCGAACCGGCCCATGACCTGGGTGAAAAAGTCCGCCTGGAAATCTACCGGACCTTAAAGGCCATGGGATTCAAGATTGAGGCCTCCCACCATGAGGTCGCAATGGGCCAGCATGAAATTAACTTTAAGTTCATGGATGCCCTGGCATCAGCCGACAATGCCACCACATATAAATGGATCGTGAAAAATATCGCCAAAAACTTCAACTTGCACGCCTCCTTCATGCCGAAGCCAGTCCAGGGATTGAACGGTTCCGGCATGCATGTGAATATTTCACTGTTTAAAGACGGGCAGAATGTATTTTTTAACGAAAATGATCCAAACGGACTCTCGGAAGATACTTATTATTTCATAAACGGCCTGATGAAAAACATTGCGACTCTTACAGCCATCACCAATCCGACAGTCAATTCCTATAAGAGGCTTGTCCCGGGGTTTGAAGCGCCTTGCTATATGGCCTGGTCCACATGCAACCGGTCGACCCTGATCAGAATTCCCTCATCACGGGGAGCCGCAACCAGAGTGGAAGCACGCCATCCCGATCCATGTGCAAACCCTTACCTGGCTTTTTCGGTGATTGCAGAAGCAGGGCTGGAAGGAATCCGATTAAAGCAAAGGCCTGCCGATCCCATTAATGAAGACATATACAGCATGCCCGAATCCAAAAGAGAATTACTCCGGATCAGCCACTTACCGGACAATCTGGAAACAGCACTCGATTTATTGGCAGACAGCCCTCTCGCAAGAAAAATTCTCGGCGATCACATTTTCAGGAAGTTCATTTCTCTAAAAAGAGCTGAGTGGAAGGAATACCGGAACACAGTGCACGACTGGGAGCTTAAGAGGTATCAGATGAAGTTTTGAAGATGTGGGGCCGGGGGGTCAGACCCCTTGGCCCAGTCTCAAAAAGAGCCAGGGGGTCTGGCCCCTTAGCTCTTTTTCTGTAAAAAATTGGTGATTACGAGACTCCAATTGATTAAAATAAAAGATAGATTGAGAGCGGGGAGGAATCTAATATTAAATCGCTGATTGGGAGAATAATCTCAGCAACAGGCATACTGTTTTTCATTTCTTTGCCACTTACCATCTTTTTGGTCCTATTTTTGACTGTTATGTCCACAGACGCAGATGAAAAAGGGGCTATAACATTTAGCCTCCTGCTGCCGGCTGCCTATATCATCCTTGTTTTAATTTACATAGTCCTAGTTTCCCTTAAGCAATTTCTTTGGAACAAGTATCAGATAGGACAGAGAATACTTAATAACTGGGAAAAGTACAAAATTGTGATTATTATAGCAGGCATTATTTTAATCATGCTATTCCGCGGTCCTCTGATCGCTATTCTTAGTATATGGTTCATTGATTGGGTTTCTGAAAAAATGAAGAATTGGAAAGCATCTACGGTCTGGTTCTTTGCCCTTGCTCCATTCATATTGCTTATTATTTATATTTTATTGATTGTAGGCATGGTTGGTTAAAAAGGCCGGGGGGTCAGACCCCTTGGCTCTTCGTCCTATCTTCCCAATACATTCCGCTGATCCTTCCTGACGGCTAAAAATAAAGCTGCAAACCAACCTATCAAACTCCACCCTAAGAATATATTTATGAAGTATATTACTACTCTGTTAGACTTATTTTTTCTCTTGGCTATGATGCTAGGGATAAAATAAAAAACTACCCCAATAAGTAAAGGTATAATTTCCATTAAAACTCTTCCCCTTCAGTTTGTTTGAGTCCGCAGATACCGTGGGGACAGGCCCCTTGGTTCTTACCCAGCAGCTATTACAATATAAACTCCATTTTTCTGCTCTTCGTTGTCATCCCAATAGACCTGTAAAATTCAATGGCAGATGCATTTTCCTCAGATACTCCCAGTTCAATACTATCAACTTGGAGGCTTCTCCCAAGATCGAAAATGTATTCAGTAAGTTTTTTTCCGATACCTTTCTTTCTTTGTGCTTCAGCAACACATAAACTCTTTATATACAATATCTTCCTCGCCTTAACAAAAGTATTTTCCTTTACTTCTTCTTCCTTTGCCACTGTAACACCGACAATTTTATTAGATATCACAGCCACAAAAATATGGTGTTTTCCATCGATTAATTGGCTTTGAAAAAAACCCCTTTCGACTGGAGCCAAATTTTCTTTGTACAAATCGGGTCTTACATCAACATGGAATTCATGAACCTGTCTAAATAAAGGCAGCAATGACTCATAATCACTTTGATTGGCATTTCGAATTTGTATATCCATATTTCTCTACCTTTCATTGATTTTCTAAAGGTAACCAGCCCTATTGTTGTTTAAGAAAAGCCACTTGGGATTTCGCAGCTGTTCGGAGATATATGCACTCTTAGGGCGGGTTTGAACAGGCCCCTCGGTTCTTACCTATGCCCCTCTTTACGCGCCTGTATATATCCATAATAACCACAGGTGCCATTCTGGGATAAGTCTTTCACTTCAAAACCGCAGGTCTCATAGAATTTGAAATTGTTTGCTGAAGTATGTGCAAACCAATCTCCATGAGGAAGCTTCTGTACACATAGTTCAACAAGTTTTTTTCCTATGCCCCTTCCGCGATATTCTGATAGAACAGCCAAATCCATTATATTTGCAACCATGATCTGGTCAGAAATCACTCGTACCATTGCAATTATTCTGTTCTGATCCCAAACTGTAAATGCCCAGGTTGAGTTTTGGAATATCAAAGTAAACTTCTCTTTCTGCCAGGATGGCGTATTCCTTGCCCATCCGGCATCTTCAAAGAGAGCTTCAACTCCATCAGCTGGAACACCCTCAGTACCTTCCCGAATTACCAATCCATTGAAATATTGATACATATGTATTCCCCCTTTATAAGGCTTAACCTGATTTATTCTCGTTGCTGTCTGAAATTCCCTTTATTTTTAAGTGCGCCAGGGGGACAGACCCCTTGGCCCACTCTCAAAAAGAGCCAAGGGACCTGT